>NZ_PCGX01000009.1:0-128995 GCF_002846655.1 Bifidobacterium thermophilum | reverse complement strand
GGGAGACACCCTGCACGTCACATGGATCAATCCTTCAGTCGCGTCCACTATCCGGTCCCCAACCCACCACACCAGCCCCCACGGGCGTGATGGCCCGTGGGATGACAATTGAAGATTTGCGGCGGCCATGGCCCAGGGGAGACGCCCGGACCCATTCCGAACCCGGAAGCTAAGACCTGGCACGGCGATGGTACTGCACCCGGAAGGGTGTGGGAGAGTAGCACGCCGCCGCACCCAAACCTTGAAAGGGAGGGGACACCACACGTGCCCCCTCCCTTTTCACATACCCCGGACACACACGCAGGCGACCACCCACACCCGCACATGGAACAAACGGGCCAAGCCGGGACAACCCCATCACACACCCCGACCATGAACCGGCAAGTGAGGCACCACACACACGACAGGCACGGCATACGGGAACCAAAGATTATCGCCTTAGGCGATCCATTCCTTCGCGTATGCGGCGGCATACACAACCCAGGCGGAAGGCACCGGGCAACGATACAATCGCCTGGCATCCGCCGGCCCGCGCATGCCCGCGCATACACAACGACGCGTTACCGGCACACCGGGCCAGCCGGACGCCCGCTTCCGGCATACGGCGCATGCCCCGGCATACGCATTTGAAAAACCCCCGGCCCGCACGGCAAGCCCGGTTGCACCCCCCGCGGCCGGCAAGGACACGGGAAACACATCCGATGCCACGACACGCCCACGGCCACAACACCCGCAGGGATCATCAGCAAAACCCCCGGTTCCTATATGTCCGAGAAGCACCAAACTTTGAATACCGGGGACAGAAACTGTACAGAATGTTTGACAATCTGGTGATATGCGCCAGCAGCGTGACACGCAGAACAACACGCGTCACTGAAATTGCCACCTTCTATTAGACTGTTTATAGATATGTCCATACATCATGGCCTCGTGATCATCATGTGATTGCAAGGCCTACGGGATTCGTCCCACGGGAGAATACATGACGAGCAAGATCATCAAGGAATACACTGAGCCACTCACCACACCGATCAATGCGGATCGCAGCATCTTCACCATCCTTGAGGATCGTGCCGAGCGGACTCCGGAAGATACGCTGATTGAGTATCATGGCGCTGACGGCAGCTGGCAGCACTTCACCGCACTTGAATTCAAGGACAAAGTCGTTGCCTTGGCCAAAGGACTAATCGCACGCGGCATCATGCCAGGCGATTCTGTCGGCATCATCGCCCATACATCATGGCAATGGACTGCCCTTGATCTGGCCATCATGTCCATTGGCGCAGTCACCGTTCCGGTATACGAGACCAACTCTCCTGCACAAGTACGCATGATTTTCAACGATTCGCATGTGCGCATGGCTTTCGCCGAAGATGACGGTCAGCGTGACAAAATCGAGTCCGTCCGGCAGGAATGCCCTGAGCTGGGAGACGTCTATGTTATTGCGATTGATGCGCTCGACGCCATTGAGACTTTCGGCAAGGGCGTGTCCGACCGAGAGTTCTATGAACGTGCGCATGCTGTCAAGGGTGACGATCTCGCGACCATCGTCTATACGTCCGGTTCTACCGGTACTCCAAAGGGTATCGAACTGAGCCACAGAAATTTCGTATTCATCGTGATATCCGGCACCATCACCATGCCTGATGTCGTCACCAAGCCCGGTCGTCGTCTGTGGCTATTCCTTCCGCTAGCCCACGTCTTCGCGAGATACATGCAGTATGTGTGTTTCGCCGGGAATGTGACGCTCGGTCTGTCCAGCAATTTCAAGTCGATGCTCGCTGATTTCCATGCGTTCAAACCGACCTTCGTCCTTGCTGTACCGCGAGTCTTCGAGAAGATCTACAACGCCGCCTCCCAGAAAGCCGGCAAAGGCACAAAAGGGCGGATTTTCGCTCGTGCCACCAATATCGCACGTGCATGGTCCCGTGCCCAGCAGAGTGGTAGCATTCCGGTTTCTCTGCGGATTCAGCATGCCATCTACAACCAGCTCGTATACAAGCAGATCATGGACGTCTTCGGCGGACAATGCGAATACGCGGTGTGTGGCGGCGCCCCTCTGGACAGGTCCATCGCGCACTTCTTCAACGGCGTCGGTCTGCCACTGCTGGAAGGCTACGGTATGACTGAGACCTGCGCTCCTGCTTGCGTCAACCCGACGGTCGGCTATCGTATCGGCACATTGGGCAAGCCGTTCCAAGGAGTAAGTTTCGCAGTCGCCGATGATGACGAGCTGTGCATCAAGAGCCCGGCCGTCTGCATCGGCTACCATAACCATCCCGAAATCACCAAGAGCCAGATTGTCGACGGATGGCTGCATACCGGCGATTTGGGAGATATCAGCGAAGACGGGTACATCAAGGTCACCGGGCGCAAGAAAGATATCATCATTACCGCAGGCGGCAAGAACATGTCTCCGGGCGAGGTTGAAGCCAGCGTCATGACATCCCCTGTTGTCGATCAGTGTGTGGTGATCGGTGACCGCAAGCCGTTCATCGCGGCACTGGTGACGATTGATTTGGCCGACGCCAACGCGTGGCTTGAATCCCAAGGTGCCGAACCATGCAAGAACCTTGATGAAGCCAGTCGCAATCCGATTATCTACTCGGAGGTCGAGCGTGCGGTCAACAAGGCGAACGAGCTGGTATCAAGGGCTGAATCCATCAGGAAGTTCGAAATCCTGCCGGACACCTTCACCGAACAGAATGGTATGCTGACGGCGAGCCTCAAGGCGCGGCGCCAGGCGATTGTCGAGCACTACAAGGATCTGATTGATCATCAGATCTATGTGCCGCGTAAGAAATAACGCCAATCAGTAGCTCCAACGAGACGAGGCCGTCTGACGGGTTCCGACCGTCAGACGGCTTTCGACTTACTGCGGGGCGGAACTCCCCGGTGGCACCATGTGTTCCGTACCGAAACCGGGAAAGGAGGAGTATGAGCGAGCATTCAACCGTTCATGCTGCCCGAGGTGCACAACCAGAAGGCGCCAATACCGCAGATGGATTGGCACATTCCTCGGTTGCCGGTTCCGCAGCTGATGACCAGAGAATCGTTGCTCCGGTCGGCGTTGAGCACCGTGAAAGCGTGGATTCCGGTGTTTCCGACCGTTTGGCTGCATCCGACCGTCATATTGATTGTGCCGACAGCCGTACTGCCGGCCAAGTCACCGACCATATCGTCGAACACGATATTGACGGCGATTCTGCGTCCGCTTCCGGATTCGTCTCTCACGCCTCAACCGAATCAAGGCGCGACCGTATCCTAACGGCCCTGCGGTGGGCATGGCCAAACACGCTGCCTGTCTTGACCGGATACCTGTTCCTGGGTATCACGTATGGGGTGTTGATGACCACTCACGGATTCCCGTTCTGGCTCCCCATCGTTACGGCACTGGTGATATACACCGGTTCGATGGAATTCCTCCTCGTGGGGATCCTGTCATCGTCGTTCAACCCTTTGTCTGCGCTCCTGACAGCTGTGGTGGTCGGGGCGCGCCACCTGTTCTATGGGATCGCAATGCTTGGCAAATACCGGAATATGGGTTGGAAAAAGTCGTATCTCATTTTTACGACGAGCGATGAGACGTTCTCGGTGAATTATTCCGCCCGCATTCCGCGCGACCGGCACGTGGACCGCGGATGGTTCTACTTCTGGGTTTCCTTCCTCGACCAGATGTACTGGGTCGTGGGATCAGCGGCAGGCGCGGTGTTCGGCAGTCTCATCACTGTGGATATCAGCGGTCTTGATTTCGTGATGACGGCGATGTTCATGGTGATTTTCCTGCAGCAATGGTTCCAGGATGGCACATCGTTGTGCCACGTATTGACAAACCACGTCTGCGAACTCATCGGAGTCGTAGGCTCACTCTCCGCGTTGCTGGTGTTCGGTCCGGAACGCTTCATCATCCCCGCCATGGCCATCATTCTTGTACTGCTGCTCGCGATACGCCGTCCGTTGGAACGCGGCATGAAACCTAAGGAACAACAATGACTTGGCAACAGCAGCTGATCACGATACTCGTGGTGATTCTGGGTACGGTGTCCACACGGTTCACCCCATATCTCGTGTTTTCGGAAAACCGTCCGATACCGCCCATCGTCAAGTATCTGGGCAAAGTGCTGGCGCCTGCGGTGTTCGGGCTGCTGATTGTCTATTGCCTGAGGAAGGTGAGTGTCACCAGTGGCTCACACGGTTTGCCGGAACTCATCTCCTTGCTGGTCGTCACGGGATTATACGCGTGGAGACGTGACATGCTGACGCCGATGGTCGGGGGAACACTGTGCTATATGGTGCTCATCCACCTGTTGTAGTGCGGTATCGGCTGGGCATGTGCAATGCATGCAGCATTGTAGCTCCGCCCGGGTGCTGGCAGATTGATTTGCCGACGCTCGGGGCGGAACTATCTCTCGCGGCTGCTGCCGCGCTTACTGATTGTTGTTGTCCGCCGTTGTCGTATCCACGACAGTACGACGCGGATTCCGTATGATATCGACCAGACCCAGCACGCCGTTGATGAGCAACAACAATCCGACGATCCGCCATAGCATGTCGTTCGCGCCTCCGGGATGAATCATGATGGCCAATCCGACGACGAGCGCGACAATATCAAGGATGACCATGCCAAGCTGCTGGGAGGCACGGCCTTCTCGCAAGACAGGCACCAGATCCAATGCCGCGGACACCATGATGATGATGCCCAGCGCCACAAACACCAATGAGACGAACACGCCGGGCGAAATCAGGAATACTATACCGACCACAGCGCATACCGCACACGAGAACAGCGTCAGCGTTGACTCGTTGCCGGTTGTATCGTCGTCCGATTTGCGGGCTTTCAGACCGCTATAGCCGAGAAATACCGCGCACAGAATCAGCGCAACTCCCGTGAGCTGCACCAACAGCAGACTGGAATCCGGTTTGATGAGTAGCAACGCGCCGAGAATCATGTATAGTATCGGTCTGATCATTGGTGAATTCATGTTTGGCCGGTCCTTTCAACCACTTCGTCGATGAACGTTTCAGTCTGGTCATCCACCATGGTACTCGTCGGGGCGTCTATCCAAGTCGTGTCAGCACACGGTATCCGGTTATTTTTCTCGGCGTGTCGCCGGGATAGAATGGCCATACACCGACATTCCACGTGCAAGAGCCATGACCATGAGAAAGGCAAGCTGATGATCCTGACCACCACCCCCACCATCGAAGGCCACGCCATCGTCGAATACAAGCCCATCGTCTTTGGCGAAGTCGTCTCGGGCGTCAACGTCGTCAAAGACATATTCGCCGGAGCCAGGAACTTCTTCGGAGGCCGTTCTCAGTCGTACGAGGATGAACTCATGAAAGCGCGCGAGCAGGCGCTCAACGAGATGGCGCAACGCGCCCAACAGTATGGCGCGAACGCTGTAGTCGGCGTTGACATCGACTACGAGACTCTGGGCGAAGGCTCGAACATGCTGATGGTCACCGCGAGCGGCACGGCGGTCGTGGTCTCTTGATGCTGACGGCGCAGCGCAGCTCATCGCGTATCTTCGAAAGAAGATTCCGCTTTGCATCCGCGGGCTGCATGGCGGAATATGTTCACCGAGTGTGCCTGGCTGCAGTATTACGGACAACGCGGAGAAGATATCGGATGGCTCAATACCGACCTCAGCGCAAACACTAAACGTACAAACAAAAGGAAGGCTTGAAATGAGCGGGACTGAACCTACACTAACAGGAGCGACACCGGGGCACGGCAGGCGCGAATCGTCCGGTCGTGATGCTGTGCGCGGACATGATCTCAATCCCACCGGGAGCGAGACCCCGGCGATCAAGCTGTCCGGTGTCGAATTCCGCAGGCGAGGCAGGGTGATCCTCACTGATGTGAACCTGACCATCGCTCGAGGGGAGAAATGGGTGTTGTTTGGCCCGAACGGCATCGGAAAATCCACGCTCGTCAACATGATGAGCACCAGAGGATTCCCCTCGGAGGGAACGGTTGACATTCTCGGCAACAGGCTTGGCAAAGTCGATGTATTCTCATATCGCCCCCTGATTGGATTGAGCTCCGCGTCGCTCGCCAGGGAACTGCCCCCGCAGGAGGACCCATTGGACGCAGTCGTCACCGCGCTCACGGCCACCTTGGGCCGTTGGCGTGATACGTATACTCCCGAGGAGTATCAACAAGCGCGGCAGCTGATGGCCGAATTCAATATCTCCTATCTCGAGGGCAAGCAAATGTATCGCCTGTCTGAGGGGGAACGCACACGTGTACTCATCTGCCGTGCGCTGATGGCTGATCCTCAGCTGCTGATTCTCGACGAGCCGACAACAGGTCTTGATTTGGGTGGTCGTGAAATCGCGCTTCGCGCGCTCGCCAGAATCGGCAGGGAAGACAGAGACCGGACCGTGGTGCTTGTGACGCATCGGCTGGAAGAAATCCCCCAAGGGTTTGACCATGTCGCGATTATGGGCAGGCTTGAAGGCTCCGAGGCAGACGCTTACGAAACCAATGTCGCCGGGGGAGACCCGCAACCGGGCACCATCGTCTACGCAGGCGATCTTGAGCGCGGATTTACCTCTGAACGGCTCAGCGGCATATTCGGTTTGCAGCTCAACGTCACCCATGAGCACGACAGGTGGGGTGCCTACGCCATCTGATGCTGCATCGGATTCGCCATCCGGCCAGAGCTGGTTCGCGTGGAGACGATGATGGGCGATGATGACTGGAAACGATGACTCGTTCAAACGGGGAAGCGGGTACGCCGACGGGACTTCGCCGACGGCGATAGCATAGACACAAAGTAACGAACAGCGCGTAGTACGCGGGGAAAGGACAGTATGCCGAACCGAGGAGTGTTGCAGGCCGGCGAGAAGGTGCAATTCACCGACCGGAAAGGCAAGCGGATCACCGACCAGCTGACCGTAGGCGGTACGACCCAAACCGAACACGGCTTGATCATGCATGACCAGATCATTGGGCGAACCGAGGGGATTGTGGTCACGACTGTCAGAGCGAAACGTGAGGCACAGATCAACCAACAGCATCCCGAGCGTGATGAAGGCAAACCATGGAAGTCCGCGCGCGCGATCGGCGGGTGGGAGTACGCGGTGATGCGTCCGCGTCTGGCCGATTATGTGCTGTCCATGCCTAGGGGCGCGCAGATTATGTATCCGAAAGACATCGCGCAGGTCATCCAGTTGGGAGACATCAGGCGAGGCATGAGGGTTCTGGAGTCCGGTGCGGGGTCCGGGGCCATGAGTCTGAACCTGCTGGATGCCGTGGGGTGTGAAGGGTCGTTGACCACCATCGAAATGAGGCCGGAATTCGCGAAGGTCGCCCTCGGGAACGCCACCGTGTATTTCGGTGAGCGTCCTGGATGGTGGGATTTGCGCATTGGGGATTTTGACAGTGTCGCACGTGAACTGCCGGAGCATGCCTTCGACAGAATCGTGCTCGACATGCTTGATCCGTGGAATCGTCTGGAACAGGCGTATCGTGTCATCGCCCCCGGTGGGGTGCTTGTCGCCTACGTCACCACGACCACGCAGTTGAGTCGTATGGCCGAGTCCCTGCGGCAGACGGGGGTGTGGACCGAGCCGGACATCCAGGAAACACTGGAACGCAGCTGGAAGGCCCAAGGTTTGGCTGTCCGCCCGGATCATCAGATGATTGGGCATACCGGCTTCCTCGTCGTCACCCGTGCCATGGCCGAAGGATACCACGCATTGCATAAGCGGGATCGCGCCACGAAGGACACGACCACCGATGTCGACGAGTTGAGTGTGCAGCAACGTGCAGCGCAGCTCGAAGACTTGGAACTGCGCGATATCTCCGACAGAAAACTGCGCAAAGTTCTCCGCGATCTCGATGCGCAGGTCGCCAACATCTCCTCCGCACAATCAGGGCAGCAATCCGGTGCCGGCACATCCGCGGATGATACTTCCTCGGAGTTGGAATAAGGACAAACCAAGTCGAAAGAGGCAGGAAATGGCACAATCACTGAAGAACATCGCCAAGACAGCGGACCGATATCGGTATGTGCTGCTGGTGATGCGTCACGCGAAAACCGAACCGGCGAATCTGGCGGGGGACCGTGCCCGTGAGCTGACGGACAAAGGCCGAAAACAGGCGAAAAACGTAGCGCGTGGAATCCAGTCTCTCAGACTGGTTCCTGACCGAATCGCGTGCTCGGGGGCGGTCCGCGCCCAGCAGACGCTGGACCGGATGCTCAAGGTGTTCGGTGACGGACCGCAGGTAGATTATCGGCAGAGCCTGTATGAGGGCGGAGTCCAAGCGGTGTTCGACGAAATCGCGCGCACGCCGGATAAATACCACAAACTCATGGTCGTCGGCCATGAACCCACGGTATCCATCGCGTCCGAATGGATCGCATCGGAGTGTTCGGGGCAGTCGGTACTTGACCGGCTTCAGCTGGGGTTGTCCCCGGCATCGGTGGTGGTATTCGGATCCGATAAACCGTTCTCGAGCTGGCAGGTGCATGCGGCGGATTTGCTCGCAGTGCTCAATCCCAAGGATTTCAGCGACTGAGGCGTTCTGCTGCTAGGAATGAACAACGGCAAGTAATAGGTGCACCGGATAACGTGTGAGTGAGCATGAGGCGGCGTGGTCAGCTACGTTTGTAGTCATCTATGTCCGTGAGGATCGAGAACCATTTGCGTCGCATGGCAATAACTTATTCTTTGATATCAGGCCAAGTTTTTCATCTGACGGCCTTCGCAGCCTGATGCCGCCCAATCGGTTGATGGCAGCCGCTTTAGACGGCCGTGCGACGAGACCACATACCAACTGCCGAGACTGACGACAATCCGCAGAAAACTGCGCTTTATACGAGGTGTCCGCCTGTTTGGCGCCGAAGCCGACAGTGTTTGGAATTCCATGGATATAAGTCAGTCTTATAACGACACCCATAATCGGCTGATGACCTTGTTACGCGGATTTTTGATATGGTGAGCGCGTTGCAATAGATATCCGTTTCGATTTTGGAGGACAGCCATATGACAGCACTGACTTCTGTTTCCGGGTTCCCGCGCATCGGCAGCAACCGAGAGCTCAAGAAGGTCATCGAGGGGTATTGGAAAGGCGCCAAGACGCTCGAAGACGTGCGTGCCACTGCGAAGCAGCTGCGCGCCAACCATTGGAAGCTTCAGCAGGAAGCCGGCATCGACCTCATCCCCAGCAATGATTTCAGCTACTACGACCAGATGCTCGACACCGCGATTTTGCTGGGCGCTGTCCCTGCACGGTACCAGCGTCTGGGCTTCGAACAGCCTGAGGACACGCTGTTCGCCATCGGCCGCGGCTATCAGGGCGACAAGGGCGACGTGACCGCGCTGCCGATGAAGAAATGGTTCACCACGAACTACCACTACATCGTGCCGGAAATCGAAAGCTCCACGCAAATCCACCTTGCCAGCACCAAGCCCTTCGACGAATTCAACGAGGCGAAGGCGCTGGGCATCGTCACCAAGCCAGTGCTCATCGGCCCGTACACCTTCCTCAAGCTCGCACGCGACCCGCAGGCAGAAGAACTCGAATTCGACCGCGGCCTGATCAACGACATCGCCTCCGTCTACGCGCAGGTGCTCGGCAAGTTCGCCGAGCTTGGCGCCCAGTGGGTGCAGTTCGATGAGCCGTACCTTGTGCTCGACAAGGAAGACGGCGATGTCGAACTGTTCAAGAGTCTGTATTCCAAGATCCTGCCCGCACGCGAAGGCAAGGTCAAGCTGCTGCTCAACACGTACTTCGGTCACATCGCCGATATCTACGAAACCGTGAACCTGCTGGGCTTCGACGGCATCGGGCTTGACCTGATCGAAGGCAAGGACGAGAACCTCGCCGCCGTGGACAAGTACGGCGTCGCCGAGGGAACGACCGTCTTCGCAGGTGTCGTCAACGGGCGCAACATTTGGCGCAACAACTACGCCGTCAGCCTCGGTGTAATCGACGCGCTGCACACCAAGACCGACAACATCGCCGTGTCCACCGCATGCTCCCTGCTGCACGTGCCGTTCAGCACCGAAGGGGAGACCGGCCTCGAGCCGCAGGTGCTCAAGCATTTCGCATTCGCCGTGGAAAAGCTCGGCGAACTGCACGACATCGCTGTTCTCGCCGACCAGGATGATGCCGCACGCCGTGACGTCAAGGCGCTCGCCGACAATCAGGCGCTGTTCGACGGCACCCGCGTCACCCCGGACCAAGCGGTCGCCAAGCGTCTCGCCGCACTCACCGCAGACGATTTCGTCCGTCAGCCCGCCCGCGCGGAACGTCAGAAGCTGCAGCGTGAGGCACTCGGCCTGCCGCTGCTACCAACCACTACCATCGGTTCCTTCCCGCAAACCAAGGAAGTGCGCGCCGAACGCGCACGCCTGCGCAAGGGTGAAATCACCCGTGAACAGTACGACGAGTTCATCAAGCAGCAGATTGACGAATGCATCAAGCATCAGGAGCAGATCGGCCTCGACGTGCTCGTCCACGGCGAATTCGAACGCAACGACATGGTCGAATACTTCGGCCAGCACCTCAACGGCTTCCTGTTCACCAAGAACGCTTGGGTGCAGTCCTACGGCACCCGTTGCGTCAAGCCTCCAATCGTGTGGGGCGACGTCTCCCGCGCCGAGCCGATTACCGTCGCATGGAGCGCCTACGCGCAGTCGCGCACCAAGCATGTCATGAAGGGCATGCTCACCGGCCCGGTGACCATCCTCAACTGGTCCTGGCCGCGTGAGGACGTCAGCCATGAACTGCAGACCCAGCAGCTTGCGCTCGCCATCCGCGACGAAGTGCTCGACTTGGAGAAGGCCGGCATCAAGGTCATCCAGATTGATGAAGCCGCCCTGCGCGAGAAGCTGCCGCTGCGCAAGAGCGATTGGCACAAGAAGTACCTGGATTGGGCGATTCCTGCGTTCCGTCTCGTGCATTCCGCTGTGAAGCCCACCACGCAGATCCACACGCATATGTGCTATTCGGAGTTCAACGACATCATCCGCGATATCGACGCGATGGACGCGGACGTCATCTCCTTCGAGGCCTCCCGTGGCGATTTGGTCGTGCTTGACGCGATCCATGACGCGAACTTCGAGACCGAGGCCGGCCCCGGCGTGTATGACATCCACTCGCCGCGCATCCCGAGCGAAGCGGAGATTGAGCATCGCATCGACGAGATCCTCGCCAAGATGGACGTCAACAAGGTGTGGATCAATCCCGACTGCGGTCTGAAGACCCGTGGCAACGCGGAAACCTGGCCGAGCCTGGAGCATATGGTCGCCGCCGCCAAGGCGGTGCGCGCACGACTGGGGAAGTGACATGCACCAGCCGATGTTCTCCATCGAGGTGTTCCCACCCAAACGCAACGCGCCGGTGGGAACCATCTACGACACGCTCGACGGGCTGCAAGGCCTCAACCCCGACTTCATTTCGGTGACCTACGGAACCGGCAAGTCGTCTGACCGGACAGCGACTGCGCGCATCGCGAACACCATCCGCAAGGAGTATGACATTCCTGCCGTCGCCCACCTGACCGCGCAGTACACCACGCGGGAGCAGGTCGACGAGGCACTTGACATGTTCAGGCAAGCGGGGGTGTCCGCGGTGCTCGCGCTGCGCGGCGACCCGGTGCCCGATCGCGAACCCGCGGGGGCGTTCGAACATGCCAGCGATCTGGTCGCATACATTCGCGAGCATGACCCGGATATGACGATTTTCGGGGCATGCTACCCAGAGTGTCATCCGCAAGCGAGCGACCTTGACGAGGACATACGCAATCTCAAAATCAAGGTTGACGCGGGCGCAAGCCACCTGATTTCCCAGTTGTTCTACGACAACGCGGACTTCTACCACTTCCTTGACAAGGCGCGTGCCGCAGGCATCGATGTGCCAATCGAGGCGGGTATCATGCCGGTGACCAATGCCAAGCAGATTAGGCGCATGGTGCGCATGTGCTCGTCACGTGTGCCGCTGCCCCTGGAATCCCTGCTTGACAAGTGGAGTGACGACCCGAAGACACTCAAACAGGCGGGTATTATCTACGCGTCGAACCAGATCGCCGACCTTGTTGCCCACGGTGTCGACGGAGTGCACCTGTACTCGATGAACAAGCCGGCTGTCACCAGGCAGATCTGGCACAACATCGAGGACCTGTTCTCGCCCGGGCAAACGGGCACAGACTTCGCCTGAGTAATCTATTGCAACAAGCCGGCGGACGGGCGCACCATTGCGGTGTGACTGTCCGCCGGCTTCTTATGTGGCGGGCGGGATTGATTCCGACGAAGAGCTCTGTGGTGGTGGATGAGTGTGGTATTCGCCCGCAGTGCGACTGCCTGGTTGCAGCGGCGGCGGTTATGCGTGAGCGCAGAGGTCTGCGGTGTTGAATCGGCCTGTGGTGTGACTGCTCGGTTACATTGTGTGGGGAGATAGACGTGGACTATGGCTGTTGCATCACGGTATCGGCCTGTGGCGCGACCGTCCGGTCGCATGCGGCGGCGATAGGTGGGGATTGAATCAACACAACACTTGGTATCTGTCCGTGGTGCGATCAACAGGTCACACGGCGGGCCGTAATCAAGTTGCCGTCATATCAGGCCCGTATTCCCCGCATCGGCGGGATTCGGCGGCATCGGCGGTATATTGGAACTATGGATTCATCACCGGCATTTCCTTTCAGCACCCGTGATCTCATCCATATCGGATTCCAACGGTTGGACGAGGCGCGATCGGCTTTTTCGACACTTAACGAGTACGGCATCGGCGCCGACCATATCCGCCCGATCGCCGACGCATTGGCGAGCGCCCTCGACCCGGACACCGCAATCGACAATCTCATCGGCATACTCGACGGCCTGCCGCAGGACGATGACAGCGTGCGTCGCATCCTCGAAGACGCCACCGCCGCGCGTAGGCTCATCGCCGTGCTCGGGGCGAGCGACAAACTGGGTAAACTCATGCGCACCCGAGCCGACCTTGTCCGCGCCGCGGCCTTAGACCCCTGCCATAGTTGCGACTATAACCGTCCGCAACGGTTCGCCAAGCTCCTCGACGCGGTACAAGCCAAAACATTGGAACTTACCGACACACAGGAGGATGGCCAGACACATCTGGCGTACGAATCATCCCTGCCGTTGCCGGAGGCCACCGACCGCCTGCGTGCCGCCTACCGCCGCCAGCTTGCCGCGATCGTCGCCGTTGACGCCACCGCCGAACAGCCGTGTGACATTCAGCCGCGAATCAGTAAAGCGCTGTCGGACCTCGCGGATGCCGCGCTCGAGGCGGCGCTCGCCATCGCCCGTCATGAGACCCCGGACAGTGCACGATGCCGGTTCAGCGTTATCGGCATGGGCAAACTCGGCGCTCAGGAATTGAACTACGTTTCCGATGTAGATCTAATTTACGTGGTTGAACCCACCGACGCTGACACCGGTACGACCACGCTCACCCGCATCGGCACCAGAATGGGCACTATGCTGCAACGCGTCTGCCAATCCGTCATCATGGGTTCCAGCGAACCTCCATTATGGCAGATTGACGGCGGGCTTCGGCCTGAAGGCAAGGATGGCCCGCTGGTCCGCCGGCTCGAATCGCATCGCAGCTACTACGAGCAGTGGGCGCAGAACTGGGAATTCCAGGCGCTGCTCAAAGCCCGGCCGGCCGCAGGCGACAGCGAACTGTCACAAACCTACTTGGAGATGACCCGGCCGTTCGTCTGGTCCGCTTCGAAACGCGACAATTTCGTCCAGGACTGCCAGCAGATGCGCCAGCGCGTCGAACGGCTTATCCCCGACAATCTCAAAGACCGTGAAATCAAACTTGGCCGGGGCGGCTTGCGGGACGTTGAATTCACCGTGCAGATGCTCCAGCTCGTCCACGGGCGCTCCGACACCACACTACGTAAACGTGGCACGCTGGACGCACTCAAGGCGCTCGCCGACGGCGGATACGTCTCGCGTAAGCAGGCGACGCTATTGGCGCAGGATTACCGGTTCGAACGCGTGCTCGAACACCGCCAGCAGATGTGGGAACTCAAGCGCACCCACCTGTTCCCGGACCTCGGAACCGGCAATATCGGCGGCCTAGAACGCAAACGGGACGTCGACATCGACGCGCTTAGCCACAATGAGGAACTCCGCCGGCTCGCGCGTACCTTCGGCCTGCATCCCGAGGAGCTCGTAGAACGCTACGACGAGACGCGGCGCGAAGTCAGGCGTCTGCACCTAGACATCTATTACCGACCGATGCTGCCGATCAGCGCGCGCATGGATGACGACCAGATCACCCTGTCCGACCAGGCGACCCGCGAACGGTTCGAATCCATCGGTTTCGCCGACCCCGACGCCGCCATGCGCCACGTCAAGGCGTTGACCGACGGCCTGTCACGCGCCGCGCGCATCAACCGCATCCTCCTGCCTGCCGTCCTCCAGTGGCTCGGGCAAGGGCAGAACCCGGATATGGGTCTGCTCAACTGGAGACGATTGGAAGAGCATTTCGGCGAAGACAGCGACTATCTCGGCTTCCTGCGCGACTCCCAATCCGCAGCGCAACGGCTGTGCCACGTCCTGTCCAACTCGCGTTTCCTGGGCGACGCGCTCAACCGTTCGGTCGAATCCGTGACCTGGCTGGGCGACGATGACGAACTCAGGCCTCGCACCCGAGCCAGCCTCGACGTGCAATGCGACGGCATCATCACCCGCAACCGGTCGAGCCTCAAAGACGCAGCCACGCTGTTGCGCGCCATGAGACGGCACGAGATCGAACGCATCGGATTGGGCTGGATGAGCGGTGTCATCGACGAAGACACCACCCTCACCGGCATGACCGACGTGTATGACGCGATCATCGATGCGGCCTTGCGCTGGGCGTTGGAACACCGCCGTACCATGATGGGTCTGGACGCATATCCGGCGGATATCGCCGTCATCGGCATGGGACGCTACGGCGGCAGGGAAATCAACTTCAGCTCCGACGCCGACGCGATTCTCATCTACCGAGCCAACGGCACGGGAGATACCGGACAGGGAACGCCGGACGAGGCACTCGCCGCCTCCTACGCCAGACAGGTCACTGATGACGTGCGTTCCCTGCTGCAAGGCCCGTGCACGTTGGAGCCACGCATCGACCTTGACCTCGACTTGCGGCCAGAAGGCAAGAACGGCCCGCTCATCCGCTCGTACGCCTCATGCGAGGAATACTACGGGTCCTGGGCGAGTACTTGGGAAAGCCAGGCGCTGATCCGTGCGCGGTATGCGGCGGGGGACGGCACGCTCGCCCATGATTTCCTTGACAATATCGCCAATCCGCTGCGCTATCCGACGGCACCGCTCAACGGGCAGCAGATCGGTGAAATCCGCAAGCTCAAAGCCCGTATGGAAGCTGAACGGCTGCCCAGGGGCGTGCGCCGCGACCGGCACCTTAAACTCGGCAAGGGCGGACTGTCCGACGTGGAATGGACCGTGCAGCTGCTGCAACTGGAGCATGCCGGAACCTGTCCCGAGTTGCGCACCGGCTCCACGATGGACGCGCTTGACGCGCTCGAAACCCAAGACATGCTCGGACGCAAGGACGCGGACACGCTGCGTCGCGCATGGCGGATCTGCACCGCGGCCCGCAACGGCAACTACCTGTGGTCCGGACGTGCCGCGCGCGCGGACATCCTGCCTGACGACCTCGATTCGCTCGGTGGAATGGCCGTATATCTCGGGTATGGGGCCAATCGCGGCCAGCAATTTGAAAACGACATCCTCGCCTTGATGCGCCAATGCCGTGAGGTCGTGGAACGTCTGTTCTACGGGCAGCAGTAAGCTCCTGGCAGGCTTGGGGCAAGCTGACGCGACCGGTCCCGGCGAACCCGCGGTGACTCCGTGGCGCGGGCCAACCCGCGCCGAACGCGAGTGTGCCGCGAGCTTGGCCGCAAGCCGCCGGCATGTCCCTGAATCGTCCTACAGTTGGCTAGGTCACATAAGGTGGCCACCTCTCAACAGGAAGGTGAGCCTTGTCTGAACTCAACACCCAGTTGCCGGCAAACGGCGTTCCTCAAGAAACCGCATCGTCCATGGTCGGCAAAAGCGTGGTCACGCTTGACGATCTGACGACATCCCAGATTGTCGATTTGCTCCATAAAGCGCAGTACATCGAAACGCATCGTCATGAGGTGGCGCATACCTGCGACGGCAGGGTGCTGGCCACCCTTTTTTATGAGCCCAGCACGCGCACGCGTCTGAGCTTCGAAACGGCGATGCTCCGGCTCGGCGGCCATGTGATTGGTTTCGCCGGCGCCCAATTGTCCTCCGTGACCAAGGGCGAATCCATCGCCGACACCGTGAAAACCGTGTCCAATCTCGTCGACGTCATCGCGATGCGTCACCCCAAGGAAGGCGCTGCGCTCGTGGCGGCCCGCGCGGCCAAGGACTTCGGCATCCCCGTCATCAACGCTGGTGACGGCGGGCACATGCACCCCACCCAGACGCTCGCCGACCTTGCGACTATCACCTCGCGTTATGGCAGAATTACCGGGCTGACCATCGGCCTGTGCGGCGACCTGACCTTCGGACGGACCGTGCATTCGCTTGTCGAGACCCTGTGCCGTTTCGGCAATGTGAACTTCGTGCTCATTAGTCCTGACGAACTGAAAATGCCGCGGTACGTGATTGACCGCATCAAACGCGCGCCCTCCTGCACCTACACCGAGGTGCGTGACCTCGCCGGCGTGATCGGCGATTTGGACGTGCTGTACATGACGCGCGTACAGAAGGAACGCTTCTTCAACGAGGACGATTACCTGCGCCTGCGCGACACCTACATTCTTGATGAGGCGAAGCTCCAGCTCGCCAAGCCTGATATGGCGGTACTCCACCCGTTGCCGCGAGTCAACGAGATTTCCGTGGACGTCGACCACGACCCGCGCGCCGCCTACTTCGAGCAGGTACACAACGGCATGCTCATGCGCATGGCCTTGGAAAGCTCGGTGGTCGGCGACACGCTGCCCGGGTATGAGGAATGGAAGAACGAGGAGGTCCACGCCTGATGGAAGTCACCAGCATCCGCAACGGCATCATCATCGACCACGTGCCCGCGGGCACCGCGCTCAAAGTGCTGCAATATCTCAAAATCGACCCGACCAGCACGAAGCTCGCGCTCATCATGAACACGGACAGCCGCCAGTACGGTTCGAAGGACATCATCAAGATCGAAGACGCGGGGGATTTGAACCTCGACGTGCTTGGCTTCATTGCGCGCCAGGCGACCATCGACATCGTGCGCGGCGGCAAGATCGTGCGCAAGGAGAGGCCGAATCTGCCTGAACACATGGTCAACGTCATCAAATGCAAGAATCCGCGGTGCGTGACCACCACGGAACGCGGGATCGACCAGATGTTCCATCTGGTGCACTCGGAACGCCAGGAATACCGTTGCGACTATTGCGACGAGGAAGCCAAGCTCTGAGCCGCGCCGCGAGCGCCGAGGAAAGGAACGATGAGTATGCTCACGCTGCACGACATCCGCGTCTGGGACACGGGGGAGAGGATCGACCTCGTGATCCCCGGCACGGACGCCCAGCGCTACTTCGACGAGCCGGGAGCCGTGTCTGACGGCGAGTTCGACGCCTCCGGGCTGACCGTGGCACCGGGATTCGCCGACCCGCACGTCCACTTCCGCGATCCGGGACAGACCTACAAGGAATCCATGCGTTCCGGGTGTGCTGCGGCGGCCTCAGGTGGCTATACGCGGGTGCTTATCATGCCGAACACGTTGCCCGCGATGGACGGCAAACCCGCCCGACCGGGAACGCCCGGCGCGGATGACGTACTCGCCGCCGGTGCCCGTGACACCATCGACTATCTTCAGCATTACGACGCGACCCATGATGGCGCGCTGCCCGCACGCTACGACCTGTGCGTGTGCGCGTCCGTGGATCGTGCCGGAGCACAGGCCACTGACCCCGAGAATTGGCGAGTGCACCTGCCCGGTGTCGGCGATGATACAAAAGACCAATACCAGTTGGCGCATCCGGTCACCGCGATCAGCGATGACGGCGCGGCCGTCCCGGACGCGATTCTCGACCAGGTGCTTGCCAACGCGAAAGCCACTGGACTCTACCTCATCGAGCATTGCGAACACCATGACAGCGGTATCATCAACGAGGGCCCGGTCAGCCGCAAGCTTGGCGTGCCCGGCATCCCCGAGGACACCGAGCTGCGCATCGTCACCCGTGATATCGAAGCTTCGCGGCGCACCGGCGTGCACGTGCATTTCCAGCATGTGAGCACCGCCGGGTCGTTCGAGGCGATTCGCGCAGCCAAGGCGGAAGGCCTGCCCATCACCTGCGAGACCGCACCGCATTATCTTGCATTGAGCGACGAGGCGATTCTCACCTACGGCGTCATGGCGAAAATGAACCCGCCGCTTCGTTCCGAAGCAGACCGCAGGGCCACCGTCGCAGCGATTGCGGACGGGACGGTCGACCTGATCGCCACCGACCACGCCCCGCACGCGCAAGATGAGAAGGCCGCGGGCCTTGAACAGGCGCCGAACGGAATCATCGGCCTTGAATGCGCGTACGGCGTATGCCATCGGGTGCTGGTGGACGGCGGCTACATCTCCGAACAGCGGCTCATCGAACTCATGTCCGTGGCTCCGGAGCACCTCATGGGGCATACGCCGACCGACGTGGCCGGACTGCTGAATACCTCCTCGCGATGCGCGACCAAACGCACCCTGGACCTTGCTGCGGTGGAGCACCACGAAACCGTGGATTTGGCGATTCTCGACACCTCCCGGCACTGGACCGTGGACAAGAACCGCTTCCATTCCAAGGCGCGCAACACGCCGTTCGACGGCTGGCAGGTCACCGGCCTGCCGCTCGCCACTATCATCGGCTCGCGGCTGGTGTTCTCCCGTATCGGAGCCTGAACCGGCAACCGTCGCAATACCCAAGCCACATGCTCACAGCGTTTTGAAAGAAGGCACATGGACAAGCTCATCGAAGCGATCAATACGACGCACAATCCAAGCGTCGTCGGGCTCGACCCGACCAACCAGGTGGTGCCGGCGCAGCTCATCGACTCCTTCCACGAGGAGGTCGCCGACCAAGTCGATGACCCGGCTGAAATCCCCGCCATGCAGCGTGCGGTCGCATATTTCGAGTTCAACCGCGCGATTATTGACGCGATCGCGGGCATCGTGCCTGCCGTCAAACCGCAAATCGCGATGTATGAAGCCTTGGGGCCCGCCGGCATCGACACCTATGAGATGACCTGCGAATACGCGCAATCCCAAGGCCTGTACGTACTCGGGGATATCAAGCGCGGCGATATCGGCTCGACGGCCGCCGCCTACGCGCGGCATCTGGTCGGGCTCAATGCGCAGGACGGCGACGCGCTCGACCTGTGGCATGAGGACGCCGTTACCGTCAACCCGTATCTAGGCACGGACGGCATCACCCCGTTCGTGGACGCGGCCAAGGCAGCCGACAAGGACCTGTTCGTGCTGGTACGCACCTCCAACCCGTCCAGCAAGGAAATCCAAGAGCTCGAGCTCGCCGACGGGACACGCCTGTACGAGCGTGTCGCCGACCTCGTCGAGCAGTGGGGCGCCGAAACGCTTGGTGCATCCGGATACACGCGTGTCGGCGCGGTCGTCGGTGCAACCCACCCTGAGCAAGGCAAACAGTTGCGCGAACGCATGCCGCGTACCTTCTTCCTGGTCCCCGGCTACGGGGCGCAAGGCGGCACCGCGCAGGATGTCGCCGGCATGTTCGATACCGAAGGCTCCGGGGCGATTGTCAACTCGTCGCGCGGCATCATCGGCGCATGGCGCAAGAACGGCGGATACGACGAGAGCATGTCCGCCGACGATGCGCTCGCCTTGGTCGCCACCAGCGCCCGGGACGCGGCAATCGCCATGCGGGACGACCTGGAGGCCGCGCTCGCCTGACACACCGCGTAACACGGCGAAACACCGAAGCAATAGAATGCACCCGTCGGCGGACGCCTCGCACGTTCAGCCGTACAGGTTCAGCCACCCACAGCTACCAAGCCCAACAGCCCAAAGGAGAGGCAATGCCCAACGCAACGTTTATCCCAACCTTCGACGTGACCGCCGAAGCATCCCGTGCGGGACGCTTCCCCGGCAGGCGCACCGTACCGGTGGTGGATAACCGCAGATTGTCGGATGGCATCTATCGACTTACCTTCCGCGACAGCTACATCGCGGGACATGCCAAGCCGGCCCAGTTCGTGGATCTGTATTCCGCGGATCCCACGCGCCTGATGCCGCGGCCGTTCGGCGTCAGCGAAGTCGAGGGCGATGACGTGAGCCTGATCTTCGCGGTCGTTGGCAAGGGCACCGAGGAGTTCTCCCGGCTGGCAGCAGGCGATACTGTTGATGTCATGGGCCCCTTGGGGCGCGGATTCGACATGAAAGCTGCCGCGAACTATGTGCTGGTGGCGGGTGGTCTCGGCGTGCCACCGCTGCTGTATGCCGCCCAGAAGCTCGCGTTGCGTGATGACGCGACCGCGACCGCCGCGTTCGGGTATCGTGACGAACGCTTCGCCGACGAACTGGTGGCAAAATACGCGGAACGTGTGGAAAGCATCACAAACGCGCAAGGCAATGTCGTCGATCTGCTTGATTCGATCGAGGATTCGCTGGTCAACGGGGAACTGCCCCCGGTCATCCTGTCCTGCGGCCCGATGCCGATGATGCGTGCCGTCGCCTCCTGGGCGGTCGCGCGCGATATCCCATGCCAGTTGAGCCTCGAGGCGCGTATGGGCTGCGGGTACGGCACCTGCTACGTGTGCGTCGTCGACACGGCGGAGGGACGGCAGAAAGTGTGCGTCGCCGGCCCGGTATTCACCCCGGAACAACTCGGATGGGACAAGTAGAGGTCAAGGCATTATGCAGGAGCAGCAGATGGACAAGCAGATCAACGTTTACGAACCGCACGAATGGAAGCACGGCACCGTCGTCGCCGGCGTCGAGTGGAAGAACCCGGTGGGCACCGCCTCAGGCACGTTCCAGTATGACGCGTGCCACTGGTTCTACGATGTTAGCCAGATGGGCGCGGTAACCACCAAGGGCGTTTCCCCGGTCCCGTGGGAAGGCAATCCCGGGCCGCGTACGGCCGAAACCCCGGCGGGCACGGTCAATTCGGTCGGCTTGCAGAACCCGGGTGTCGACCATTATCTCGTCGACGAGCTGCCCAAGCTCAAGAAGGAAGGCGCGACGGTTGTCACCAATGTGGCCGGCCATTGCGATGACGACTACGCCGAAGTGGTCGCCAAACTTGCCGATTGCTCTGCGGACATGCTGGAAATCAACGTGAGCTGCCCGAATGTCACCCACGGCGGCATGAGCGTGGGCACCGACCCGATAGCACTCAATCGGCTGATCACCCGCTTGCGTCATATCACCTCGAAACCCTTGATCGTGAAACTCACCCCGAATGTGACGGATATCGTTCCGATTGCGAAAGCCGCGGTGGACGGCGGTGCCGACGCGTTGAGCATGATCAACACGCTGGTCGGCATGCGTATCGACATCCGCACGGGCGAGCCGATTCTCGCGAACCGCACGGGTGGCGTGTCCGGGCCGGCGATTCTCCCGATCGGCCTGAGCTTCGTATGGCGTGTGCGACAGGCGTTGCCCGATATTCCGATTATCGGCATTGGCGGCATCGATTCCGGTGAAAAAGCCTTGGAATACCTGTATGCCGGAGCGAACGCCGTCGAGGTCGGTGCTGTGGCGTTGTATGAGCCGACTGCTCCGATGCGTGTGGCCCGCGAATTGGACGACCTGCTGGACTCCCGGCCCGAGCTTGCCGCGAAACTCGCCGCAGGCCAGACTTGGCGGTGACGGTCAACCCCCTTGCGGTACCCTGATGTTCCGGAAACCGTCTGCACCCAGTGCAGGCATCGGCCGTGTCCTGGAGCGTGGCCGAATAGAGAAAGGACCCTCTGACCTATGACTGAGCAGAAAGTGCCGCTCGACCGGAGATTCACCTCGTTCCTCTTGCAATCGCAGGCATTGAAGTTCGGAGATTTCACCTTGAAGTCAGGCCGTCGCTCACCGTATTTCATCAACGCGGGAGCCTTCGACAACGGTCGCAAAATTGCTTTGCTTGGCTCGTTCTACGCTGAGAAGATCAACACCGCAATTGCGGACGGAACCCTGCCTGGGGATATCGATACCGTGTTCGGGCCAGCGTACAAGGGCATCCCGCTGGCGGTTTCCACGGCAATCGCCTTGACCGCGCAATACGATATGGGCGTCGGCTACACCTTCGACCGCAAGGAGCGCAAGGATCATGGTGACGGCGGCATGTTCGTCGGGACCCAGCTGCGTGACGGCATGAAAGTGCTGCTTGTCGACGATGTGATGACCGCGGGAACTGCCGTGCGCGAGGTCGTGCCCAAGCTGCGCGAGGCGGCCGACGTGCAGATTGTCGGACTGGTGTTGTCGGTCGATCGCATGGAGAAGACGCGGGACAGCAATATTTCCGCCGTCGCCGCCGTGCAGCAGGAGTTCGGCTTCCCGGTCGTTTCCATCGCGAACGTGCGTGAGATTTTCGATGCGGCGTCGCATATGACCGGCGATGATGGCCTGCCGCTGCTCGACGAGGACATCAAGACGCGCGCCAAGGAATATCTCGACACGTATGGCGCGTGACAACCGCATGATGTGATTCGCACGTCACTGCGGACAACGGCCGGCCGGGAACCACCCTATGGGGTCCCCGGCCGGCCGTATCGTTATTGCGTTGGTGTCGGTATGCGACGTCCTCATATTCGGTGAGCGTCGGGCGACGTCTTGCGCCTTGTGGGATTAGTCGATGAGCTTGTACCCGTGGGAGGCGATTACCGTACGCAGCTTGTCCAGATAGGTCTGCGCGGCGGTCGAGAGTTTCGCACGCTCGTTGGTGATCCAGCCAAGCAGCATCGTCTCGTCCGTGTCCAGCGGCACGGTGACGATCTTCTCATTGTTGAGGTCGCCGTTGTCGATGCCCGTGCACACGGTGTAGCCGTTGAGACCGATGATGAAGTTGAGAATCGTCGCACGGTCGGTCACGTTGATCTGCTTGGGGGAGTACTCCGGCCACACCGCTTCCTCGGCGAAATAGAAGCTGCCCTCGGAGCCTTGTTCATACTGGATGAACGGGAAGGGCTTGAGGTCTTCCATCGTGACTTTTTTCTTGCCGGCCAGCGGATTGTCGCGCGAGATGAACACGTGCAGGTTCGCACGGAACAGCGGGTGGAACACGAGATGCTTCTCGCGCAGCAGCTTGTTGATCACGTTTTTGTTGAAATCGGACAGATACAGGATGCCGATTTCGGACTGCATGTTGGCGACCTGGCTGATGATGTCCTTGGTGCGCGTCTCGCGGATGGTGAACTCGTATTCGTCGGATTTGATTGAGTTGATCATTTCGACGAACGCTTCGACAGCGAACATGTAATGCTGGGTCGAGACACTGCACAGCTGCTTGCGCGGCTTCGCGTTCTTGTAGCGTTCCTCGAGCAGTGAGGCCTGGTCGAGCACCTGACGGGCGTAGGTGAGGAATTCCGCGCCGTCCACGGTCAGCGCGATGCCCTGGGAGGATCGGGTGAAGATCTCGATACCCAGTTCGTGTTCCAGTTCCTTGACTGACGAGCTCAATGCCGGCTGCGAGACATACAGCTCGTGGGAGGCCTCGTTCATCGAACCACATTCGACGATTTTGACGATGTACTTGAGTTGCAAGAGAGTCATAAGAGGATTTTATATCACGAGGATGTCAAGAATCGGGTGGTTATATCCACATGCTGGTGTTGCCCTCAACACCGGATCAGATCCGCACGCCCAACGATTGCAGCTCGCGTCTGGCGTGCGTTGCGTCATCGAACAGGAACGCATGCATGCCCACGGATTTCGCCCCCTCGACATTGCGAGGCGTGTCGTCGAAGAACACGCTGGATGCGGGGTCGGCGATGCCGAAACGGACCAAAGCCAGACGGTAGAAGCCCGCGTTCGGCTTGAACTGCTTCTCCACGCCCGACACCACGGTCCCGTCGAGCAGCTCCTTGAGCTGTGGGAACTTGTCGAACGCGAAGTGGAAGGTCTCATACGACCAGTTCGTCAACCCCCACACGCCGTATCCGGCGGCCTTCAAATCCTTGAGGAGCGATTCCGTGCCCGGGATGATCCGCGTCAGGGAATCGTCGTAGCGGGCGATGTAGTCGGCAAAGATATCGGCGATGTCATCCCCGTGGTCGCGCCTGACATCCGGGAGGATATCCGCGAGCGCCTCACCGTGATCCATACGGTCCTCATAATCGAAGAAGCCATACGGGTCGTCCGGTGCACAGATGCGGTCGACCAGACTGTCGGGGTAGCGGCCGCGCAACGCGGCACCACACTGCCAGTCGATCAGGACACCGCAGAAATCGAACACGACATCGCTGATTGCCGCAGCTTCATGTTCCGTGGGCTCTGCGTGCTTCGTGCCGTCCTGCGGTCCTGCCGTCTGCGTTGCCAGTGTCGTCATGCTGTCCCTTCCTATGAGCCTCGGCGATGGTCACCGACGGCGCGCGTCATTCATCAGTCAGCTCCGCCAGCGACGAAGCCCGCACCACAGTCTAGCGGCAGCGGCCCCCGGACTTGCGTAGACCGGCGTATCGGGGATATGAACATCTCGGGAACGTATCGCAAACAGGACGTGGCTCACTCTTCGCCTGGTTGAAACACCTGGACGTACAGGATCTGTGTGTTTTCGTCCGCGCATCCGGTGAGGCCCGTGGCATCGAGGCTGATGGCGTCCGTCTGGTCCGGCGGATAGATGAGCATCGTGTCAGCAGCTGTCGGCGTGCAATCCGCGGCATCGAAATTCTCGGCGTTCACGATGCGCAGGGCGCTGTGCGCGGATTGCCCCGGCTTGAGTGTGATCGTGGAGGCGGTGACCGTGCTGTCGCGCTTCGCTGCCGCGCCGATTTGCGTGTCCCCGTGACGCAGCGAAACGCCCGGATACCCGCGCAACGTGCAGGTTTGCGAACCGGAATTGGTCAACACCAGATACGGGTAGGAGCTTCCCGCGCCCCCGCCCGCGCCTTGTGTCAGCTTCGCGGTCAGTTCCTTCGTGGTGCATGCGCCGGTAGCGGCGGCGGAAGCGGAGGCTGATGCCGAGGTGGACGGTGAGGATGCCGACGCGGTGGAGGAGGGGGATTGCGAAGCTGCGGGGGATGATGCCGAGGCGGACGGGCTGGCATCCGTTCCGGATGTCGAACCGCACGCGCACAGGGAGCCGGCCATCACCGCCGCACTCAATGCGATTGCCGCCCATGCCCGAGCCGGGGAATGAGCCCCGGACCGCCGTGATGAACCGGCACCGGACGACAAACCGTTGGAACCATTGCCATGTCGGGAAACGATCATGATATGTCCTTCCTCAGCGAAGCGCACAAACTCTTCTACCATTCTCCTACTGTTGACGCATACGACCACGTCATGGCTTCATTGTACCTGTACCGTCGCTGGGAATGGGGAACCTGACGTTCGCGGGTTTCACCCGATGAGCTTGGCGATGGCCTGCGGAATGACGCGTATCACATCGCTTGCAATAATTGGCTCGCCGGCAACATACCCGGTATTGCGCTCGCCGGCACCGTAGATCTCGGGCGCGCGCCACCCACATTGCGTCGCATGCGAGGCGATGGCTGCCGCCAGACCGTGCAGATACACGGCCGCGGCGACGGTGTCGGCCACCGCGGGGGTGTCATCGGGTGATCCGGACACATCGGACTGGGACAGCAACGCTCCAATCATGCCGGCGAGTACGTCTCCCGCGCCGGCCGTGCCCAGCCATGCGGGGGCTCGCCCGCACAGGAGGGTCCGCGTACGGTTGTTGTCGTACGGGTCGGTTCCGGCGATGACACTGATTGCGCCTTTGAGCACAACCGTCGCACCGGTGCGCTCATG
Organism: Bifidobacterium thermophilum; assembly: GCF_002846655.1. Lineage (NCBI taxonomy): Bacteria > Bacillati > Actinomycetota > Actinomycetes > Bifidobacteriales > Bifidobacteriaceae > Bifidobacterium > Bifidobacterium thermophilum. Next base: position 103,056 of record NZ_PCGX01000009.1, on the reverse strand, counting down.
GGCGAGCTGCGCATACCGGACGGGCGCCGACATCACCTGGTCGGCTGTAACCGGCCCGTTTATGGCATCGAGTCTGGTCAACAAGCCCGCCAACTCCCCGGCGTGCGGGGTAATCACCACATTGCCGGGAACCCGGGCGGGCAGCAGGTCGAGCGCGCCGGCGTCCACGACAATGGGCGGCATCGCGTCAGGGTGGGTGTCCTTCATTGCCGCATTACCACCGTCGTCGTTGGTTCCGGACTCGTCAGTGAGCGCATAATGTGCCAGCAGTCGTGTTATCGTCTCACGTTGGATATCGTCACCGTCTGCTGTGTCCGTGGACGCGGGGACGCCCGAACCGACGACCCAGGCGTTCACATGCCCTTTGCCGATGACCGCTTCCGGCAGCGCCTGCAACACGAGATCTTGGGCGCGTTGCGGGCCGAGATAGCGTACCATGCCGATGCCTGATCTTGCGGCTGCGCTGGTCCCCAGAACCGCAGCCCCCGGATATCGCGTCGACCCGGTGACCAGCCCAACGACTCCGCGCGTGTATTTCATGTCATGTACGGACGGCACGAGAATCGCGGAGGAAGCGAGGTCGGCGTCCATCATTTCCGCAGCGGGTTCGGCTTCGTCGATATCGAACCCGAAATCGACGAGTGTGACTTTGCCACAGGCGTACGCTGCGGGAGGCAGCATGGCGCACGGCTTGAGGGCGCCGAACATCACGGTCCGGTCAGCAGTAAGGTACGGACCGGGGAGTGTACCATCGTCCACGCCGATACCCGAAGGCATGTCCACCGCCAATACCAGCGGCCGTTCGCCCGGATGGTCTTGGATCGTCTCGGAACCAGTCCGCCCGTCGATACCCCACGAATCCAATAACGCCGACGTCAATGTCGCCGCGATACCGTGCAATGCGCCGGAAACCCCTATCCCCGTCATTGCATCCATGACAAGATCCGCCTGATTGACCAGATCGACGGCTACGCGGAGACGCTCACCGGCTTCGCCTGCGGAGAAACCGGTGACGCAACCGGGGATCTCGGCTTCCGGGTCAAGGACCAGCACACGTCCGCCACTATGCGCGAACGCTGCGAAACCGGCGTCATGCAGGCCCCGTCCGACGGCGACCACCGTGACCCGGGCGTCCTCTCCGGCAAGTTGCGCCGCGGCGAACAAGCCGTCGCCGCCGTTATCGCCGGCTCCGGCGAGTACGACCACATTGGCATCCTCGAGCGCTACGCCTTGGGCGCCGAGCATGCGTTTGGCCTCATGCGCGGCGGCTGCCGCAGCCATACGCATCAGTGGGACGCCGTCATCCAACAGCGGCCGCTCCAGTTCACGTACCGTGTCCGCGGCATATGCGTTGAATCTAAGCATTTGCAGGCGTTCATGATCGATGCTCTCACCCATGGCATGGCCCCTTTCCTATCATTGGCGTCCAGGCCCGCTGCGCACGGCATCAGGACTGCTCTCCCAACTGTAGTCCCTTTCCGGGTGAATCATGCTCCACCCGTTCCCTTGTTTGCAGCAGCATACAGCAAGAAAACCCGGCTTAAGGTGTTCATCTCCCCTAGGGCGGTACAGTGGTGGGGATGAGCGAATCGGCGAACAGCCGGGAGAAGACCAAGGAGCGTGGGCATGAACGTAGTGGCGGCTGCTGAAGCGTTATGGGCGCAGCATACAATCCATCTTGATCCTGAGCCGCAGGGGGAGCGGCACGGTGTCGTCAACACCGATGATCCCGGTGACCCGTTGTCGTTCGTTGCCGTGGGTGATTCGATGATCGCCGGCTGCGGGGTCGAGAACCAGTCCGAGGGATTCACACCCGCCATGGCAGCAGTGTTCTCCAATATGCTCGACAGGCCGGTTGACTGGCGTGCCGTCGGCAAGCTTGGCGCCACGATGCGCCGCGTTCGATACCGTCTGCTCCCGCAGGTCGATCACCATGCCGATCTCATGGTGTTGTGCGCCGGTTCGAACGATTTGATGGCACGCAGGACCATCGCCCAGTGGCGTGACGACCTGTCAGCGTCGATTGACCTGGCCAAGGGGCGCGCCGACCATGTGGTCGTGTTCAGTGCCGCCCAGCTGTACCGCAGTCCTTCGCTGGGACGGTCATTGCGTCACGTAATCGCGGACATGACCGACGAGCAGACGCAGACCAGCCGTGAGATCTGCGAACAGCATGGCGTCAGGTTCCTTGACATGACCCACGAGGATGTGCACGCCGATCGAGACGATTTCTACGCGCACGACCATTTCCACCCCAGCGCATACGGGTACCGATGCATGGCGGAACGCGTCGGACAGCTGCTCGACGGATGGATGACCTCCGAACTGCGATAGCACCGGTTGGCGGCTATGGGTCCGCAACGCTGTAGCCGCAGAACCCATAGGACAGGGCTCCGTTGGCCCAGTGCCACGGTTATTCTTCGGCGACGAGCTCCAAATACCCGTCGTTCCACAGGTCCTCGTCGCCGTCGGGCATGAGCAGGACACGTTCCGGGTTCAACGCCTCGACGGCCCCTTCATCGTGGGTGACCAGTACGATCGCCCCCTCGTATTTCGCAATCGCCTTGAGGATTTCGTCGCGGGAGACGGGGTCGAGGTTGTTGGTCGGCTCATCCAACAGCAACACGTTCGCACGGGACGTGACCAGCGTGGCGAGCGCCAATCGGGTTTTCTCGCCGCCGGAGAGCACTTTCGTCGGCTTCATCACGTCATCGCCGGAGAAGAGGAAACTGCCCAGAATCGAACGCGTATGCGTGTCGTCAAGCTCGGGAGCCACATGCTGGAGATTCTCCAACACCGTCGCATCCATATCAAGCGTGTCGTGCTCCTGAGCGAAATACCCGATCTTGCAACCGTGCCCATACACCACTTCGCCGGTATCCGGCTGCTCCTCGCCGGCCAGGATCCGCAACGTCGTCGTCTTGCCGGCGCCGTTATAGCCAAGAATCACGACGCGTGAACCCTTGTCGATTGCCAGATTGATACCCGCGAACACGATATTGGACCCGAAGGCCTTGGAAATATCCTTCGCCATAATCGGGGTACGGCCGCAAGGCGCCGGTTCCGGGAAGCGGATGTCGGCGACTTTCTCCTTCTTCTCCGCCTCGCTTGTCTCTGCGAGCAACCGTTCGGCGCGGCGCATCATATTCTGGGCGGCGACCGCCTTCGTAGCCTTCGCATGCAGCCGGATGCCTTGCTTCATCAGGCGTTCCGCCTTCTTCTCCGCGACCTCGCGTTCACGGCGGCGGCGCTCCTCGTCGACCACACGCTGGTGCAGATAGGCCTTCCAGCCCAGCGAATACATGTCGATCTGGCCAAGCTGGGCGTCCAAATGCCACACCTTGTTCACAACCTCATCCAACAGTTCCGTGGAGTGGGAGATCACCAAGAAACCGCCTTCGAAACGCTTGAGATAACCACGCAGCCACTCAATCGAATCAGCATCCAAATGGTTCGTCGGCTCGTCGAGAATCAACGTGTCGGCGTCGGAGAACAAGATGCGCGCCAGCTCGATGCGCCGCCGCTGGCCACCGGACAATGTGCCCAGCTGCTGCTGCATCACCTCTTGCGGCAGACCCAGGCTATCGGCCATCGAGATCGCCTCGGACTGGGCGGCATACCCGCCTGCCTTCTCAAAATCCTGCATGGCCTTGTCATACCGGTTCATCGCCTTGGTCATCACATCAGGGTCAGGATCGGTCATATCCTTTTCCGCCTTGCGCAAACGCGAAATGATCGTCGCGATATCACGTGCGCTCATCATCCTGTCCAACGCAGTCTGCGTAGGGTCGGCGGCATGCGTGTCCTGGGGAAGATACCCAAGCTTGCCGGAAATGCGAACAGAACCCGCGGCGGGGAGCATATCACCGGTGATCACGCGCGTCAGTGTCGTTTTGCCTGCGCCGTTTCGGCCGACAAGACCGATCTTGTCGCCTTTGACGACATGGAAATCAGTGGGATGCAGCAATGTACGCGCACCGATCTGAATCTCCAGTCCCTTTGCCTCGATAGCCATGCCAACCTGCCGTTTCTTTCATCATCCGGGTCAAAGTCCAACGGGTTATCTTACCCATGGGGCGCCGACGTGCCGGGCATGTCATGGCGCGACACGCGCGGCACTCTCCCGCGGTTCAACCCAATATCGAACATCTGTTCGAATTTCGTCGTGCTTGCCTGTATCCTAGAACCCAGCACCAGACGTATCGGAGGCAAGACGTGAGCACAGCACAACAGGCGCAGTACCAGCATCGCACCACCGCGACCGAGCATATCCTCGACAGTGATTCGTTCCTGCAGCGGGAGCTCGCAAAAGCGCCATTGCGGGAGCATGACGGCTCCCTCGTCGCCGATATCAGCCACATCCCCAACGATCTGAAAATCACCATCCAAGGCGCTCGCGAACACAACCTCAAGAACGTCGATCTGTCAGTGCCACGCAATCGCATGGTGGTGTTCACCGGATTGTCCGGGTCGGGAAAATCGTCGCTGGCGTTCGACACGCTGTTCGCCGAAGGACAACGCCGATATGTCGAATCCCTAAGCGCCTACGCGCGGCAATTTCTGGGGAGGATGGACAAGCCGAATGTCGATTTCATCGAAGGTTTGAGCCCTGCGGTGTCGATTGACCAGAAAACCACGAACCGCAACCCCAGATCGACGGTCGGCACCATCACCGAAATCTACGACTATCTGCGATTGCTGTTCGCGCGTACCGGAGAGCCCCATTGCCCGGTGTGCGGCGAACCGGTGAGCGCGCAGACCCCGCAGCAGATGGTTGACTCCTTGCTCGCCATGCCGGAGCGCACCCGTTTCCAGATTCTCGCCCCCGTGGTCAGAGGCCGCAAAGGTGAATTCGTGGATCTGCTTGAACTCTTGCGCTCCGACGGGTACGCCCGCGCTTTGATCGACGGCGACATGCGGCAACTGTCCGACGACATCAAACTTGCCAAGCAGAAGAAACACACCATTGAAGTGGTCGTCGACCGTCTAGTCATCAAGGACGGCATCCGCCAACGGCTCACCGATTCCATCGAGACGGCGCTGAAACTGTCCAAAGGCCTGGTCGTCGCGGATTTCGTCGATCTCGACGAACACGACCCGAACCGTCGGCGTCCGTTCTCGGAAAAGCGGGCGTGCCCGAACGGCCATCAGCTTGAGCTTGACGAAATCGAACCGCGCACCTTCTCATTCAACGCCCCGTACGGCGCATGCCCCGCATGCACCGGCATCGGGTACAACCTGGAAATCGACCCTGAACTGGTAATTCCCGACCCGTCGAAAACCCTCAACGAAGGCGCTATCGAGCCGTGGGGGCTGACCAAGGGCACCGGTGATTATTACCGGCATGTGTTGGAAGGCCTCGGCGAGGAGATGGGATTCGATCTCGATACTCCGTGGCAGGACCTGCCTGAAGACGTCCGTCATGCCATCATGTACGGCCATGATTTCAAGGTCAAGGTCTCGTACCGCAACCGTTGGGGTCGTCTACGCGAATACTCGACGGGATTCGAAGGCGTCGTGCGCACGCTGATGCGACGCCACGACGAGACGGATTCCGACCAGATGAAGCAATACTACGAATCCTATATGCGCGAGGTGCCCTGCCAGGCGTGTGAAGGCAAACGCCTGCGCCCGGAAGTGCTGGCTGTGACGGTGGATGGCAAATCCATTGCCGACGTGTGCGATATGCCGGTTGAACGCAGTCTCGCATGGATCAAGAACCTGCGTCTGGAAGGTTCGGCCGCCGCGATCGCCGGCGAGGTGGTCAAGGAGATCAGGACACGTCTCGCGTTCCTCAACGATGTCGGATTGAGCTACCTGACCTTGTCGCGCGCGGCGAAGACCCTGTCCGGCGGCGAGGCACAGCGCATCCGACTCGCCACGCAGATAGGCTCCGGGCTCGTCGGGGTCATGTACGTGTTGGATGAGCCCTCCATCGGCCTACACCAGCGGGACAACAAGCGGCTGATCGAAACGCTTCATCATCTGCGTGATCTGGGCAATACCCTGATTGTCGTCGAGCATGACCAGGAGACAATCGAAACCGCGGACTGGCTGGTCGATATCGGCCCCGGAGCGGGCGAACACGGCGGCGAAGTGGTCTATTCCGGTCCGGCTGCGCATATCGTCGATGCGCCGCGCTCCATCACAGGCGACTACATCGCCGGGCGGCGTGCGATCGAAGTGCCGAAACGTCGTCGCCGCACCAACGCTGGCCGGAGGCTCACCGTTGTCGGCGCTCGGGAGAACAACCTCAAGAACATCAATGTGAACTTCCCGCTGGGTGTCATGACCTGTGTTACCGGCGTGTCCGGTTCGGGCAAATCCACGTTGGTGAACACGATTCTGTACCCCGTGTTGGCTGACAAACTCAATGGCGCGCGCATCGTGCCTGGGAAACATACCAGGATTGAGGGCATCGAACAGTGTGACAAGGTCATTCATGTCGACCAGAACCCCATCGGCAGGACCCCACGGTCCAATCCGGCCACGTACACCGGTGTGTGGGACAAGATTCGTGCGCTCTTCGCCAAGACGCCCGAAGCCCAGGTGCGAGGCTATGGGCCGGGACGGTTCTCGTTCAACGTCAAAGGAGGCCGTTGCGAAGCCTGCCACGGCGACGGCACGTTGAAGATCGAGATGAACTTCCTGCCCGACGTGTACGTCCAGTGCGAGGAATGCCACGGCAAGCGGTACAATCGCGAGACCCTGGAAGTCAAATACAACGGGAAATCGGTGGCCGACGTGCTCGACATGCCCATCGAGGAGGCGGCAAAGTTTTTCAAAGCCTACCCGTCCATCTCCCGGTATCTCGATACGCTCACTCAGGTCGGCTTGGGATATATCCGTCTGGGACAGCCGGCGACGACCCTGTCAGGCGGTGAATCGCAGCGAGTCAAGCTGGCGACCGAGTTGCAGCGGCGCTCCACCGGCAACACCGTCTACATTCTCGACGAGCCGACCACCGGCCTGCATTTCGAAGATGTACGCAAACTGCTCCTTGTCTTGCAGGGGCTTGTCGACAAAGGCAATACAGTTATCGTGATTGAGCATAACCTCGACGTCATCAAATCGGCGGACTGGATTATCGATCTCGGTCCTGAAGGCGGCGATGGCGGCGGCACCGTTGTCGCTCAGGGCACGCCGGAACAGGTCGCAAAGAACGAGAACAGCTGGACCGGCCGATTCCTCAAGGACATGCTCTGAACCTCAGGAAACTCCGGGAAACCGGGAACGGCATGGGCGCGGGACGTACATGTACGTCAACGCACCGGAACCGGAACGCGACAGGTAACCATGGAAAGGAACCGACGAGCAGATGGGCATCATCGAGCGCCACAGCCCTGATCGCTGGCGTGCCACAGCCAAGGGGATTCTGGCCGAGCAGGCTGCACAGGGGCATGATTCCACTACTGTGGACGGCCCTGCAGGCGACGCAACTGGCGGCAAGGTGGGCGCGTCGTGGGGCGTGAACGCGAACGGGGCTCCGCTGCTTGGCGACTCACGAGACCTTTTCCGCCCGAAAACCGGTGACATTCCCGCGGAACCCGGTGTATACAAGTGGCGTGACAGCGAAGGCAGGGTCATTTACGTCGGTAAGGCGAAGAACCTGCGTAACCGTCTGACGAACTATTTCCAGCCCCTTGACCAGCTGCATCCTCGCACCCAGACCATGGTGCTCACCGCACGAAGCTTGGAATGGACGGTGGTCGGCACTGAGCTTGAGGCGCTGACCCTCGAATACACATGGATCAAGGAATTCGACCCGCGGTTCAATGTCGTGTTCCGTGATGACAAAACCTATCCGTACCTCGCCGTCTCGGTGGGGGAAAGCGTGCCGCGCGTATGGGTGACGCGCAGCAGAAAACGGCGCGATACCAGGTATTTTGGCCCATATGCGAAGGTGTGGGATCTTCGGCACAGCCTGGACAGGCTACTCAAGGCCTTCCCGGTGCGCACATGCTCGGACGGGGTGTTCAACAAGGCGCGTCTCACCGGTAGGCCATGCCTGCTCGCCTCCATCGGCAAATGTTCCGCACCTTGCGTCGGACGTATCAGCGAGGCCGACCATCGCCGCCAATGTGAGCGGCTGGTCGGTGTGCTCACCGGAAGGGTCGGTAAATCATACATCGCCCAGCTCGGCCGGGAGATGAAAACGGCGAGCGACGACCTTGATTTCGAACGCGCTGCAAGGCTGCGGGACGAAATCGCGATGCTGCAAACCGTCATGCAGCAAAATTCCGTCGTTCTCGACCAGGATGTGGACGCCGACGTCTTCGGCCTGTCATCTGACGAGCTTGAAGCGTCGGTCCATGTGTTCTTCGTCAGGGATGGATCGATTCGCGGCGAACGTAACTGGACCGTCGAACGTGTCGAGGATATCGGGGATGACGAACTGATGTCCGATCTCATCGTCCAGGTGTATGCCGATTTACTCCATGAACGCGGTAGCGGACAAAGCTCCCGTACCGGCGAGGGCGCCCAGCCAATCAATGTTCTAGAGCGCAGGGACGCTATCGGAGCCACCCAGAGCGTCACCGCTTCGGACAGCCTCACCAGGGCGCAGGCGACAAGAACCCGCCACGAGCGGTTGGAACAAACCGGCCGCGCTGACTTGCTCGCCCCGATCGCTCCGGTGCCGCGGGAAATCCTCATGCCCATCGAGCCGGCAAGACGGGCTGACCTCGAGGCATGGCTCAGCGGCGAACGCGGATCGCTGGTCACGATTCGGGTCCCTGGTCGCGGCGAAAAACGGACCCTGATGGAACGCGCCAACGACAACGCCGCCCAAGCGTTGCAACGCAGCAAAATGAGCAGAATCAGTGACATCGGCGCCCGCACCCAAGCGATGAACGACGTCGCGGACGCGCTCGGATTGCCCCAGGCGCCGCTGCGCATCGAATGCTACGACATCTCCAACACCATCGGAGGCGCCTATCAGGTGGCGTCGATGGTGGTGTTCGAAGACGCCATCGCCAAGAAATCCGAATACCGCCGCTTCGCCATCCGCGGTGATGACGGCAAAGGCGCGCTCGACGACTTGAGCGCACTGTATGAGACTCTGACCAGACGATTCCGCCACGGAAATATCGCTGGCGACTCCGGTGACAGCATGGACAACGAGCGCAGAATCCGGCAAGCCGAACAGCATGCGCCCGAACAGCATACGTCCCTCGTCACAGACCGGTCCGAAACTGGCAACGGCGAACCGGCAGGTATGGCGACGACGGCAGAAGCTGCCGGTGCGTCGGGGTCTGCCGGCGTGTCCGGTTCTGCGCAGCCGATCCTGGCGCAGCACACGGTCAACCAGGACGCCGTACAGGATGCCGCCGTGGACGAAGTCATCCAACAGAACACCCAACGGCGTCATTTCGCCTATAAACCGAATCTCGTCGTGGTCGATGGCGGCAAACCCCAGGTCATGGCGGCGGCGAAGGCATTGCATGACTGCGGGGTCGACGATGTCGCCATATGCGGTCTTGCGAAGCGTCTCGAGGAAGTGTGGGTCCCGGATGACGACTATCCGATCATTCTCCCGCGCCAATCCGAAGGTATGTACCTGTTGCAACGCGTGCGCGACGAATCGCACCGATTCGCCATCACCTACCATCGTCAGACACGCAGAAAAGGGGCTTTGCGTTCCGCGCTCGACGACATTCCGGGCATCGGGCCGTCCTACCAGAAGCGTCTGCTCAACGCGTTCGGATCGGTCAGGGCAATGCGCGAGGCGAGTATCGAACAGCTCGAACAGGTTAAGGGCGTCGGCCACGCCAAGGCCGAAGCCGTGTACGCGGCGCTCCACGCGAAGGACGAGTGATTCGGCTACCATGGGCAATGCCGGAAACGTCGTCACCGAACGGGTGCGCGGCATGAAGACACGATTGGAACACGGGGAGGCACACGCATGATGGATATCGAGGATTCCGCGGGAGCTCCGATTACCGGCAACCAGTGCGCGGTGCTCGGCAAGCCGATTAGGCATTCACTCTCGCCGACACTGCATCAGGCAGCCTACCGTGCGCTCGGCCTCGCCGGCACGTGGTCGTATCACCGCTACGAGATCGACGAGAATCATCTTGGGCCGTTTCTGTCAGGTCTTGATTCGAGTTGGCGAGGTCTGAGCCTCACCATGCCGTTGAAACGCACCATCCAGCCGTACGGACTTCCCTCCAATATGTGGGCGCGCAGGCTTGCCGTCGCCAACACCGTGGTCTTCGACTGGGACGAGCCCGGCATCCCCGGCCCGGCGCGAGAACACGGCCTTCCCTTGATGCGCCTGTATAACACGGACGTTGACGGCATCGACCTCGCCATCCGCCACGCGTGGCAGACGGCAGGAGCGGATATGCGACCCCAGAGGCATGGTATGCACGCGTTGGTCATCGGCAACGGGAACACCGCGATGTCCGCGATTGCCGCATTGTCTCAGTTGACCTCTCCGGGGGGAGCAGTGGTACGGCGTATCACCGTAGCCGCACGCCATCCAGAGCATAATGCGGACATCGTCGCACTTGCCGAGCATCGAGACAACGGCAGATTGTCGGGCATCGGCATCGACGTCGACATCATCGTGCTCGACCGTGTCCCTGAGACGATCGCCGATTGCGATATCGTCATTTCGACGATCCCGTCGAGGGCCGCGGATCCCATTGCGGACGCCTTGGGTGAAGCCGGAGCCATGGTACACGGCACTTTGCTCGACGTCGCCTATGATCCACGTCCCAGCGCATTGAACCGCGCTTGGTCGCAGGCGGGCGGCCTGTCCATCGGCGGCGAGGACATGCTCCTGTATCAAGCCATCGGGCAGGTATGCCTGATGACCGGCAGGGGAGCGGAACGCTGGAACGGGGATCAGCCGGCAGCCATGGCGGAAGTCGATGCCCCGCTGGAAGATGCAATGAGAGAAGCGTTATTGGAGGCACTGAATGGCTGAAACGAGCGAACAAAGCCCTGCGACCGCCGCCACGGGAAATGGCGATCGACCGGATCCCGCCGATTCTTTCGAGGTGCTGCTCATCACCGGTATGAGCGGAGCCGGACGCACGCATGCCGCGGATGCACTCGAGGACATGGGGTGGTACGTTGTCGACAATATGCCCCCGAAACTCCTGATTCCGTTGGTCGATATGATGACATCCTCCGGTTCGAAGGTCCACAAGCTCGCAGCCGTGGTGGATGTTCGTTCGCGCAGCTATTTCGACGATTTGTCTGAGGTGCTCAGTCATCTTGATGACCTGGGTGTCAAGACGCGCATCCTGTTCCTCGATGCCAGCAACGAAGTGCTGATCAAACGGTACGAGTCCGTACGTCGCCCACATCCGCTCCAGCATGGCAACCGGCTGATCGACGGCATTCTCGAAGAACGTACGTTGCTCGCCAATCTCAAGGAACATGCGGATATGGTGATCGACACGTCGTCGCTCAGCATCCATCAGCTGTCCACCAAACTGTATGAGGCGTTACTCGGCTCCGGCCCCACCACGGTTTCGGTCCACATCTTCAGTTTCGGGTTCAAATACGGCATCCCGATCGATGCCGATTTCGTGGCGGATGTCAGATTCCTGCCTAATCCGTACTGGGTGCCTTCCCTGCGTGAGCTTACCGGTCTGGACAAACCGGTCAGCGACTATGTGCTCTCGAGCAAGGGTGCCAAGGAGTTCCTTGACGCCTACCAGCGAGCCATCAGTATCGCCATCGACGGTTACGCCAGGGAAGACAAACATTATGTGACCATAGCCATCGGCTGTACCGGAGGTCAGCATCGTTCAGTGGCCATGAGCAATGCACTTGCCGAGCGTCTGCGCGCGCAAGGATTGTCCGTGACGGTGTCCGCGCGCGAGCTGCATCGCCATCTGCATCAGGCCTGACCGCATGGCGAAAAGCCCCAAGCTGAATTTACACGGCTTGTCGTAATCTTGTCCAAGATATTGGATATCACAGTTACACGTTGCCACCTTGCCGGATTATGCCGGCATGTTGCAGAGGCAGTGAAGAGAAACAGGAAGTAGGAGGTTGGCTCTTGGCTCTTCTCGATGATGTCAATAGCGAACTCGCCACGATTAACGATGACCTGCCAGCTGCAATGGTGGCTCAGGCGGCCGCCATGTTCCAATTTGGCGGCGGTCTGCGTCAGACCAGCAGCAAACAGGTCGTGTTGTTCGCACAGTTCGATTCGCTGGAAGCGGCGAAATGGCTGCACAATGCCATTGTCAACCAGTTCCAGCACCAGGCTCAGGAAGTCGCGAAGAGACAGCCGTTGCACGAGCAGAACGGTGCCAAGCAACCGAAATTTGACGCTGTCATCAAGTCGGTCCGCCGTAAGACCCCGCAGGGTCAAATCATCCAGCGGTACAACGTCGTCGTCGATCATGGGGCTATGGGACTAGCTGTCTGGCTGGGACTGTACAATCCGCGCATCCATCGCGTGGTTCGTGGCCTGCCGCCCGAGATCGTGAACGGGAAAATCCCGCAGATCAAAGCCGCATGGCGTGGTGCGTTCATGGCCCACGGCCGTATCTCGGACATCGGCACGGCCGGCTATCTCGAGGTCATCTGCCCCACCCATGAGGCGGCATTGGCTCTCCAAGGCGCAGCTCATCGTCTGGGCATCAGTGCGAAAACACGTCAGGTGCGCAGCTCGGAGCGTGTGACTCTTCGTGATCCTGACGCCATCGAACGGCTGCTCAACCTGATTGGCGCACCCCAGTCCGCAAGGGAATGGACCGGCAAGCGCACCGACGGCGAACCGCGAGGCAAGACGAATCGTCTGGCGAATTTCGATGACGCCAATATGCGCCGCAGCGCGAAAGCCGCGGCCGAAGCGACCGAAAAAGTGCGCAACGCCTTCGAAATCCTCGGCGATGATATTCCGCCGAAACTGCGTGCGGCGGGACAGCTTCGCCTCGATCACCGTGACGCCAGCCTGGAGGAACTCGGCCGCCTTGCTGATCCCCCAATCAGCAAAGATGCAATCGCAGGGCGCATCCGGCGGCTGCTGCAGAAAGCGGAGAAAGTCCAGAATGCGCGGCAACAGGGGTTGTGAGCCTCTCGTTTCGCGACACGGTTGCGTTTCCCACTTTGACGGCGTCATCCTTCTCGCTGCACGCGAAGGATGGCGTCTTTTGTTCTTCGTTGCCTGTATCATCGCAATTGGCGTAGTCACGTCACCATCTTCCCGCATGGCCTGTGTGGCATGCGGTTAGGAAAGGATATTCATGAAGACACTGAAGGATCTTGGAGATCTCAAGGGCAAGCGCGTTCTCGTCCGCGCGGATTTCAACGTTCCGCTGGACGGCACCACGATCACCGATGACGGCCGTATCCGTGCCGCCCTGCCGACCATCAAGGCTTTGCGCGCCGACGGCGCCAAGGTCATCCTCATGGCGCATCTCGGCCGTCCGAAGGGCAAGGTTGTTCCTGAACTGTCTCTCGCGCCGGTTGCCAAGCGTCTTGGTGAGCTGCTGGGTGTCGATGTCCCGCTCGCCGAGGACACCTATGGCCAGGACGCCCATGCCAAGGTCGCGGCGATGAACGACGGTGACGTCGTGCTGCTGCAGAATGTGCGTTTCAACCCTGAGGAGACCAGCAAGGACGAAGCCGAGCGCGACGCCTATGCGAAGAAGATCGCCGAACTCGGCGACGTGTTCGTCTCCGACGGCTTCGGTGTCGTGCACCGCGCCCAGGGCTCCAACTACTCCATCGCCAAGTTCCTGCCTTCCGCGGCCGGCCTGCTCGTCGAGAAGGAAGTTAAGGCGCTGTCCCGCGCCACCGAGAACCCGGAACGCCCGCTGACGGTCGTGCTCGGCGGTTCCAAGGTCTCCGACAAGCTCGGCGTCATCGAGAACCTGCTCGGCAGCGCCAACCGTCTGGTCATCGGCGGTGGCATGGTCTATACCTTCCTCAAGGCCAAGGGCTATGAGGTCGGCACCTCGCTGCTCGAGGAAGATCAGCTCGAAACGGTCAAGGGCTACATCCAGACCGCTGAGAAGACCGGTGTCGAGCTCGTGCTTCCGACCGATATCGTCGTGAACGCCGGCTTCCCGGCTGGTGACACCCCGATTGCACCGGAGGTCGTCAAGGCGGATGCCATCCCGGCTGACAAGATGGGTCTGGACATCGGCCCGGATTCCCAGAAGCTGTTCCACGACAAGATCGTCGATTCCAAGACGGTCGTGTGGAACGGCCCGATGGGTGTCTTCGAAGTCGCTCAGTTCGCTGAGGGCACCCGCGCTGTGGCGCAGGGTCTGGTCGATGCGACCAAGGCTGGTGCGTTCACCATCGTCGGCGGCGGCGATTCCGCTTCTGCCGTGCGCAACCTCGGCTTCCCGGAGGATGGCTTCTCCCACATCTCCACCGGTGGTGGCGCTTCCCTCGAGTTCCTCGAGGGCAAGGAGCTTCCGGGTCTGAAGGTGCTCGAGTAATTCGCATGCACGGCGAACCGTGTGCGGGCATGTCGTGACCGGCGTGCCCGCACACGTGTTTCCCGGTGTCGTGTACGTATCGTCACCGGAAAAGTGGTGTCGGGGTTGTTGACAAAGATGGAGATGGTATGGCGGTGAATCGGATTCCGCTGGTCGCGGGGAACTGGAAGATGAACTTCAATCATCTCGAGGCGACCTATTTCGTCCAGAAATTCGCATGGCTGTTGCGGGACGCGCATGTGGACCCGCGCACGTGCGAGGTCGCGTTGATGCCGTCGTTCACGTCGATTCGCAGTGTCCAGGTGCTGGTCGAAGCCGATGATCTGCCCATCAAGTATGGCGCGCAATCCGTGTCCGTGACTTCGCAAGGGGCGTTCACCGGTGACGTTTCCGCAGATATGCTGGCGGCGCTGGGTTGTTCATATGTGATTGTCGGCCATTCGGAGCGACGCAAATACCATCCGGAAGATGACGCGAATATCGTCGACCAGGTCCGCGCCGTGCTCGCAGCTGGTATGCGGCCCATCCTGTGCGTGGGCGAAAGCTACGAGGAACGCAAGCAGGGCATCGAGCTTGATTTCGCCGTCGGCCAAGTGCGGGATGTGACCCGTGACCTGTCTGTGGAAGAGGCCACGAAGCTGCTGATTGCTTATGAGCCGGTTTGGGCGATTGGCACCGGCATGGTGGCCACCCCGCAGTCAGCCCAGGATGCAGCCAAGGCGATTCGTGACGATATCCGTGAGACCTTCGGCGATGAGACAGCCACGAGCCTGCGTATCTTGTACGGCGGGTCAGTGACCTCGAAGAATGCGTCCCAATTGATCACCCAACCCGATGTCGATGGTTTCCTGGTCGGTGGCGCGTCCTTGCACGCGGAGGAACTCGCCAAGATTGTACGGCTTGTGTCGAAATCCGGGGCGTCTGGCCGCAAGTAGCGCGGGGCCGCGCTCGACGGGATTGGTTTGGTACAGTATATCCTTGCCGTTTGTCAGGGTGCCTTGCCCCTTTCGGGGTTAGCATGCCAAAATCCCGCGGTTGCGCTATGCTTAGACAAGTTACACACAATGGAGGTTCAACTCGTGTCAGGTTTGGCTGTTCTCAAGCTGGTTATCCAGATTCTGGTCGTTGTACTCAGCTTCCTGTTGACGCTGCTCATTCTTATGCACAAGGGCAAGGGCGGCGGCCTTTCCGACATGTTCGGCGGCGGTCTCACTCAGAACGCGGGATCTTCAGGCGTCGCCGAGAAGAACCTGAACCGTTGGACGGTGATCATCGCGGTGCTTTGGGTCGCTCTGATTATCACCCTCGATTTGTTCACTAAATTCAATATCGGCGGCTGAATCGTTGCGAATTCCGGCACACAGACGATACGTTTGCAGTCTCGCCGGTTCCTTCGCTATCGTCACGGTAATTCAGCACGATAGATATCAGCGGATATCAGTCCAGCATCGTCATGAAACCGCCCTGCTTCCCATGCGGAGACAGGGCGGATTTTGTATCCATCGGCATATCAAATGCTCGGCCCAACATCACCGCTCGCCAGGAAGCAATCGCGCAACGGCGGCAATCCCATGCATCGGTCGGTTGGGGGAGAGGAAGCAACAATGATTGAGGCGACATCATCATCCCAATCGGGGACAGACACCACCCCCGAGCGTCCCGAACATGGGGACCGACTTGAACATGGTGCACCCATGAATCCCGATAATAACCGGGACCGCTGCGATACGCCCGTGCGTTTGGTCGTCGCCGATCTTGATGGAACGTTGATGCACGATGCCCCGACCTTCGAGGAACGGTATCTCACTGAGCATTCCATCGACGCCGTGTGGCGGATGCATGACGCGGGCGTTCGATTCGCCGTTGCGACGGCGCGCCCGGTGAGCACTGGATACGATGTCGTCGACAGACTGCCAGTCGACGCGTGCATCTACCTCAACGGGGCACTGATCGACACCAATCCGTCTGCGTCCGACGTCGATATGCTCACCAGCGGTGTACTGCCCGATGACGGGCATCTGATGAAAATCGGGTTCTCATCCCGACGCGCATGCGAGGTGTGCAGGTATCTTGTGCATGAATTGCCGGGGTTGAAGATCGGCATCGTCATGGATGACGTCCGGTACACGAATTTTGACGTCAGCGTCTACTGGAAAACGCAGACCTTCGTCATTACGGATTTCACGGACGTACCCGATGGCGTTGCCGACAAGATCATCATCTTTCCCGATCCGTACCAGTGGTCGGTGTTGGGTAGGCTCGTCCCGGACGATTTTTCGGTGAGCATCTCCGAAGGATCAATGTGGATGCTGATGAACCCGCAGGCGAACAAGGAACGGTCGCTGGAACGGATTTGCGCGTCGATGAATATTCCGCTGTCGCAGACTGTTTCATTCGGCGACGATCTGATTGATATCGCGATGATGCGGCGCTCGGGAACCGGTGTAGCGGTGTCGAATGCGAATCCCAAGGTGTTGGCAATCGCGGATGACATCTGCCCATCGAATAATGAGGATGGTGTGGCCCAATGGATTGAACGGCACTGGGGGATGTAAGCATCTTCCAATGGTATGAGCATCCCAAATGACGATGGTGATGCCCCCGGAATCGAATTGAACTTCCTGTAACGCTGTATAGTTCAATTTCAGACTTATCGGTTCATTGTTTTCTGGAGTTGTGCTATAGTTCCTGATAAGATTGAACATACGTTGAACTCTGGAGTGTTATGGCAGAAGGATTGTTCGCACAACGGCTCACCCAGGCGATGAACCAACGCCACCTCAAGCAGATAGACATCGTCAGGCGTGCACCCGAATTCGGCGTGCATCTTGGCAAAAGCCATGTCAGCCAGTATGTGAGCGGAAAAACCGTCCCGCGTACCGAAACAGTCAACGCCTTGGCTGATATGCTCGGCGTGAGCGCCTCGTGGCTGATAGGGGACAGCGACGAGATGACCCGCAGGAAGCCGGATGCTTCCACATCCCCGGAATCCGGCGAAGGCTCGCCTGAGCATCTCGACGTTAAGGCTGCATCAACGAAAGGAACCACCATGCGGCATTTCGGCAAGTCATCGAAGCTTGATAACGTGCTCTATGATGTCAGAGGACCTGTTGTCGACGAAGCGGCGCGAATGGAAGCCTCCGGGACCCATGTCCTCAAGCTCAATATCGGCAATCCGGCGCCGTTCGGCTTCCGCACGCCTGATGAAGTCGTATACGACATGGCGCAGCAACTGACCGATTGCGAAGGCTATTCCGATTCGAAAGGCCTGTTCTCAGCCCGCAAGGCGATCATGCAATACGCGCAGCTCAAGAATATCCCGAATGTCAGCATCGACGGGATTTACACCGGCAACGGTGTGAGTGAGCTGATCAATCTGAGCATGTCGGCGTTGCTTGACAACGGTGATGAGGTGCTGGTGCCTTCGCCTGATTATCCGTTGTGGACGGCGTGCGTCACGCTGGCGGGCGGTACGGCCGTGCATTACGTGTGTGACGAGCAGTCGGAATGGTATCCCGATATCGAGGATATGCGGCGCAAGATCACCGACCGTACGAAAGCGATTGTCATCATCAACCCGAACAATCCGACTGGCGCGTTGTACCCGCCGGAAGTGCTGCAGCAGATCGTTGAACTCGCCCGTGAGCATCAGCTCATGATATTCTCCGACGAAATCTACGACCGCTTGGTGATGGACGGTCTCAAGCACGTCTCCATCGCGTCCATGGCGCCTGACCTGTTCTGCGTCACCTTCTCAGGACTGTCGAAATCACACATGATTGCCGGATACCGCGTCGGCTGGATGGTGCTCAGTGGCAACAAGAAGATTGCGAAGGACTACATCGAGGGATTGAACATGCTGACGAACATGCGCATCTGCTCGAATGTCCCTGCACAGTCCATCATCCAGACCGCGCTCGGCGGCCATCAGAGCGTCAACGACTATATCGTTCCGGGCGGCAGGATTTACGAGCAGCGCGAATACATCTATGAGGCATTGAACTCGATTCCGGGCGTGTCGGCGGTCAAGCCGAAAGCCGCGTTCTACATCTTCCCGAAGCTGGATGTCAAACGCTTCGGTATCAAGGACGACGAGAAGTTCGCGCTGGATTTGTTGCGCGAGCAGAAGCTCCTCATCGTGCAGGGCAGTGGGTTCAATTGGCAGCAGCCCGATCATTTCCGTGTGGTCTATTTGCCGAGAATCGAAGTGCTCAAGGACGCCACCGCCAAACTGCGCAATTTCCTGGCCACCTATCATCAATAATCAGCCAAAAGCTGAAACCGTGGTCCCTGATGCTACGGGAACCGAATGCCCGTGTGTGATGGCGGCGTAACCGCGTGGCCATCGCATAATCCGGCGACCCTCAGTGTGCGTGTTCCATAGCCGATTTGTGCCAGTCCACAAACCGGCTACGCTGCGTGAGTGGATTCCGTCATCAGTTTGTGTTGCATTACAAACTAGCTACGCCGGAACCCCCTTTTCCGCAACCAGTTTGTTATGGGGTACAAACTGGTTACGCTGGGACGGCCCTTATCGTCGCCAGTTTGAGTAACACTACAAACTCGCTATGCTGACGTCGTGATATTCATAGCTGGTTGGTGCAGCGGCGGACGGTTTCCCTCCTTGGCTCGACCTGAATATGCCGCTTCTTTCTGTTCAACCGACGCTGACAGTAGTCTCACGTCGGTGGAACAGAAAGGTCAGGTGTGCTGTGACAACGATGTCACAGATAGGCGTCATCAGCAAACAGAAGATTACCGACCTGTAAGTCCCACATAGCACCGCGTCTCACCGAGCCAGCATGTGTCGATATCAGTTTCCGTCCAAAACGCAACTGGCCCCGCCTCCCAAAGTGGGGAAGCGGGGCCAGTTGCGTTATTGCTCTACTGATGAGTTACATCAGCGTGGATTCATAGTCTCAGCCGTTGACGCGGTCGATACCGGACTGGACATCAGCCAGCACGGAATCCCAAGAGGCGATGAACTTGGCGACACCGTCAGCCTCGAGCTGGTCGGTGACATCCTTGATGTTGATGCCCAGGGCAGCGAGCTTGTCCATGATGGCCTGAGACTCCTCATAGGTGCCCTTGATGGACGGAGCGCCGTTGCCGTGATCGGCGAGAGCGTTCAGGGTCTTCTCCGGCATGGTGTTGACCACGTGCGGAGCGACGAGCTCGTCGACATACTTGCAATCGGAGTACGCGGCGTTCTTGGTGCCGGTGGAAGCCCACAGCGGACGCTGCTTCTTGGCGCCCTTGGCCTCGAGAGCAGCCCAGCGAGGATCGTTCGCGAACTTATCCTCGAAGAGCTTGTAAGCCAGACGAGCGTTGGCGACAGCGGCCTTGCCTTCGAGGGCCTTGGCCTCGTCGGAGCCGTTGGCTTCGAGCAGCTTGTCGACAGCGGTGTCCACGCGGGACACGAAGAAGGAAGCGACGGAGCCGATGTGCTTGAGGTCGTGGCCGTTGGCGTCAGCCTGGGCGATGCCCTCGATGAAGGCGTCGATGACCTGCTCATAGCGCTCGATGGAGAAGATCAGCGTCACGTTGACGGAGATGCCCTTGGCGAGCGTGGCGGTGATAGCCGGAAGGCCCTCGAGGGTCGCCGGGATCTTGATCATGGCGTTCGGGCGGTTGACCTTCTCCCACAGTTCCACAGCCTGCTTCTCGGTGGCTTCGGTCTCATGGGCAAGACGCGGGTCCACTTCGATGGAGACGCGGCCGTCGACGAAGTCCGTGGCCTCGGCGATATCACGGAAGATATCGGTCGCGTTGCGCACGTCGGTGGTGGTCAGCTCGCGCACGGCGGTCTCAACGTCGACCTTACCGAGCTCCTTGAGCTGCGCATCGTACGGGCCGACCTGGGAGAGGGCCTTCTGGAAGATGGACGGGTTGGTGGTCACGCCAACGACGTTCTTGTTCTTGATGAGGTCCTGCAGGGAGCCGGACTCGATGCGGGTGCGGGACAGGTCGTCCAGCCAAATGGAAACACCGTTGTCGCTGGTGCGCTGAGTTGCTTCAGTCATGTTGTGTTACTCCTTGATATTCCTAGATGGGAACACATTTATTCTATATGGAAGGGTACCTTGAGGTTTCCTTTACGCGAACGTCTTGGTACCCTTCCGTGATGAAATGAACGGAATCAGGCGTTCACTTCGGCGATGGAAGCCTTGGCAGCCTCCACGACGTGCTCGGCGGTGATACCCAGATCGATCATGTTCTGGGCGCCGTCACCCTGCAGGCCGAACTGCTCGATGGAGATGGCCTTGCCGTAAGCACCGAGGTACTTGTACCACGGCATGGCAACGCCGGCCTCGATGGAGACGCGAGCCTTGACGCCGGCCGGGAGGATTTCCTCCTTGTACTCGTCGTCCTGCTCCTCGAACCATTCCATGGACGGGAAGGACACAACGCGGGCCTTGATGCCTTCAGCGGCGAGGGTCTTGGCGGCGGCCACGGCCCACTGGACCTCGGAGCCGGAAGCCATGACGATCACGTCCGGGGTGCCCTCGGTGTCGACGAGGACGTAAGCGCCCTTGCGGACACCGTCCTTCGCCTTGTCCTTGGTCTCGGCGAGCGTCGGCACACCCTGGCGGGTGAGGATCATTGCGGTCGGCAGGGTGTTCTTCTTCTCGAAGAAGTAACGGTAGGCCTCTGCGGTCTCGTAGGCGTCGGCAGGACGCACGACCTCGAGCTGCGGCATGGCGCGGAAGGCGGCCAGATGCTCGATCGGCTGGTGGGTCGGGCCGTCCTCGCCGAGGGCGACGGAATCGTGGGTCCACACGTACAGGTTCGGGATCTCCATGAGTGCGGCCAGACGCACAGCCGGACGCTCGTAATCGGAGAACTGGAAGAACGTGCCGTTGAACGGGCGGGTGTCGGAGCCGAGCAGGATGCCGTTGGTGATGGCACCCATCGCGAACTCGCGCACGCCGAAGTGCAGCTGGCGGCCGTATTCGGACTGCTCAGGCCAAGTGCGGGTCTCGTCGGAGGACGGACCGAAGGACTTTGCGCCGTTGATGTTGGTGTTGTTGGAGCCACCAAGATCGGCGGAACCGCCCCACAGCTCAGGCATGACCTCAGCGATGGCGTTGAGGACCTGGCCGGAGGACTTACGAGTGGCGACACCCTTGCCGACTTCCTGAGCTGCTTCGAAGGCGTCGATGGCCTCGTCGAAGCCTTCAGGCAGCTTGTGTGCCTTGATGCGCTCATACAGGGCGGCCTTGTCCGGGTTGGCCTTCTGCCAGGCGGCGAACTTCTCGTCCCACTCCTTGTGGGCCTCGAGACCGCGCTCGGCGACCTTACGGGCATGGGCGAGGGCTTCCTCGTCGATCGGGAAGTCGACGTCCGGGTCGAAGCCGAGTTCCTTCTTCAGGCCGGCGACAGCCTCGGCACCGAGCTTGGAGCCGTGGGAAGCCTCGTTGTTGGTCTTGCCCGGGGTCGGCCATGCGATGAGCGTGTCGACCT
The DNA here is from genome assembly GCF_002846655.1 of Bifidobacterium thermophilum. Taxonomy (NCBI): domain Bacteria; kingdom Bacillati; phylum Actinomycetota; class Actinomycetes; order Bifidobacteriales; family Bifidobacteriaceae; genus Bifidobacterium; species Bifidobacterium thermophilum. The sequence continues at coordinate 81,172 of NZ_PCGX01000009.1, read as the reverse complement.
TGATGAAGTGCGGACGGTCGGTGACGGTCTCGGCCTTGTCGATGGCCGCGGCGAGCGCCTCGACGTCCTCCTTGTAGGAGCCGTCGGGCTGGATGAAGGACACTTCGTCGGTGTACCAGCCGTAGGCCTCGTAACGCTTGAGGATGTCCTCGGAGAAGGTGAGCTTGGTGTCGCCTTCGATCTGGATGTGGTTCGCATCGAAGATCACGAAGAGGTTGCCGAGCTTCTGGTTGCCAGCGAGTGAGCCGGCTTCGGAGGAAACGCCTTCCTCGACGTCGCCTTCACCGCAGATGACCCACACCTTGTGGTCGAACGGGGAGGTGCCTTCGGCGGCATCCGGGTCGAGCAGACCGCGCTCGAAGCGCTGGCCGTATGCGAAACCGACGGCGGAAGCGAGACCCTGGCCGAGCGGGCCGGTGGTCATTTCGATGCCCGGGGTCAGGCCGTACTCAGGATGGCCCGGGGTGCGGGTGTCGGCGCCGCCGCGGAAGTACTTGAGGTCGTCCAGCGTCAGGCCGTAGCCAGAGAAGAACAGCTGCACGTACTGCGTGAGCGAAGCATGGCCACCGGAGAGGATGAAGCGATCACGTCCGGCCCACTTGGGATCGTTCGGATCGTGCTTGATGTAGTGCTGATACAGCGTGTAGGCAATCGGAGCCAGGGACACAGGGGAGCCGGGGTGGCCGTGTCCAGCACGCTCGACGGCGTCGGCGGAGAGGACCTTCGCCATCTTGACGGCGCGCTCGTCCAATTCAGACCAGGTGAAATCGGTCATAGGTGATCTACTTTCCTTCCAATACTTCGGGTGGCCGCGCATTCGGCTTGTGCCGCGCCACGGACGCCCTCACATTGCCCTTCCATGCTAACTATTGCATCAGACTTCGGGGTGCGCTTTTGGCGTGTTATGGCACATTCGTGTGCTCTTGTTGGTGCAAATGAACATGATGTTTGTGCGGATTTCCCTGTCGATGAACCGATTAGCACTCTCGACTCTGGAGTGCTAAGACAATACATATCGACTTCTCATCAGAAATCATGCCTGTGTCGTGTGCTCCGGTACACAGGCGCGCACCTGCCCGCCTAGACGGGAGACCGGCATGATTCCAACAGAAGAACCCTCACGGAACGTGAAACACGAGAACGACAAAGAAACACAGAAAAGAATGAATAAGGAGGCGCGCATATGACGCAATCGAGACGCATGTTGGTCCTGCGCGCCGTGGTGGAGGACTACATCCGTTCGCAGGAGCCGGTCGGCTCGACATCGCTGACACGGAACCACCATCTCGGTGTGAGCTCGGCGACCGTGCGCAACGATATGGCCGCTCTGGAAGACGAAGGTTACCTGGTCCAGCCCCATACCTCCGCCGGCCGAGTGCCAACCGAAAAAGGATACCGATACTTCGTTGACCGCTTGGCGACCGTCGTTCCGCTGTCATCAGCGCAACGCAGGGCGATCGGCAACTTTCTCGGCGGCTCCGTCAGCCTTGAGGACACCTTGCAGCGCGCCGCCCGATTGCTTGCCCGCATCACCGGACAGGTGGCGGTCGTCGCCTCCCCGGCGTTGTCGAAATCTACGCTCAGGCACGTCGAAATCGTCCCTGTATCCATGAACAAACTGCTTGCGGTCATCATCACTGATACCGGAAGAGTCGCCCAGCATACCTTGGAAGTGCACCCGTTGCCCTCGACCGAACTGCTCGCGACCTTCTCGGAGACGGTCAACGCGCGCTGTGTCGGGCAATCCCTGACCCTGGCAGCGAAAACAATCGTCGCCTTGGGCAAAACCGTCGAACACGGCGAACTGTCGGCACTGGCACAGGCACTGTCCTGCGCACTGACCAGCATGGCAGAAGACGAACAGGCAACCGACATGTATATGGCGGGTACATCGAAACTCGCCCATCAGCATTCCGGCACAGAGATGGCCCCGCTGCTCGACGCGCTCGAGGAACAGGTCGTCATCATGAGACTCATGAATTCACTAAGCGAGGAAGTCACGGAAAACGGCGTGGGTGTCGCCATCGGATCGGAAACGCATACCCCCGAACTCATGCACGCCTCCGTCGTCACCAGCGGATACGGGCATATCAACGCGACAGTCTCCGAAGGCTCTGCCTCCGCGCAAGCCGGCAAGCCTGTCGCTTTTGTCGGGTCAATCGGTCCCACGCATATGGATTACGTCACGACCATGGCCGCGGTCCGAGCGGTCGCCAGATACCTCACCGGAATCATCGGCGAAGACGCGACAGACGCAGACAGCTGACATAGGGCTGTGACACAATACTTGCAGAAACCAACCAAAGGAAATAAGCAGTGGCAGACTACTACGAGGTCCTGGGCGTGGAACGCACGGCCAGCGAAGAGGAAATCAAAAAGGCCTATCGCAAGATGAGCCGCAAATACCATCCTGATATCGCCGGTCCGGAATTCGAGGACAAATTCAAGGAGGTCAACAGCGCCTACGAAGTGCTGTCCAACCCCGATAAACGCCGGATGTACGACCAGGGCGTCGACCCGAATGACCCGTCAAGCGGTTTCGGGTCCGGGGCAGCCGGTTTCGATATGGGCGATGTCGGCGACATCTTCGGACAATTTTTCGGCGGTGCTTTCGGCGGTGGCGCTTCGCAAGGCCCCACCCCGCGCACCCAGCCGGGAAGGGATGCGCTCGCCAGAACGTCCATTGACCTGAAAACCGCCGTGTTCGGTGGTGTCGCCCACGTGACTATCAACACCTTCGGCCTGTGTCAGGAATGCGGCGGATCGGGTGCCACAGAAGGCTCCCAGCCGGTGACATGCCCCGACTGCCACGGACAAGGGTACCGCCAGAAAGTCGTGCGCACGATGCTCGGCCAGATGATGACATCCGCGCCATGCGAACGTTGCGAAGGGCACGGCACGATCATCGAGCACCCCTGCCCGACATGCATGGGGCACGGTCGCGTACGTACCACTCGCGAGGTGGGCGTGACAGTCCCCGCAGGTGTCCATGACGACACCAGATTGCGGTTGCCGCATCAGGGGGAAGTCGGTGAAGGCGGCGGCGCCGCAGGCGATTTGTACGTCGATATCCGCATCAAGCCGGACAAGCAATTCACACGCGACGGCGACGACCTGCACTGCTGGGTGCGGATTCCGATGAGCTGGGCGGTACTCGGCCACGGGCTCGACATCGATACTTTCGACGGTTCACAGCATCTCGACATCCCCGAAGGATGCCAGCCTGAACAAACGGTGACCCTCAAAGGGCTTGGCGCCACCAAACTCGGTGAAGACAGCCGCGGAGACCTGATCATCCACGTCAATGTGGTCATCCCGACCAAGCTGAAGGACGACGAACGCCGGTTGATCGAACAATTCGGTGAACGTCATGACGGCGACAAGCCAAAAGTCGAACAAAGCTGCAAGCCGTTGAGCGGTAAGAAAGGCTTCTTCAGCAAGCTGAAAGACGCTTTGGCCTGATATCGCTGCGACGGTCCGGGCGGATCTGGACAATCGAACGGATCATCCCGATACCGATGAATACCAATGACATACCAATATGCCCGTCTGCTGTCGGCAGCGCGTTTCCACAAACGCACCATCGACAACAGGCGGGCACATACGTTGCAAGCGGGCGTAAAGCCGTCCGCAGCCGTTGCTATTTCAGCAGCGCATGGCACATCGAACGGTACTCGCTGACATAGCCGCCGCCAAAGAACACGCAATGACCGGCGATAGGGTAGAGCTGCCAGATGGTGATGCGATCCTGCCAGCCCGACTTCAACGGGTGCACTCGCTGATACCCGTCAAGAATCTCGTGCAAATACGACATGCCGAACAGGTTCAGCATCGCCAAATCCTCTTCGCGATGCCCGCCATGGGCGGCAGGGTCGATCAGCACGGCTTCCACGTCGCCACTGTCACGGGTCCACATGACATTGCCACTCCACAAATCGCCATGCACGCGTGCCGGAGTGTCATCCGCAGCGCGACCCAGCAAATCAGGCAGACGCTCGATGACCTCATCGGTCAATGCCAGATCGTCATCGGTGAGCTCACCCCGCTGGATGCCGAGTTGCACCATCGGCCTCAGCCTGCCGTCGGCCAGATAACTCACTGGATCATCCCAAGTGCCGGTGTCCATGGGAACAGGATCCTGCAACGGGCCAAAATAGCACGTTCCCGTGTATCCATCCGGAGCCGACCCGAAATGCGCGGCGCCGGCGTCATGCATATGGGCGAGCGCGGCCCCGAAATCGTATGCGGCTTTCGGCGTGGGCGAGCAGCCTTCGACACGCTCGATATCCAGCCAGTTGTCGCCCCATCCGTAGACGTCGACCACGCGCGGTCCGCCCTGGGCTTGGGCTTGACCCAACCATTGCAACCCGCGGCCCTCGCATTCGAAGAACCCTGCGGGAGCGAACATCCTGCTCTTGCGGTATTTCGCCATATGAACAACCTCCTGATCGGTTTATTCCAGTGTATGCCTTTCCCGTTGTGTGTGCTCTTTGCGGCAAAACCGAACCGTGTTGTGGGAAATATGCACACGGCCGGATAAAGTTAGTCACGTCATCTGCTGTAAGCAATACTGACAACCAGATAGACAATCGATTCGACACGATAAGAGGGATCATGAATTTCTTCCAAGCGATTATTCTCGGCTTGGTGCAGGCGCTTACCGAATATCTTCCGGTATCGTCGAGCGCACATATTCGTATCATCGGCGAGCTGATGTTGCACACCGATCCTGGGGCTGCGTTCACCGCAATCATTCAGCTGGGTACTGAACTCGCGGTTCTGTTGTATTTCCGCCGTGATATCGCGCGCATTCTGTCACATTGGTTCCGCTGCCTGTTCACCCGTCCGGTCACGGGGGACTGGAAGGAGCGGTTCGGCACGCGGGACAGGGACGCGGCCGAAGGCTGGTACATCATCATCGGCACCATTCCGATTGTCGTGGCCGGTCTGCTGTTCCAGGACGCCATCGAGACCACGTTGCGCAACCTGTGGATTACGGTGACGGTGCTGATCATCTTCGGCGTCCTGCTGTGGGTGATTGATGCGAAGGCGCCGCAGAAGAAGACGATTCGCGAGATGAACTGGAAAGAGGCGCTGATTTTCGGTATCGGACAGATGCTCGCTTTGATTCCTGGCGTGTCGCGTTCCGGCGGCACCATCACTTTCGGCCGTGCGATGGGATACACCCGTGAAGCTGCGGTGCGGGTGAGCTTCCTTATGGCGATTCCGGCGGTCTTCGGTGCGGGCATTCTGGAAACCGTGAAATCGGTGGGTTCGGCTGCTGCCGATCCGACCTTCCCGGGTTGGGGTGCGACCATCGCGGCGACTGTCGTCAGTTTCCTGGTTGGTTATGTAGTGATCATCGGCTTCCTGAAGTTCGTTTCGACGTTCTCATACCGCGCGTTCGCTATCTACCGTATCGTGATCGCTGTTATCGTCGCGATTCTGCTGATCGCCGGCGCATTGCAGCCGATGGAGCAGACGACCAAGACGGCTGCGATCGAGATGGTCAACACCGTGACGGCGATGTTCTGACCTACGGCAGGCTGTGCGTTGCCGCCACGCACGTGGCGGGCGGCGAGGGCGTCATGCGTGTGGTTCCGCGGATTCGCGGATTCATACGTGTGGCGCCCTTCGCATATCCGAAGAGCGCTGTCTACCCTGAGCAGGCCTGTGGGTATCATGCCCTTCCATGATGCAACATGTGGTTCACGGATTCGGCCCTGTATGGGACGAGGCTTCGCAAGTGCTTGTGCTGGGCAGTATGCCGAGCCCGAAATCAAGGGAGCGGGGCTTTTACTATATGCATCCCAGAAACCGGTTCTGGCCTGTGATGGCGGCGGTGTTCGGCGGCAATCCCGGGCGCGAGCCGGCCACGCGTGCGGCGTTCGCGTTGAACCATCATGTCGCATTGTGGGACGTGCTTGCCTCCTGTGATATTTCGGGGGCGAGCGACGGTAGCATCCGTAATCCCGAGCCCAACGACATCAGCATGATTCTGCGTGGCGCGCCGATACGGCTGGTGATGACCACTGGAAGCAAGGCTGGACAGCTGTACGTCAAACTTGTCGAACCCGGACTCAAACGGCTCGGTATTGATGTGGAGATGATGACAGTGGCGTCCACGAGTCCGGCAAATGCAGCCAAGTCGCTGGATGATCTGGTGTCGATTTATCGAGCGGCGTTCGCCCGTGCAGGGGTGCTTGGGGCGGGAGCCGATTGTGGCGGTGCATGCGGCAACTGACGTGTCCGCGGGCGGGAGAAGCAGGGCCGCGGAGGGGAAGCCTACAGTGGAAAACAAAAATCCCGGGCTTGACACCCGGGATGATGGAGCGGACAACGGGACTCGAACCCGCGCTCTCGACCTTGGCAAGGTCGCGCTTTACCAACTAAGCTATGTCCGCATGTTCTTCTGTCACAACGTAACCGCACGACTTGGAACGTGGATTACTATAGCGTCATGTTGACCGGCCGACAAATCCACGGCGTGTCGGCCGGTCAACACGACTGCTGAAGGTGAATCGCCGTTTTACTCCATGCGTTTGAGAAATGCCTCAGCCTCTTTGACCAGCTGTTCGGCTTGCGGCGCCCCGAGCGAGGCTATGGTGCGGGCGCGCTGGGCGAGGTCGTACTCGCGCTCTAGCTTGGCGATATACGCTGACAGCCGGTCGTCACATGCGGCGATTGTGGACGCCTTCATCTTCCATGTCTCCGCCCTCGCCGCCAGATCCTTGGTGTCAAGCGGCACGCCGAGAATCGTGGACAGTCCGTGCACAAGTTCCAATGTACCCTGCGCACACATATCCGTATTCATGTACTTGGGAATGGACACCCACATGGATGTCGTACGCATGCCAGCGTTGCAGGCCATCTGGTCAAGTATGGTGGTGATACCGATGGGGCCGCTGTATTCACGGTCGAGCTCGCAAGAGCAGGTGGCACTGGAAATGTCTACCGGCAGCGGCCTGGTGTGCGGGCATGCGGCGTACATCGAGCCGAGCGTGATGACATGGGTGACGTCATAGTCCTCGGCGACATGCAGGACCTCCCTGCAATAGTCTTTCCAGTGATAATTCGGTTCGGGGGCGATCTGGACCAGAACGTGTAGGTCGGGGGAGAGGGTGATGTCGTAGAACGAGGTGTGCGGCCAGATGATGCGTGCCCGGCCGGTGATATGGCAGAGCATCGGGCGGGTGGCCTGGTAGTCGTAATAACCATCCGAATTGATTTCGTGGATGAGTTTGGATTCGTAGTGGCCGATGAGGTAATGGATGACTTCGCTTGCGGCTTGGCTCGCATCGTTCCAGCCCTCGAAGGCGGAAATCATGAATGTCTCATGCATCGGTTCTGCTCTCATAGCCTCTAATGTATCTGTTCCTCGCGGTGTGTGCCGGCGCTTATGCCGGTGGTGAATCCTCTCAGCCCTTGGAAATATTGAGCTTTCCCTGCTGATGGGAACGACGACGGCAGAAAGCGACACGCCGAGGAAGGCACTCGATTTTGCAAATCACATGGATGTCGTTATAGTAATTACTCGTTGCTTCAAACACAGCAATGTGGTTGAAACGCGGACATAGCTTAGTTGGTAAAGCGCGACCTTGCCAAGGTCGAGAGCGCGGGTTCGAGTCCCGTTGTCCGCTCTAAGGTCCGATGAGTTGACGACCTTACGGTGGGTTAGCCAAGCGGTTAGGCAGCGGCCTGCAAAGCCGTATAGACGAGTTCGACTCTCGTACCCACCTCTGGCGAGGAAGGCGTAAGTCTTCCAAACCAAGACACAACCTGGGCGGTTGGCGCAGAGGTAGCGCACTTCCCTGACACGGAAGGGGTCACAAGTTCGAATCTTGTATCGCCCACGAGTCCGGAGGAATCCGGCTTTCTTCACCAATCGGGTGATTGGCGCAGCGGCTAGCGCACTTCCTTCACACGGAAGGGGTCGCAGGTTCGATTCCTGCATCACCCACATCATCAGGAACGTCACGCACAGCGTGGCGTTTTTTGTTTTCCATGCAATCACTCGTCTTTCCGGGGATTTCTCGGTTATTGCTGACATGTGTGTCCGGTGGCGGGTCAGTCGGGGGTGCCGTGGTATTCGGTTGGTGTGTGGAATTCGTTCCAATCGATGCCGGTGCCGTATCGCATCGGGATTCGGGTCGTCTGCCATGCACCCGGCGCTGGGCGAACCGTTCTTCTTCATCATCCCGTGGCATTTGGGGCATCGTGGAGTGTTCATTCCACCAATCCGGCACATTCGAATCGCCTGCATGCCTTGCGCCGCAACGGGGCCGCGCCGGTTTCGGACACACATTCTGGCCGGGCTCGAAAGTGGCGGCATGAGGATTCGAAACCGCGACACGCTCGGCAGGACAACCCCTACACCCGTTTTCCAGACACACATTTTGGCCAATAAACCAACAATCCTTTGTCGCATTAGGTTAGAACATGAGAACACACCGGTTCGGTAGCATCACCGAAAAGAAGAACAAGCAGGGCAAAACGGTCGGGTGGATGGCGGCGTACGCGCATCCCAAACAGTCCAAAAGCAAGGTCAGGCGTCAGTTTCCCACGGTCGCGTTGGCGCGTGAGTGGTTGGAGGGTGAGGAGTTGTTGGTGTGCGCGTACGGACGCGGCACGGCGGACTGGATTCATCCTCGCGAACGTGACGCGCGTGAGCGTGCACGGGCGTATTGTTCATGGATTGGGCGGACGAGTGGATGGATAAGTGGGGCCGGTTCCATTCCAGTAGCGCGCGTGAACCGTTGGCGCCCGCACATTGCGGCGCAAACGCCTACTGTTGCACCGGGTCAAACAGGTGTTCGGGATGCGTGTCTTGGAGGAGATCAGTGTGGAGGACGTGAACCGATGGCTAGATACCTGCCCGTTGGACGCGACACCCAAACGAGAGGCGTACATCATGCTGCGCACGATCATGCGGTGCGCGGTGCAACCGCCGGGCGGGCGTCGTTGTTGGACCGGTCGCCGTGCATGGCGCCGATCCCGATCCTCTTGATCGCATACGCCAATGAGTAGCGGAGAGCGCGATCCATCACCACCGTTCGGCAATTCATACCATGGCCGCAAAAACAGTGACGGCCAACACTGGCGGGCCATTGCGCACAGCCATCAGATGTGGATTTTACGAATCAGGGAAACCACCCAGGAAAGGGGACGACACATGACTGGAATCGCTCCCGATGTGCGTTTATCAGAACCGTTGGATGACGGACAACGTTGGATTCTTGAAAATGCGCACGGTGAAAAAATAGGCGTATCCGCTGATGTCGCAACCTTCATCACCGCAATGCAGGACTCTACGGACCTTTATGAGGTGAACCGCAGATTCGGTAAGGACAATGTAAGAAAGGTCATAGATTCTTCTATCCGGATTCCATGTGTTCCTCAACGAGGAACCGAAACCGGGACACAAGGATGCGCCTGCCTATTTCCAAAAAGACAGACTGATGGTGGTATCCCCCTCATCCATACAATTCACCTTACTGCGCAATCCGTTACGCATTTTCATCCCCATTCGCTCGTTTCCCACGGTGTCCGTCATGGTAAACTGTCACCAACCTCATCACCATAATTAGGAGCAAAACAATGAAAAACAACAACTCGAATACCGATATAGTCCTCTCGCTCTCCACGACCGTTTGCCTGCTTGCGGCACTGATGGCCATTTTCCCAACCGGCAACATAGCGCTCATGGCCGTGATCATCCTGGTCATGCTTGCCAATCTGACTTATACAACGGCAAAGATTCTCAGGAAACCCAATGAGCCAGCCTCGAAAAAAGAGGAACAGTGATATCCATGGCCGAACACGCCCTTCCACGGCAATATGTCGTGGAATTCCTCAATATGCTTGATAATCCACCGGTCAGTGTTTTAAACACTATTTCATTGCATGCGATGTGGAATCCCTATCCTCAGTCCAAAAGGCAATGAGCACCCGGCAACATACGACTCTGCGAGATCTTGAATCCTGCATCGATGACTTCGACATCGACGACATCGGGAAGAAGAACCGCGTTCGCCGGCGTGTCAGCTATCGTATCGGGACATGCCAGTGACCGTCGCCCAGAACAATGCTGACATTCGCCTAGGTGTGTCATCGCGCCGCGCTTCTGGATGCACGTCTTACCGAGCCGTCTTACTGTGTGCGTCTTTCGCATGCACGCAAAGACGCTTTCGCATGCACGCCTCACCATGGACGCCTGGCACGTTCATGCCGTGCCTGTCCGTAATGTCGTGTCCCGCATTTACCGTAAACGAGGTAACACACAGTCCAGGCCTGCACCTTAGTACCGCGGGCCCCGATAGCAAAGGACACCTCATGGCAGAACAAACCATCTCCATAACAGTCAACGGTGAAGTGAAGGAGGTGGATGCAAGCCAGACCGGCGTCGATCTCTTCAGCGACAACAAAGACATCATCGCCGTGCGTCTTAACGGCGAACCCCGTGACCTGTACACCCCTCTTCACGATGGTGACAAGGTTGAGTCGATCGCCCTCGATTCCGAGGACGGTCTGGCCATCATGCGGCACTCCGCAACCCACGTCATGGCACAGGCCGTGCAGGAGATTCGTCCTGATGCCAAGCTCGGCATCGGCCCTGTCATCAAGGATGGCTTCTACTACGATTTCGACGTCAAGGATCCGTTCACTCCGGAGGATCTCAAGGAAATCGAAAAGCGCATGCAGCGCATCATCAAGTCCTCCCAGTCCTTCCGCCGCCGCGTGGTCAGCGAGGAAGAAGCTCGCGCCGAAGAAGCGGGCCAGCCCTACAAGCTTGAGCTGATTGGCGCCAAGGAAGCCGAAATCGACGAAGCCGCGTCCACCGAGGTCTCCGGCAAGGGCGAGCTGACCATGTACGACAATGTCGACCGTGAAGGCAATGTGGTGTGGAAGGATCTGTGCCGCGGACCTCACCTGCCGAACACGCGCTACATCAAGGCATTCAAGCTGGAACGCACCGCAGCCGCATATTGGCGCGGCGATGAGAAGAACCCGATGCTTCAGCGTATCTACGGCACCGCGTGGGCGAGCAAGGACGACCTGAAGGCCTATATGTCCCGCATGGAAGAGGCTGCCAAGCGCGATCACCGCAAGCTCGGGCAGGAAATGGACTTGTTCTCCTTCCCGGAGGAGATTGGACCTGGTCTCGCCGTGTTCCATCCGAAGGGCGCCGCGGTCATCAACGCGATGGAGGATTACTCTCGCGAAATGCATCGCAAGGCCCATTACAGCTTCGTGCAGACCCCGCATATCACCAAGGGCGGCCTGTATGAGACATCCGGGCATCTGCATTGGTACAAGGACAATATGTATCCGCCGATGCGCGTTGACGAGGAACGTGATGCGGACGGCAACGTCACCAAGCAGGGCTTCGACTACTACCTCAAGCCGATGAACTGCCCGATGCACAATCTGATTTTCAAGTCGCGCCAGCGCTCGTACCGCGAACTACCGCTGCGGCTGTTCGAATTCGGCACGGTGTACCGCTACGAGAAGTCCGGCGTGGTGCACGGCCTGACGCGAGTCCGCGGTCTGACTCAGGATGATTCGCATATCTACTGCACGCGCGAGCAGATGAAGCCTGAGCTTCGCCGCCTGCTCACCTTCGTGCTCAAGGTGCTCAAGGACTTCGGCCTCAATGACTTCTATCTGGAATTGTCGACCAAGGATCCCCACAAGTTCGTCGGCTCCGACGAGATCTGGGAGGAAGCGACCAATACGCTCGCCGAGGTCGCCAAGGAATCCGGACTCGAACTCGTCGACGATCCTGCTGGTGCCGCGTTCTACGGCCCGAAGATCTCTGTTCAGGCGCGCGATGCCATCGGCCGTACCTGGCAGGTGTCCACCATCCAGCTCGACTTCAACTTGCCTGAGCGCTTCGGCCTCGAATACATCGCCGCCGATGGCACCCACCAGCGCCCGGTGATGATTCACCGTGCCCTGTTCGGCTCCATTGAGCGTTTCTTCGCCATCCTGCTCGAGCATTACGCCGGCGCCTTCCCGGTGTGGCTCGCCCCGGTGCAGGTCACGGGCATCCCGGTCGCCGACGAGTTCGCCCCGCATCTGCAGGCGTTCATTGACGATCTCGAGGAGAACCTCGTGCGCTGCGAGATGGACAACTCGGACGATCGCTTCGGTAAGAAGATCCGCAATGCGTCCAAGTCGAAAGTTCCGTTCACGCTTATTGCCGGTGAGGAGGACGTCAAGAAGAACGCTGTCAGCTTCAGGTTCCGTGACGGTAGCCAGCTCAACGGCGTGCCGGTGGACCAGGCTAAGGCGTGGATCCTCGAAGTCATCAAGAAGCGTGTCCAAGTGAACAACGCCGACGATTTCGCGGCCGCGACCAAGTGACCAGTACGGCATTGCGCTGAACGGGTTCGGGCGGCACTGGACATTTCAGTGCCGCCCGATTCGCCTGCCGATAATCGACAAGAAAGGTATTGAAGACAATGCTGGAACATTGCCGGGGACTGTGGAAGAAACTGACCGAACCCATCGCCCGTGTCTGCGTGCGTATGCATATGAGCGCCAATGGCATCACCATCACCGGGTCGATTCTGTCCATAGCGTTGTCCGTCGTGATCGGCATCACCGGTTGGATCATTCCGCTCGTGTTTTTCCTCGCGATTGTCGTGCTGTTCGATTCCCTGGACGGTTCTGTGGCCATGCTGACCACCGGGGGAACGAAATTCGGCGCATTCCTTGATTCAACCCTTGACAGAATCGCCGATTGGGCGGTTCTCATCGGCTGCATCCTGATTTTCTACCTGCATAGCGACTGGTGGATGCACGGCGGATCCGGCGAGGACGTCATCTCTCATGTCGGCATCGGCTGCGCGCTCGTTTCCATCATGACCTCATTCGTCACCTCCTATGCCCGTGCCCGTGCGGAATCCGTGGGGTATGAGGCGAAAAACGGCATCGCGACACGCGCTGATCGCCTGTTCATCATCCTGGTCGGCATGTTCGTGACCGGATTGACCCATAACGGGCTGTGGCTTGCCATCGCGATGGCGCTCTTGGCTGTGCTCGGCCTGATTACGGTGTTCCAGAGGATTTTCGAAGTGCGGCGTCAGATGAAAGCCGATGAGCGGGATTCCAATATCGGCACCAACGAGCGGTAACACCGGCCATGCTTGACAGGGTCCTTATCTTCATCGCCAAGCACGCCGGCATGCTGCCTGAGCGGCTGGTCAGGGGGCTGTTCCTGTTCGCCGCTGATATCGCTTGGCTGACGCGCGCCGGAGGCGTCAAGCAATTGGAACGCAACCTGTCACACGTATTGCATGACCGCAACCGGTCTGAACATGACGGCGTATGGGCGGCAATCCAGAACAGGATGCATCTGCGGCATGTTTCCCACCGGGCGATGCGGTCCTATTTCACCTATTTTTCTGAAGCCATGACGGTCGGCGGCAGAAGCGATGAGTGCCTGAGTGCCCGTGTACGCGGGGCCGGCCCCGGGTGTGCGCTGATCATCGAATCCACGCGTGCGCAAGCCGGTTCGGCGCCCATCGCTATGGGACATCAAGGCAATTGGGATTACGCCGGGTATTGGGCGTATCGCGATGTCGCCCCGGTGACCACGGTCGCCGAACGGCTGAAGAACGAAGAACTGCTCAAGACTTTCGTGGACATCAGACGGTCCCTGGGCATTTCAATCCTGCTCACCGGTCAGCCCGGCCTGATCGGCAAACTGGAGGAAAAACTGGTCAAGCCGCATGTGGTGGTGCCGCTACTCGCAGACCGTGATCTGAGCCGTCACGGCGAATTCGTCCACGCCTTCGACTCGATGATTCGTGTGGCGCGAGGGCCTGCAACCTTGGCCTATGACACCGGCTTGCCCCTGTATGTCGTCAATATGTATCGTGAACGTCTGCATGGAGAAAGACGCAGGACAGCCCGTACCCCATACGGGTATGTCTGCCATGTCAGCGCTCCAATCGATGTCGCCCGGTTCGCTGGTCTTCCCCGCGAACAGGCGATTCACGATATCAGCCAGGCGTGGGTTGACGTCTGGTCACGGGGAATCGCGCAGCATCCGCAGGATTGGCATATGCTTCAGCCGATTTTCATTGAGGATCTTGACGTCTCGCGGCTCAAGGACGTGCCGGATGAAGTGCTGGCATTGATTGAACGTCGTCGCCGCGGCATATGACCGCTTCACCGACGTTTGCAGGCGGTGTAGGCTATGACTATTGCCTTCCGACGGAAGAAAGGACATGATGTCGAACGCAGATTTTCGCGACGATACAGACTGTGATATGCACGATCAGCACGATCCACTGCATGGCCGGAAACTACGCGTCGGCATCATATCGCCATATTCCTTCGAAACGCCGGGCGGCGTGCAGTTCCATATCCGTGATTTTGCGAAGGAACTGATTGCACGAGGCCACGAGGTCGAGGTCCTCGCGCCCGGACGACGGACCAACGATATGCCGTTGTGGGTGCAGACGGTCGGTACCTCCTTTGCGATTCCCTACAACGGTTCAGTATCGCGGCTGAGTTATTTCGGATTCGTGGGGGCTCAAGTGCGTCGTTGGGTCAGACAAGGGCATTTCGACATCGTGCATCTTCATGAACCAGAGGCGCCGTCCCTGAGTCATAAGCCGTTGACCATGGTGCATCATCCTCCGTTGGTCGGAACTTTCCATGCCGCGTTCAATGATTATCCATTTGCACTGCGTTTCTTCCAGGGCTATCTCAACCGGTATTTACGGCCGTTGGCCCACGCCATCTGTGTCAGCGATGCCTCCCGAACCGTCGCGCAACGGTATCTGCCGCAGGATATGCCCGTATCGGTGATTCCCAATGGCATCTCCACTCGCCAGTTTTCTCTTGCGACGCCCATACCCTCTTGGCAGGGCGACGACACCAGTCCCACCATCGGGTTTCTCGGCAGAATGGGGGAGGAGCGCAAAGGCTTTGCAGTGTTCTGCCGCGCGACCGCAAGGATTCTCGACCAATACCCCGAGGCCCGGTTCCTGTGTGCAGGTGATGGCGAACGCGAAGGCAAAACCATCGTCAACACTGTCGACCCGTCCGGGCATCTGATGGATCATATGGAATTCCTTGGCCGAATCAGTGACGACGATAAAGCGAGGTTCTATCGCTCGCTCAGCGTCTACGTGGCGCCCCAGACCGGCGGTGAAAGCTTCGGTATCGTGCTTGCCGAAGCGATGGCGGCGGGATGCCCTGTCGTGGCTTCCGATCTTCCTGCATTCGTGGCTGTCGCAGATGAAGGCCGTGCAGCCGCGTTGTTCGGCAACGGCGATGATCGTGATTGCGCTGCCGTGGTCTGTTCGTTGATCGCTGACCGTCAAACCCGTGAGTCACTTGGGCAAGCCGGGCAGCACCGCGCATTGCGGTATGACTGGAGCAGCGTCGTAGACCAGGTGCTCGGCGTGTACGCCGAGGTCTTGTCTTGAAAGCGCTTTACAATCGGTGTGTTTATCGTACCCGTATCTGCTAGGAGCATTATGTCAGGGCATTCCAAGTGGGCGACCACCAAGCATAAGAAGGCCGCCATTGACGCCAAGCGCGGCAAGCTGTTCGCGAAGCTGATCAAGAACATCGAGATCGCAGCCCGTCTGGGCGGCGGCGACCCCGACGGCAACCCGACGCTGTATGATGCGATCGTCAAGGCCAAGAAGGCATCCATGCCTGCCGACAACATCAAGCGCGCCGTCAAGCGTGGCTCTGGTGAGGAAGACGGTGCCGCCAACTACGAGGACATCGTGTACGAAGGGTATGCGCCTGCCGGCGTCGGCCTCATCATTGAATGCCTGACCGATAACCGCAACCGCGCCGCGGCTGAAGTGCGTTCCACACTGACCAAGGGCAACGGTTCCTTGGCCACGTCCGGCGCCGTGAGCTTCAACTTCGAGCGCAAGGGCCAAATCGAGGTGCCGTCCGAGGGCTTGGATTACGACAAGCTCTTCGAGATCGCAGCCGAAGCCGGCGCCGAGGATGTGTCCGACGACGGTGACGTGTTCAGCGTGATCACCGATCCCGCGGATCTCATCACGGTCCGCAAGGGTCTCCAGGAAGCTGGCATCGACTACGATTCCGCCGATCTGGTCATGATTCCGAAGAACGAGATTGAGCTCAGCCTCGACGACGCCCGCAAGGTGTCCAAGCTGATCGACAACCTCGACGACCTCGACGATGTCCAGAACATTTACAGCAACTGGACCGCATCCGACGAGGTGATGGCCCAATTGGAGGAAGAGGAGTGATCTGTTGATCATCCTTGGCGTTGATCCCGGCCTGACTCGGTGCGGGGTCGGCGTGGTGGAAGCCGGCGCATCACGCCGGCTTTCTTTTATCCATGTCGATGTCATCCGCACCAGCCCCGACACTTCCCAGGATTTGAGGCTGCTTTCGATTTACAACGGACTGGTTGATAAAATCGAACGCTTTGTCCCTGACACGGTATCCATTGAACGCGTGTTCGCGCAGGCCAATCGCAACACCGTGCTCGGAACCGCGCAGGCGGCGGGGATGGCCATGCTCGCTGCCGCGCAGCGGGGGATACCCGTCGCTTTGCACACCCCGACCGAAGTCAAACTCGCGATCACTGGCAACGGCAAAGCGGACAAGCTCCAAGTCGAACGTATGGTCATGCGTATCCTGAACCTGTCCGAGATGCCCACCCCGCCTGATGCCGCCGACGCGTTGGCGCAAGCGATGTGCCATGCGTTGAGGCCGGCAGGGGCGTTGCAGGGCGGCGAACGCGAGCAACATCTGACCGCTGCGCAACGACAGTGGGCGGTCGCAGCGCAGCGGGCGAAACGTCGCCGCGGAGTCGACCGCGGCATGTAAGCTATCGAACATATGTTCGATTGATGGTCACACAGTCTGAAGGAGGCAATATGATCGCCATGCTTCATGGGCAGGTCGCAGCGGTCGACCAGTCCGGGGTCGTGCTTGATGTCAGCGGTGTGGGCTTTGACGTCCGTATGCCGCAGACTGATCTCGCCTCATTGCACTCAGGGCAATCCGCTACCGTGTACATCTCCATGGCGGTCACCCAGGATGCCATCACGTTGTATGGATTCCTGTCGTCCGCTGAGAAAAAGATGTTCCTCCAGCTGCAAAAAGTGAGCGGCATCGGCCCGAAAGTCGCCCTTTCGCTCTTGTCTACCTTGCCGCCTGACCGTCTTGCCAGGGCGGTTGCCGACGGGGATGCCACCGCGTTGGCCAAAGCGCCGGGGCTCGGCAAGAAGGGGGCACAGAAAATCATCCTAGAGCTTAAAGGCTCGCTTGATCTGTCCCAAGTCGAGGGTGCATCCGCCCCAGCTCAGTCGCCGGTGGACACGGGTGCCCAACAGGTCGTTGAAGGGCTTATCTCGCTTGGATGGCGTCAGCAGGATGCCTTGAATGCCGTCGAACGCGCATGCCGCGACCACGATATTGAAACTCCGATAGGCGAGAAGGACGTGCCTCGTGTGCTCAAACTGGCGCTGACCGAACTTGACCGCGGGCGATAATGCATGAGAAGGGCACAGGTGAGATATGCGACAATCTGAAGACACGACGGTGAACAATGATGGCGCCAGGGAAGAATCCCTGCGTATGGTATCTTCGCAGCCATTGGACAGCGAGCCAGTGAGCGATGAGGAGCTGCGTCCCCATGTCCTTGAAGGGTTCATCGGGCAGCCACGGCTCAAAGCACAATTGCAGCTGTTCCTTGACGCAGCACGCAAACGTGAGGTTCCCCCGGACCATATCCTCCTGGCGGGCCCTCCAGGACTGGGCAAGACCACACTCGCCATGATCGTGGCCAACGAACTCGGCGTGCCGATCAGGGTAACTTCGGGGCCTGCCATCCAGCATGCGGGGGATCTCGCATCCATTCTCAGCTCGTTGGACGCCGGAGAAGTGCTGTTCATCGACGAGATCCATCGTCTGCCTCGGCCGGCAGAGGAGCTGCTGTACATCGCCATGGAGGATTTCCGTGTCGATGTCATGGTCGGCAAGGGGCCCGGTGCATCATCCATCCCGTTGACTTTGCCGCGCTTCACGGTGATTGGCGCCACCACAAGGGAAGGCATGTTGCCTTCGCCGCTTCGGGCGCGTTTCGGTTTTACCGCGCATCTGGATTTCTATCCACATGAGGAGTTGGAGAAACTCATCGAGCGGTCCGCTTCGGTGCTTGGCGTGGAATTGGAAGAAGGCGCGGCGCATCAGCTATCCCTGAGATCCAGGGGGACGCCGCGTATCGCGAACCGGTTGCTGCGTCGTGTGCGCGACTGGGCAATCGTCCATGATTTGGAAAGTGTGGACGTCGATGCGGTCACTCAGGCGCTGGCTCTGTACCAGATCGATTCCGAAGGATTGGACAGACTCGATATTGCCGTATTGCAGGCAATCTGCCGTAATTTCAACGGCGGACCAGTTGGCTTGAACAATCTGTCGGCGATGGTGGGCGAGGAATCGGAAACCGTGGAGACGGTATGTGAGCCGTATCTTGTCCGCGAGGGATTCCTCGTACGCACTCCGAAAGGCCGTGTCGCAACGGCTAAGGCCTGGAGACATCTCGGCCTTGAACCCCAGGATGATGTCAACAAGCTATTCTAAGGTTAGATATTTGGATAGCACCCCGCTAGCACGTCAGGAGTCCCATGTCTCAGAATCTCGATCCTAATATGGTTATGATCGTCATCCTCATCCTGTTCATCTTCATGATGTGGATGAGTTCACGGCGTATGAAGAAGCAGCAGAAGCAGCAGCAGGAAGAATTGCGCGAGGCCATGGTCCCGGGCACTCTCGTCGTGCTTCGTGGCGGCATCATCGCCACGATTGTATCCGTGGACGAGAAGTACGAGGAAATCGTCGTGGATTCCGAAGGCTCTCGTCTGCGCTTCAAGCTCAACGCCGTCGCCGGAAAGTACGTGCGTCCGGCGTTCATCGATGACGACGAGGCCGAAGCCAATGATTTGCAGCAGGAAGATGCCAGCAGCGAGGGGGCCGAGGGCACGTCTGTGGCGTCCGAGACTGAGGTTTCTGACACCGAGCGAACCGACGTGCAGAATGCGTCATCGGCGGATGGCACCGCTGATACAGCTGCACCGGCTGAAGCAGGTAAAGCCGATACCGAAGACAAAGCATCCGACAACGAAGCCAAATAACCTATCATAGTCGGTTTCCGTCTCGATTTGCAGCCCGGCGAATCCGGCAACACAGCAACCAGAAAGATCAGGTCCCATCGATGGCATCCGATATCCATATCAGACAACTGGAACTAGTAGGCAGGGACAAGGCCGAATACATGACCTCCCTGTTCCGTTCAGTGCTTGGATTCCCCAAGGAAGGCATCAACTTCCGTGATTTCATGCCGGTTCTCGAGGACGCGAAAGGTCTGCAGATCCTCTTGGAAGGCCTTGAAAAGGCATTGCCGGTTCCTGCTGATTCCTTTGACTCTGTAGCAGGGCTGGAAGCCAGGGGCTTTCTGTTCGGTCCGGCGCTTGCCGCCCGACTTGGCAAGGGGTTCATCGCAGTACGCAAGGCGGGCAAGCTGCCGCCACCCGTCATCGGCGAGGATTACACCTTGGAATACGGGCAAGCCCGTGTGGAAGTGGAATCCGATGCGGTCAGCTCCGGCGAACGCGTACTGATTGTCGACGATCTCATCGCAACGGGCGGCACAGCGAAGGCGGCAACGGACCTGATTCGCAAATGCGGCGGCACCATCGCCGGTTTCAGCTTTGTGATGCAACTCGAAGGGCTTGACGGAATCGGCAGTCTCGGTCCATACCCTACGAGCACACTGGTGTCCATGCCGGCGTGACCGGATGAAGAGAGGCAGAAATGGATTTATACGAGTATCAGGCTCGCCAGCTGCTTGACGAGCAAGGAATTCCCACCCCAAGCGGGATTTATGCGTCGAATGCCGACGAAGTCGCCCAGGCTGCGGATACCATCGGATATCCGTGCGTCATCAAGGCTCAGGTGAAAATCGGCCATCGCGGTCAAGCAGGCGGCGTCAAGATTGCCCATACACGCGATGAAGCTGTCGCTGCGGCGAATGCCATCTTCCCCATGGTCATCCATGGCCATCAGGTTCGTGGCGTACTGGTCGCGGAAGCCAAGAACGTCATCCACGAATACTATGTCTCGATTTCAGTGGACCGCACCTCGCGTGATTTCGATGTGCTCGCGACAGCGAACGGTGGCACCGAAGTCGAGGAAATCGCCAAGGCCCATCCCGAATCGGTCAAGCGCCTGCACATCAACGCGTTGGACACTTTCGACCTCGATGCCGCGACTGAAATGGCGCGCAACATTGGGTTCTACCATGCGGACGTCGACCAGGCTGCGCGCATCCTGCTGAATATGTGGCAGTGCTTCAAGACCAACGACGCTACGCTCGTGGAAATCAACCCGCTCGCCAAAATCGGCGACCCGCAAGATGAATCAAGCAAATCGTTGTGCGCGCTCGATGCCAAGATTTCGCTCGACGACAACGCCTCGTACCGGCATGACGGTTGGAAGCGTTTCGAAGGCGCCACGCAGCTTGACCCCTACGAGCGCAAGGCGAAAGAACTCGGACTGCACTATGTACATCTGACCGGACAGGTCGGCGTCATCGGCAATGGCGCAGGACTCGTCATGAGCTCGCTTGATGCGGTTTCGGGAGCCGGCGAGGAACAGGGCACCGGCATCAAGCCGGCGAACTTCCTCGACATCGGCGGCGGCGCCTCAGCCGAGGTCATGCGCAACAGCTTGGAGATTGTGCTGTCTGACCCGCAAGTGCGTTCTGTCTTCGTGAACGTCTATGGCGGCATCACCTCATGTGAGCAAGTCGCCGCCGGCATTCTCGGCGCATTACAAGCCATCGAGACCGTCAAGCCGATTGTTGTCCGATTCGATGGCAACGCTGCACAGGAAGGTCTGCGCATGCTCGCTGATGCCAATGACCCGAACCTTCATGTCTATGACACCATGGAGGAAGCAGCACAACAGGCCGCACGCATCGCTGCCGCATCGTCCAGCAAGGAGGCCACGAAATGACGTTGTTCGTTGAAGATGGTGCCCCGGTCATCGTCCAGGGCATGACGGGCCATCAGGGCATGACACATACGGCAAGAATGCTCAAGGCGGGGACGAATATCGTCGGTGGTGTCAATCCTCGCAAGGCAGGCACGACCGTCACCTACCCGAAGGCCCGTGAAGGCAAGGATGCGGTCATTCCCGTATACGCGACATGCAGCGAAGCGATCAAAGCTACCGGAGCCAAGGCGAGTGTCATCTTCGTACCTCCGCGCTTCGCCAAAGACGCTGTTGTCGAAGCGATTCAAGCCGGTATCGGCACGATCGTCGTCATCACCGAGGGCATTCCCGTTGCCGATTCCGCATACTTCGTCGAACTCGCCTTGCGCAAGGGCGTCCGTATCATCGGACCGAACTGCCCGGGCCTGATTACATTGCCGGCGACTGACGGTGCTCACGGCGTCAACCTTGGCATCATCCCCGAGGGCATCGTCCACCGCGGTCCGCTCGGCCTCGTGTCGAAATCCGGTACGCTCACCTACCAGCTCATGGGTGAACTCTCCGACATTGGTTTCACCGCGTGCGTAGGCGTGGGAGGTGACCCCATCGTCGGCACGACACTCCAGGAAGCGTTGGAACAGTTCGAAGCCGATGACGCCACCAAGGGCGTCGTCATGATTGGCGAGATCGGCGGAAGCGCCGAACAGGATGCCGCCGCATGGGCCAGCAAGCACATGACCAAGCCCGTCGTCGCCTATATCGCAGGTTTCACGGCTCCTGAAGGCAAGCAGATGGGTCATGCAGGCGCCATCGTCTCCGGTGGAAAAGGCACCGCGCAAGATAAAAAGATTGCGCTGGAAGCCGTCGGGATTCCTGTCGGCAAGACACCGCGTCAGACCGCTGACCTCATGCGCAAGGCATTGCAATCCATCGCCGCATGAAAGAACGGTGCGTTTCATTCGTTAAGGGGGTCGTCTTCGCGGCGGCCTCCATGGCGTTATATGCGCTTGCGCTCTGGTTGCTGATTTCACTGCTTCTGCTAGTCATATCCATGGAAGAGGGTACCGGCGGTCTGACAGACTATGCCTTCTCACTGACGCAAAGCATGATACTGCTCAGCCAAGGGATTGGATTCCAGACCAGCGCAATCACCCTGAGTGTGATTCCTCTGACACTGACGCTGTTGATGGTGTGGTTGCTCGCATCCATCGCTCGCAAGCGTCATCTGTCTTGGGCCGCATATTTTGGCGGGCTCATCACATGGATGTCCCTCAACATGGCCTTCACCTTCCATATCTCCGTGGGCCTGCTTGACAATATCGGCATCGTGGCGGTAAAAACCGGCTTTGTATTCACTGTGGCCTTTGTACTCGGGGCGTTCCCGGTAAGCCAATCGTGGCAACGCATCAAGGCGTTCGTCAGCCAGCATGTGTCCCGTGAACTCAGGCGGGCGCTGTCGCTCGGCGTGGCACTGGGCTTGACGCTGCTAGGCATATACGTTCTGTTGGCGTGCATCGATGTGGTGGTCTGGATTGTCTACGGCGCCGATGCCGTATCCAAGATTTTTGAACTTGATGCGATGGGCGTGGGATCACGCATCATGACATCGGTATGTTCACTCGCGTGGCTGCCCAACCTGTGCATCTGGTCCTTGTCTTGGATGTTCGGGTCTGGATTCCGCATAGGGGAGCTTGCACATTTCACGATGTGGATCGGACAGTCCACGGACCTGCCGGGTGTGCCGCTGTTCGGCATTTTCCCGCAAGCCATCGGCAATGATGGGTTGCGCTCGTTCCTCTTGTCGCTTCCGCTGATTATATCTCTCGTCTGCGCCCTCGCATTCATGTTGTCGCCGACCGGTTTCGCCATTAGGGCGCCCCGCGCCGGAGACGACCGTGCCACAGTGGTGAGCGACATTATCATGTTCGCCTATCCGCTTGGCTCATTCTGCATTTCGGGGGCGCTCGTGGCTTTGGGGTCGTCGTGCATGTTCGCCTTGTCCAACGGTGCGTTGGGAGCGCATCGGCTCGCGCACGTCGGCGTCGACGTCGTGGCTTCGACACGCGCCGTAGGACATCCGACCATCGTCGGATTATTCGTCACATGGGCGGCGGTCATCGTTGCCGATGCGGCATGGTATGGATTACGCTTGTGTTGGTCGCATCTGCGCCCGGCCAAGAACAGTCAGTCAACCGGGAATACGGCTGACAGACAACCGCGAGGTGTCGCCAGCGCACCTATCGTCGCCGATTATGCGACAACAACCACCAAGGAGGAACAGGATGGCATCAACGAACAGGCCGATTAAACGGGCCCTCGTATCCGTATTCCACAAGGAAGGCATCGACGTGCTTGCACAGGCGTTCATCGCCGCAAGCACTGAAGTCGTCTCCACCGGTTCGACCGCCAAGCGTCTCGCCGAACTTGGTGTCAACGTGACTGAGGTCAGTGAAGTCACCGGCTTCCCGGAAAGCCTTGATGGCCGTGTCAAGACCCTTGATCCTCACATTCATGCGGGCATCCTTGCCGATATGACCAACCCCGAGCATGTCAAGCAGCTGCAAACGCTGGGCATCAAGCCTTTCGACCTGGTGGTGGTCAACCTGTATCCGTTCGCGGATACCGTCCGTTCCGGTGCGAATGAGGCGGACACCATCGAGAAAATAGATATCGGCGGCCCGTCCATGGTTCGCGCAGCGGCGAAGAACAGCGCCACAGTCGCCATCATTACCGATCCCGCTGACTATGCGCTGGTGGCCAAGCGCATCGAAGACGGTCGTGGGTTCAGCCTTGAGGAGCGTCGTTGGCTCGCCGCCAAGGCTTTCGCCCACACAGCCGCCTATGACGCGACCATCAACGAGTGGACGTCCAAACAGTGGCCGAAGCCGGAAAGCATCACCGCCGACCAGTCTGCGGCGGATGACGACATTCCCAATGAGGATACCGTGTTCCCGAAGGCATACACGCGTACGTGGGATCGCTCCCATCTGCTGCGGTATGGCGAGAACCCGCATCAGCAGGCAGCTCTCTACTTGGATCCGCTGAACCAGAACGGGTTCGCCCATGCCGAACAGCTCGGCGGCAAGCCCATGAGCTACAACAATTACGTTGACGCCGATGCTGCTTGGCGCGCCGTGTGGGATTTCGCCCCGAGCATTGCCGTCGCCGTCGTCAAGCACAACAATCCTTGCGGTCTGGCTCTCGGCAAGACCGTCGCCGAAGCCCACAAGAAGGCGCATGCCTGCGACCCGATGAGCGCTTACGGCGGTGTCATTGCCGCGAACACCACGGTGACGCTTGAAATGGCCCAGAACGTGCGGCCGATCTTCACTGAGGTCATCGTCGCCCCCGACTATGAGCCGGAAGCCCTTGAGCTGCTCAAGACCAAGAAGAAGAACCTTCGTATCCTGAAGGTCGCCGAACCTCCTCGCGCCAAGCAGCAGTACCGTCAGATCGACGGGGGACTGCTCGTGCAGACCACTGATCTTATCAACGCCCCCGGCGACAGCCCAGATGCGTGGAAGCTTGTCTCCGGCGATCCCGCGGATGCCGATACGTTGCGCGACCTCGAGTTCGCTTGGCGTGCCATTCGTTGCGTGAAGTCGAACGCCATTCTCATCGCCCATGATCAGGCGACCGTCGGCATCGGCATGGGACAGGTCAACCGTGTGGATTCCTGCCATCTCGCCGTCGAACGTGCCAATACGCTGGCTGATGGCGCCGACCGTACCACTGGCTCGGTCGCCGCTTCCGATGCGTTCTTCCCGTTCGCCGATGGCGCGGAATACCTCATCAACGCCGGTGTCAAGGCGATTGTGCAGCCCGGTGGATCCATTCGCGATGAGGAAGTTTTCGAAGCGGCTCGTAAAGCCGGCATTACCATGTACGTCACGGGAACCCGCCACTTCTTCCACTGATTCGCGGTTTTCGGCGTAACGGCCGGTTAGGGGCGGTGTCTGGTCTTCGGTCCGGGCGCCGCCTTTTTGCATATGGATGCGACTTCCTAGTTGCGACTTCCTGGTGATGCGGTAGCCACCATTGGTCGCGTTTCAGTGGTCGGTACTCAGCGGTGCCGTGTGTTCCAGGCTGGCTGATTTCCGGTGCCGCCAATCGACTCGTACCGTGCTGTCATATTCCTCAGCGATTTCGGTATCACGTCGAAACGGACAGGTATTCTTCCCTTTGACGCGTCAAGATATCGACAATGGGACTCGCCGCACACCGATTGTCGGTGTGACATCTGTTCCTAACCGCCACGAGGAGGCCACCATGCCGCAAGAGCATCCGTATGTGTCTGAAGCCAAAGAAGGCAAACCGGTATGTGAATGGATCGTGGCGCTGTTGGTATGTGTCAGTGGCATCCTTGCCGCCTTCGGATATACGATGGCCGCCACAGCGTTGCTCGCTGCGACGGCCATCGTCTTGGGAACAATGCGCATCATCCTACGTGAACGCAGCCCATGGAAGGTCCGGTCCGTGGCATTCGATGCGTCAATGTCCCTGTGTTTTGGTGTCGGAGTCTCACTGCTCGATCTGAGCATCCGCGTTATGCTCTGAAGCCGCGGACGTTTCCTGCTCGGCATGCTCGGCAGCGGTTTGCGCCGCATCGTTGCCGGTCTGGGTGAGTGCATCGGTATCAGCTACATTCTGTTGCGCGGCGGTGTCATTGACAACCTGCTGCTTGGCGTTGGCATTGTCACGCAGCAACTGCGCACCGATCATGACCATCGCGACAATCGCCGCAGCGAGAATCGGGCAAATCCAGAATACCCACAGCTGCTGCAGCGGGTTCTGAGACAGTCCGGCGTTGCGTGCGAACAGGGCGATGCCGGTGGAGCGTGCGGGGTTCATGCCGGCTCCGGTGACCGGATAGGTCATCGCGGCGCCCAGACCATAGGCGAAACCAATGGCCGCAGCGTGCGAAACCGCCGTGGTCTCCTTGTCCATGGTCGTCACAGCGGCGGCAATCACCACAATGCTTGCGATGATTTCGACCACGACAGCCAGGGTGATGTCAAAGGAGGCGCTCACGCTGCTCAGCGTGGATGCGGAGACGGAGCCGTTGCCGAAGCCGTTGACGGCATCGGTCAGCCAGATCTTCGCGGTGAGGGTTTCGGTCGTCGGCAGGATACGCACAATCAGCGCGCCGGCGGCGATACCGCCCAGCACCTGGGCGATGATGTAGAGGATACCGTCGAGTACCTTGGTCTTGCCGGTCAGTATTGCAGCGAGGGTGATCGCCGGGTTCAGCTGTCCGCCGGACACCTTTGAGAACACCAGTGTCACCGCGGCGTACGCGATACCGGTGGCCAGGGCGATGAACGCCATATTGATGCCGAACAGGGCGGTTCCGAAAGTTGTGAAGCTGTAAATCGCGAAGAATACGATGAAGCTTCCCGCAAGTTCAGCGCCCACGCGTACCGCAAGTGGTTCCTTCGTGCATGATGCCGCGTCACTGGCGCGCTGCGATCCCGTATCAGTCATTGATTGTTCTTTCTCTAGGGGAATAGCGGACAAGGCTCCGGCCTGAAGCGCGGCCATATCCGCCGGACGTGTGACATTCTACCAGCAGGGACGCTTTTCTGTGCCTTACGCTACAATATCTATGTCGTGTGTCTCGCAGTTCATGCCATGGCGAGTACCGTTGCGAGTGCATCACGACACCAGATATCTATCCATGACGGCTCCGATGGCGCCGTCCGGCCACGTTGGGAGAACGATGCCAAACGCATATTCTCGTGCATTGAAAGCACATGACAATAATCAAGAAGGCATTCGCCTGCAGAAGATCCTCGCACAAGCCGGTTTCGGTTCGAGGCGCAAGTGCGAGCAGATCATCCTCGACGGTCGTGTCGAGGTTGACGGCGAATTGGTGACCGAGCTCGGCACCCGTGCCGATCCGAGCAAGCAGGAGATTCGTGTCGACGGCTCCCGCGTCCGCCTGAACCCTAATCACATCACGCTTGCGCTTAATAAGCCGCGCAAGGTGCTCAGCACCATGGACGACCCCAAGGGGCGTTATACCTTGCGGGACATCGTCGGCGACAAGTATGAGCGCATCTTCCATATGGGACGCCTCGATTATGACTCGGAAGGGCTCATCCTCATGACGAATGACGGTGAACTCAGCCAGCATGTCATGCATCCCAAATACGAGGTGGAGAAAACCTACATCGCCACCCTGCAGGGCAGGATCAGCGGCAATGTATGCCGGCGTCTTGTCTCTCAAGGCGTGCAGCTAGACGACGGCTGGATTCGCCTTGACCATTGCGCCATCATCGACGCCAACCATGACACGACCTTGGTAAAGGTCGTATTGCATTCGGGCAAGAACCGGATTGTCCGTCGTATTTTCGACGCGGTCGGGTTCCCCGTCAAGCGCCTGGTGCGCACGCAGATCGGCCCGATCAAGCTCGGTGATCTCAAATCAGGTTCATACCGCGTGCTGTCTCAGACTGAGGTTCGTTCACTTGCCAAGGAGGTCGGACTGTGATCCGTGTCGCCATTGACGGCCCCGCCGGTGTCGGAAAATCATCCACGGCGAAGGAACTGGCCAGACATTTCGGTTTCGCATACCTTGATACCGGAGCCATGTATCGCGCATGCGCATGGTGGTGCCTCAATCAGGGCATCGATCTTGACGCCGCGCAGATTGATGAGCAGCAGATTACTGAGACGGTGGGGGAGTTCTTCACCGAAGACCATTTCGATATCTCAGTAGACCCTGACCGTCCGATTGTGCTCGCCGACGGTGAGGACATCAGCGAGGACATCAGATCTTCCGAGGTGTCCACCCATGTGTCGCGGGTGTCGGGCATCATCCCCGTCCGCCATGTGCTCATCGCGGCGCAGCGCGCGTATATCGCCCGTGAAGCGTCGGGGGATTCCTTCTCGCAAGGACGTGGCATCGTCGCTGAAGGACGTGACATCACCACCGTCGTGGCCCCCGATGCCGAAGTACGAGTGTTGCTGACCGCGCGCGAGGAAGTGCGTCAGGCACGCCGGAGCGGGCAATCCGCGCAGGGCGTTGGCGCTGAGGATGTCGCGAAACGCGATCGCATGGACTCGAAGGTCACCAGTTTCCTGACCGCCGCCGATGGGGTCGTGACCTTGGATAACTCGGATCTGACCTTCGAACAGACCTTGGACCAGCTCATCGCATTGGTTGATCAAGCGATCGAGGAGCAGCAGTACCAGGAGTACGCCGCGAATCTCGAAGGATACGAGCTCGACGAGGAAGACCGAGAACTCATCGCGGGCGAAGACGAAGGCGACGCCGATGCCGGTTCAGGCAAGCAGGTCGGTGTCATCGCGGTGGTCGGACGGCCGAATGTCGGAAAATCCACGTTGGTGAACCGTATTCTTGGTCGCCGCGCGGCGGTCGTTGAGGACACCCCGGGGGTCACCCGCGACCGCGTCAGCTACGACGCCGAATGGGCAGGTACCGATTTCAAACTCGTCGACACCGGTGGCTGGGAAGCCGACGTTGAAGGCATCGCCTCGGCGATTGCGTCCCAAGCGCAGGTGGCGGTAAGACTCGCCGACGCTGTGATTTTCGTGGTGGACGGGCAAATCGGTATGACCGACACCGATGAGCGGATTGTCAACATGCTGCGGGCGGCCGGCAAGCCGGTGACGCTCGCGGTCAACAAGGTCGACGACGCGCAAAGCGAGTATCTCACCGCGGAATTCTGGAAGCTTGGCCTCGGAGAGCCCTATGGCATCTCAGCCATGCACGGCAGGGGAGTCGGCGAGCTGCTTGACGCCGCGTTGGACTCCCTGAAGTCCGCTGACCGGACATCGGGATTCCTGACGCCGTCGCATCTGCGGCGTGTCGCGCTCGTCGGGCGGCCGAATGTCGGCAAATCATCGTTGCTCAACCAACTCGCCCACGAGGAGCGTTCGGTTGTCAATGATCTAGCCGGCACCACAAGGGATCCGGTCGATGAGATCATCTCGATGGATGGCCAAGACTGGCTGTTCATCGATACCGCCGGTATCAAGCGTCGCCAGCACAAGCTGTCCGGCGCGGAATACTATTCCTCACTGCGCACCCAAGCGGCTATCGAGCGTGCGGAACTTGCGTTGGTCCTGTTCGACGCGTCCCAGCCGATCGCCGATCAGGACCTGAAAGTCATGAGCCAGGCGGTTGACGCCGGCCGAGCAATCGTCCTGGTGTTCAATAAGTGGGATTTGATGGACGAATTCTCCCGTCAGCGGCTGGAGCGTCTGTGGGCAACCGAGTTCAACCGGGTGACGTGGGCTGAACGCGTCAATCTCTCGGCGAAGACCGGGTGGCATACGAACCGCCTGTCTCGTGCTATGCAAACGGCTCTTGAATCTTGGGACAAGCGCATACCCACGGGCAAGCTCAACGCATTTCTCGGGCGGATCCAGGCGGCGCATCCCCACCCGCTGCGAGGCGGCAAGCAGCCGAGAATCCTCTTTGCGACACAGGCTTCGACACGGCCGCCGCGGTTCGTGATTTTCGCGACCGGATTCCTCGAGCACGGCTATCGGCGGTATCTGGAGCGTCAGTTGCGCGAAGAATTCGGATTCGAAGGCTCGCCTGTCCAGATTTCCGTCAAGGTCCGTGAAAAGCGGCGGAAGTAGGCGCCTACCGAAATCGGAAGGGTACGCCACGCCGGGTTGCGTAGACTGAACTGCTGTGGTAAGTTAGCTCTTCGGCGCGTACAGCGCCGATCGGGCCGTAGCGCAGTTTGGTAGCGCACTTGACTGGGGGTCAAGGGGTCGCGGGTTCAAATCCCGCCGGCCCGACCGGAAAGCCGCGGAATCACAACGATTCCGCGGCTTCTGTTTTCCGCCCGGAGGGCGAACGTGCGACAAACGTGCGACACCGCCTACATATCCACGTCCGAATTGCCCTGCGGCGCCTGGGTCTGCGGGGCGGGTGCCTGGGGTTGCGGGGCCCGGTAGGTCTGCCTCGGCGCGGGCGCCCGATAGGTGCGGCGTGGTGCGGGTGCCTGGTGGGTGCGGCGCGGCGTGGGTGCGGCGGTCCGTTTCGGCGTGCTCTGCTGTGCTTTCCGCTGCGCCTCGGCTTCGGCCTGCGCCTGCGCCCTGGCTTGCGCCTCAGCTTGCGCCTGCGCCTGCGCTTGGGCTTGGGCTTGCGCCTGGGCGGCCGCGTCGGCGGCGGCCTTGTCGGCCTTCTCCTTGTCGGCCTTGGCTTGCGCGCTCTTCGCCTGCTCGGTCAACGCCTTGGCCTGGGCGCCCATGTCGGCCAGTTCGCCGGCCGTCCGGGGGGTGCGGGCGGCGAGGTTTTTCGCCTGGGCCAGGGTCGACTCCCCGCCGTCCGGGTAGGTGGAGGCGAGCGCGTTCAGCCCGTCGGCTATCGGCTTCCATTTCGCCTGCACCGCCTTCTGCAGGCTCTGTTCGAGCGCGTCGTCCCGGGTTTTCAATTGGCTTGTCGCGCGTTTCGCCTTGGCCGCATCCTGCGGGCATGAGACGGGTGCCGCGCCGGCCGTCACGCCGAGCGTCTTGGCCTGGGAGGCCAGGGTGCGGGCGCGGGACGCCTCGCTGTCGTACGTCTTGCAGGCGGCGGTGACGGCGGCCTGCCGGGCCTTGGCCGCGTTGGAGCGGCGGATCATGCCGACACCGGCGGCCGTGCCGAGGATCAGGGCGATGGCGAGGGCGACGATGAGGGCGATGCGCCCGATGCGTTTCAGGTCGGCCGGGTCGCGCGGCGGTTTCCCCCCGTCCGGGTCGTACATCGGCTCGTCGTCCCCGTCCCACGGGTCGGAGGCGCCCGGGGTGGCCGGCGTATCATCCGCGGCGTTCCACGGGTCGGTGTCCTCCGGTTCTGGTTCAGGCTCCGGTTTGCGGCGGTTGCGTGAGAACGGGCTGCGGCGTTCCGGCTCCGGTTCGGCGGGCGTATCATCCGCCAGTTTCCACGGGTCGGGGTCCTCCGGCTTCGGTTCGGGCTTGCGCCCGGACGGGTCATGCCGTTCCGGCTCCGGTTCAGGGTGCGTGTCCGTCTCCCGCCCCCACGGGTCGTCTCCTGCAGGCGCATCGCCCGGCAGTTCCCACGGGTCGGTATCGTCCTGTCCCCACGGGTCGGGGTTCTTCGGCTCCGGTTCGGGCTTGCGCCCGGACAGGCCGTGCCGTTCCGGTTCCGGTTCGGCGGGCGTATCACCCGGCAGTTCCCACGGGTCGGTATCGTCCAGTCCCCACGGGTCGGGGTTCTTCGACTCCGGCTCGGGTTCGGGCTCGTGATGTTTGCGCCCGAACAGGTTGTGCCGTTCCGGCTTGGTGTTGGCGGGCGCGTCCGTCTCCTGCTCCCACGGGTCGGGGCCGGCCTGGGGCGCGGGGGCGTCCTCCCCGTCGTCCGACCAGTCGAGGTCGAGCGGTTTGGAGGGTTGGGCGTGGGTCAGCCAGTCGGGTGCGCCGACCGCGCTGGCGAACGCCGCCGCCTCGTCATCCTCCTGCGGCGCCTGGCGTTCCGGCTCGCCGTCGTCCGTCGGGGCGGGTGCCGGTTGCGGCGCCGGTTCCGCCGGATGCTCGGGCATGTCATCGTACAGATCCGCCCACTCGTCACCTCCGGCCGACTGCGATGCAGGTTCCGCCGGTCGCGGTTCAACGGGTTGTGCCGGTTGTGGTGCGGGTTGTGGTTCAGGCCGCGGTGCCGGCCGCGCGGGCACATCATCGTACAGATCCGCCCACGCATCGTCTTCGGCGGACTGCGGTTCGGTGGGTTTCGCCGGTCGTGGTTCAGGCCGTGGTGCGGGTTTCGCCGGTTGCGGTTCAGGTTGGGACTTCGCGGGTTGCGGGTCGGGCTGTTTCGACCCGCCGTTCGCCGGTTGCGCCGGTACGTCGTCATACAGGTCGGCCCATTCGTTGTCCGTCGGGGCGGGGGCGGGTTGCGGCTTCGATGCGGCGGGCTGTTCCGGCTCCGCCGCCTGATCACCCCAGGCGGCCGCCCAGTCATCCTCGTCCGCTACAGGCGCAGGCGCGGGCGTGGGGGTCTTCCGGGGTTGGGCGCCGGTCCCGGCCGCCGGCTTGAACGGGTTGAAAGGCATACCCGCCCCTATGCAAGGGTCGTCTGCACCGGCGTGTCCAGCCGTTGGTCGATGAGCGGCAGGTCGAGCGGGTCAGACTCCACGCCGACCGCCCGACGTCCCTCCGCCAGGGCCGCCTGCAGGGTCGTGCCCGACCCGGCGAACGGGTCCAACACCAGCCCGCCCTTGGGACAGGCCAGGGTCACGAGATGCCGCATCAGGGCGAGCGGCTTCACCGTCGGATGGGCGAGCCGGCGCCGCCCCGCCGGACGGGTCAACGCCAACGCGCCCGCATCCAGCACGGACGCCGGATACGCCTTCGCGTCCGGGACCAGCCCCAAGCGGTCACACACCCCAAGCCATCGGGGGTCTTCGGGGTCGCGGGGGGCGGCCAGAGGCGCGTCCACGACCGGCCGGTCCGCCCCGTGCGCATGCCCGCCATACCACCAGGAGCGACCGGGCAGCGGCACGTCCGACACCGCGTCCGAAACGGCGGGGAACGCGCCCGTACCCCACACGGCGAGCGTATGCCCGAACGTGTCGTCACGCGGCGCCCGGGCCACCAGGATCGGCTCCCAGGCGGGACGCAACCCCGAGGAGAACCCCTCCCACGCCCGGGCAGCGTCGGTCCGCGGCCGGTACCGGTCGCGGTAGCGGACCCGGCGCGCGTACGTGCCGCCGCCACTGTCCGCGCGCACCCGGCCCTCCTTCACATCCACGCCCGCCTCACGGTCCAAGGCGTGCGGCGCGGTCTCCGACGTGTCCATGCCGTCGTCGAACAGCCAGGCGATCTGGTCGACCGGCTCCCAGCCCGCATCCTCGACCGCGCACACCATCCGATGCCAGAGCCGCCGGGCGCCGAACGCCAGGAGAATCCCGCCCGGACGGGTCACTTTCAGCAGTCCCGCCCAGAACGCGGGGTCGAACGCGATGCCCTGCCGGTCCCACGCGCGGGCGCCGAACCCCAGCTCGTACGGCGGGTCGGTCACCACCGCGTGCATGCTTTCGGGCGGCAGACACCCGGGGATGCGCCGCGCATCCATGTTCCACACTTCGGCGGGGTCCATTCGATACGGTCTCATGCCCGGCCCATATGCGTCCGCATAGCCGTATGGCATGGAACAGCCACGAAAACCAGCGGGAAGCCCCGGCGCGACCGGCGGCCAGTACGATACCGTCAAAGGCGGCGGGACGGGCGACCTGCCCACCCTGTCCCATCGCAAGCAGGTCAAAGAAGAACGCGCACGCCGGTTCCGCGAGGAACCCGGATGGATCTACAAGGAGGAGAACCTGCGCGCCACCCGGGGCGAACACGCCGGCGAAGCCGTCTGCTCGCTGACCGAGGAGGTCAGCATCGCCGAACGGTACACGCCCCGCCTCGCCGCCAGCCTTGAAAAATACTTCGGCCCCGAACAGGCGCGGGACATCGCCGAAACCTACATGACCAACACGCTCATCGAACTGCGCACCAACGTGGCCGAGGACCCGGAACGCTGCTATTCCGCCGCGCTCGTCAACGCCGTCGCCTGCAAGCCCGTCCACGCCGGCCGCATCCTGTGCAAGCCGCCGTGGAACCTGTCCGAACACCGGATGCGCGCCGGCCTGAGATTCAAGAAACGCTACAAGCAGTGGTGCGCCGACCATCACGTCGACGTGGCGCCCAGCCGTATCCGCGACCGGCTGTGGGACGAGGAGATGGACGCGTACGTCGCCGACAAGCGGGCGCGCGGCGTATCCTTCGGGCGCGGCCTCAACTATTCGGACGGGCGGAGCGCATCCAGCCCGGACAGCCCCGTCACCTACATCGACGAGAGCGTCTACCCGCCGAAACGCACGCGCGTGGCGACCAACCCGGACGGGTCGAAACGCCGCGTGTTCAACGGGCGCAAGGACTTCGAGGTCATGGTCGACCGCGGGCTGGGCCACTCGGAGAAAAGCACGGACATGCCCGACGGCATCGCCGACACCGGCGGGGGCGCCG
Source organism: Bifidobacterium thermophilum (assembly GCF_002846655.1). NCBI lineage: Bacteria > Bacillati > Actinomycetota > Actinomycetes > Bifidobacteriales > Bifidobacteriaceae > Bifidobacterium > Bifidobacterium thermophilum. The sequence goes on along the minus strand of NZ_PCGX01000009.1, from coordinate 47,167 downwards.
GGGACGCGGAGGCCGCCTTCAAACTCGCCCTCGACCGCGGGCTGGACGAGCGTCGCGTCATGGACGCGCTCCACATCGGTGAGGAGCAGGCCGACCGGTGGCGCACCGAATGGGCCATGCACTCCACGCCCGGCGTCCGGGACGCATGACAGGGTGAAAACCGGGACGCATGCCCCGGGTGTCCCCTGACAGGCAGGATTGATTGAAAGGAGGCCATCATGGGACTGTTTCTACTGGGATTCTTCCTTACGCTCGGCGTGGGTGGCCTGCTCATCCTCGCCTTCCGCGTCATCACCGCCGTCATCGGCACCGTCCTCGGCATCGGCCGCGGCTTCTACAATGCGGCGACCGGCCAGGAGGGCGCGGGACGCAAGCTGACGGTCGAGGAGCGGGTGCGCCGCGAAAACGCGCGCATCGAGGCCATGCGGTCCGGCCGGCGCTGAGGCCGGCCGTTCACACGGCCGTCGGGCCGGCCACCGTCCCCACACGCCGCAACCACACCAGGCCATGCCCCTTGCCGTCCAGCGTCCCGTTGGCGGACAGGGGCTCGTCGTCATACCACCAGACCAGCCCGTCCGGGCCGCCGTCCACATGCAGATTCGCGCCATACAGGCCCTCACCGTCCGGGTCAAGGCCGGCGGGGCGGAGCATCCCGGCGAACACGCGCTCCAGCGCGGCCGCCTGCAAGGCATTCATATTCGTTCTCATACCCCGCCTATATGCGTCCTTACAACAGGGAATTATTGATGTCGATCTCCACGGGGATCGCCGACCCGTCCAGGCCGATATAGTAGCCGATGGAGCCGCGCAGCAGCCGGCCCGACTTCGGGTCGCGGCACGGGTAGAGGCTCGCCCAGTTCGGCGCGTGCGTCTCCGGGTTCGTGAACGGGTCCTCCGCCAGGCGCGCCCGCATCCGGTCGTTGTCCGTCTGGTTGAACAGCTCCAGCGCCGCATCCACCTGCGAGCCGCGGCCCGACATCTCGTTCTTCGAGCCGAACCCGTGGAGGATGCCACGGCCGATGAAATCCTGGAGACCCGCGTTGTTGAACTCGTCGACCTTCTGGCTGGCGAGCAGGAACATGTAATGCTGGTCGCGGGCGATACGGCCCATGCGGTTGCACACCTGCACGCCGAACTGGTCGCCCAGCAGACTCCACGCCTCGTCGATGACCAGGTAGCCGTCACGGCCGGCGACCGCCGCCGCCGACCCCAGGGCCGCCATGCGCACCACCCAACGCTGGATGTCACTCGGCGCGGCATCCGTCTTGTCCGCGATGATGTTCGCCGTCCCCGCGCTAAGGAGCGTCAACCCCTGCCCGATGGCCAGGCGCCGGCCGCCATGCCGGGTCGCGTACACGAGCCGGAACAGCCGGTTGTTCTTCGCCAGGCGGGACAACTGGGGGAAGATCGCATCCACCAACGGGTCCACGTCGTTCGCGTCCGGCGCCCCGTCATGCCGGGCCCGCCACGCCCGGTACACGGCCTCGCCCGTGCAGTCCGCGCCATGCCGCCGCCCGTAGCCGATGATCGAATACAGGGCGAGTTGGCGGGCGCGGTCCTCGAACTGGCCGCCCGTCACCTGCCCCAGCATTTCGACCGCCGTGTCCATCGCGTCGGACGCCATGTCGTCCGGGAACACGCGCAACGGGTCGAGGATGCCCTCCGCGTCCGGCGAGTCGAGCATGATCTGCGTGCCGTGCATATGCTCCACGAACGGCCCGAAATCCGACGATTTCGGCTTCGGGTCCAGGAACACGCCCGGAATGCGGGGCGCCCGCTCCGGGTGGTCGGGGTCCTTCGCCAGTTCGGCGGGCGAGTGGAGGAGCGCCCACTGGGAGGCGATGTGGAGCGCGGTACGGGTGTTGTGGGTGGGGAGGAACCCGTCGATGAGGAACACGCCGTCCGGTGAGCCGACGGTCAGGCACCGGTGCGGCGTATCCTCCGCCCGTGTGATAGCCGTGACGTACACCCACCCGTCCGTCAGCCGGGTCGCTTCCGGCAGCTTGTTTGCTTTGCGGGGCAGGGTGAATACGGGGAGTGTGGTCGTGAACGATACGCGCCACCGTCCCCCGGTCTCAATACGCCCGTCAGCCGTCCGATACGCGGAGCGGGCGAGTTTCGGCTCATGGACGACAACGCCGAGACTCCTCAACAGGAACACCAGGGCATCCACGATACGTTTATGGTCGGCACTCTGGTCGAACGAGCAATGCCCGTTCTTGTCGATACTCCCATCCTGGTCCATCAACCCTTGAATCAAGGCCAATCGTTGGGCGGGGGAGGCGTACAGGTATTCACTGGGGACATGCTTATCGTGGAGCAGGTTCATGCGGTTCAACACTTCCCGGAGGCCTTTCATGTACGCCATATGCTTCTCGGGGCGCATGGTCGGCTCGAATCCGGCCGTCTGGAACCTGTGGGCGAGATACTCCAGGTCACCGTTGTTCCCGTCTGAGGACATGGTGGCACCCTGTTCCTCGCCGTCGGCAAGCCATGCGCCGAGACACCACGGGTCCAACGGCAAGCCGACGGTATCGCCACCGGCCGCTTGTCCCATGTGAATGGCCCAATTCGACTGCCCATCCCGGGTTTTCACGCCTCCGGCGAGCATTTCGTCAACGGTGACGACCTGTTCGCCGCCGTACGTACTGCCGGTGAACCGTTGCGCCAAGCGGACGCCAATAGCCTTTATCAGTAAGGCGGCGTCATACACGGGAACGTTTCTGACGTGCGTCGCGTGTTCGGGTGCCGGGACCTGGGGGAGTCCGGACGTTTTCACCAGCCGGTAGGCTTGCTTCTTCGCGGTCCCCTTATGGTGACACAATGCGACCGCGTCGGGAATACGCAACGGGGCGAGCGTATGCTCCGCATAACCCGTAAGGATGTTCGCATCCTCCCGCAATGAGGGGATACCGGTGAACCCTTCCGCCAACAAGTTGAGGAGCTTGTCCCCTTGATACCATGCTCCGGGTGCGGCGCCAGGCACGCGAGACGGTTCATGCCCGACCACGGGGATGTCGTTGAATCTGATGATGGCTCGCACCCAATCACCGCCGCCGACGGTTTGCTCTCTGACCGGCAGATAGTCATGGACGAGTCGCCACGCGCCGTCCGCGCTCAACGTCGCACCTTGCGGTAGGACGGCGAGCAGCTTGTCCAACGCTTGGATGGCCGTGTTGACTTGACGGTATCGTTCGGTCATGCGCTCCCGTGGCCGGTTGCGATTATTCCAATCCCAGGCGACCCACTGATGCTGCCCGGATGCGAGGATGTGCCGCCCGTCGGAAAGCGTGAGATCATACACGTCGTCCGAGGCGACCGGATGCAGGTGTTCGATGGGGTACGTGTGTCCGTCCCGCCCGTACACGAGGTCACCCTCCTTCAAGTCGCCGACCGTGACGGTCGCGCCATGCGGCCACCGGCCTTGCGGAGGGACGGGGAGCCGCGTGGACAAGGCGAGCGCCTTCCCGGACCCCGTTCTTCCTAGGATCAGGAAGCCCGGCGCGGTATGGAACGCGGCCGCCGCGAACGGGGACGAGTACACGGGGATCCGGTCCGCCTCGCTGAACCCGACCAGGGCGCCCGGGATATCCGACTTGTCGCCCCGGCCCATGTCCTCGCCGGCCACCGACCGGCCGGACAGGCCGGCGAACGCGAGAATCGGGGCCGGCCAGAACACGGGGGACGGGTTGTACTGGATGGTCGAGCCGATCATCATGTCCTGGAACACGGAGTCCTGCCGGTCCGGGTTCAGTTTCACATCCCCCGGGAAGCCCAGGGATTTCGCGTTGAGCACCCGATGCCCGACCGCCGCATGGACACGCCCCTCGATGAGCGTCGGCCACGCCCGCTCCCGGCTCTGGTACTCCTGGTCCGCCTGGGTCAGCTCCTGCGCGACCTTCAGGTTCGCCTTATGGCTGTCCTGCATCTGCTTCATCGTCTTCTCGATGACATCCTCCTTGTCCTTGTCGACCTGGGCGCGGGACACCTCGCCCGGTTCGACCAGGCCGTCGACGGACAGGGCGATGACCCCCGTGCCGCCGCCGCGCCGGGCGGCGAGCAGTTGGGCCGCCCAGGCGGCGGACGGGTCGGTCTCGGACGTGCCCATGAAACTGGTCGCGCCGAGCGTGACCATGGTCATGGTGTACGACCCGTCGATATGGTCGGCCCACTCGTCGCACGGGATGTGGAGGCGTTTGAACTCCTCGGCGGTCGCGCACGCCTCGTTCGAGGGGAATACGTGCATGTGCGCGGGTTCGGTCATGACGCGCATGACCTCCGGGCTCCGGTCGGTCACCCACCAGGCGAGCATCCGGTCGGCCTGATGGCGGCCGATGGGCGCGCAGCCCGCGTCGTCGAAGATCTGCTGGATGACCTCCCGGTCCGCGTCGAACACGGTGTCCGGCGTGGACGCGGGGTCGTTGTCGACGGCCATGGAGTCGATGAAGTCCGCGGCCTTCGCCCAGAAGCCGTGCCCGCCGCCCGCGGCGAACAGTTTCACGCCGACGGCGGTGAACCGGTCGTGTTCGCTGGCATGCGGGTTCTCCCGGGCGAGCCGCACCCGGTTGGCCGGGTCGAGCGTGGGGGAGGGGAGGAACGGTTCGGGGGTGGCGATGGCGAGGATTTTCATGCGCCGGTAGAAGTTCTTCGCGAACCGGCGGCCGCCGACGGTGACGGTGGGGACGAGCCCGGCGAGCCCGTCCATGATGGTGAGGATCGGCCGTGCGGCCTTGATGAGGTCGGCTTTGCCTCCCGCGTCCCTGACGGGCGGCTGGGCGGGGAGTTCCGCGAACAGCCAGCCGGACCCGTCGATGGCGCGGAACAGCCCGCCGCCCTTGTATCGTGCGAATGTGCCTGCAGTCTGTACGGTAACCATACGCCCCGGCTATGCCGGGTGCGGGTGATATGAATGGGGCCGGGGTATTCTCCGGCCCCATTTTTTTAGCCGACTGATTTGATGATTGACAGAGCCTCGTCCGTCTTCGCGTGCTCGGAGAAGAGAGAGAAGCGAGTGCCATCTGTTTCGGTTTTCAATGTGAGTCCGGACTGATCGAATGGCTTACTCACGTAGTCGCCGTAATCCTGAAGCCCGTCACGAAACCTCCTGATGACAGCCGAGAGACTTTCCGGGCTATTGTCCGCTCCTATCCACCGTCTTCCCAGTTCTTGAGCTGCTCCAAGCGTGGTACCTCCTCCCGCGAAGCAGTCCATCACGTAATCCCCACTCTCGGAACTGGCCTGCACGATCATACGCAGCATATCGATGTTCTTTTCGGTCGGATAACCGGTCGTCTTCATCTGCTGGTTGATGGAATCACGGTAGTTCAACCAGAGGTCTTGGATGGGGACACCTTTCTTTGCATCGCAGTACACTTTGCGACGCGGGTTGCCGTTGGGACTCCAGTAGATGTCGCCCGCCTCGTCCAATTGGGTCAGCTTTTCCGGGGTGTACTGCCAATGCTTGCCTTCAGGGGGCATCATCCCCTTCCACTTTCCACCGGTTGCACCATGACGCACCCCCGGAGCATGGATGGGAACCTTCTTGTACCTTCGTCCGTCTTCCGTAACATAAGGATATTCGCGGAGCATCTTGTCCTCGTCCCACGGGTCATATGGGCGGTTCCATACGTAATCGCCTGTCTTGGAGTAGAACATCACATAATCACAGACGTTGCCGAAGGTGTTCTTCGTGTAGTTCTTCGTGCTGCACTTTTTCCGCGTGATGAATGCTCGGCAGTTCGACGCGCCGAAGATTTCATCCATAATGAGCTTCATCGGGAACGCCATGTTCCCATCGAGGTGAAGATACATGGAGCCATTGTCGGCCAACAGCTCGCGGATGAGGATGATTCTTTCTCTTAGGAACTCGATGTAATCGGCACCGGCGAGGGAGTCGGAATAGGCGTATTTCTGGTTGCGTCCGACGAACGCCGATTTGGTGGCATACGGCGGGTCTATGTACACCAGCCGCACCTTACCTGACATGCCAGAGTCAATCAGATGGTGCAGGACGTTGATGTTGTCGCCATAGTAGAACGAATTGTCTTCTTTGCCTTCAATGATGCGGTCGAAGATGCACCCCGTCCCGGACAGGATACTGTCAACGTCTTGCTTCCCGTCGTATTCGATGCGATAGCTTTTCACTCGGCGCTTGCTTGCACTCTTATCGGTGATTCCCGTAGCCATTATGCATTCTCCATCCCGGATGTCAGCCAGTCCTCCGTCAGACGCTCGGGAACCATACGCAGAGTGAGTACTTTGATGCGCTTAGGGTCGCGTTCCTCAATCCTTGAATAATCCTCCCACATGGTGCCCAACAGCAGACCGGGGCCGTCGTTCACGAACAGAATCCTGACGGGCAGTCCTCGGGAATCCGCATATGCGAGCACTTCGTCCGCGCAATTCTTGTAGCCGCCGGTGCGGTCGTCCTCCTGCGCCCCTCCACGGTCGCCGTCATATCGTGCCAAACCAACGGCGTATATGCGACTCTTGTCCTTATTGGAGATGACGAAATCCAACGGTCTGCTGTCATTCGGGTAATCAGGCCATATGCTCTTCGCTTGGACATCCTGTCCGGCGCGCTTGGGTCCCCATATGACGAATTCGTTTTCCGTTGAGAATAATGACTGGAATAGATCGAAGAATCTTTCCGTCAGGTCGTACCCCTTCTTGCCTCTATCCTTGTATTCCCACAGCAGTGCGCACAACGCTTCGTCAGGCAATGGTCTGGAGTCGAATTTCGCTTGCACTACCGGTATTGCACGGAAGTCCCGACCGAAATCGCGGCAGATGCGCTCCGCCTGCGTTTTCTTCTTCAACAGCTCCACGGGAGTCTCCGGCGACACGTATCTTTTGAATACCCGGCACAACTGCACGCGCATCCACGAATTTCGCTCTGCGGCGATGTTCATGAACAACTCCGTCGAACTTGCTGAAATCTCCAGTATCCGCCGGAAGCTCTGCAATACAGGCTCGTACAACAGGCACGCCTGCTCAAGGATGTCCGGGTAAAATTCGCCAGAGGACAGCGTTATGTAGTTCCGCCTCTCTTCGCGCCCGTAATCACGGAACGACTTCTCTGCCATCATCACTCCTTCGCCTGCGTCCGCTGCGCCTCATCCTTGACCTCGAATGGCAGTCCTTTTTCTCTGATAACCGCCTTGAGGAAGATGTTGACCGCGCTGGTGAGGTTCAGCCCTAATGGCTCAAGAACTTTCAGCGCCTCGTCTTTCACCTCGGGGTCGAGGCGCATGGTGGTGGTCGGGGTGTTCGCCATGCTCGGTTCCTTTCACGCTTGCCGATTACAGTGTACATACAGTCTATGCCGTGACGCCCCAATAATCCATGTACGGCGGCATCACGTGCGCCCAATCGCGCACGGTGTTGTCGCATGGGGTGACGTTGACCTGACGGACGGCGATGCTCTCCCGGTCCTGCGTGTAGGTTCGCCTCCATAGGAACCATGCGAGGTATTCGTCCAGCCGTTTCGTGCTTACGCCACGGAACCCACTGAGAAACCCATGGAAGGGGGAGTGGAGCGTATTGGCCCGGTTGGTGGCGTGGTCGTCCGTCTCCCTTCGCTCCGTCCCCGCCGTGACCTGGCGAAGACGCGAAGCCTCGCCGGAGGATATCCGGCGAGGCTTCGTCATGTTGTCAGCCTGGCCTCAATATACGCCGCACCGTGCGACACGGACAGTGTATAGGTGTATTGGAATACAGTGAGACGGTTCAGGATTTCCGGGGTCGGATGAGCATGCGGGCGTAGGTCTTACGCCCGGCAACCGTACAGTCATTGACCAGACCGTTCGCCAGGTTGGTGGACAGGGGATGGAACAGGTCTACGGGCGTGCAATCCGGCGAATCGTTATGCGCGCGTACGTAGGCCTGCCATTGATCTTGCCTTCGGCGTTCTTGATCATCCCCGGAATAGACGTCGCACAAGGACGCGAAAGTACGGTTGTACTCTCTCTCTCTCTCTCTCGGTGGTGAATACCAGGTCGCGGCCGTCGTCGCCCTTGCGGAACGAGACGATCTCGAACTGGTCGGGGTCGTATTTGTCGAGGAACGAGATGGGCACGCCCATGACGCCTTCGTAGTCGCTTGGGATGGCGTCGGTGTACGGGACCTCGATGGCGTCGTAATTGTCGTATTTGGGGTAGTGGAGAGTGTCGGTGGTCTGCCCGTACTTGTCGATGAGGGTCTTCCTGAGTTTTCGGTTGTATCGCAGATTGCCGGCCATGGTGTCGAGCATGAGCGGCTCGTGACGACGGGTGTGGTCGAGATTCGTGAACCAGCACACCGACGAGGGGCGTCCATACATCTTGCCGTCGATGATTTTGTAGGCGGACCCTTCCTTCTTGTTCTCTAGGAGATACTGCTTGTAGTCGTCCGGGATAATGAAATACATGTCGTCATTCATTGACCGGTAGCCGATCCACATGGCGCCGTTTTTCAGGAGCGGGAACACCTCCTTATAGGTCACGGCATTCTTTCCACCCAAAATCGAGAACCGCTTCCCGCCGTCCATAACCCACGCCAGGAACTCCCGGAACAGGCTGAACGGCGGGTTGGTGACGATGATGTCCGCCTCGTCGCGCAGGCGTGTCACCTCCGTACTGCGGAAATCCCCGTCCCCCTCCAGGTAGCCTTGGAGGGTCACGTCCTCCGCGTCCCCGTCACTCATGGCGAACAGCTTGCCGTGGGTGGCATGCCGGGCCGGGTCGTACACGGGCGACTCCTCCTCGAACAGGGTCAGCTGCCGGCTCCCCGCGCTTTTCGCGTACGACGTGCAGACCAGCCGGCGCAACCCCAGGCGGCGGAAGTTGGCGGTGAAATAGCGAGTGAAATTGCTCCACTCCGGGTCGTCGCACGGGCACAGCACCGTCCTGCCCCGGAACACGTCCGGGTCGGCCGCGAGATAGGCGTTCATCTCGGCTTCGATATCCGGGTAGAGGGTGTAGAACTCGTCGTTCTTCGCGCGTTTCGCGGCCGTGAGATTCCGATTGCTCATACCGACCGCGTATGCGTCCTACCGGTTGCCTTTCGCCCGGTTGTGCGTGACGCACAGCATCTGGCAGTTCGACGGGTCGGTCGCCCCGCCGCGCGACCAGGCGGTCACATGGTCGGCGTCCATCTCTTTGAGCAGCCAGATGCGCGTCCGGTTCGGGCCGGAGCCCAGGGCGCACAGCGGGCAGTTCGACGCGCCCTCCTCCTTGGCGCGGGCCGTCTGGCGCGCATACACGGTCTGCCGGGTCCTGGCGTCGAACACGCGCACGTTGAGCAGCCGCGTATCCGTGCAGCCGCCCAGCACGTAAGGGACGATGCCATGCCGGTCCGTGACCTGCGGGTCCGCGGCCAGGCGCGCCACCTGCGTGTCCACCTCCTGCCGGGAGTACGGGCGGGTGTGGTAGCGGCGGTACAGGTCGCCCCAGTCCAGGCCGCGCACCAGCGCCGCGTCATTCGTGCCGACGGTCGCGCCCGCCCACGCGATGATCGTATTGAACCCGTTGATCAGCCCCTGCGCGTCCGGGTCGGACCGGTGCCGGGCCATATACCCGTCCGGGTCGCCGTCCGACACCCACTCCAGGGCGGCCTGGAGGACGACCTGCCGTTTGATGTCCCCGTTCACATACGTGCGCCACCGGTTCGACATCGCACTGCCCGGATTCGACAGGACGGCGCGCGCCGCCGACGTGAACGGCCCCGCATACGCCGCGTTCCTCAGCTCCTGCGCGTTCAACGGGAGGCCGACGATGTTGACCGTGCGGAACCACGCCTGGATCTCCTGCGGCGTGCCGTCGCACTCGTAAATGGTCAGCGGCGTGTCCAGCAGCCGCCGCTGCATGTCCGGGTCGAGCGACTCCATGTACCGGGGCCGGCCGTCCACGTCCACGGCGAACGGGCTGGACGAGGCCACGAACCTGGCGAACGAGGTGATGCGCTGCTGGCCGTCCAGCACCTCGAGCCGCCCGTCGGGCGTATCGACGAAATACATGAGCCCCAGCGGGTAGCCTTTGAGCAGCGAGTCGACGACCGCGACATCCCGCCGCCCGTCGCCGTACAGGTAGTTGCGCTGGTACTCCGGCTGGATGACCAGGCGGCCGTCCATGCCGAACAGGCCGCGCCCCTCATTCATGTCGAACGTGAACCCGGCGGCGATGTCGCCGACCGTCCAATCCGTATGCAACACGGTCTTCACCGTCCGTCTCCTCCCATCGCGTACCAGCAGACCAGCGACTCGACACAGCCGGCGAGCATCCCCAGGCCGAAGCCGGGCAGTTGTCCGGCCGGCAGGAGGAGCGCGACGAGCAGGACCATCGCCAGTCCGGTCAGGTACGGCAGCCAATGTTTCATATCCCGGCCTCCTATGCGGGTTTGCACGCCATGCATGCGTCCGCGACCGCGAGCGCCGCCCGCCCCAGCAGCGGCGCGGGGATGAGGTAACGCACGTCCGGGTCGGCGGCGACCAGGCGGGCGAGCCCGTCCCTGTCGCCGGCCGCGATGAGCCGGGCGACCCGGTCGCTGCGCGACCAGACGGCATGCCGGAGCGCGCAGCGACCGCCCACGGGATGGGCACCCCCCAGGCGGCCAACTCCCCGTCCCGCCGGGCGAGCCGACCCAACGCGACCCAGATATCCAGTTCCATCGACGACAACGGCCTGTATGTCTCGCTCATACCGTCGCCGTATGCGTCCGGCGGATCAGGAGCCGGGCGTACAGGCGGCGCCCGTTCACCGTGGGGGAGCGGGCGGGCCCCAACGGCTCGAACTGCCCCGGATTCCACTTCGGCCAAAAAGAGACGGGCACGGCCATGCGGCCCGCCCAGTCGGACGGGATGCCGGATACGCTGGGCACCTCCAGGATGTCCGTCCCGTCCAGCACCGGATATCCGTCCGCCGACCCGGTCTCCCGGATCAGCGCGTTTCGCAGCCGCGTGTTGTACCTGAGATTGCCGGCCATCGTATCCAATTGCAATGGGGGCGGCGGCAATGGGGCGCCCATGTCGGACAGCCAGACCACCGGGCGCGGCTGGTACGACACGTCCGGGGCCGTCTCGGGGGTCGGGGACATCATGATCGGCCGTCCGCCGTCCACGGCCAGCTCCCCGTCGCGCAGCATGTGGACGATATTCGCATGGCACACGTCGACCATGCCGGCGAGCACGATGACATGCCGGCCGGCCGCCCAGTCGAGGAACCCGTCGAGCATGCCGAACGGCGGGGCCGCGGCCACAAGATCCGCCGCATCCCGCAACGCGGACACCTCGGGGGATCGCCAGTCGCCGTCCCCGTCCAGGTCGCGGACGAACCGGACCGACCAGTCGGTGCGCCCCGACGCCTCGAACAGCCGGCCGGGTCGGTAGCCGACGGCCAGCACCCGATGCAATCCCAGGCGGCCGTGCGCGGCCGCGAAGAACCTGGTGAACCCGCTCCAATCGGGGTCGTTCGCCGGGCACAGGACGGTCGCCCCGTCCAGGCTTGGCGCGCCGGGCGCGCCCAGCCGCCGGTACACCTCCAGTTCGACCTCCCTGAACGGCGTGAACCAGTCGCTCACCGGGGGATGCCGAGCCCCACGGTGCGGCGCCGCGCCACCGACCAGTCGTCCAGCCCGGATTTACCGGACCTGCCGAACAGATCGGCCTCCAGGGCGGGTGTCCAGATATCCAACAGCCGGATGCCGTCACGGGCGTCCAGTTTCCACCACGGGGTCAGGCCGGGCGGGTAGACGCCCGGATTGTCCCGGACGCGGCGGGTCGCGCGGACAAGCGTCTCCTGGGCGGTCCGGTCCGCCCACACGGCCGGGTCGTCCGCATCCACGCCCATCGTTTGGGCGACGTCCCGGGCGACTTGGGTGAGCGCATTCTGGTTGTCGGACATGTCCGCCGGGTCGATGCTCCGGGTGCGGAACCGTCCGAACACGATGCACACGTCACCGGCGCACATGTCGAACACGGCGGTCTTGACATCCTCCCCCGCATGAATGCGGGGGATTCCCGAACCTCACGATCCGGGTTTCTGTTCGACACGGCAAAACAAGAAGGGAGGAGACGCTAATGCGAGACCTTGGTTCCGGTTCTGCCGTCCTTGCAGACGCTGACCGCAAGCCCTGCGGCGAGGATGTTTCTGGCTGCGTTCAGGTCACGGTCGTGGCTTGTCCCGCAGTCCGGGCACGTCCATGCCCTGACGTTGAGGCCGGGCATGCCCTTCGGCCCGGTCTTCGCTCCGCAGTGGGAGCAGATTTGCGTGCTCGGATAATACTTGTCGATGGTGATGAGCTGTCGCCCGTACCATTCGGCCTTGTATTCGAGCATTCGACGGAACTCCGCCCATCCGGCGTCCATGATGCTCCTGCTCAGCCCGGTTTTCCGGGACTGCCCGTTGGGGAGCCAATGGTTCGGATCGTGCGGGTCGGGTTTCGGCGCACACCGTTTGGCCATGTCCTTCACGTTGAGGTCTTCGAGTATCACCGTTTGGTTCTCGCGGATCATCCTCGTGCTCAACTTGTGGAGAAAGTCACGGCGCATGTCCGTGATTCTGGCGTAGGTGCGAGCCACCTTGAGGGCTGCTTTCCGACGATTGTTGCTACCTTTGGTTTTACGGGACAATGCCTGTTGCTCCCGTTCCAACCGTTCGGCGAGTTTCCTGTAGTGGCGTGGGTTCGCTATGGTCTCCCCATCACTGGTGACGGCGTAACTGTCCACACCCAAGTCGATTCCGATGGCATGCTTTCGCGTGGGAAGAGTCTGGATGGCCTCCTCCACGAGAATACTGACGTGCCACCGTCCGGCGGCATCCAGACTGACGGTCACGGTGCTCGGCTCCGTCTTGCGGGGCAGTGTTCTGGACCATCGTACCGGCAGGGGTTCGCGCATTTTGGCGAGCGTGAGTTCGTTGCGCTCAGCGTCCCACTTGAATGCGCTTCGAGTGTATTCGGCGCTCCCACCATGGGATTTGGCTTTGAACTTCGGGTAGTCGCCGGTCTGTTTGAAGAAGTTGGAGAACGCCGTCTGCAAGTGCCTCAACGCCTGTTGCAATGGTACGCAGGACACTTCGTTCATGTACGAGTATTCGGCTGTTTTCTTCCATCGGGTGAGCATGGCGCTGGTCTGGACGTAGGTGACGTTCCTGTGTTCCGCTGTCCATGCGGTGGAGCGGGCTTCCAACGCGAGATTGTAGACTTTCCGACAGCAGCCGACTGTGCGCCTGAGCAGTTGTTCCTGCTCGGGTGTCGGGTAGAAGCGGAACTTGTACGCCCGCTTGTGTGCCTGCTGCCTGACCATGCTTCACATTATATCATCTATTTCTGTGAAAGGAGGACGGTTTGCTTCCCCCCCGCCCTAAAGGACGGGGTCTCCGCAAACCAAAAACCATAACCGCCCAGGCGCGGAACACGGTCTTCAGATACGGGCTGCCGGCCGCCCCGTCCGTGGGCATGGCGCGCCGATTCGGCGTCAGCCTGCCCGTGTCCAGGCCGGTGAATCGAAGCCGGCGGGAGAAGCAGATGGGCGGAAGCGTCGTCCCGTCACCCGACCGGCCCGGCGAGTCGCACAGCAGGCCGGCGGCGAACTGGACGGACAGGTCCTGGTATCTGCGGTACGCCATAGCGTCGATCCGCCCGCCCTCCATAACGAACAAGGCGCGCCAGGAGGCGGTCAGCGGATACAATCCGTCGCATGATCCGACGTCCTGTGTGTCCAGCAGGTAGGCGAGGAGATCTCCAGGGTAGGCGAAGGCGTCGGCCAGGGTGCCCACATCGACCAGCAGGTCGACCGACGGGCCGTTTGGTGCCAAGGCGCGGAGGTTGTTCGAGTATCGGATATCCATCGGCATTCCTTTCCGCCGTCACAGGTCCCGGTCCGCCGGGATCGGACCGCCCTTCTTGCTGACACCCTTGACGATGGACCGCCAGATGCCCTCCGTCTCACTGTCCGGCAGGCCGGATGCCCTGGCCTGGGCGAACAGGTCGGCCTTCACCTGCTCCGGGGTGTCGCCGTTCTTCGGGGAATGGAGCAGTCGTCCGAAATAGTAGGAGTTCATGGTCTCGTTGCGCGCCCCCTCGCCGATCACCTCATGGGCGCGGGGGTGCCAGTGCGTCCCGTCCGGATTGGTCTGGGAGGCCCCGCCGGTCTTCCGGTCGAACAGGTCGACATCCACCCCGTCCGGGTCGGCGGCCGGTTCGCCGTGCGCGTCCACGTTGACCGGCCGGTCCCCGTGCCCGTTCGGCAGGTCGGCCAGGCGTTGAAGCGCGGCGTGCAGACTGTCGGGCATGACCGTCACCGGCATGTCGTCGACGATGGCCCAGGATCCCTCAGGCGACTGGGAGCCGGGCGCGATGGCGAACGAGCGGGTCGTGCCGACCCGCAGATCGACCGGCACGCCGGCCGCGTAGGAGACGGGCTTGCCCATGACGGGCATGACCGCGAACCTGCCCTGATGCGCCTTCACCGGCAGCGGGGACTGGCCGGGGGCCAGCCGGTAGTACAGGTGCAGGCCGCCGGAACGGGTGCGCGCGCTGAACGTGCGCGGCAGACCGTCCGACCCGTAGGCGCCGGCCATGGACTGGAGGACGGTGAACCCGTCCGGTTTGCCCTTGTCCGCCTCGCCTTCGGGCACGTCGCAGTCGACGACCACGATGTCACGCGCCGGGCGCAGGCCGGCCATCGCGGTGTCCGGGCCGATGCGGTCCGCGTCCACATGGTCGTCGGGCGCCTCGTAGCCGCCCCACTTGCCGAGCGGCCGCTTGTCTTGGGCGACGGGGAACAGGACGCCCGCGACCCCGTCCTCGTCCATACGCACGACCGTCTCGTCAAGCCCGGCCTCCGGGTGGGCGGGGACCATGTCGGCCAGGGTCAGGGACTGCTCGGCCGTGCGTTCGGCCTGTTCGACCTGGGCCTTCTCCTCGGCCTCATCCTCGGCGCGTTCGACCTGCAGGTCGCGCCAGACGGGCGCCGCATACCGGTCGAACAGCGCCTGCGCGGCCGGATCGTCCATGACCTGCCACACCTGCGGGCGCGTGCCGCCATACCCCTCGAGCTTGTGGGGGGCGCGGCGGCGGGCCAGGCCGACGATCTGCTTCGCGTCCCGCCATTCGCGGCTGGACGGGGACGGAATCGGCACGTCGTTCGCCTTGAGCCACCGGTCGGCCGCGAACCCGTCCCACACGTCCGGCATGGAGCCGTCCGGCTTGGGGGTGGTCGTCAGGACGATGCCGCGGATGATGGCCTGGACGAACGGGTTGTCCTTGATGAACCGGCGGCCGGCGATATGCACGACATCCGGGTCCTCGTTCGGGCATGCCGCCCACAACTCGCAGGAGACGGCCATCATGGCGAATTGGGCGTCCGAGTCGGGGTCGGTCACCCAGTCGATGAAATCCTGGAACCAGGGTTGGGGGGTGCCGTCCGGGGTGCTCGTGGCCGTATGGTCGGCCATTTCGACCAGGGCGATGCGCCGGTTCAGGGACTGGTCGTCCAGGCCGCCGATGAACTCGTTGGTCGCGGCGACGATGGACGCGTTCGGCCGGTACTCGTTCGCGTTCTGGCCGATACGCCGGTAGGTGACCGGCTCGCCGCTCAACGCGCTTTTGAGGGCCGGATTCGACAACTGGAGGGCCGGCGTGTCGGAGCTGATGGCGACACGGTTGCGGGCGAGCGCGCCGCGCGCGTTGCTCGTCTCCATCATGCCCTCCGGCCCCAGGAACGCGGCGATGGGGATGTTGCCCGCCTGCCCCTGGCACACGGGCTTCAGGAGCCGTTCAAGCAGGAGCGACTTGCCGTTGCCGCCGTCGCCGGACAGGACGGTCATATGCCGTTTGAACCGGTCGGACAGCCATGCGTCCGCGGGCATGCGCAGCAGGTTGAACAGGCTCGGGTTGCGGCGCCCGCGTTTCATGTCCTTGAACAGCTGCGCCCACGAGTGCTCCGGGTAGGACAGGGGCTTCACGCCGGGGACGGGGGCGAGCATCCGCTCCACGTTCGACACGTACCGCCACATGGCCTCGCTGACCGGATGCTTGGGGTCGACGCCGGTCGAATTGAACCGTTTCGGCTTGGGCACCTCCAGGCTCCACGGGATGTCCGGGTCGGTGATCCATTTGAGCCGTTCGTCGTCCGGCAGGGGGTGCGCGAACAGGTCGTAGGTGCGGCGCACCCGGTTCTGCTCATGCCCGTTCCCGTCCCGGTATTTGCACCGCCAGAACCCCTGGGTCGGCTCGCCGCCCAGGCGGATGCCGTCGACGGCGCGCAACGGGATGATGTCCCCGTCCTCGGTGACGAACGGGAGGCGTGCCGCCTCGTCGTGGATCATCTCCGCGAACCCGTCGATGTGCTCCTTGGCGGAGATGCCGTATTCGGCCTCGATGTCGAGGACCGGGTAGTTGCGGCTGGGCTTGCCGACGGGCAGGAGCTTGATGAGCGTGTCCTCGTCGCCGTGCATGCACACGAGGCGCCCGCACAGCAGGTCCCAGACCATGCGCGCGTAGCCTTTGCAGACCATGGGTGTGGTGCGGGTGCCGGGGGCGGGCGGGACCTTGAGGATCTTGGTGGCGCTGAGCTGGATGAGCAGGTTCTCGGGCTCGCCCCAGACGAGCTGGTTCATCTCCTCGATGTCATGGTATTCGATGGCCCTCAGCCCCTCGAACAGGTTGCACAGCATCGGCAGGGACGGCTGGTTCGTCCGTCCCAGCGGCTTCCAGTGCCGGGCGGGGATGTCCTGTTTGCGCATCAGCCTGTAGTCGATGTGCCCGTCGTCCCTGCACGGGAAGCAGTCGATGTCGAGAAGCGGGTCGGGGGTGACGCCGTCGTCGGTGGTGTGACGTTGCCTGTATGTGCTTTTCATGCCAGCCCCCTATGTGTCCGGTCAAGGTGCCTTGTAGTCATGACCCCCCCATATGCGTCCGCCCTCCGGCATTGACGCGATCGCAAAAACCGCCCGTTTGGTTCGTCATGACTTAGCCCTACTGCGAGTAGGCGTGAGGGGGGTGGATGACGAACGTGACGACCCATTTTCCCTTAAAGAGAGAAGACAGGTGAAAATTACGAAAATCACCTTGACACGTTCGTCATCCACCCCCTCAAACCCTTGCGGGAGTAGGCGTGAGGCATGACGAACCGAATGGCATGTTTTTGCGATCGGGCGAGACCGCGGCATCGTCTTTCCGGGGCACGCCAGTCGAGATGATTTCCTGAGGTCAGGAAATCATCCCAACGACATCGTCTTTCCGGGGTACGCCAGTCGAGGGCGGGCGGTTGCGGGTCGGCTTCCCGATTCCCGGGTATCCCCTATAAGAGAAGAAGAATAATTTTTTGTTCTTCTCTTATAGAGAGAGGGAGGGGCGGGTGCTTCACCCTGGTGTCTCTCCCTGCTGTCTGCAGGCCGTGGTGTCCGACATTGACATGATCGCAAAAACGGCCCATTCGGTTCGTCATGCCTCAGCCCTACTGCGAGTAGGGCTGAGGGGGGTGGATGACGAACGTGTCAACCCGATTTCGGTCATTTTTACCTGTCTTCTCTCTTTAAGGGGAAATGGGTCGTCATGTTCGTCATCCACCCCCTTAAACCCTTACGGGAGTAGGGCTGAGGCATGACGAACCGAAACGCCTGTTTTTGCGATCGCATCAAAAGCCGGCATAGCCGGCAGGCGACCCCATCGGACCAACCTGAAAGGACAATACCGTGGGTTTCATCATCCTTCTCGTCATCGTCGCCGTCGTCGTCGGCGCCGGCCTGTACGTCGTCCCCCAGCAGCAGGCGGTCGTCATCGAACGGCTCGGCAAATACCTGAAGACCCAGGGCGCCGGCCTGCATGCGCGCATCCCGTTCGTCGACACCATCGCCACCCGCACCTCGCTGCGCGTCCAACAGCTCGACGTAAGGCTGGAGACCAAGACCCGGGACAACGTGTTCGTCACCGTGGTCGCCTCCACACAGTTCCGCGTCGACCCGAACGCCGTATCGACCGCCTACTACGAACTGCAGGACCCGAAAGGCCAGCTGCGCAGCTACATGGAGGACGCCCTGCGTTCCGCCATCCCGTCCCTCACCCTGGACGACGCCTTCGCCCGCAAGGACGATGTCGCGGCCGACGTGCAGAGGACGGTCGGCGCGGAGATGAGCCGCTTCGGCTTCACTGTCGTCAAGACCCTCATCACCGCCGTCGACCCCTCCGACCAGGTCAAGAACGCGATGGACTCGATCAACGCCGCCCAGCGGGAGAAGGAGGCGACCCGCCAGCGCGCCGAGGCGGAGCGTATCCGGATCGAAACCCAGGCGGCCGCGGAGGCGGAGCGCACCCGGCTTCAGGGCGAGGGGCAGGCGAACTACCGGCGCGAGGTCGCCAACGGCATCGTCGACCAGATCAAGAGTCTGCAGGCCGCGGGCATGGATATCGCCGACGTGAACAACGTGGTCCTGTTCAACCAGTATCTCGACGTGATGCGTTCGCTGTCCGAGTCGCCGAATGCGAAGACGGTCGTGCTTCCGGCCTCCACGCCCGGCGGGTACGGGGAGCTGTCCCGTGAGCTGACCCAGGCGATGGCGACGTCGAAGAGCATCTGACCGTCGTTATCCCCGTGATATGCCCGGAAACGCCCGTTCCCGCCCCTCTACGCCCCTTTGCCTACGTGTCGCGGCGACCATACCGGAATCATGCCAATCGCATCTACGGGGCGTGGAAACGCCTTACAAGGGCAAGTCACGAATCCCCCTTGTCGCCCATCCGGCTCCGGCCAGCGGGCGGTGGGGCATGGCACTTGGCCTAGACGCGATCGCAAAATCATGCGTTTCGGTTCGTCATGCCTCAGCCCTACTGCGAGTAGGCGTGAGGGGGGTGGATGACGAACGTGACGACCCATTTCGCCCTTAAAAGAGAAGATAGGGAAAAATCACGAAAATCGGGTTGACACGTTCGTCATCCACCCCCTCAAAGCCAATCAGGAGTAAGCGTGAGGCATGACGAACCAAATGGCATGTTTTTGCGATCGGGCGAGACTGCGGCATCACCTTCCCGGATACGCCAATCAGGCGATGGAGGCGGTCGTGGGCCGGTTCCTTGGTTTCCGGATACTCTCCCTATAAGAGAAGAAGAATAATTTTTTGTTCTTCTCTTATAGAGAGGGGGAGTGGGTGTTTCACCTTGGTGTTCCTCCTCATCGCCACCTGCAGGCCGTGCCGCCGCCTTGACACGATCGCAAAAATCGCCCGTTTGGTTCGTCATGCCTCCGCCCTACTGCGAGTAGGGCTGAGGGGGGTGGATGACGAACGTGTCAACCCGATTTTCGTCATTTTTACCTGTCTTCTCTCTTTAAGGGGAAATGGGCCGTCACGTTCGTCATCCACCCCCTCAAAGTCAAGCGGGAGTAGGGCGGAGGCATGACGAACCAAAACGCATGATTCTGCGATCATGGCAAGGCCACGGCATAGCCGCATGGGCACGAAAAAACCTGGCGGAAAGGAGACGGCCATGCGGCAGCCGAGGAAACCGAAGGGCTCGCCGGGAGGCGTCGGCGGGCAATACGACACCGTGAGGGGAGGAGGCGCGGAAGGGCTTCCCGCGATGGGCGGGCCCACCGTCGCCGACGTGGAGCGGGCGCTCGCCCCGCTGGTCGAACGCGCCCGTGTCGAGGAGCGGGACGGTGTCATCCACATCGACCTCAACCACGCCGGGCTTGTCCGACCCGAACCCGATCCCGGAACCGGGAGGATGCCGGACGAGTACGACCCGAAACGGACGTTGTGGGTGCCGTCCCGGCTGGCCGACTTGGACGCGCCCGTCGGGTCGGTGCGCCGCCGCCGGGCCGAGGAGACGCTCCGCTGGTCCGGCCTGACCCGTTCCCAGGCCGAACGGCTGGGCGACGGGCATTTCGCGGAGGCCTCCAAATACGCCGGCTCGTACAGCCTGGACCCGGATGTCGCGGACGCGCTGGAACGGCTGGGCGGGCGCATCGAGGTCGACGACCGGGAGCGCACCGGCGCTCTGGCCGCCGGGAATGTCAAGGTCACCTCTCCGATGAAGGACGATCCGCGGCGCGGCGTCGTCTATGCGGACGGGTCGCGCGGCGCATGGCATCCCGTGCCCGGCCGGTCGGTCACGGACATGAGGACGGGCGACACGACGATGTCCCTGCTTGACCGGGATTCCGGGCGCGAGATCGGCCGGCTGGTCTCCCATGACGGAGTCCGGCGTCTGGTGCCCGGCCGTGATGCGGTCCGGTTCTACGAGAACTCGCCCTACGAACCCGATTAGACTTAGGACGCATACCGTCGGTCGGCGGGGGAACGGCCCCCGCCCGTGAAAACATGTCACGCGACGTGTAACTCGCCTTGGCGGCGTCCGGAAGGGCGCCGCCAAGCGCGTCTCCGGGGACGCATAGGCGGGTGCGGGCGGGGATGGTCCCCGTCCTGCAAAATCACACTCAGCACGACATCCGGGCCGGCATCCCATAACGGGACGCCGGCCCGGGCGCATAGCGGGCGATTGCGTGAACGTCGCCCCCAAGGTTTCGAAGCATGGCCTTGGGGGAGCGATGGTCTGGGCAGCGGGGGCATCCTTACCCTTGATTTTTGTTTTGGCGAGAAAGCCGCGTCACCTTCAGTGTCGCGGATGAATCGCCTCAGCCTGTTGCTGCCCGTCTATATAGCGTTCGACTACGCTTTCGCTGTTTCTTCCCACGGTTTCGCAATAGTATCCCCCAGACCATAGCCTGTGATGCTCCCCCCAGTAGTAATGCCTGAGATGGTCAGGGCGTTTTTCCCATAGTTCATGTGTAGAGAGTTGTTTGATTCGGCCGACGGTTCCACTGATGGTCATGTCAGGCGGGATGCTGACAAGCATGTGTACGTGGTTGCCGTCGCCCGTGTTGATTCGATGAATGGTGAACCGTGAGCGGCATTCGGCATTGCGGATGCTGGCGAGAACGTCTGTTTCTATCCCCGCGAGAGCGCGTTTGCGGTATTTTGTGACCAGCACGATGTGGTATCTGGTTCGCACTTTCGCGGAAGCCTTGGGCTTGTATTCGTCAGGTTCCATGTCACACACCTCTATGCTATAATCATGCTAACAGCAGTTTAGCAAATTCGGAGGTGTTAGCATGACGGTCACTCTCATCGGCTCGCCACGCAAAACCTCCGAAGAAGCAAGACTGGACAAGAACCGCAGAATCAGAGAGTCCATCAAGGCGACCAAAGCCAAAAGGAAAACCCAAACCTGCTCCACGTTCGACCTGAAAATCGTGGGCAACAAACTATCCCGGACCCAACGCGAGGCATTGGCCCGCGTGTTCTTGGAAGCGAAATGGCTGTGGAACGAATGCATCGCCAGCGGAGACCCGTTCTCCTATAAGCCAAGGAAAACCGTCCTAGTCAAAACCAAGGACGGCGCCATGGATGAACGGGAATACCGCGTGCTCGGCTCCCAGATGAAACAGTCCCTCGTCAAAACCGTCCGCTCCAACATCAAAACACTTGCCACTCTCAAAAAACAAGGCCGCAAGGTAGGCGAAGTCGGGTTCACAAGCGAAGTCAAGTCGCTCGGGCTTCCCCAACCGGAAACCACATATCGCATACGGGGGCAAAAGGCGAGGATGCAGAACATCCCCGGCTGGGTTCGCGTGCGCGGTGTCAGGCAACTGGAGGGATGGGAACAGGCGAAGGCCGTTCTCACCCGTGAAGCGGACGGGTGGCATCTGCACGTCACCTGCTACATGGACAAGGAGGAATACCGCAAGCGGCGCGAAGCCAAGAAACTAGCGCCGATGAAGAATACTGTTATCGGGCTGGACATGGGCGTGAAGACCGCCATCACATGCTCGGACGGAACGGAATACGATGTCATGGTTGAAGAAACCGACCGCCTCAAACGGGAACAACGAAAACTGTCCCGCAAGAAGAAGGGGTCGAACAACCGGCAATGCAATCGCATGAGAATCCGTCGGGCGTATATGAAACAGCAGAATCGACTGGACGACGCCGCCAACAAGATAGCCGCGGAACTGCTGCGCAATGAGGTTGTCTTCATGCAGGACGAACAGGTCAAATCATGGCACCGCCGTTATGGGCGCAAAATCCAACATAGCGTCCTCGGTCGTGTCAAGAACAGACTGATCCGCCATACGGGGCAGGTGGTGGTGCTCTCCAAGTGGGAGCCGACCACGCAATTGTGTCCTATCTGCGGGGTGAAGACCAGAATCCCACTCAGGCAACGCATATACAAGTGCGCCAATTGTGGGTACACGGCACCCAGAGACATCAAGGCAGCCCAGACCATGGTGTGGATGGGACAATCCAAGTATGCAGAAAAAATACCCTTGGAACGAGGGGAATACAAGCCTGTGGAGAACGCATCGGAGTCATACGCGGACAATCTGCGTATGTTCTCCATGCGTTCGGCGAAACAGGAAACCGTGACGGCTTCAGTCTCACGGTAGTTCATTTCCCGCGTCAGCGACCCAGCCAGCGTGCCCCCGACGGGTCTTCCCTGTCGGGACGCATATCGCGGGTTGCGTCAACGCCGCCGGCCGGGTTTTCCCGCGCCGGAACGATGGCGGCGAGCGGGTTTTCCTACTTTCTTCCCGCCTAGACCCGTCAGCGCACGGGCGCCCCTTCGGCCATAGGTGGCGCCCGGCCTTTCCCGCATAGTATGGCCGTGCGGCGGGCTATTCCCCTTCTCACCCGCCCATGGGACGCCCCGCCAGGGCATCGATGCCTTGGCGGGGCGTTTCCTTTCTCTGTCTGGCATGCGGGACGCATATAGCCCGGTGTCGGGCGCGTCAACGCCGCCTGCCGGGTTCCTGTAAACCTTTCCCGGCGGGAACGATGGCGGGCGAGCCGGGTTCTCAATTGCCCGGCCGTGACCCCGCCAGCGCGCCCCGGCACCCCTGTTCGGCGTGCGGGACGCATACCGGTGGTCGAGCGCGTCAACGCCGCCCCGGCCCGGCCCGTCATTCCAGTCCGGGGAACGATGGCGGGACAGGTTGTCACTCCTATGGACCGTTTCCCGTCAGCGCGCCGGCATCCGGACGCATATGTCCGGACGCCAAGCCTTGGTCGCCCAGCGGATAGGGCGTCCGCCTCCGGAGCGGAAGGTCGTGGGTTCGAATCCCATCCAAGGCACGAGGCCGGGGTCCGGTGCTGTTCCGACTCCTTTCCTCCTATATCCCCCGGCCTTAGGCGGTGTTCGCACAACGGTCAGTGCGGCGGCTTCCCAAGCCGCAGACGCGGGTCCGACTCCCGTACACCGCTCCGACGCCCGCATAGGGCGTCTCCACGTCGATAGCACAACGGCAGTGCGGCGGTCTCCAACACCGTCCATGCGGGTCCGAATCCCGCCCGGCGTGCCGCGTCGGTGATGTAACCGGGAGCATCCCATGTCCGGTTGGGTGTGCGGGTCCGAGTCCCGTCCGACGCACAAGGGGCGCCGTCCGGCGGCGGGAAGCAACGTCGGGCGGCACCCCGCTTTTTCGCGGCTGTCACGCCTTCCCGTCGGGCGGGAGTGGAAGGTCTTCCGGGAACAGGATGCCGCCGTACGTGGGGCCGATCTCCAATCGCCTGTCCGGATGGACGATGATGGTGAAATTCCCTCCGTCCCTGCCGATATACCACAGGTCGGAATCCGGATCGTAATCCACGGTATCCTGGTATTCCCGGCTGATGAGCGGTTCGGCGGCCTTACGGGCCTCCTGTTCGGTCAACGTGCTGGCCATGATGCGTGTTCCTTTCTAGTCGACGCTCCGTAAAGCGTATTCCCGGTTTCTTCTGTAGGTATCCCACAGGTCGATGTCCTGGTTGACGTGACCCAGTTTGCTTTTCGTCCACTGGGTTTTCCGGCCGGCCGGCTCACAGTAGGGTACGCCGTATATGCCGCCGTCGAGGATACGGTCGCATGGTTCCATGTCATCCACGCGAAGATAGGCGACGTTGTGGAAGTCCCTGGAGTACGCGTCGGTGCGGTCTTCGTCACTGCTTCCACTGCGCTCCTGTCGGTATTGGAAGTTTTCGTGGAAGTACGACTCGTATTTGGTTCCGTCGAAAATGTTCTGCGCGAGCGGTTTCTGCATGTCGTAGTAGACGAGTCGTTTTCCGCCCGGGGCGGTCTGGTCGGCGATGATTTCCGCGTTCCAGATGTGCCCGACTTTTTTGCGGTGGCCTTGCATGCCGGTGATGAAGAATCGGCTGCCGACCGGGTATTTGGCGAGCATGGTTCGGCTCATGGTTGCGGTGCTCGCGTATTTGTCGCTGAACCGGCGTTGATACCGGTCTTTGGTTTGGAACATGTCGGCGATGTCGACGGGTTGGCTGTCGACCATGCGTCGTCCGCTGCCGACGGCGTTCACGTCGTATCCGCGCATGCGGAGTTCTGCGGCGACGACGGCCCGCTGGCAGTTGCAGTTCCATGGGTTGTAGGCGTTGATGAGGTTGGGGTTGTGGTTTTTGATGGCGCGGTTGAGGAGGTTTTCCATTTCCTTCTGGTATCCGGGGTTGACGTCCTGGGGTGTCATGCCGTCGAAGTGGTCGCGTGGCGGGAGGGTGCGGTACTGGTCGAGCAGCGGGTGGACGGCCGGAGTGGTGTCGCCGGTGTCCTGCCGTTCATGCCGGCGGCGGG
Organism: Bifidobacterium thermophilum; assembly: GCF_002846655.1. Lineage (NCBI taxonomy): Bacteria > Bacillati > Actinomycetota > Actinomycetes > Bifidobacteriales > Bifidobacteriaceae > Bifidobacterium > Bifidobacterium thermophilum. Next base: position 22,573 of record NZ_PCGX01000009.1, on the reverse strand, counting down.
TGCCGTCGGCGAAAGTGGTGGTTTTGAGGCCGTCCGGGGTTTCAAAACTGATGGTGGATACTTCGGGCTTTTCTTCCGGCTTCGGCTCCGGCTTCGGGATAGGCTTCGACTCTGGTTCCGGGATGGGCTTGGGTTCCGGCTTCGGAGTGGGCTTCGCTTTCGGCTTCCGCTTCGGTTCGACCGTCACCTGGGGGTTTTCCGTCTTGCGTTCCGCCTGCCGTGCGGTCTGGCGACGCTTGTTCAGCATGGCGACGGCGCGTGCGGCGGCGGACATGTTTGGCAGGTCACTTGTCCCGCTTCCCGGCATGACATCGAATCGGCCGCCGGTGCCTCCCGGCGACCCCATCGGTTTCCGAGGCTGTCTCATAGCGACTCCTTTCCCGCGTAGTCCTTTCGACTATGCGCGGGACGACACGGGAGGCCGGGCATGGTTCGCCGCATGTTCGGGGCACAACAGCCATTCGCCTACATTTTCCTACATGCGCTCTACCCGCCTATAATCGCACTCCAATTCTCCATCACAACAACAAACAACAACAACGCCAACACAAACCAACAAAGAGGGACAAGATCCCAGAGCGGCGATTCCTGTGGCTCCTGTGGTTCCTGTGGTTCCGACTGAACATCATCCACGGTTGGAGTTTGAGGTTCCCGCCGGTTGCTGTCCCCATCATCGAAGAAACTCATGGGTATCCTTTCTATCAAACAGACAACGGGTTCACGCGCACACTAAGCGCGATGCGGCGATACGGGAGGCCGGGCATGCTTCGCCGCGCACTCGGGGCACAACAGCCGGTCGCCGACCAGAGCGCCGCCTGATGCGCGCCACCCGCCGGTCGTTTCCACGGCCGGCAACCATCCGGCGCGTTTCAGGCGATTGCGGGAGGCGATGGTATGTTGCCCGCACTTCACACAAGTGACATGCCAATGCTTCGGACAGTAGGCGGTCTGCCCGCCGATCTGCCACCCGTTTTTTCGGGCTTCCCGCAGGAGCTGGTGTTTGGTGCCGACTATCGGACGGTTCGGCCAATCCCGGCCGCAAAAGCAGGCTTGACAATAATCGCAGCATAACGTGTACCGTTCCACAGACTGGAAACTCATCGCCGTTCCTCCTCACCCCAATACTCGTACCATGTCGCGCACTGGGGGCATGCGACCCCCCAGCCGGGCGCGTAGGTCAGGTCGTGCCGCACGTCCCCATACTTTCGGGCGGGCAGGGGTCCGGGCACGGCGTTGACCCATCCGTCCTGTTCCAGTCGGTCGAGCGGGGCGACCGCGCTTTTTCCGCATTTCCGGCAGGTGACGTGCCAGTGTTCCGGGCAATACTGATAGTCGTCGCTGGTATAATCGTCGCTGGCCTGCCAGTCGTCCGCCGTAGCGCGGTCGAGCAGACTCTGTCTCGTATCCACGGCCGGACGGGCGGCGCCTTCCTCCCGGTAGGGTTGTCCGCACATGTCGCATTTCAGCGTGTATCGCGTTGATTTCCGAAAACCCATTGTTCCTCCTTCTCTTAGCAATCAGGGCACATATGCAGCGTGCCGGTTGACGTACCGGCAATCTTCCAGTCGTGTGTCAAGACGACATGGTCGGCGATGCCCCGGGACAGCCAATGCGAACCGTTCCCGATCTTCAACGGCCGGCCGCACCGGTCGCAGACAAGGATGAATGCCGTCAGGCAGCCATGCGCGGCGGGCAGGTAGCTCATGGCCGGGCTCCTTCCAAGTAGTCGAGGTCGTCGAATCGTCGCAAGGCGAGCAGCTCGTCCCCACTGATGGTGCCCCGCATCTGCGTCCTGCGGAGGGTCGCCTCGCTCCCGTATTGCTGTTCCAACACTTTGCGGCGCTCTTTGATGTCGCGGTCGGATAGCATGACGGGCTTCCCGATGGTATGGTTCACATGGTCGTCCATCCGTCCGCCTTCTGTTCTTGTTCTTTCGGTTTGAGGCAGCTCTCTTCCACTTTTGTGGCGAAACCGCCGGTCGGATCCGTGAAGAGCCGGCTGCTCTCCTTCCATAGGGCGCGTACATGCCGCCGGTACTCCCACAATGCGGTTTCCACGGCCTCATGGTTACGCTTGTCGAACAGTCTCCACTGCTCGTCCGTGAACGGGCCGCTGTAAATCAGCATGTCGGTCACCGTGGCAATCCCACGGTCGAGAAGAGTCTCCAATTGCGGAACGGTGAGATGCCGGGAGACGCTGGCGAACGAGGTGCGCGTCCATTCGGAGAGAGAGTGCGGGGCGTCGAGGATTTCCGGGATGTCGATATGCGGGAGGCGGGTCGGGTCGATGGATTGGATGGTCGCGCCGACGACGCCATCCCAGCCGTCAATCAGCCAGTGATGGATGATGTCGTCACTCGCCTCGGGATGGGTGTCCAACCATGCCGCTACCACCTTACCGTCTTCTGTGTCGCGGATGAGCTGTTCGTCGGCGATGGGGGCGACGATTTCGGCGAGTGTCGCACTGTCCTGGTCGACGCCACGGAGAATGTCCGCGATGACATGACGCCACTTGTCGGTCACGTCATGCTCATGGTGGTGGGCGGCGTAATGGGTGGCGGCGGCTTCACGGACTTCGCTTGACGTGGATGTGCGGATGATGTCCAACAGTTGGGTGTCGTCCGGCTGGTTTTCGCCCGTGTACGTGGTGAGCCAGAACAGGCGTTCCCCTGTGGTGAGCTTCTTGTACCCGGTGTTGAGATGCTTGGTGAATCGTTCCCAGAGGGCTTGTCCCCGTTCGGTCGGCCGGCATGGGGTGCGGTCGTCGATGATCTCGTCCACGTAGAAATGGTAAGGAATGTCATACCGGCCGATGTCCGGATTGCCGACGACTGCTTGCAGCGCTTCGAGTTTCTGCGGGATGGTAAGCGTGTTCATCGTGTCTCCTTGTCGGGGTGGTTTTTGCCTGCCTGCATCATGCGTCCCGCACTGTTCTTGCCGGGGGAGAGGTCCGCGTTCAGGGCATGGGTGAAGCCGGGGCCGGCGGTTATGCGAACGCGGCGGGACCCGAAGGGGTTCCGCCGCGTTCTGTCAGTCGGCTGTTTCGGTCAGGGTGACGGCCTTGTCGCCGAGCCGGATCGTCCCGTGCCGGATTCTCCCGTCGCGCGTGTACGTGACCCGGTGTTCCGTGCCAAGCGGCTGCCAGTCCACGCCGGTCAGGCCGGCCTGGGTCAAACCGTGGATGTCGGCGGCGTGAAGCGTCCGGGAGGCGCCGAAAGCGCAGACGCCGACGGTCAGGCCGACGGCGATGAGCGCAGCCCCCACCGCCGCACGGGTGCGACGGCGCAGCAGCCCGTCCGCGAACACGATGGCGCCGGGGGCGAGCAGGGCCAGGCCAAAGAGAATGCCGACGGCGAGCAGACGACCGGAGTCCAACCCCATGAACGTGTGCAACGGCACTGATATGGTCATGGGCGCCCCCGTCACAGCATCATGCGGCTGACCAGTTGGAGGACCGGACCCGAGCCTTCGATGAGGATGGGCTTGTGCCCGTCGGGCAGGTAGAACGCGGTCTCGTCGCCGTCCAACGCGCCGAGCGCGTCGAGCAGGTACTGGGCGTTGAGCCGCAGCTCGTCGCAATCCCCGTCGACGGCCGCGTCGACATGCCGGTCGCCGTCCAGGTCGGCGCCGTCCAGGGCGAGGGTCATGCCCGTGTCGTCGCGGCGGAACAGGATGCCGGTCTTGCCGCCCGTGAAGTCGAGGGATTTCAACCCGCGGACCGCGTCCGCCAACGCGGCCCGGTCGAAGCGCAGGGTCGCGGCCACGTTCGCCTTGTCGGGGATGGTGCGTTCCACATGCGGGAATTCGCCGGCGATGACGACGGTCGCGTCCGTGGCCGTCCCGTCGGAGGCGACGACCCAATGGTCGTCGAAGCCCAGGCGGGTCATGGTCTTCACGCGGGTCAGCCATGGGGCGGGGATGATGGCCTCCCCGTCCAGCGGCAGGTCGCCCGTCCACATGCCCATCCGGTACCGGTCGGTCGCGCACGCGGTCACGGTCTGCCCGTCGCCGGTGATATGCACGCCGGTCATGACCGGCCGGTTCGGGTCGGGGCTGGCGGCGTGGACGGTGGCGCGGACGAGCGGCTCCAGTGTGCCGCCCAGGTCGGCCGTGGCGGGCAGGTCGGGGAGGGTGACCGGTTCGACGCCGTTCATGAGCGCCATGGTCGCCTTCGCGCCCTCCCCGTCCAGGCGCAGACGCTCCCCGTCCAGGCGGACGGTCGTCTCCCCGGCGGGCAGGGCGGCGGCGACGGCGGCGAGCCACAGCCCGTTGACGGTCGCCTGTCCGGCCTCGAGCACGTCCCCGTCGAGCGTGACACGGCTGTAGCCGCCCGGCCCGGTGCCGGTCAGGGTGATGGTCTCGCCGCCGTCGAGGGTGACGGCCTGCCGGGCCGGGTTCGACCGGTCGAGCACGGGGAGGATGTGGCGGGCGGCGTCCGCCAGGTCGCGTTGTCCGATGAGCAGTCGCATACGACAAGTCCTTTCATGCGTTTGGTATGTACCGAATCACCGGTATGCGTCCGCGGCATAGCCGCCTGTCATGTGGTTCGAGCTTTCCCCCGCGCCCCGGCCGGACGACGGGGATGACCGTGACGCGTATCGCCGCCGCGCCGCCAACGCGGCCGCCCGGCTGGGCCTGGCCTCCCGGCCGAGCATCGACACGCTGACCCAGGCGTGGCGCCGTGACGACGGGTGCATCCTCGTGGCGAACGGGGCGCGACGCTACCTGTGCCTTCCCGACGGGGCGGACCCGGAGGCGGCGGACGCGCTGGCGCGGGCGGCGGATGCGACCGCCCGCGAATGCGATCCGCCCGACATCCCCGCGGGGCTTGTCTGGGCGCACGCCTTCGTGCCGCGGGGCGCGACCATCTCCCGGACCGCGTTCGACGAGCCGGACAAGGATGACGACGTGCGGTTGGACCCTCCGGCCGGCCAGTGGGTGGTCGTCAACGTGCGGCGCATGGGCTGGCTGGAGTCGCGCCGGTCGAAGAATTGGCTGGGCGACGAGTTCAACATGACGCCGGACACGTCGAAGCTCCAGAAGGCGGGGGTCGGCGTGTGCCGCGTGTCGGTCGGCGACCGGGACGGCGGCCGGGCGCATCGGGCGGCCGAGATGGCGGCGAACGCGCTCGACCTGGGCGTCACCCCCGGGTTCGCCTCCCACACGAGCCGGCCCGCGTGGGGGCTGGTCGCGCTCATGCTCCCCCTGGTCGCGGCCGCGTTCGCGGGGTTCATGCTTCTCAACTGGCCGGCCTGGGTGCTGCCCGTCCCGATCCTGGGGTTCATCATGGCGGTCGCGCGGCTCGCCCTGACGCCGCGGGATGCGGCCGTCTGGCAGCGCCCCCGCCACTGGTGGGGCCTGACCCGCTACCGGGAGGCGCAGTCCGCGGATTTGAAGACCCGCAACTCGGGTGACGACCTGGAGGCGTTCGGCCCGCATCGCAAGCGCCGCGTCCACGCCTACGCCTTCCAACGGTCCACACTGCCGGTCCCGCCGACCGCGTTGGCGGCGCTCGCCCGGCCGTCCGCCTCCCGGTTGAGCCAGGGGGCGGCGCTGACCGTCCGCCCGGTCGGTTTGGAGACGGCGGACGGTCCGCGTCTGGGCCGGGATGCGGACGGCCGGGATGTGCGCCTGGCGTCGAACGTCCTGTACGGCGGGGTCGTGCTGTTGGGCCGGCCGGGCGGCGGCAAGTCGAACAGCATGCACGGCCTGGAGCGTTGGGCGTCCGAGCACGCGTCCAACCGGGATGCGATGGTCGTGTTCGAGTCGAAGGGCGTGTCCAGTATTCCCGTGTTGAAGCGGCTTATGCCCCGGCTTCTGGTCGTCGATGTGGCCGACCCGTCGACCCCGATGATCGACCTGCTGGGCCCCGGCACGCCGGGCGAGCGCGGGGAGCGGTTCGCGTCCCTTATGCGCGCGGCGTTGGGCGACGAGCAGGTCGGCCCCGCGTCCCGTCTCATGATCCGCGACGCGGTCGCGTTGGCCCTGACCGTCATGCCCGAACCCCGGTTCCGTGACCGGTGCCGGGCGGCGGGCCTGGTCGCGCCGGACACCTGGCCCCAGTTCGCGCGTGTCGTCCTCGCGGGCGACGGGGTGAGCGCGGCGCGCGCCCTGGCGCATGCGGCGGTGCTCGCCGCCCCAGGCCCGGACGTGCAGGCGATGGTGGAGCGTCTCCACGGGGCGGTCAACCCGAAGACGGGCCGGCCCGCCGTCTCCGACGGGGAGCTGGTCAAGCGTCTGGCCGCGCCGATGAACAAGATGGATCTGCTCGCCCGGTGCCCGGGCGTGTTCGCGCCGGGACGGCGGACGGTCGGCTGGCGGCAGGTCATCGCGCACGGGGCGACGCTCGCCGTGAACCTGGGCGGAACGGTCAAGCCGCCGCACACGACGCTGGGCGACGACCAGCGGAGCCTGGTGGGCGCGCTCCTGTTGCGGGGCCTGCGCGAGCAGATGGAGTCGTCGTGCGCCGGCTGGTATGATGCGGGCCGGCATATGCGCGTGTTCGTCGACGAGATGACGGAGGTGCTGTCCGGCGGCGGGAATGCGGAGGTGTTCCGCTGGTGCCGGACCCAGGGTCGCGCGTTCGGCGTGGAGATGACATGCGGGACGCAGTTCCCGGAGAATCTCGACCCGTCGCTGTTCAGCCTGCTCATGGATTTCGATACGCGCTGCACGTTCGTCATGCGGTCGGTCGCCTCGAGTACGCAGGCGGGGCAGGCGTTGGGTGTCGACCCGTCCATGGTGTCCTCTCTGGGGGAGCATATGCTCCTGGTGCGGACGGTGGACGCGGATTGGAATACGCTGCCGCCGATGGTGGTCCGCACCCCGTGGTTCGACAACGGGGAGCCGGCCTGACGCCGGACGCATATACGCCGGGCATGGGATTGAACAGGGCTCAGAGAGACGAACTGGACCGGCGGGTCCAGGCCATCGACTGGACGGACGAGGCGCGCGCGTTCGGCTCGCCGCAACGCCTCCAACTGGTCGACTGGATGCTGTCCAGCCGCATGGTCGAGGATGAGATACGCAAGTCGTTCCGCAACCCCGCGCAGGCGGAGCGGATGATCGAATACACGCGGCCGCGCATGGTCGAGAAGGTGACGGGCACGCCCATCGTGTCGAATCCGGCGCAATGGAATCCGGGCAACATCCTCGACCCGCAGCCCGACTGGAGTTTCTGCGGGTGGGTGCGGCGCACCACGTACACGATCAGCCACCGGAACGCGCGCCGCGTCCTCCACCCGCAGGTCCGGGACACGACGAGCTACGAGACGATGGGCGAAGACGGGGACGACCGGCTCACCGTGTTCGACCTGGCGGGCACCCGCCCCCTGGTGCCGGTCACGCCCGGCCTGTTCGACGCGCACCCGCGGCTGTGGGTGCTGCGCCCCGACCCGCCGCAGGCGCAGGCGATGCGCGCGCGGGTCGCGCGTCTCGGCGTGGATATCGTGCCCGCGATGATCGCCGGCACGGTGTTGGACAATCCGGAGTACCGGCATCTGGAGCCTGGCGACGTGGCCGCGCTCCTGTTGTCCCCGCTGCCCCAGGGGTCGCTCGCGTTGGCCGCAAGGATGACGCCGCCCCGCTACCGGCGGCTCATGAGCCTGTGGGCGCCCACCCAGTTGGCGTCGCCACGCCGGGTGGACGGGGCGGCGCTGCGTCGGGAATTGGATTCACTGGGCGGGGATATCCGCGCGTGGCGTACCGTCGGCACGGTCGTCGCCCGCCTGTCCGTGTGAGTACGGGTCGGGCGGGTCGAGCCGGAAGCCCAGGCCGAGCCCGACGGCGAGCAGCCATGCGGTGAGCCTGGCGCCGCCGGTCCGCCCGTCGAGCAGCCAGCCCAGGGTCGCGGTCGCGGGGCGGAACGGGTGCTGCCGGCGTGCGGTCCTGGGCTTGCGGCCGCCCGGCGAAACCGGCCGGCACCACTCGTAGGCCTGGGCGACGTGACGGCGGGCGACGAAGCGGGTCGCGCCGAAGACCGCCTGGTCGACCATCCAGACGTGGATGGCGAGGAGCCTGGGGTCCTGTTCGGTGCGGGCGATGAGCCATGGCAGGCAGTCGGTGTCGCCCCGGTCGGCTTTGCGTCGCAGTTCGGCCAGGCATTCGGCGCGCGCCTGCGCGGCGGCCGCGACCGGGTTCACCGTTTGCGTCCCTTCATGAAGTCCGCCTTGCGGCCGCCGGCCCACAGGCAGGCGTGGACCAGCCAGTCGGGTTCGGCCCCGGCGGGGTAGCCGGAGCGGCCCTGGTCGAGCATACGGGTGCTGGTCTTGTCCCATTGGCAGGTGCCGCCGAAGTGCGCGACGGGTGCGGTGACCTGCCGCCACCCGGCCTCGGGACGGGGTTTGGCGAGCTGCCCGCATTGGGCGAGGGCGAGGACGCGTTGCGGCTGGTGGATGGCGGCGAGCGCGTCGAGCCCGTCGTCGACCTGGCTGCCGGTGGAACCAATGATGAATATCATGCGGGCGAGCCCCAGGTCGATCATGGGGCGCATGACGCCGCCGGCGAAGGTGGTGGGGGTGGCCCAGAGGGTCGGGTCGACGCGGTCGGCGTCGACGATGATGATGTCGCAGGAGGTTTGGAGCGCGGTGATGGCGCTCCCGTAGAGGGTGACGAGGTCGCCGCGCCTGGGGTCGACGGGGCCGGGGAGGAGCGCGTAGGCGGCGTGGGTCTGGCCGGGCATGACGAGCGCATTGGGAAGGCTGTCGAGGGCGGCGTCCTCGAGGCCGCCGGTGCGGATTTTGAGGAAGGCGCGTTGGGATTGCTGGCCGGGGTTGCCGTCGATGAGGACGGTGCGCATGCGGCGGAGCCCCAGGGCGTGGGCGATGGCGCGTGCGGTGGTGCTTTTGCCCAGTCCGCCGGAGCCGCCGGTGACGAAGGTGACGGGCGCGAGATGATTCATATGGTCCGGCTATGCGGAAACCGGTGGCGGGAGGCGTGCTTCTGCCGCTTTTTTGCATTTTCCCGGTTTTCCCCGCCTTGATGATTAGTTGATGTTTTGGCTTGTGTTGCTAGTTTTCTGGTTTCTGATTGCTTGTTTTCCTGATTGTATGTGTGTTGATGATGGTTGGCTGGTTTGTTGTTTTCCGTTTTCTTGGTTTGCTGTGTCGTCTGGTTGTTGCTTGATGTTGGTGATTGTGTTGGTGAGTGGGGTGTTGTGTTTGTTGGTTGTGTTGCGTTTGGTTGGTGATGTTGCGTGAGTGGGGTGTTGCGTGAGTGGTGTGTTGCGTTTGTCGGGTGAATGTGTTTGTGAGTGGGTGGTGTTGCGTTTGTGATGTGGGTGTTTGTTGCGTTTGATTGGATATGCGGATTGGTGTCGTGGTTTGTCGTTGTTGTCTGCAGTCGGGGTTTGCAAGGGGGCGTGGTTTTTCTCGGGGGGTTTGCGGGGGGCGGTGTCGTCGTCGGGCCCGGCCTCGCGCGGCTCGCCTCCGGCCCCGGGGGGCGCGGACGCATTGGCCGGCGCGCATAGCGTGCGGGTGACCCGTTTGGTTTTGAAGAGAAAGGTCTCCTATGGGTTTCTTCGATGACAACAGCAGTCAGTGGAACGCGGAGCCGCAGCAGCCGGCCCAGGCGGAGGGGTTCGGAGAGGAGCCGGCCCAGGCCGAGCCGGAGCCGCAGCCGGAGCCCCAGGTCGAACCGACCCCGCAGCCGGAGCCGGCCAAGCCGAAGGCGCGCCCGTCGCACGCGGCGAAGACGCGGCTGGCGGTGGCGGACATCCGCCGGGTGCTTGACCTGTCGGCGCGCCTGGAGGACGGGCGGGTGGCCGCAGCGGTCCGGCCGTTCGCGACGGGCGATGACCGGGCGCAGCTGGTGTCGGCGCTCCTGTCGCCGCGTGTCGGCAAGGCGGCGCGTCTGCTCGTCTCGTGGGCGGGCGAGTCGGATGAGTTGAAGCGGAACGGCGAGGTCATCGCCGCGGGCGTGAAGGACGGTGCGGGTGTGCGTGATGCGATCCGCATGCTCGGCGCGCTGGTCCCGGACGCGGAGGGGCTGGATGCGCGTGACGTGTATGCGCGTGCGGCCGCGGTGACGCGCGCGGTCGGCCGTCTGGACGCGTCCGTCCTCGAAGGGCTTGCCTGATGGTGTCGCCGGGCGAGTTGACGCGCGCCCAGGTGGCGGGCGTGTTGAAGTGCCCCGAATCGTTCGTCGGCGTGCTGGCCGCCCGCGGCGTGCTGCCGTGGCCGGTGGATGTGCATGGCCTGTCGCGTGCGCGTCTGCGTCACCGGTGGCTGAATGTCCTGGGCGAGCCGGTGGGTGAGCGTGAGCTGGTGCGTATCGACCCGCGTTTGCATTTGCCGGCGTCGGGGACGACGATGCTGGGCGGCCGACGGTATGCGCCGTTGTGGCGTGTGCTTTCCGAGGCGTGGGCGTCGGACGAATCGGCTGCCGCCCTGTCCGAGCCGGCATTGCCGGTCCATGAGCAGGCGTCGCCGGATGAACCGGCTGCCGCCCTGTCCGAACCGGTTGCACCGGTTCAAGAACGGACTGTCGCCCTGTCCGAGCCGGCGTTGCCGGTTCGGGGACGGGCTTCCGCCCTGTCCGAACCGGTTGCACCGGTTCAAGAACGGACTGTCGCCCTGTCCGAGCCGGCGTTGCCGGTTCGGGACGCATGATAGAGGGTATGACCGATACCGAACCCCTGATGCTGTTCGACGCCGACCGTCCGCTCGTGCGGGCGGCCGGCGTTCGCGCCCCACGACGCCTGTCGTTCTCCCAGCTGTCCGCGTTCACGCAATGCCCCGGACGCTGGCTCGCGTCCCGTCTGCTCGACGTGCCGCCCGACTGGCAGTCCCCGCTCGTCCTGGGATCGCTCGCACACGGCGCCCTCGAGGCCGCCGTCCATGAGAGCCCGCAGGTGAACGCGCCCGACTGGCGGGTGGAGGTGGAGCGCGGCGTGGAGCGGATCCGCGCGCGCATCCGGAGGCGCGGCTGGGGCGACGACCCGCTGCCGGAAGGGGTGACCCGCCCGGACGGGTCGGTCGTCACCGCCACGGACTGGATGGACGCGGCCGCCGGACGCCTGGACGGGTTCGAGCTGGACATGGCGTTGGGCCGGCCCCCGGTCCCGGCGGCGACGGAACGTCACGTCGAGGGTGTCATCCAAGGCGTCCCCGTGTCCGGCGAGGTCGATTATCTCGACCGGTCGGGTGATGTGGTCGACTGGAAGACGGGGCGCGTCCCGTCCCGCCGGGACGGCAAACGCGCACACGCCGACCAGCTGCGCGTCTACCGGATGCTGCTGGGCGACGAGGGTGTGCCGGTCGCCAGCGCGGCCGACGTGTATGTGACGGCGGGCGGGACGCGCGTGGAGGCCGACCTGTCACGGGATGCGTTGGAGTCGACCGCCCGTTGGGTCGGACAGACGGGCCAGGCTATCGGCCGCGCCTGCGAGGCGCGGGTGTTCGACCTCAACCCGTCCCCGTTGTGCCCGTGGTGCCCGTTGGCCCGCGTCTGCCCGGTGGTGAGGGTCTCGGGGGCGCGGGGCCGCGAGACGGCGGGCTGTCAGCCGTTCGCCCCGTCCGACCCGCGGTTCGCCGTGGGCCGGCTTTCGGGGACGCATGACACGGACATATCGGACGGAAAGGAGCCGCGTATGGCGGACATGGATGAACTTATGGCGATGATGTCGGGCGAGACACCCGCGCCGAAACCGAAGCCGAAGGCGAAGCCGGCGGACCCGTGGGCGAGCGAGGCCGGACAGGCCGCACTCGACAAGTGGGGTGTCGGCGAACCGGAGGCCACGCCGAAGGAAGAACCAAAAGCCGAACCGAAGGAAGAGCCAAAGGTTGCGCCGAAGCCGGAACCGAAGCCCGCGACCCCACGCTGGCGGCCGAGCGACGGACGGCCCTACGACGCGCCCGTCATCAAGGGGAGCCTCAACACCGCGTCCTACGCGGTCACCCATCTCGAACTGACCGCCGCCCACGCATGGCGGTACGCCGCCGAACACTCATGCGACCCGCATGAGACGCTCATCGTCTGGCTGAAAGCCCAATGGGCGGTCGCCCAATGCGCGTGGCCGGAACTGAACCCGCCCGTCAAGGGACTGGCCGAAGGCCACCCCGATCCGGCGGGGCTCCTCGACTGGGCGCAGCATGTGTTCGTCCGCGACGCGGACCGCGCCCTGCGCGACCTGCTCGACGCGGACAGCACCAGCCGGCCGGGCGCCGCGACCGGACGGCAGGCGCTCGACTGCGTGACCGACGCGGCCCGCCGGGCCGGCGAATCGATGCAGGCGGTCCGCGCCCTGCTCGCATAATACCCAACCGGGAAACCGAACAACCCAAGTGAAAGGGGTCAGCAATGACCGCACAGGATAACACCGAGTACGCGATCCGCCGCGACGACGGACTGTATCTCTACGACGACACCATGGACGGCACCCATCCGGAGTGGGTGCAGCTGGCCGACAACGCCGCATGGTTCGGCACCGCCGCGGAGGCGCTCGCCTTCGCGGAACTCGCCGGCTACGCGACCGACGGCCGTCTCGACAAGGGCCTCGAGATGACCGACCGCCCGTGGGTGTGGGAGGAGGACATCGAGCCGGACGACACCGACCTGGAACTCGACCGGGAAGGCCTCTGAGAGAGCGGACAACAGGGGAGCGCCCCCGGAGCCATGACGGTTCCGGGGGCGCTCCCTTGTGATCGGTCAACGGCCGACGTCGATGCCGAGCCGTTTGAAATCATCCGCGTACGCGGCGTGGATGAACGAGCGCATCTCCGTCAGACGGGCGGGCGTCACGTCCCGCATCTTGCCGGTCGCCTTGTCCCGCTTCCGGGTCGTCCACCGGGTGTTGGCGAGCCGCTTGTCGCCCGGCCCCATTTTCAGGAACTCGGCGGCCGCCTGCGGGGTCAGGGCCTTACGGTAGGCGAGCATGCGGGCCACGTTCCCGTTGCCCCGCTCCGCGGACGCGCGGTCCAGCCGGTTCCAGCCGCGCCCCTCGGACGAACGGTTGGACCCGAGCATGCCGGACATGTTGCGCGGCGTACCGTTCCCGTAGCACACCTCGTAGAACACTTCGGCCTGCACGTTCGGATCCCCGTCCATCTGGCTCAGGGCGCGGCACATGTCATCGACCTGCGCCTTGTCGGGCACGCCGTTCGTCGGCTGCCAGAGCATGCGAAGATAGCTGCGCGCGTTCTTGCCCTTCGGTTCGGCAATCGACTGCCCGTTGCCGTCGCGCATGATTTCGCCGCGCTTATGCCCGTTCTTGTCGTCGGCCGCATACCGTTTCACCTTCGTGTAGTTGATGAACCGGAACGCGCCGTGCTTGTCGTTCGGGAAGCCCGCGCGGATGACGTTCGACGCGGCGGCCGCATCCTCCAGGTAGAGGCTGTTCAGCCGGTCCAGCGCCGCCTCCTGGTCGCGCCGGTGGGCGAGGCTGTGCGCGATGTAGGAGCCCGGAAGATACCGGGCGTTCGGACTGTGGTCGATGATGCCGCGCCGCGAGTACGGGCTGGCGAGCCGGAACGCGGCCTTCGCGCGGGCGCGCCTGGCGGACGGGGTCATCGCCGCGTCGCCCGTGTCCATCGGGTCGGCGAGCGCCTGGCGGACGGCCCTCTGGGTCTTCGGGTCGTGGACGAGTGTCGCCTGGTCGAGCCGGTGTTCGTCGGACTCCTGGAACAGCAGGTGCCCGTCCTTGTCGTCGATGCGCAGTCCGTCGCCGGTGACGTACACGCTGCCCGCCTGGTCGAGGATGCGGCGGGTCTCCTCCGCGTCCTCATACCGGGTGACCGCCTGTCCCGCGGGCGCGAAGGACGGGAGTCCGGCGGCGCCTCCCGTCGGATCGTGGTCGAATTGTCCGCCGGTGCCGCCCGGGCTTCCCGCGGGCTTTCTGGGCTGGTCCATGATGATGCTCCTCTCCGTGAAAGGGTGTTGGTCTTGCCGCCGTCCGGCTATGCGCCCGGCATAGGCGGGGTGTATGGCTTACCGTCAGCAACGTTCCCGTTCCCCCCGTCGTGACGAGGAGCGTCCCAGCCCGCATCCGCTGGTCATGGCGGGCGGCGTGGCGCTCGCCGTCCTCGCCGCCCTGCTCCGACTCCCGTGGGCGTTGCCGCTCGCCATCCTGTTCCCGGCCGCGGGGAGTGTGGCGCGCGGGCCCGTGAAGCCGACGGGACGCGACCCGTACGGCCGGCCCGCGCCCGCGCCCGGCATGGAGGCGAAACAGGACAAGGCGGCGCGTCGCGCCCGCCTGTGGTGCCCGCGCGTGACGGACGTGCTCGACCCGCGCCGGCCGCGCATGGCGTTCGGCCTGGGCCTGGGGCTGCTCACCGGCTGGCTGTGCCGCGCCCCATGGCTGGGCGTCGTGCAGGCCGTCTCCCTCATGGTGTTCGTCTGTCTGGCCGCGGAACGCTCCCGGGGCGGGGACGGCCCGTACCGGGTGAAACGCCGGTCCGTCACCTGGTCGAAGAAACAGGCGCGCCCCTCGCTTATCCTCGCCGGGGTCGGGCTGCTCGCCGGGTTGACGGGTTGGGCGTTGGGCGCGCCCGCCTGGCTGTTCGGACTCCCGTTCCTGCTCGCCCCTCTCCCCGCGTGGCGGGCCGTCAAGGGCGCTGGGGTCGCGTACCGGGCGGACCGGGACTCCGAGCGGATGCTCTCCGGGTGGATCGACGCGTCGCACTCGTTGAAGGTCGCCGCACCCCCCACCTGGCTGTCCGACACGAAACTCGGCGCGCACGGGGAGCGGCTGTTCCGGCTCCGGGTCGGCGGCCGGCAGGCGTGGGTCGACAAGTCCGTCCGGGATGCGATCCGCCCCGCCGCCCAGGCCGACGGGTATGACATCGCGTTCACCCTGGAGGAGGATGCGGACCATCCGAACGACGTGTGGGTGGATGTCGCGCCCATGGACCGGCCCGACCCGAAGGCGCTCGCCGCCGACCCGGTCGGCATGGTCGTCCGCTGCGACATGGAGGATGCGCGCCTGGGCTTCAACTACTCGTGCTGGCCCGCCCACTGCAAGCTCGACCAGGTCGGCACCGTGGACGGCAAACCGGCCGCGTTCAAGTGGACGATCCTGGGGCCGCAACCGGATTGGACGCGCGTCCGGCTCGACTGGCTGCGCGGCTCCACGGACGGGGAGCTGGGCGACTGGGGGACGCTCATCGGCGTCCACATGCTCGTCGACCCGTCGTTCGCGTTCGGCTGGGTGTGGGTCGGCGACCGGAAGGCCATCGACTTCGACGACCGGACCGCCTCCAAATGGTTCAACCATGATTTCAGCGCCACCCGGTCCGCCGCGCATTATCTTGACCTCATCGACAGGTGGGGGGCGGACGAGTCCGCGTGGGACACCGCGCTGGACGGGGGCAAACTGCCCGTGCCCGCCGCGTTCTACTACGACAACGAGCAGACCCTGGAGGCGGACGACGGGTGGACGCTCACCGCGATGCCCGTCGCCCTGCCCGGCAAGGGCTCCTACCAGGCGTTGGACTACATGGCGTTGGACGTGCGCCCCTCCATGGGGGATGCGACCGTCGCGGACGCGCTGCCGATGCGCAACCCGCGGGACAACGGCTGGTTCACCCGCTACTTCACCTGGGTGCGCTCCGACCCGGCGTTCCAGCCGGCCATCCCCGCCGCGTTGCGCGACCTGAAGGGCGACGGGCCGGCGGAGACGCTCATGGCGCGGGTCATCGTGTCCCGCGCGTGCGCGTCCGCGTTGAAACGGCCCGCCCTGGTCGGCGACCCCGTGCAGGCGGCCGGCCCGGACGCGGACTGGACGATGTGGCGCGTGCCGATCAGCCTGACCGGCGGCGTGACCGCCGCGGACGCGCGCAAGGCGCAGGTGCGTCTCCAGGCGTTGGCGGGCGCGGACGTGGCCTGGTGGCGGTGGCTGGACGCGGGCACGGTCGAATTGTGGGCGGGCGACCGGTTCTGCGACGACGAGGACGAGTGGGAGGATCCGGACGACTACCGGACCGCGCTCCGGCTCCGCCTGTCCGCCGCGTGGGCGGCCGCGAAGGCCGTCGCCCCGGACGGGCGCACCCCCGAGGCCATGGATATCACGCCCGCGCCGGGCGGCCTGACCCGTGTCGGCTTCGACATCCCCACCGGCCTGTCCCGGGAGAGCGTGGAGGCGTCGATGGATGATTTCGCCGCGAACGCCGGCTACTCGTATGTCGCGCCCGTCACGGCGACCCGGTTCACGCTCCTGCTCGGCACGCACGACCCGCTGCCCGACCGCGCCCCGAGCGACTGGACGCTCCTGAAACCCGGGACCCGGGTGCTGCCGTTCGGCGTGCAGGCCGACGGGCGGCCCGCCGTATGGGATCCGGCCGTCACCCCGCACCTGCTGGCCGCGGGCACGACCGGGTCGGGCAAAAGCTCCGTGTCGGTCACGCTCGTGTGCGCGGCGCTCCGCCTGGGCTTCCAGGTCGCGGTCGCCGACCCGTCGAAGGGCGCGAACGACTTCCGCCCCATCAAAGACCATCTGGTCGCGTTCTGCGACACACTGCCCGACACGTACGCCCTCGCCCAGTGGATGGTCGCCGAAATGCACCGGCGGGTCGCGCTCATCAAAGCCAACGGGGGCGGCGACCTGTTCGATCTGCCGGCCGACATCCGGCCCGCCCCGCTGCTCGTGCAGATCGACGAGTTCAATTCACTGCTCGGCAAGTCCGGCGGGAAACTGGATAACGCTTTAGGCGACCCGGATATCGACAACGCGAACGCGCGCATCGACTGGGAGAACGGGTTGCGGGCGACCATCGGCAATGACATCAGCCAGATCCTGACCCAGGCACGGTCGGCGGGCATCATGCTCCTGCTGGGCGCGCAGAAGCTGCGCGCGGAGGATGTGAAGTCGATGAGCCCGACGGCGCTCGGCATGCTCGGCCGCGTGTTCCTGGGGCTCGCGGACAATACGGCGGGCAACATCAGCCAGGCGAACGTCCGGGAGGCGAACCGGCTGCTACGTCAGGCCGCCAAGTCGGGCGGCATGCCGAAGGGGCGTGGCCTCTATGAGCCGCTCGGCGGGCAGGTGCGCATGGTGCAATGCTGGTGGTCGGGCGCCAGTCAGGAGCTCGCGGACGCCTGCGATGGGCTGCCGCGCCCCGCCCAAATCGACCTGTCCCGGTTCCGGCCGCCACAGCCGCGCACGGTGGGCGTGGCCGCGCCCGTGCCGGACGAAACGCCGGTCGAGGCGGCGCAGGCCTCCGAGGAGGACTGGGACTTCTGATCTAGACTGGATTCCGTCGGGACGCATGTCCTGCGCGACCCGACGGAAAGGAGCCGAGATGTTCGGAAAGACAAGAGGCAAGCGGCTGATCACCCGGGATGAGGCGCTGGGACTTCTGGCGACATCCCCGGAAGGCATGAGGATGCTGGAACGCCAAGGGTTTCTGCATGCGCTCCACCATGACATGTTTGATGCGGACGAGGTCAGGGAAGCCAGACGTGAACTTGACGGTCGACGTGCAGCTATGGCGGAATTGCACAGCATTAACGAAATGCTGGAAAATTGACCCGGGGCGGTGGCACTGCGCCTGCGGCATTCCTTGACACCAACGTGTTGTACGGGGGACTGGTATCCGACGTCTTTCTCTCACTGGCCGACACGGATAGGCCACTGTATGAGCCGAAATGGTCCTCCTACGTGGAAGACGAGTTGAGAGAGCATCTGACCGAACGTTTCACCCAATTAGGGTATGGGCACCCCCAGATGCTGACCGAAAGGAAAATCCATGTCATCGATACGGCCTTTCCAAAAGCGAATATCGGTGAGGTCGTCGTCGGCGACGATATACGACAGGCGGTCAGGGATCCGGACGACGCCCCGATATTGGCCGGTGCCGTATTCGCGCGCGCGGATGAACTGGTGACCTTGAATGTCAAAGATTTTCACGCCGATATCATCTCCCGGCGTTGGCGTATCGCCATATCGACCCCAAACGCTTTCCTTGAAAGACTGTACGCCGAGGACGACGAGGGATTCGCCGCGGCGATGGTGAAAATGGTCAAAGCCCATAGGAAAACGCCACGGACCCTACAAGAACTCGCAGAAACCTCCCAGAGACACGACGGCATCTCCGCACTTGGCGGCATTCTCGAACGCGAGATGGAACGGCAGCACGCCGCGATGCGGGCCGCCCGCCCCGTTTCGGGGCCGCAGGGGCGGGACCGACTTGGACGGTTCACCACGAAACACGGGGGCGCCTCTGACCTGCCGAACCCCCTGTATGGCATTTGGGGGCCGGACGGCAACGGCTGGGCCTAGTCCCCGGCCCGCTCCAGGCGGGCGAGCGCCCGGTCGAGGGTCCCCAGCCCCTGTTCCGGGTCGGCCGCGCAGTCGACCCGGGTTTCCGGCAGCGTCCCGCCGCCCTTGTAGTCGCGTGTCCGTTCAGCGAGCAGGGCGGCCCGGGTCTCGCATCGGGCGACCTGGAGCCGCCTGTCCCGCGCCTGCCGGGCATGCCATGCCGCGCCGCAAGCCAGGCCGACGGCCAGCAGGACGGCGAGGACGGCGAGCAGACCGCGGCGGAGGAGACGCCTGAACCGGCGGGCCTGCCACCGGTCCGCATCCGCGACGCCGCGGGCTATCAGCGTATCGAAATCGGAGGGGCGGCCCATGTCAGCGTTCCGGGGAGAGGGGCAGCCCGGGGTTCTCGGCGACGAGCGTCAATTCCGCAAGCGCGGCGTTCAACGCATGGGCGAGCCCGTACTGGCCCGTCTCGCAGGCGCGCCGAAACATGGTCTCCAGGCGTGCGGGCGTGTCCCGGGGCGCGTATCCGTCCGGGTTGACGGGCAGGGGGAGTGCGGGGGCGAGACGGGCGGCGGCGCGTCGTTCACGCGGCGTGCCGTTCGCCAGCCCGTTCGCCAGGCGCATGGTGTCGGCGGTCAGCTGCGGGTCGGTGATGATATCGGCCATGACGGTCCTTTCCGTTATCCAAGAGAAGATCAGTCCCCGTGCATGCGTCCTTGAAGCAGGACGTGCGCGGGCCGGTCCGGGTCGCGGGCCGGCCAGACGGTCACCGTGCCCGAGTATGCGCGTCCGTCGCGCCGCCACGTACAGTCCGTGTGGCTGTCGCGGGCGGCCAGCGTGTCCGGCGCCTTCAGGGGAGTGGGGCAGGCGAGCCGGCTGATCCGCGCCTCCTGTTCGACCCGCGTGGTGAAGTCGGCGGGACGGGGTGTGAGGAGGGCGCAGACGGCCATGGCGACGGCCAGTCCGGCCGCCACGGCGGCGGTCAGGGGTCGCCGCTCCAGGAGCGCGGCGAGGAACACCAGGGCGGCGAGCAGGCCGACGGCGGCGAGCGTCAGGAACAGGACGAGCGCCGTGTGGTGGGAGGCCGTCCAGCCGGACAGGTCAAGCTCGATGGTCGAGGTCATCATACAGACCGAGTTCCCGGTATCGGTCGGACATGGCGGAGGCGTCGTGCAGGACGACCGCCAGGGTGTAGGCGAGAAGGATGTCGGCGACAATCAGTGTGGTCATATGTCCCCGCTATGCCGCCGGGAGGGGCTGTGACACGATCGCAAAAACGGCCCGGAGGGTTCGTCATGCCTCAGCCCTACTGCGAGTAGGGCTGAGGGGGGTGGATGACGAGCGTGACGACCCATTTTCCCTTAAAGAGAGAAGACAGGTGAAAATCACGAAAATCGGGTCGTCATGTTCGTCATCCACCCCCTCAAACCCTTACGGGAGTAGGCGTTAGGCATGACGAACCGAAACGCCTGTTTTTGCGATCGGGCAAGGCCTCGGCACTGCCTTTTAGGGCGGCGCCAGTCGGAGGTGTGGTGGCGGTCAGGGTCGGTTCGCCGTTCCCGGATGTCCCCTATAAGAGAAGAAGAATATTTTTTTTGTTCTTCTCTTATATAGACAGGGTGGCGGTGTGCTTCACCCTGGTGCCCTCTTTCTGCCGTCTGCAAGCCACGGTGTCCGACCTTGGCACGATCGCAAAAATCGCCCGGAGGGTTCGTCATGCCTCACGCCTACTGCGAGTAGGGCTGAGGGGGGTGGATGACGAACGTGTCAAGGTGATTTTCGCAATTTTCACCTGTCTTCTCTCTTTAAGGGAAAATGGGCCGTCACGTTCGTCATCCACCCCCTCAAACCCTTACGGGAGTAAGGCGGAGGCATGACGAACCAAACGGCATGATTTTGCGATCGGGCAAGACTGCGGCATCGCCTCCCCGATGCGCCAGTTGGAGGCGGGAGACGGTTGCAGTCACCCCCGGATTTCCGAAACTCCCCTATAAGAGAAGAAGAATATTTTTTTTGTTCTTCTCTTATAGAGAGAGGGAGGGGTGGGTGCTTCACCTTGGTGTTCCTCCTCATCGCCACCTGCAGGCCGTGCCGCCGCCTTGACACGATCGCAAAAACGGCCCGTTCGGTTCGTCATGCCTCAGCCCTACTGCGAGTAGGGCTGAGGGGGGTGGATGACGAACATGTCAACCCGATTTTCGTAAATTTTCCCTACTCTCTCTCTTTAAGGGAAAACGGGTCGTCACGTTCGTCATCCACCCCCTCAAAGCCAAGCGGGAGTAGGGCGGAGGCATGACGAACCAAAACGCATGATTTTGCGATCGGGCTAGACCGTGGCATCGCCTTTCCGGGATACGCCAGTCGGGGTATTGCCGGCTCCCCGATTTCCGGATACTCCCTATAAGAGAAGAAGAATAATTTTTTTGTTCTTCTCTTATATAGACAGGGAGGGCGGTGTGCTTTACCCCGATGCCTTCCTTGCCACCGCCTGCAGGCCGTGGCTGTCGCCTTGACGCGATCGCAAAAATAGCCCATTTGGTTCGTCATGCCTCACGCCTACTGCGAGTAGGGCTGAGGGGGGTGGATGACGAACGTGTCAACCCGATTTTCGTAAATTTCCCCTACTCTCTCTCTTTAAGGGAAAACGGGTCGTCATGTTCGTCATCCACCCCCTCAAAGCCAAGCGGGAGTAGGGCGGAGGCATGACGAACCAAAACGCATGTTTTTGCGATCGGGCAAAGCCGGGCCAGGTCGGCGTCCGGGACGCATGACGCAGGTTGCATATGGGTGGATACCCGGGGATGCGGGTCCGTGACGGGACGCATGACCGGGCGTGAACACCGGCGACGGCCGCAGGGCCTTACGGGCGCCGCCCACCGAAAACCTATCCTTGCAAGGAGGAACAATGGCCGACGACAAGAAGAAGTTCATCACCGTCCCCGTCATGCTGCGCAACGTGCGCCTCGTGCAGACGTTCAACCTGTTCGAGCCCGACTCCGGCTCCAAGTACTCGGACGACAAATACCATCTCAACCTGCTCGTCTCCAAGGACGACAAGGAGAACATCGACGCCATCAACACCGCGCTGAAGCAGGTGACCGCCGAAGCCATCAAGGCCGGCGAACTGCCGCAGGAACAGACCATCGAGTTCGTCCGCAAGGCCATCACCGGCGGTTCGACCGACGAGTTCCCGTCCCCGCTCCATGACGGCGACAAGGACAAGAACGCCGACAAGTACACGTACCTGAAGGGCAATTGGCTGGTCCGCGCCTCCTCGAAGAACCCGGTCCGCTTCTACGACCGCCACGCCGAGCAGATCGAGGACGTGCCGGCCGCGAAGCGCGAGTTCTATCCGGGCGCCGTCGTGAACGCGAAGATCACGCTCATGGCGTTCGGCGCGAGCCGTGTCGCCTCCAACGGCGGCGTGACCGTGTGGGCGTCCGGCATCCAGAAGGCCGCCGACGGCGAGCGTCTGGGCGGCGCCTCCGACGGCTTCACCGACCTCGGCTCGGACAACGCGGACGGTTTCGCCCCGGCGGGCGCGACCGCCGACCCGTACGCCGCGATGGGCATGTGAGCGGGTATCGTCACCCATAGGACACAAGGGGACGGACGGGGGACCGTCCGCCCCCTTGTTCGCATATCGGGCCAACTGAAAGGAAACAGGCTTATGGACGATACCGGCTGGCTGTATGATTCACGGTTCAACGCGCCCCCGGACATCCCGTGGCACGACTTCGAACACCGTCGCAACCTCGTGGTCAACCGTCTGCGCGCCATCGACCCCGCGTGGGGGGAGAGGGCCGCCGAACGCCTCCACGACGTGGACGACGACCTTGCGCTCTACGGGTCCGGCGGGACGGCCGAACCCGACCGCTCCCAATTGCACGCCTGGGAGCTGTGGTGCCTGGAACGGCCGGTGAAGGGCATGCGCGGCGGTTCGACCGCGCTCGACTACGCCTGGAGGAGCGGCGACGGCCTGGTCAACTGGCTGACGACCGAACCCGACCGGGGGACGGCGGGGCGTATCGCCGTCGTGACCGGCACGCCGGTCATCCGCGTCTGGGTGGAGGGCGGCGACGGCCTGCCCGGCTCGTTCCGCCTGCTCGCCGTCCCGGTCGAACCCGACCCCGCCCGGCGGGCCGACCTCATGGCCGGCTGGCTGGCCGACGGCTCCCTGCCGCCCACGCGGGCGGTCATGCTCGACCGGCGGTACGGGCACTCCGACTAGCGACAACGGGGGCGGATTCTTCAAGAGTCCGCCCCTGTTTTGCGTCACGGGCGGCGAATGCCGGACGCATACCGGCGGGCATGCGCGTTTTCGATTGGCTGAAACCTTGGTCGGGCATGGTCCCGGACGCCTTCCATGGATTGTGGCCGC
>NZ_PCGX01000008.1:0-541919 GCF_002846655.1 Bifidobacterium thermophilum | reverse complement strand
CGCATGCACCCGCCACGGCCAGCCTCCACGCGGCCACGGCGGCGGCCAACACAAGACAGCAACGGAACCCGCCCGGCAGACCACAGACCACGACATAGAAGAACACCCCGAGACATGCGGCCGCCCAGGAAAACCCCCGGGTCTCGGCGAATACATCCGGGACGACACACCTCACAAAATCCACGATATCCTCCATCACAGCACCCGCATGACCGCCCAACGCATGAACGGGTACTCGACGGCGAGAGACACGACCGCAGCGGCAAGCAGCAGGCAGAACAGGCGGAAATCATACCCGCCAAGCCACTGGAGGGTTTTCACCGCCCCGAAGGCGACGCGAAGCAGCGCCACGCCTGCCGCACATGCCAGCCAACCCGCCGGGGACGGCATCCGGCCGGACGCCGCCAACAGGACGCCGTACAACATGCAAGCGCCGAACCAGTAGAGCGGCCACAATCCATGGAAGGCGTCCGGGACCATGCCCGACCAAGGTTTCAGCCAATCGAAAACGCGCATGCCCGCCGGTATGCGTCCGGCATTCGCCGCCCGTGACGCAAAACAGGGGCGGACTCTTGAAGAATCCGCCCCCGTTGTCGCTAGTCGGAGTGCCCGTACCGCCGGTCGAGCATGACCGCCCGCGTGGGCGGCAGGGAGCCGTCGGCCAGCCAGCCGGCCATGAGGTCGGCCCGCCGGGCCGGGTCGGGTTCGACCGGGACGGCGAGCAGGCGGAACGAGCCGGGCAGGCCGTCGCCGCCCTCCACCCAGACGCGGATGACCGGCGTGCCGGTCACGACGGCGATACGCCCCGCCGTCCCCCGGTCGGGTTCGGTCGTCAGCCAGTTGACCAGGCCGTCGCCGCTCCTCCAGGCGTAGTCGAGCGCGGTCGAACCGCCGCGCATGCCCTTCACCGGCCGTTCCAGGCACCACAGCTCCCAGGCGTGCAGCTGGGAGCGGTCGGGTTCGGCCGTCCCGCCGGACCCGTAGAGCGCAAGGTCGTCGTCCACGTCGTGGAGGCGTTCGGCGGCCCTCTCCCCCCACGCGGGGTCGATGGCGCGCAGACGGTTGACCACGAGGTTGCGACGGTGTTCGAAGTCGTGCCACGGGATGTCCGGGGGCGCGTTGAACCGTGAATCATACAGCCAGCCGGTATCGTCCATAAGCCTGTTTCCTTTCAGATGATGCGAACAAGGGGCGGACGGTCCCCCGTCCGCCCCCTTGTGTCCTATGGGTGACGATACCCGCTCACATGCCCATCGCGGCGTACGGGTCGGCGGTCGCGCCCGCCGGGGCGAAACCGTCCGCGTTGTCCGAGCCGAGGTCGGTGAAGCCGTCGGAGGCGCCGCCCAGACGCTCGCCGTCGGCGGCCTTCTGGATGCCGGACGCCCACACGGTCACGCCGCCGTTGGAGGCGACACGGCTCGCGCCGAACGCCATGAGCGTGATCTTCGCGTTCACGACGGCGCCCGGATAGAACTCGCGCTTCGCGGCCGGCACGTCCTCGATCTGCTCGGCGTGGCGGTCGTAGAAGCGGACCGGGTTCTTCGAGGAGGCGCGGACCAGCCAATTGCCCTTCAGGTACGTGTACTTGTCGGCGTTCTTGTCCTTGTCGCCGTCATGGAGCGGGGACGGGAACTCGTCGGTCGAACCGTCGGTGATGGCCTTGCGGACGAACTCGATGGTCTGTTCCTGCGGCAGTTCGCCGGCCTTGATGGCCTCGGCGGTCACCTGCTTCAGCGCGGTGTTGATGGCGTCGATGTTCTCCTTGTCGTCCTTGGAGACGAGCAGGTTGAGATGGTATTTGTCGTCCGAGTACTTGGAGCCGGAGTCGGGCTCGAACAGGTTGAACGTCTGCACGAGGCGCACGTTGCGCAGCATGACGGGGACGGTGATGAACTTCTTCTTGTCGTCGGCCATTGTTCCTCCTTGCAAGGATAGGTTTTCGGTGGGCGGCGCCCGTAAGGCCCTGCGGCCACCGCCGGTGTTCACGCCCGGTCATGCGTCCCGTCACGGACCCGCATCCCCGGGTATCCACCCATATGCAACCTGCGTCATGCGTCCCGGACGCCGACCTGGCCCGGCCTTGCCCGATCGCAAAAACATGCGTTTTGGTTCGTCATGCCTCCGCCCTACTCCCGCTTGGCTTTGAGGGGGTGGATGACGAACATGACGACCCGTTTTCCCTTAAAGAGAGAGAGTAGGGGAAATTTACGAAAATCGGGTTGACACGTTCGTCATCCACCCCCCTCAGCCCTACTCGCAGTAGGGCTGAGGCATGACGAACCCTCCGGGGCATTTTTGCGATCGTGTCAAAGCCAGGTGCCACGGTCCACAGGAGACAGAGGAGGGCGCCAGGGTGAAGCACACCGTCACCCTGTCTATATAAGAGAAGAACAAAAAATATTCTTCTTCTCTTATAGGGGAGTATCCGGAAACGGAAAGCCGACCTTGACCCCCCGCATTTTCGACTGGCGTATCCGGGGAGGGCGCTGCCGTGGTCTTGCCCGATCGCAAAAACAGGCCGTTTGGTTCGTCATGCCTCAGCCTTACTCCCGTAAGGGTTTGAGGGGGTGGATGACGAACATGTCAACCCGATTTTGCCTTTTTTTACCTACCTTCTCTCTTTAAGGGCGAAAAAGGCCGTCACGTTCGTCATCCACCCCCCCCCCCCTCAGCCCTACTCGCAGTAGGGCTGAGGCATGACGAACCCTCCGGGCCGTTTTTGCGATCGCGGCAATGCCGGTCTAAGGGACGCATGTCGCCGGACGACACGAATCACCGCAGACAAGGAGGAATTGTGACCGAACGGAAAGTGCTGGACGTGGATCTCGACGGCGTGTGCGCCGACTACACGCACGCCATGGCCGACTGGCTGATACGGCAGGGGCGGCTGCCCGCCGGACGATACCCGGTCGCCACGACCTACGAGATGACCGAAGCCGACGGCTGGCCGTTCAAGGACGGGGCCGACTACCTGGCCTCCCACAAGGCCGCCGAGACGGACCACCTGTATGCGACCATGCCCGTCATCGAAGGCGCCCCGGAGGGACTGCAGGCCCTCGACCGGGCCGGCGTGTATATCCGCATCGTCACCCATCGCCTGTTCGTCTCCGGGCAGCATCGTCTCGTCGTCACCGACACCGCCCGCTGGCTCGACGACCACCGCATCCCGTACATGTCCCTGTGCTTCAGCGGGCTGAAGGACACGATGCACGCCGACCTGCATCTCGACGATTCGCCGGCCAACATCCAGGCCTTGAGGGCGGCCGGGGAGCGGACCTGCGTGTTCGACCAGCCGTACAACCGTGACGCGCCCGGCCTGCACATCAGGGACTGGGGCAAGGAAAGCGTCGATACCCTGCTCCGTCTGCTCGGCGTCTGAACCGCCCTGGACGCATACCCGAGGGGTATGAGCACTTCCAAGACCCGGCATTTGGACAGCGCGGCCGCCGCGCCGCGCGACGAATACTACACGACCACACGGGCATGCGACGACGAGTTCACCCACTACGACTTCACGGGGATGCGCGTCCTGTGCCCCTGCGACGACCCGGAGCACAGCCGCATCTACCGGTGGTTCCGCGACCATTACCATGACATCGGACTTCGCGGCCTGGTCGCATGCGGCTACCGGGCGGACGGGACGGGGGCGGACGGCCGGTACGACCTGTTCGGCGGGTCCGCCCGCCCGGGCGTCATCGGCCGCTACGACGGCAAAACGGAGACGATCCGCGACATGGACGGGTCGGGTGACATGTTCGCCCCCGAGACCGTCAGGCTCATGGACCGGGCGGACATCGTGGTCACCAACCCGCCGTTCAGTCTGTTCCGCGACCTGCTGACCCGGGTGCGGCTTCACACGCCGCATTTCCTTCTGCTCATGCCCGACGTGGCGATGGGCTACGTGCAAGTCACGGACATGGTGCGTGACGGGCAGGCGCGGGTCGGTTACACGTACACGAAGAGCTTCTACAATCCCGAGGACGGGCGGGTGGAGCATATCGCCGACGCCCACTGGCTGACCGACCTGCCGGTCGAACGCGCCCCGTTCACGGCGGACGGCGACCCGGACGCCGTGTTCGACACGTATGACGGGACGGATGTCATCGACGTGCCGCGCGCCCGGCTCATCCCCGCCGGGTATACGGGGCTCATGGGCGTGCCGGTCTCGTTCCTCCCGTTCTGCGACGGCGCGCATTGGCGCCTGGTGTCCTCGCCGACCCTGCCGGGCGGTGTCACGCCGCTGATCCACGGCCGCCCGCCGTTCAAACGTATTTTCGTCCAGCGGGTCGGCTGATACGGCGACGCCCCCGGAGTGTTCCGGGGGCGTTTCGCGTCACGGCTCCAGTTCGAGGGCGAGGGCCAGGCCGATGCCCCGGACCGACCCTTTGAACCGGCGGCACCGCCACGGGGTGTGCGGTCCACGCCACCGGCAGACGGTCATGCGGGCCGTCTCATGCGCGTCCGTCACGGTCATCGCATCCGCCCCCTCATGGGCGAGCCGGGCCAGGCAGACGGTCCGGGCATCCCCGTTTTCGGCGGCCCGGGCGAGACGGCGTGCCCGGCGGTGGGCGACCAGCCGGGCGAGCGACGCGGCGTCCGGACCCGCGCCCGGGCCGTCGCGCTCCACCCAGCCGCCGCCGTTCAACACCCGGTAGGTCTGGCCGGCGATCTCATGGACCTCGAACACGGCCTGCCAGTCGCTGGGCCGCCGGTAGTCGAAGCGCAGCCCGAACCGGGTCAGGGGGCGCAGCGCGGCCTTGTAGTCGTCAAGCGCGCTCACAGACTGACCTCCCCGGCGCGCGTCCATTCGAGGGCGACGGGGCCCAGGGTGTGGAAGGCGTAGTCCTCGCCGCGCCGCACGTCGGCGTGCCCGCGTACGAGGAGGGTGCCGCATTGGCGGGTCTCGACCCGCATGGTGCCGCCGCCGGTGACCGTGCAGACGCGCACGTCGCCGGGCAGAAGGCTTGCGGGCGTGAACCAGAAGCCTGTGGCGAGGACGATGAGGGCGGCGAGGGTGATGAAAACGGCCCGCAGGGGGTGTCGCCGGACGGCCTTGCGGTGTCTTGGAACGGTCTTGCTCATACCCGCCCGTATGCGTCCCGGAACCGCGGAATAGGGCCGTTCCGGACGCATACGCGGAGGGTATGGATAACCCCAAAATCATTTCCCTGTTCTCCGGTTACGGCGGCCTGGAGATGGGTGTCGCCGCCGCGCTCGGCGGCGCGGACACCGTCGTCACCTCCGACCTGGAGCCCGGGCCCTGCGCCATCGAGGCGTTCCACGGCCCCCACACCCCCAACCTGGGGGATATCACCAAGATCGACAAGGCCACACTCCCCGCCGCGGACGTGCTCGTCGGCGGGTCGCCCTGCCAGTCGATGAGCTACGCCGGACTGAGAACCGGCATGCATGAGGGCACCCGCAGCGGATTGTGGAGCGAACAGTGCGACGCTATCGCCGCGGTCCGCCCGCGTCTGGCCGTCTGGGAGAACGTGCAGGCCGCGACCGGCGCGTCCGCGTCCAGCCGGTCGGACGTGGCCCGGCACGACCGGCGTGCCCGGGCGTTGAAGGCGGCCGGCCTGTGCGCATGCGACGAACCCGTGCTCGACCCGCCGGCCGGTTTCACGCCCCCCAACCCGGGGGAGGGGCCCAGCCACGCGGACAAGGCGCTCCTCGACTGGGCGCGCAAGCACGATGTGGACGTGTCCGGCATGCGCTGCGGCCGGTGCGGCCGCAAGGTCTACGATCATGGGACGGCCGGGACGAACCGGCTGGGCGGCCGGGACGCGGGCCCGGTCATGCGCGCCCTGGGGCGCGTGTTGGCCGACCTGTCGCTCATCGGCTACGACGCGATCTGGCGGGGCATCGAGGCGGCTGACGTGGGCGCGCCGCATCATCGCGCCCGCCTGTTCGTCGTCGCCTGGCCTCGGACGCCGCCCGCCCGTCCCACCGAGACCGACTTGTTCCGTGAACTGGACGCCCTGCCCGCGCCCCGGCCGGCCGGCCTGGCGTGGGCCGTGTTCGACCCGGACGCGGACGTGTGGCGTTCCGGCGACATCGGCCTGGACGGCGTGCAGGACGTGTATATGGACCCGTGGCCGACCGACGGGATCATGGTGTCGGGCCGTGTCTGGCATGCGCCCGCATGGCCGGCCGTCCTGCCCCGCCTGGGTTCGGCTCCCGTCCGGCACGGGGATGCGGACCCGCGGCATCGGGTGGCCGGCTCGCCGCTCATCCCCACTCCGCGCGCGAGCGACGGCAAGGGGTTGAACCAGCGCCGCAACCAGGAGAACCTGCCGGGCGCGATGCTGCTGGGCGTGCGCGACCATTGGGCCGCCTCCACGCCGTTCCTGCCGACACCCCGCGCAAGCGACGGGATGGGCGGCCCCATGTGGGAGAAGAACCTGTCCGGCGCGGTCGTCAACGGCATGATGGGACCCTCCTACGGCGGATACCGGGCCGGGCATCGGGTGAACCTGTCCGGCGCCGTCCTGGGCGGCATCCTGCTGCCCACGCCGACCGCGAGCGACGGCATGGCGGAGCGCATGGTCCACGGCGACTGGCATCCCGGCACCCGCAAGGCCATGAACCTGGGGATCGCGGGGCGTATCGTCACCGCCGGCGAGGACAAGGCGCGCGACCCCGAATCCTACGGGTCGACGGTCGACTGGGGGCGGTTCACGCCCGCCATCCGCCGCTGGGAGACCGTGTTCGGCCGGCCCGTCCCCGACCCGACCCAGGCGACCGCGCGTCTGCGCCGGCTCGCCGGCCGGCTTCCCGCACGGCTGCGTGACGGCGCATGGTGCGCCCTGCGTCTGGCCGGCACGTTCCGGCACGGCCTGGACTGGCCGTGCCGGAAGAGGGTCATCGACCGGTGGGCGGCCGTCGGCGCGCCGGGGCTCGTCGACCCGTTGTGGCGGGACATCGCCCGACGCGACCCGGACGATCCGGTCGGCTGTACGCTCCTGCCCGCCCGCACCGTCCTCGACCTGTGGTTCCATGCGGCCCGCACCCGGGTGACGGTCGCGAACCTGTCCCCGGTGTTCGTGGAGTGGATGATGGGACTGCCCTCCGGGTGGGTGACCGACCCGGATATCTGGCGGGACATGCCCGGCAACCATCGCATCCTCCAGTTGCGCGCGCTCGGCAACGGCGTGTGCCCGCCCCAGGCGGAGCGGGCCGTCCGGGACGCGCTCGACCTGCGGCGACGGCTGTCCCGCTGACACGACAACGCCCCGCGGGGGATATCCCTCCGCGGGGCGTTCCGTTGTCTTGGGTCAGGCTCTCCGGTAGTCGCTGAACAATCTCAACCGCCACTGTTCAGCGACGCCTGCGGCGCGTGGTTTTGGACGCTCGTCGCGTACCGGCACCCGTCTTGGCGTCTCCTTTGGTTTTCCGTTCCTGTTGTCCATGTTCCCTCCGTTTCTCCCGGCGCGCCCGCCATATGTCGCGGCCGACCAGCCAGAGCGTCCAGCCCGTCGCGACGACGACGAGCAGGAGCCCCTGCTGGGTGCGGTCGCCGGCGAGCATGATGTTCCATGCGGCGACCAGCCACGGGCTGGATACGACGACCACGGCGAGCAAGGCGAGCCGTTTCACCACTCTCCGAACCGTCGGGCTGTGCCAGACGCGCAGCCACCAGCCGCCTATGCGATTCAGAAATGCGTGCATGCCATGTCCTCCATGATCGCCCGGCAGGTCGCCATGGACCCGTCCAGGCAGGTGTCCACCCGATGGTCAGTCCCGTGGCGCGGCAGCCGGTCGGCCAGGTCGGGCGCCCATGCCCGGATGGCGACGAGGAGACTGGACACGTCGAGGATGCGGTGATGCACACCGTCCAGGACGGACGGCATGTGCGTGTCGATCCACGTACGGTCGAAGGAGACGGAGGAGCCGGCGAGCAGGACGGTGTGCCCGTCGAGCCGGCGTTCCACGTATCGGCGCGCCCAGACGATGACCTGCGCCAGCGGGGGCGCGTCCCGGCATGCGGCGAGCAGTCCGTTCGGCGTATGCATGGCGCGGGTGAACGGGTCGGGCGTGCCCGACCAACGGATGGGCGTGCTCAGCCCGTCGTCGAGACGCTTCAGGCCCATGTCCGTGTATCTCAATCCGATTTCGAGCAGGTCGCCTTCGGCGGGGTCGAGGGACGTGGTCTCCACGTCCGCCCACAGCAAGAGAGGATTATCCATACCCGCCCATATGCGTCCCCGCCGGACGCATACGGGTAGGGTCATGGATTGGTTCGACAGGCTTGCCGCCCAGTGGGCGGCGCTCACCGGGGTGCTCGCCGGGGTGCCCGGCTGGGTATGGGTGTTCCTTGCGTCCATGATTTTGTCGTTGATGGCCTTATGGCGCATGGAAGGCCCCGGTCATGACCTTAGGCTTGGACGGGATTTCTGGCGGGCGCTTATCGGGGACGACGGTATTTGGTTGACTGCACGTCGCCGATTCCTTCGATGGTATGCCTTGGCGTTGGCCGGATTGCTTGGCATGGTGTGCAGTGTCGTGTGGGTGGTGCCATTATTGTTTCCCTTGCTGGCCGTCCCGGCGATTATCGTCTGCAGGACATTCCGTTCGCTAAGAGAGTGTGATAGGCCGGTCGCCGGAGACGATATGGCCGACCCGATGGGCGATGAACACCATGACCGCCGTCAAGATGCCGGCGAGAGCGACAGCGATATAGCCGGGCAAGCCAAGGGGGATGACGGCGACGACAAGGGCGGCGAGGGCGATAGCCAGTGACGTCAACGTGAGATTCAAGGCTGCACGGGCGCGAAGCTCCTCTATTTCGGTCCGGCGCATCGCTATCAGTCGATGACATTCCGCCAACAACGACTCCCATTCGTCATTCGGCCAAACGTCACCGGTGTGGGCACGCCACCCTGCAAGGAAGGTCTCGAATCGCCTGACGGCGACCGCCATATCCGGCACGGTTTTCTCCCAATCCGACCCCAATCGGGCGGCGAGCCCCCGCAAATCCCTTGTCGACTCCAAGACGACCGCCCGATACGCCTGCTCCGCCGCAAGCGCGGCGTCGAGACTCCCGTGTATTCGGCAACGAAAACCTGCTTCGAGAATGACCAAGGTGCCCCCGTTGCGCCAAGCCACCAGTGTTGCCGGTATTTGGCACACTTTCCAATCTTTGCCCTGTAAATCCCGGATGATATCCACGCAGGTCGTGACATCAATCAGGCGGTGCATGTTCTCTGTCTCTATGTCCATACAGCCTGACCGTATCCGACGTCCGTGACGCATAGCCTTCCCGTCATGGAACAGTTCGACCCGATGGATGACCGGTGGTGGACGGCCGGCTCCAGTCTCAACTGGTGGGACTCCACCAGCCCCGTCCGCCCCGCCTGGGTGCCCGGCCACGACGAGTCGGTCGCCGCGCTGCGCCGCGACCTGAAACTTGTGCTCGCCACGCTCAGGCAGGTCCACCAATACCGGACCGTCGACACGGGCTCGCTCGCCATGCTCGACCCGGGACTGCCCGCCAACCCCGCGTCCCTGCTGTACACGCGCATGGTGGGCGCCGGCATTCTCGAACTCGGGCTGCCGATCCCGACCGGCGGGAAAGCCGTCGGCAACCCGAAGTACTCGCCGTTCGCCGCGCTCCGGCTCCCCGCGCACCGCAGGCTCGAAACCCCGCTGCTGCGCCTGGGTTTCACGCCCGTCGACATCGCCTCCCTCGGCCCCGGCCCCTTGCGCGGCGCCCGCCAGTACGACCGGCACAACCTCATCTGCGTATCCCTCGCCCTGACGGCCCGCCGCGCCGGCTGGCGCACCTGGGGGGAGGCGTACGGGCGGTTCAGCCTCATGACCGGCGATCCGCTCATGGGCTCCGGCGGCCCCGACCTGATGCTCCAGGGGGAGGCCGGATGGTGCGCGGTCGAACTGACGGCGAGCGCCGGACAGACCCTGGAGGAGAAGTTCCGCCGGTGGGACCGGGTGCTCGCCCACCCAGGGTGCCCGCCGATGGACGTGCTGTGGCTGGACGCGTCCCGCGACCACACGCTCCTGGACCCGTTGAAGGGTCTGGCGGCCGCCCGTCCGCGGCAGCACGCCGGCTCGGCCGCCGCATGGCGGGACACGCTGGCCTGCGACGACGGGTTCCATATGGAGCCGGGCACGCCCCCGCCATTGCCGGACTGGATGCGCTCGAATGTGGAACGGCTGGCCGCGCTCGTCGGCTTCCCGGACGCGTCCGGGTGGCGGATCCCGCCGCGCATCAACGGGCGGTACCGATGACCCGGTGGCTGCTGCGGTTGACCGCGGAGCTGTCCGCCGTCGAGGGAGTATTATCCCAGGTGCCCGGCTGGGTGTGGACTGCCGTCGCTGCGTCGAACCGAACGAGGAATACCGTGTCGTGGACGAGCCGGACGAGGAGGAACGTTTCTGTGTCGTCGCGCTCTTCTTCTGCGCATGCTGCGCCACCGCATCCGCCTGCGCCCGCTTCGTGCCGAACAGACGATCCCGGTCGGTGATCTTCGGGTGCGCTTGGACGATGTCCGTCTGGTTGAGCAGATGCCGGCGTTCCATCAGCTCGTCCTCTATCTGCGCCGCCGTGGCCTGCGTCCTGTCCTCGATGTCCTGAAGATGCCCCTCCAGGACGTTCGCCATCATCATTGCGCGCAGCTCTTGCGGACGGCCATACGCCCGTGGAGGCGACGTAAGACGGGGGTTGGCGCAAGCCGGCCGCAACGCGGACGCCTGTGAAACGGGAACCCGCCGAACCGTAAGCCTTCATTAAGGCGAACGGCGTAGGAATCCCCGCCCTTCAGGACGGGGAGGAAGTCAATGGCAGCGACATGAGTTCGCGGGGTTCCAATTTCTTCAGGCCGCCGCCGTACTCACGGCCTCCGTTGATTAAGACGTCGGAGGGGATGTTGTTCAGCATGTTGCACATGCTGTCAAGTTCTTCCTCGGACATCGAAGTCTGTGGGTACAGGCCAAGGTAGGCGTTCGTTATCGTCGCATCCGACTTGTTTCTGATGAACCTGAACGGCGTGCTGTCGGACCGGCTCATGTATGTGCATACAATCGGCGCACTTTTCGTGTTGCCGATTGAGTACCAGGGTGAGCGGTGGCGGAGAATGTAGCTTCCTCTGATTTTTTCAGGGCATCCGTCTAGATATTTCCGCACTGGTGTGGGAAGGTTCGCATAGCTGGCTGTCCTAGGGATGTTGAGCAGCGCTATGTCGGACTCCTGCGGCCAGCCGGAGGCGTCCGAAGTGACCTCGGAAAGATGGAAGGATCGGGGCGCAGGGAGGATTGGGGACAGCCATTCATCTGCGATGCCCTCGTTGTGCCATTCATCTCGTGTCTTGATGAAGAATGAGTTGCCTCCGGTTGCGATTCCGCGCTTGGCCTTGAAGTAATCGCCCAGCACGCGGCCGCTATGGTTTTCCCGTTCCTCGTAATTCTCAAGATGTTGCCATTTCGGAAGCGCGGCTAGTTCGCGCAGCGGAATGCTGATCGTCTTGCGGGGTGATCTGAAGTCTCCGTAGGTGAAAACTGCTCTCGCACCGTCGCCGGGCTTTTCTCTCTTGATAACAGTGACGCATGAGGTCACCAGAGCATCGTCGAACTGTAGGTTTTCCGGGTCAAAGAAGTGTATTCTCTCCAAGGTGACTTTTTGGGTGAGGAATTTGCGGATTGGCTCGCCATAGTTCACTGAGAAAAGTTCGGAGGGGATGAGCCAAGAGCCGATGCCTCCTGTTTTCAGCATGCCGGTTCCGACCAGGAGAAAATAAGCGTGCAGTCCGGCAAGACCGGAAAGGGAAACGCCGGAGAAGGACACGGCGAGCTGCGAATAGAACCGCTTCTCCGATTGTGACAGATGATGGTGTCGAGAGTATGGGGGATTGGAGATGATCGCATCGAATTGCTCTGATTCCGACGATGCGTAGTCGAAGAAATCGGCATTGACGATGTTGCATGAATCATTTGCCCACAAGCGTTGGGCGGTCTCGCTCAATGAGGAATCCTTTTCCACTCCTGTGATCGTGAATGAATCAGACAGAGCGGATAATGCTGATATGAATGATCCTGTGCCGCAGGATGGCTCAAGGACATGGCTGTCGCTGGGTACGCGGGACTGAAGATCCTCGGCCATGGCCCTTGCCAGATCATAAGGCGTGGCGAACTGTCCGTGTTCGTTGCGTTCCTCCTGTGAATGGGTGGAATCGAACGCGTCCTGTTCGTGCCGTCGTATTGTTTCGTTCTCACTTACCATCAGGCACCAGCTTATCGAAGTCCTCGATGCGATGCTCCCAAACCCAATCCATGTGGTTTGCGGCCTCGTACCCCAGATACGTTGATTCGAAATAGCCACAAAGGAACAAGTAGAGAGTCACGTCGCCGTATGTTCCCCGCAGCTGGGAGACTTTCGTATCCTCTTCCTTCCTGCGCTTGTTCGTATTGGTCGCATCTCCGGCGCACTTGCACTCAATCAGAATCGGGCGCGTGCCGTTGAACGGCATGATCGCCATGTCCACAGGAGTGTTGACCATGCCGTCTGCATCGTTCTGCGCGTTCTTGTACATGCTCACGTTCTTGTGGTGGCTGTACGTCCCTGGTTCCATGTCAAAGGCCTGGACCGAGGGGTCTTCAACTCTGTGATATCCCTTGGCATCCAGATAGGCATCCAACTTCTCAAGCTGACGTCGTTCCTGCTCGTTGCGAATTCGTGGGTCCGTCAGGGAGCCGCAGAGCCTGTCTCCGGCGACGCACGCCGCAATCTCTATCTCCCGCTCGGTAGGCCTGGCGTCGGGACTTTGCAACCATGCGCAAAGCTGTGTATCGGTCAGGCGTTTGAGCACGGGGAGCATTCTCGCGATGGCTTTCTGACGCTGCGTGCGTGAGCTTCCCCGCACCACCTTGCCCGCCTCCATGGATTGCACGATGGTCCTATTGACTTGTGCCAGGCCAGCCAGACGGTCACGTGCGATGGGCGGGGCGCAGAACATCCTCGCTATGGAAAGAGATTCTGGATTGTCCCACAGATACGCCTCGTTGAGCGAGCGAAGGTAGTCAGTTCGCTGGAGAAGATCCTGGACGCCTTCGATACATTCGCCTCTTGCCGACTGAAAGGTTTTCGGCGCGTAGTTGAAGAACCATTCGTTGTATTGGAGTATCGATTCCTGGGTGTCCTCGTTCCAACGATAGGGCTTGTTCGCGTTGATCACACTAGGCTCCTGTCATCATGGGGGTATCTCTGATTCCGATTGTATTGCAAACCACACTCATTTCGGTAAAGACCGATATCGGCAAATACTGAAAGAGTGAGGTTGTCGTTCAACGTTCAGAGTTTCGGCTTGATATTCGGACGCACGGTGGTGCGCTCCATACCGTCACCTTCCCAATGCCACCTGATTTCAGTCTTGGGAGCACCAATCTGCCCAGTCCCCAGTGCTATGTAGACGATGCTATCTCCCGGCTCGCATTTGAACGGCGTGCTCTCGCTGAAATGGAATAAACCCTGTAGTTTGGGGTCTGAGGCTCGCACGGCGGTGACGATCACGTTTCTGTTGCCCTCGTTGCGCATGCGGAACAACTCGCCCCTCACCCATTCGGCATCGCCCCACGGAGCCTTGTCCGGCGGGTTCGCCGCCATGGCGATGCGGTTCGCCTCCTGAAGCTGCCTGACCTGTTCCTGTGCCGCCTTTGCCGCTGTCGCCGATGATTCCGCCTGGGCACGAAGCGCCGTCGCGGAGTCACGTTCGGTCTGGAGTTGATCTTTGAGAGTGGCGAGCTGTTCGTTGTGGCGCTTCTCGGTTGTCTTCGCTGTTTTCTTGTCTTTGATGGCTGTGATAACCCAACCTATTGCCGTGAAGGCCAACGCTATCGTTGCGATGGTAGTTGATAGTGTCCAGTCCCATGGACCCATGTGTTCCTCCTTCTTCTCTGCGGTAATTCGGTGGATACCGAAATACCGACAAGCCCATTGTAATCGAACAAATGTTCTATGTGGAATCTATGGTGAGTGGCATGAGCGAGTTCCTTTAGCCGCCGGGCGAAAAGGCGAGGATGAGAAACGAGGCAGTGTGTGTCGCGGCGAGACTGGCGCATGATGAGGAAGTGTTCCTGTCGGCGGATGGCGACCGCCATGTCCGGCACGCTTTCCTCCCAGAACGACCCCAGGCGGGAGATAAGTTTCTTCAAATCGGAGGTCGCCTGGGGGAGGGCCGCACGGTAGGCCTCCCGTGCGGCAAGGTCGCCGTCCAGTCTTTCATGAAGCGTGTAGCGGAACCCGGATTCGAGGAGTATTTGCATGTCGTTGATGCGCCATGCGACCAGGACGGTCGGCAACTGCCGTATATACCAATCGTCGGCTTCCAGTTGCTTCTTTTCCCTGTCTAGTTGGTCGCAGGACTGCAATTCCCCCAGATTCTCCATCTCCATGCGGCCCAACCGTATCCGGCGGGTCGGACGCATACCGGATGGCATGGATTGGTTCCAACGATTGCATACGGAGTTGTCCGCCATCGGCAACATGTGCGCCCAAGTGCCCGGCTGGGTGTGGGTATTCGGCGTCTTCGCCGTACTGATGTTTGTCTTCCATGAGGTGAACTGGTATTATCTGGCGGTCCTTTACCGGTATTCAGGTGGATGGCCGCAATGCAAACGGGAGGAACAGGAGTACCAGGAGGGTAGACGTTGGGCGCCGTTCTGGCATCGGCTCGTCCTTCTGTCCGCCGCGGGCATGGCGGCCGCCGCCGCCTGGGCGGAGCCGTTGCTGGTCATTCTGTCTGTGATATTGGCCTATCGCGCATGGCGCACCAACGTCAAATCCGTAACCCGTCTGGCTGAAGTATTGCCTTACCGGCTACCGCCGCGTCCCTTGATGACGGACGCCGAATGGGAGGAGGCCTTGCATGGGTGGGACGCATAGGAGGCGCGTATGGTGAACGACTATTACGCCTGGGCCGACCTGAAACGTGACGCCGGCCTGCTCGACCGCACTCACCGCATCCTCGCCACATTGGGGCCGGACGAGCGGCGGGTCGTCGAGGAATCCTACCGGACGGTCGGCCGGCTCGGCGCCGACTCGCTCGACGGGGCGCGCCTGGTCGCCAAGGCCGGCATGATCCGCGCCCGACAGGCCGCCTGAACAACATACGAAACCGCCCCCCGAAGGTCTCCCTCCGGGGGGCGGTTTCGTATCCCGTCAAGGTCAGGCGACGATGTCCTTGCCGCCCTCACCCTTGCGCCGGCGGCCCGCCAGCCAGGCGACACACCCGGCCAGCACGGCGACCAGGGCGAGCGCCGCGGCGCCGATGGCGCCGACCACCGTGCCCGTCTGGGCGAGCGACCCGGCCTGTGTGCCGGAGAGCACGGGCAGCGGGGCCTGCGAGATGTCGAACGTGTACACGGTCTTCACCTGCCCGTCCGCGCTCGTCACGGTGACCACGGCCTTCCCGTCCGCCTTGTGCGTGGACACGGTCATGCCGGTCGACTGGTCGAACACCGGCATCACCGTGTACCGGGCCGGGTCGGACACCTGCACCGCGTATTCGTGGCGCGCCGGGTCGAAGCCGTTCAGATCCTTCCCGTCGAACCGGATGCCGGTCAGTTCGGCCTTGTGGGTCGCGGCCGTCAGGTAGGTCACGTCCACCGTGTGGATGCCGACATGGTTGTCCGGGCTCAGCACGGTCAGCGTATACCGCCAGGTCATCCCCGACGTGCGCCCGCCCTTCACGGTCACCACCTGGTTCTGGTACGACTCGTAGGCGAACGTGCCGCCCTCCGGGATCGTATGGTCGTCGGTGGCGAACGGCTTGTACTGGGTGTTCCCGTCCTTGTCCTTGATGGTGTACCCGTAGGACTTGAGGTCGGTGACGGACGGGCCGGGCGCCGGCGTCTTGCCGTCCTGGTCGGTCGGGTCGGCCGGCTCGAACCGCTCCGCGGCGGTCGGGTCGTGCTTGCGGATGACGGTCACCGAGTAGACGCGGGTCTGCCCGTTCTTCGAGACCGTCCACTCCTGGCGGGTCGTGCCCGCGCCTTGGGTCACGTCGGATGCGGCGACCGTCTGCCCGTCGGCGGCCTTCGGGCTGACCTTGTACGGCTCGTCGCCCTTGGCGACGATCGTATAGTCGAGCGTGTCCGCGTCCCAACCGGCGATGGGCTGCCCGTTGACGAGAAGCCCGGCGAGCCGCGCGTCCGTGTCCGTCACCTGGCGGGCGGGCGCGTCGAACGGGAGCGTGACCGTGACGCGCGTGGCCTGCGGGGCGCCGGACGCGTCCGTGTATGTGGTGGTGACGGTCCAGGAGCGGGTGCCGTCCGCGGCGACCGTCTGCTTGCTGATGGTGGTTTCCGCGTCCCGCCCGTCCGTCGCGGACAGGGTGAACGCGTCGCCCATCTCGCTGTACGGCAGCTTGTCGAGCGTGACCGGGTCGCTTTTCGTCTTGTCGTAGCCGGACACGTCGACGGACCGCTGGTTGCCGGACTTGTCCGTGTAGGTGAGCGTGAGCCGGGCGGTCGAGTCCTGGGTGCGCTGGGCGGTCAGGTTGAGCTTGACCTTGGTTTGTTTGCCGCTCTTGTCCGTGACGGTGACCTGGTTCGTCGCGGTGCGCTTCAGGGTGACGGACCCGTCCTTGGCGGTCGTGTACTGGATGGCGCTCCAATCCATGCCGGTCAGCTGGGTGCCGTCGGTCAGGGCGATGGCCGCGGGGCCGTAGTCCTTGTTGTTGGCATCGCTTTCCAGTGCCGTGGTGCCGCTCAGCAGATAGAAACCGGTCGGATTGCCTTTCTCGTCCGTCTCCTGGGTGATGTCCGCGTTCAGCTGATCGGACAGAACGGCCTGGACGGCCTTCCCGTCCGTCCACCCGGCGGTCACCTCGAAGGCGGGGCGGCTGCCGGACGCGGCGGCCACGTAGGTGGCGGTCCGGTCGGTCTGGTCGTACAGTTTGCTCGCCGTCGCCGTGTCCCCGCCCTTGTCATGGGTGAGGTTCACCTTCGACCCGTCGGAGCCGACGGCCTGCAGGTCGCCGGTCGGCTTGTGGGTGAGTGTGCCGGTGTACTTGTCGGTCGTGCCGCCGGAGTCCTTCCCGGCGCTCAGGGTGATGGTCTGGCCGCCGTCGGTCACAGTCCAGGATGCGACGGTCATGTTCGCCGCCTGGGTCTTCAGGTCGGATACGGCCTTGTTCATCGCATCCACGTCGTCCGTGGTGACCCCGGACTTCCGCCACAGTTGTTCGGCCGCGTCGTACGCTTCGACGAGCTTGCGCGCGGAGTCCGCGGTGTACGCGGTCTGCCCGCTCTGACTCGCCTTCACGTACACGGTTTTCGCCGTGCTGTCCTTGCCGTGCAGGACGTCGTCGAGCGTCGCGCACGCGGTGGCGAGGGTCGTGTTGTCCCGGTCGATGCTGTCCGGCGTGGAGCATGACTGGTTCGTGTTGTCCTGGGCTGTGTCGGCCATCGCGGCGGACGCTGGGATGACGCTCGCAGCCGCAAGCGTGATGGCGATGGCTGTCTTCATGGTTGGTTTCATATGTTCTCCATTCCCCCCGGCGCGGCCGGGGTGTCAGCTGACAGACGGTTGCTATGCGGGGACGCATACACCCGGGTATGGGTTACAGGGAAAGCATGCTCGGCGCGGCATTCACCATCGGCGCCGAACGCGACTCGAGGCTCGACCGGCTTCACGGCCGGCTCCTCGACGTGTTCAAGGACCAGAAGACCATCGTCGTATTGCGTGACCGGTTGTCATACAAGCTGTGCATCCTCGCATGGGGGCGGCTCGCCGTCATCGACTGGGATCCGGACCGCCGGCTGTACCGGCTCGACCGGCTCGGCATGACCGACCAGCCGCTGGACGACCTGATGCGGCGCGGCGTCGACCAGGACCGGCTCCGCGAGGCCGGCTGGGAGGCGTTCGCCGACGCCGACCGGGACGCCACGTATCTCGGACGCCATGACCCGCAGACGTGGGTGTACGGGATTCTCGGACGGGCGGACGCGTCATGAACGAAGACGACTGGCCTTCACTCGCCCTACGCATCCTCGACGGGACGGAGCCGGCGGACGCGCATGTCGACGACCGGAGCCGTGTCGTGCGCGGCGCGTGCGCCCGGGCCGACTCGCTGACCCGGCGCGGCATGCACCGGCTCGCCGGGGACACGGACACCGGAGTGCGCGCCCTGCTCGCGGAGCGCCCTGACCTGGACCCGGAGACCATCGACCGGTTGAGCTGGGATGTGCCGCGGGTCGTCGCCGCGCTCGCCCGGCGGCATCTGGCCGACCTGACCGTCGACCAGATGGGGCGTGTCCGGCTTGTCGAGGATGCGGGCGTGCAGGAGGCGTTGCATCAGACGCGGCTTGCCGACCTTATCAAGGCGTTGGGCGGTCCGGAGACGGGGCGGCGCGGATGGTTCAGGTAGAGCGGGACGTGGAGCGGCGGCTGGTCACGCTCGTGCGCCGGGCGGGCGGCTGGGCGCCGAAATGGGTGAGTCCCGGCACGTTGGGAGTGCCCGACCGCATCGTGTTCCTCCCCGGCGGGCGTGTCCTGTTCGTGGAGGTGAAGCGTCCCGGCGGCCGGCCCCGACCCTCCCAGGAGGCGGTGCATCGTCGCATGGCCCGGCTGGGCGTGCCCGTCGTGGTCGTCGATGACGCGGACGGGTTCGCCGCCGAATATCTGGGTGCCGCGGCGGACGGAAACCGGTAGCCGGAGCCGTGCTTCTGCCGCTTTTTTGCGATTTCGCCGGTTTCCTCGCCTTGATAATTGATTGATGTTTTGGCTTGTGTTGCTTGTTTTCCTGATTGTATGTGTGTTGATGATGGCTGGTTGGTTTGCTGTGTCGTCTGTTGTTGCTTGATGCGGTGATTGTGGTTGTGATATGTGAAGTGGGGTGTGTGGTTGCGTTTGTTGGTGATGTTGCGTGAGTTGGTGATGTTGCGTTTGGTGTTGGCGGATGTGTTGGTGATGTGTGATGTGAAGTAGGGGTGTGTGGTTGCGTTTGTGATTAGGTGGTTGTATGTGTCGGTTGCGTTTGTCGAGTGTGTGTTGCGTGAGTCGGTATGTTGCGTTTGGTGGTGTTGTGGTTTGCCGGGTGATGTTGCGTAAGTAGAAGATTGCGTCTGTCGGTTGCGTGGTTTGTGGGGGAGTTGTTGCGTTTATGGTGTCCGGTGTCGCAGCGAAGGATGATTGCCGATAAGCGAAGTGGAAAAGCCGGGGGGTTTGCAAGGGGGCGTGGATTGTTTCAAGGGGTCGCGGGTTCAAATCCCGCCGGCCCGACGAGAAAGCCGCGGAATTGCAACGATTCCGCGGCTTCTGTTTTTCATCCGGAGGGCGAACGTGCGACAACCGTGCGACACCGCCTACATATCCACGTCCAAATTCGAATGGAATCCGCCACCTGCCGTACCCACATCCAATGCGCCTGACGTCCCTGCTCCGCGTCGCCCAATGCGGTGTTGTGTGACATACTCGGACGTGCAATAGTTGCAGACGGCGCTTACAGACCGACCGGTCAAGGCTCATGGTTGAAGACCGGGTGCCTAGTGCCGCTCTTGGGGATTTGTTCATGCGCGCATCGCCATACGATTGGCGGATTCATCCACGAATCCTTCACTCGTATCGGGGTTGCAATGCGCGGACGTCGCCTCGATGGGGGTTACACTTATGAGCAGTCATGGAAGAAAGGGTTACGACATGACGGCAAACGAACACGCTGAACGTTGCGCACAAGTGATGCGGGAACATGGCATGAGCGAGATGGCCATCGCACAGTTCAGCCATCTGTATGACGTGTGGGCCGAAGGCTCCGAGACGACATGGATCCGCGAAGATGATGTCGAACCCTTGCGTGACGTCCCCAGCTTCCACGATATCTACCAGACCATCGATCATAACAAGGCTGTGGAGGCGTTCGGAAGGACGGCCTTCATCAAGCTCAATGGCGGTTTGGGAACCTCAATGGGCTTGTCCTGCGCGAAATCACTGCTGCCTGTGCGTCGCCACAAGGCTCGTCAGATGCGCTTCCTTGACATCATCATCGGCCAGGTGCTGACCGCGCGTGAGCGGCTCGGCGTGCCGCTGCCGTTGACGTTCATGAATTCCTTCCGTACCTCGGCCGATACATTGCGTGTCCTCGAAGCCACCCCGCGGTTCCATCAAGATGACATTCCCGTCGAGATCGTCCAGCATCGCGAGCCGAAGATCGATATCGCCACCGGCGAGCCGGTCCAGTATCCCCAGCGCCCCGAATTGGAGTGGTGCCCTCCGGGACACGGTGATTTGTTCTCCACGCTGTGGGAGTCGGGATTGCTTGACATCCTATGGGATAAAGGGCTGCGCTACCTGTTCATTTCGAATTCAGATAATCTCGGCGCACGTCCATCGCGCACTTTGGCGCAATATTTCGAAAACACCGGTGCTCCGTTCATGGCAGAGGTCGCGGTTCGCACCGAAGCCGACCGTAAGGGTGGACACCTTGTGCGCAGCCGCCGAACGGGACGTCTGATGCTCCGCGAGATGAGCCAGGTGCATCCTGAAGACCGCGCCCACGCACAGAACATCGGCAGGCATCCGTATTTCAACACGAACAGCCTCTGGATTCGCATCGATGCCTTGCGCGAACTGCTCGCCAGCCACCATGGGGTGCTGCCGCTGCCGGTCATCATCAACAAAAAGACGGTCGATCCCACTGACCCCTTAAGCACGCCGGTGATCCAGCTGGAGACCGCGATGGGCGCTGCGATTTCTCTGTTCGACGACGCGATTTGCGTCCAGGTGGACAGGATGCGGTTCCTCCCCGTAAAAACCACCGACGATCTGTTCATTATGCGGTCGGATAGATTCCACCTTACGGACCAGTTCGAGATGGAAGACGGCAATTACATCTTCCCCAATGTGGAACTTGATTCGCGGTACTACAAGAACATCGACGACTTCAACGAGCGTTTCCCGTACAATGTGCCTTCTTTGGCTGCCGCCAACTCGGTTCGTATCGAGGGGGATTGGACCTTCGGGCAGAACGTGTCGTTCTACGGCGACGCAGTCTTGCAAGACCAAGG
Source organism: Bifidobacterium thermophilum (assembly GCF_002846655.1). NCBI lineage: Bacteria > Bacillati > Actinomycetota > Actinomycetes > Bifidobacteriales > Bifidobacteriaceae > Bifidobacterium > Bifidobacterium thermophilum. Next base: position 520,904 of record NZ_PCGX01000008.1, on the reverse strand, counting down.
ACGGCCCAGTTACGTGCCAAACGGCGAATTCGTCGGCCCTCAGGGCATCGAGCCTGACGAGTGGCTCGCGTGATTATACCGCAGGCAAGAAATATCTCTTTTTTCGAGAAATGACCCACAGGAACATAAAAAGCCTCTAATATAGAGGAAAGGTGCTTTCCAGCACAGATACTCGAAGACTGTAACGATACGTGAGGACTAATGGCAGAGGGTAGCAACGGGAGACGGCGTTTTTCCGACAAATGGGGCAAGCACGAGCTTGATGTCTTGGCCGTATTGTCATCAGCCTTCCCCCAATGGCTCACTTCGCGCCAGATCGCGCAACGCGTGAAGGCGTATGCGGACTCATACGGGGAATTGGCTGATCAAGCGGCGAAGGCGGCTTTCGCCAAGCAGTTCCAGCGTGATCGCGCCAAACTCGCCGCCATGGGTATCGCAATTGAATCGCGGCAGCCGGAATATTCCTCGAAATCCGAAGGTCAGGATTTCGCGTCATACCGCTTGCAACTCGGGGACGAGCCTCGTGTCCGCCTGCATTTCGAGCCGGAGGATTTGCCTGTGCTCGCCGCAGCGAATTACCTCGCGCGTTCCATGTCGATTTCGTCAAGCGCTTCCAGTCAGCAGGTCCAGCACACCTCACGGACCGCGCCGCGCGTCCCTCAGACGCCTGTGCCCGGTCTTGGCTTGGATTCCATCGCTCCGGGGCTTGGTACACAGACCTTGCCCGAATCGCTGGTGAAGGTGATTGATTCCCGTCGCTTTGCGGCAACCGTGGATGTCGACGGCGAGCGCATCAACGTCGCCTACACGGATTCCGACGACTTGGCCATGTATGTGCTCGAACATCCAGGCGCGTATATCGTCAGCCCTCAGGAGGCCGTGGACGCGTTCAACCGCAGGCTCACCGCGGCGACGAAGTTCGAGCTAGCCGACTCCGCCCAGAATTCGGAGAGCTTGGAGGTCAATGCTCCCTCGATCAGTCGGCAGGTGCACGAACCTGGTGATCCGGAAAGCATAAAGGCCCGTCAGAAGAAGATCGGGCCGTCATTCCAGACCGGCAGCGAAGTTGACCGCAGGTTGAGGCTCATGCTGTTCCTGTCTGCCCATCTCGGCGAGGAGTTCTCGCTGGCCGAGCTTGCGGAGCGTTTCATTGGCAAGCCCAAGTCCGAGGATGAGCTCACCAAGTACGTCAACATCATCCACAAGGACATCAACACCTTGACGACGGTGTCCGATGACGGTGAGATGGCGGGTAGCCAGTTCTTCGATATCGATTGGCCGCTTCTGGACAGTGAGGGTATCGTGTCGGCCACGAATTCCCTTGGTTTGGAGCGTCTCGCCGGCATTTCCCAGCAGTATCTGAGCATGTTGACGGCTTCGGTGAGTTATCTGGCCCATTCGTCATTGCTTCCCGATCAGCAGCGCGACCAGGCGCAGTCGTTGTATTCGCGCTTGCGTCAGCATGTCAAGCCCGGTCAGACGCCGTGGCTGAGCCTGACCGGTTACGAACTCGAGCCCCGTGCGTTCTCGGTCGTCAAGCGTGCAATTTCCACGGACAGCCTGCTCGACATGGAGTACACGGATGGCGCGGGTCGTACCCGCCGTAAGCTGGTGGCCCCAGCGAAGATTTTCGTGGATGAGGGCGTGTACTATGTGGCGGTCTGGACGGATGTCGCATCCGCAGCTCCGCACGATGAAGCCAAGTTCGTGCAGAAGGACGTCACCATCAACAAGGCGAACGGTCTGCCCAGAGTGTGGCAGGTTCTGCGTCTTGCCCGTATCGAGAAGGCCGAGCTGGTCAAGCCGACCAAGAAGCTCGATATCCCGGATGTACCGGTGAGTGAACTGCGCAAGTGGAGTTTCGACAATGGCACGCAGACCGTGTTCATCACTGACCAGCCTGATTTACCGTTCACCAAGCGGCTCCCGGGCGCGACGGTGGAACCGTGCGGCAACGGGCAGAAAGTCCGGCTGATTGTATCTTCCGATTCGTGGTTCGTGGCCTTCTGCATTGCCCACGCGCGGCATATCACAGCGGTCGCCCCTGAGACCTTGCGTTCGATGATCAAGGCACGCGCCGAGCGTGAACTCAGCGTGGACAAGCGTGAAGACGACACTGACTGATAGGCTCGAATGCTGTCCGTATCCGTTTGACAGGAGGTTTCCATGCAATGGTGGGTTGTTTGGGTTGTGCTTGTCTTAGCGTTGCTGGTATCTCTTGCCGCGGGTGTCTGGTATGTGTTCAGACGGGGTCTGGCCGCATTGCATGTGGTCTCCTCGCTCGGTGATGCCATTGGCAGCAAGTTTGCCGCGGCGGACGGGGTCGATGAATCGCTGCCGAAACCGGCATCGTTCACGGTTCCGCTCCAGCAATCCATCGACCAGTACAGTTCCGCCCACGCCCAAGTGATCAGACGTGAGGAACACAAGCGCGAACGGCATGAGGCCGTATGGCGTCGTTGGGGCGTGTTTAACGAGTAACACCGTTCCACGGTATTCGTTCAGTGTTGACATGGGGGAGAGAAGGCATGTCTCGACATTCGCATTATGCCCCGCAAGGGCGTGGGACAGATTCCAGCCACAGTCAGGGGGAGATTCAGGATTCTCCGGCGCAACGGTACCAGCGGTTCAAACGCAACCAGCAGTATCGGAAAACGGCCGTGGCAAGGTTCGCGTCATCGCTGCCGTTCGATCTTGACGCTTTCCAGATTCAGGCGTGTGAAGCCTTGGAATCCGGGGACAATGTCCTTGTGGCAGCCCCGACGGGCGCGGGGAAGACGGTAGTCGCGGATTTCGCGATGTACTTGGCGCACGAACATCATGTCAAGGCGTTTTATACCACGCCGATCAAGGCGTTGAGCAACCAGAAGTACCATGATCTGTCCGCAATCTATGGCGCCGAGCATGTCGGGTTGCTCACGGGGGACACGTCCATCAACTCAGAGGCGGATATTGTCGTGATGACCACGGAAGTGCTGAGGAATATGCTGTACGAGCATTCCAACACCCTGCTCGCGCTTCAATACGTCATTCTTGACGAAGTCCATTATCTTGCCGACCGATTCCGTGGACCGGTGTGGGAGGAAGTCATCATTCACCTGCCGCAATCCGTTCGCATCGTCGGATTGTCTGCGACGGTATCGAATGTCGAGGATTTCTCCGCGTGGATTTCCTCGGTGCGTGGCTCCACCAGGCTAATCGTGTCCGAGCATCGTCCGGTGCCCCTTGAACAGCATGTGATGGTGCAGGCCAACGAGCGCACCGAACCGGAGCTCATCGACCTGTATCGTCGCGACAGTGACGGTGAGGCCACAACACGGCTCAATCCGCAATTGGCCAGACGCATCGATCAGCTGGAGCATCAAGCCGCCCGCAGGCGTCCACCCCATGGATCCCGCAAAGGCCGGGGCTTCGGCCGCGGGGCCGGTCGTTCGCAGTATGAAGTCGAGCGGTTTACCCCACGGCGTGCGGCAGTCATCGACGAACTCAATTTCCTCGGCATGTTGCCCGGAATCTATTTCATCTTCTCACGTAATGGCTGCGATCAGGCGGTCGAGCAGTGCATCAATGCGGGGCTCGAACTGACGACTGACGATGAGGCGATGCGGATCCGTGAGATTGTCGATGAGATGGTCGAAGGGCAGATGAGCCGCGACGATCTCAAAGCATTGCGATTCTCGCGATTCCGTTTCGCGTTGGAGGAAGGTTTCGCCTCGCATCATGCAGGTATGATCGCCCTGTTTAGACAGATTGTCGAACGTCTGTTCGAAGAGGGTCTGGTGAAAGTGGTATTCGCCACGGAGACTCTCGCGCTTGGTATCAACATGCCCGCCCGCAGCGTCATCGTCGAAAAACTTGAGAAATACGACGGTACAGGGCACGTCATGCTCACCCCTGGAGAATTCACGCAACTGACAGGCCGTGCGGGGCGTCGCGGTATCGATACGATCGGCCACGCGGTGATTGTCGACCATAAGGGGTTCGTTCCGGCCACCGCCGCGGCGTTGTCCAGCAAACGTGTGTATCCGTTGCATTCGAGTTTCAAACCTACTTTCAATATGGCTGTGAATCTGTTGTATTCCAGCTCCTACGAAACCGCCCGCAAGACGCTTGACCAGTCCTTCGCGCAATGGGAGGCGAATGAGTCGGCGTGGCAGCTTGAATCCGAAATCCATACGCTCGAACATGCTTTGGAAGGCTACGAGCAGGCGGCATACTGCGATCGCGGCGATTTCACCCAATTCATGCTGCTAAGGATGAAACTCAGCGATTTGCAGAAGAACGGGCGGCGCGAACTCAAACATCGTTCGTTCCCGTCTCAAGAGGCGCGTAGTGAGGCCTTCCATGATCTCGACAGGCAGATTGCCGAAGTCAAATGGGAACAGCAGCACCATCCTTGCGCCTCATGCCCTGATGTGCAGGAACACCTCAGGTGGGGGCATCGCTGGATGAGGGAGCGGCGCGAACTCGACCGGGTGCAACGGCGTTACGATTCGCGCACAGGGTCCGTGGCCAGGCAGTTCGACCGCATCTGCGACATCCTTGTCGAACTGGGGTATCTCGAACGCCATCTGAACGGCCAGGAGCAAACCTCTTTGGAATTAACTGCCGGCGGGCGCCTCCTCCGCCAGCTGTACAGTGAACAAGATCTTGTGCTCGCCCAAGCGATCCGTACCGGCTTGCTGGATACCTTGACCCCGCAGCAGCTTGCCGCCGCGTTGTCTGGGCTTGTCTATGAGTCGCGCAGGGGAGAGGGTGGTGAACCTCGCCGGTATCCTGGCGGCTCTACCGGTCCGGTCGCCCATGTCTGCTCGCAGTTGCGCGTGATGAGCATGCGTATCAATGCGTTGCGTGAGGATTATGGGCTGGAGCGGCTTCCGGATGTAGATTTCGGGATTGTCGATGCGGTGTATGCATGGGCCGACGGTGAACCTCTGGCCGTGATCCTTCACGACATGGATTTGACCGGCGGCGATTTTGTACGCAACATGAAGCGCCTGGCCGATATGTTGCAGCAGATAGCATCAGCGCTTCCCGGTGTTCCGGAATACGAGGGACCGCTGTCCGTGCATGCGCGTGCCGCCCAGTTGATGATTAACAGGGGAGTCGTGGCTTACTCGGGTGTTGACTGAGGAACAAGGGGTCACGGGGTCGTTCCCCCTGCTCGTCTTGGGTTTGTTCAGGATTGTGCCCCCAAGCCATGGCTCGTTTCGCCCGGGGAATATGCGGTGCGTCCGGGCTGTTAGGTAATTTGGATAGTTGACTAAACCCCTAGGAGGAATGGATCGACATGGCAGAACGCAGTCTGCGCGGTATGAGCATCGGAGCCAAGTCACTGGAATCAGACGACAATGTGGATTTCGCGGCCCGTAGTGACATCGCGTACGTGTGCCCGAACGGGCATCGTACGATTGTCCCGTTTGCCGAAGGTGCTGAGCCTCCGAAGGAATGGGAATGCCGTTGCGGTCAGATCGCCCATCGTGAAGGCGATCAGGACGCCGAGGACGACGAAATCAACAAGCCGACACGTACCCACTGGGACATGCTGATGGAGCGCCGTACTGAGGATGAGCTCAAGGAGTTGTTGGAAAAGCGGCTTCAGATGCATCGTGACGGTTGGATTCCGGATTACGAGTGATTTCCTTGGCTTGGCTCAGCGTCTACAAGCGCTGAGCCGGACTTGTTGTACTGAAGTGCCGTGCCATGGATATTGCCCCTGGCACGGCTCTTCGTATATCGGAGGGATTCCCGTGTATCAGTGGATTCCCGTGCGTTGGTTCGAACACGCCAAGGTCACACGTTCAAGGCATAATACGAATGGGGAGAAGCGTTGAGAAGACGTTTACCTTACAGCCTTCGGAGCATTCGGAGAGAGGACCGTATGACCGTATTGCATTCACCGCGGCGCATTGTGCTGCTTGACCTTGACGGTACGTTGACCAAATCTGACCCGGGCATCATCGCCTGCGTGATTAAGGCGTTTGAGGCGCTTGGCCGTCCGGTGCCGGACGAAGCGGAACTTCACCGGTTCATCGGGCCGGCGATCATTGAATCGATGAAGCGGAATCACATTCCGGATGATCAGTTGGCCAAAGCCGTCGAGATTTATCGTGATTATTACAGCAACAAGGCGGTGTTCGACGACCCCAATCATCCCGGGAACAAGGTACCGGGAAAGCTGTATAACACTGTGTATCCGGGCATTCCTGAGCAGTTGCAAGCATTGAGGGCCGACGGGTATTTCCTGGCCGTCACGACGTGCAAGCCGGAATATCAGGCGAAGCCGATTTGCGAGCATTTCGGGCTTGACAAGCTGGTCGATGCAGTCTATGGCGCCAGCAAAGACAATTCCAGGCTCGACAAGGACCAGGTCATCCGGTACGCGTTCGAAAATATGGGCTTCGATGTCATCCAAGGTGATCGCGCGTTGATGGTCGGCGACCGCTGGACGGATGTCGAAGGCGCGAAGGCATGCGGCTTGGATTGCCTGGGTTGCGGATGGGGGTACGCCGAGCCCGGAGAGCTCAACGAACATGGCGCGTACCGGATTATCGACGAAGTCAGCCAGTTGCGTGACGCCGTCGAAGATTACTTCAACATTGACGAAAACTAAATCAAAGGCAATCGACAATCCATAATCGGAATGGATGCCGATTCGAACATAACACATTCGCCCGGATGCAGAATGATATGCATCCGGGCGTTCTTATTGCGTGCGTGATTGCAGGGAATAACTACGCATGAAGCGCTTCAGTCAGCGGTGACGGAAGTGGTACCGTTAACATCCGATAATGCATGTTATGTCAGATTGATTAAGTACGGGTATTCCCCCGAGCGCGTCATCGCCCTGGCCAAGGCGTATTACCGCGCGATGAAGGGGTCGCGCGCCCTGGTCTGGTCGCGCAATTTGCGGGCGTTGCTGGGAATTGCGCCCGAGCAGGACGACCAGACGATTGCCGCCCAGGAGTTCGCGGACCCGAAGTGCCATGTCCTAACGGTCTGGGACTGGTCCAGGTGCCTGTCGCGCCGCGAGCATCTCGCCGTCGGTCTGCTGGACGTGTGCGACAAGTACCGGGGCGACCCGTCCGTCTGCCTGCGCTGGTGCAGGTCGAACGCCCTGCATACCAAGCCGCCCCATCTGCGACGGCGGAACGTCGGCGGCGGCGATTACTACATCTGATTTTTTCGGTAACCAATCAACCATATGGATCCAAGGAGGATATCATGTATCTGTTCAGCGACCTGTGCCGCATCGGCATGAACCAGGTCATCTGCTTCTACGACCGGCCGATGGTCACGACCCGCCTGTTCGCGAGCATGTCGGGGTATTCGGGTGATTACCTGCGCCCGTCCCGTCATGTGCGTTGGCTCGACTGCATCGACCGGATGCGCGTGGGCAACGCGACGTATTGGTGTCTTGACGATATCGTCAAGTCCACGCACGCGCGGTACGGCACGTTGTGGACGCTGGTGGTGGAGGAACGCGACTACGAGGTTGTCGAATGGGTCCGCGCGAACCATGAACATGGCATCGACCTGATCTCCGCGCAGGCGCTCTATGACAAGTCCGCTCCCCTGGCGTTGACCGGCGTGGTGAACGTGATCGGTGATTCCGTGGTGCCGTCCGGCCCGTTGTTCGATGACGAGACGCTGCCCTATCCGCTCGGTCTGCTCGCGGCGCCCGACCCGGAGGGTTCCGCTCCCCTGCCGCCGGTGTCGTTCTGCTGCCCGCCGCGGGCCTGAGTCTTCCCGGCCCGTACCCGGCGCGCGCGTCAGCGCGTCGGGTCCCGGGGGTCGGTGTCCCCGGGGGTGTATTGCGAGGGGGCGGCCCCCCTCGCGCCGGCCCATCGCCATGGGCCGGCAGCACCGTGGAATGGTACGCTTGCGTACTTTCCCGCATGCCCTTTCCAGGTGCATGATGATGGTGTCCCCTCGGGGGCGATTGGTTATCAAGGTGATGATATTTGCGAGGTTTTCATGGCTAACATTCGTGAAGCTGGTCTCCGCTTCGACGGTACCGTGCGGTACGTGAAGACGGATAGGGACGACAAGGGCAACGAGTATGCGACGGTGCAGCTCGAGAACGCGGACGGCATCAGCGATGTTTCGTTCAGCGCGCAGGCGACGCGTGATCTCCAGGCGGCCGGCTGCCAGCCGGGCGACGTGGTGTCGTGGGTCGTGCGTCCGTTCATCATCTACGGGGTGAGCAAGCGCACGGGCGGTCCTTATGGGTTCCTGAAGCTCAACTTCCTGCGTCAGGCCGGCCGCTGATGCTGACGGGCCTGTCCCCTGACCTTATGGAGTTCTGCGGGGTGTTCGCGATTCTGGTCGTGTTCTCCTCGGGGTTCCACATGTTCGGCGGGAGGTGACGCGTGTGTCGCTGGTTCTGCTGCTTTCGGGTGTCACGGGGGCGTTGGTCGCTTGTGATTGGCTGCGTGTCCTGTTCGTGCGGGTCGCGCGTTAGGGTTTGGGGGCTTCGTGTCTGACGCGATGTTGCTGTTCGCGGCTTGGGCCGCGGGTCTCCTGCTTGGTTTCCTGCATCGTTTCGTGTTGGTAAGGGGGTGAAAAGAAGATATGAACGGACTTGTGCTTGCTGTCGATGGTGCCACCACCACCGATCTGGGCGCCTTGGTGAAGAACTTCACCGATGTCGCGTCTACGCAGTTCAACGGCGCCGCTCCGGCTGTGATTGCCGCGGCCGCGGGTCTGGCTGTGATCATGTGGGGCGTTCCGAAGCTTATCGGCTTCTTCAAGCGTACCGCTAAATGACGCTCGCGCTTGCGTGCGTTATGCCCGGGGGCTGTGCGCTCCCGGGCTTTTTGTATCCGTTGTTTGGGGTGTTTATGAAGATGTTTGTACCTGGCATGGTGTCGCGGCGCGCGTTCGCGGTGCTCGCGGTCGTGTCGGCCGCGGTGGTGACGGCGGTTCCCGCGGCCGCCGATGTGGTGTATCCGTCGTGGTATGGCGGCGCGGTGAAGGCTATGGGCCGTATGGGTGTCGGCGAGTCGGATTATCCGTTGTGGCTTCAGGAGGATGTGGCGCGGACCATCCCCACGATGACGGGTGATCTGAAGGTTGACGCGCGGCTTGCCGACCGGCCGAATGGCGTCCCGTCCGATGATGATTGGAATAGCCTGGTCCGTGCCCGGCGTGCGCGCCTGGTGTACGGGGACACCACGGTCGATGCTGTCAAACTGTGGAATGTCTACGGCAAGGTGTATGCGGACGGGTACGCGCGCTCGAACGCGGGCGAACTGAATTACGGGGATCCGGGGTATGTGCCCACGAGTGCGGAGATTGACGAGTGGTCGCGCAAACTGTCCGTGACGACGAGCGAGCTGAACGCTGATTCGGCGGTCGGCGCTGAGGACGGATCTTCGTCGGGTACTGCGCCGAGCGGGTACGTGTCCCGGTGCGGCACATCCCCCGTGCGTGTCCGTGCTGCCGCTTTACGTACGACCCCCGCTTCCGACGTTAAGCCGTACAGCAATCGGAAAATGAAGAAGAGCGAACAGTACACGGAACTCTATACAATGGATATGGACGACGGCAGCTCATATGCCCAGAGGATCCTAGAAGAGGAACAGAAGAACGGCGCCGGCGACGCGTATTCCGGCGATACGAGCAATAACCCATCATTGCGTGAGTTGGAATGGGGCCGGCATGCGACGGCGCGCGACCGGCGTATCCACAAGCGCCTGGAGAAAGTCAAGAAAGCGCATTCCACGCTCAACCATTTCGTCGATACCGTGAACGCATGGATTGAGCCGTTCTCATTTGTGCAAAACGGCATCCATCAGATTCGCACCTGGTTCTTCACGGATGATGACATTTGCGGGTCCACGGCTATGCTCGGCGACCGGTCCGAAGCGGGCGAAAACGTCATGCGTTTACTGTTCGGTATCGGTGAGGGCTTGAACTGTGACGAGTATGATGCGTTACACTTCCCGGCTGACGGTGAGGCCGCTACGTCTGTACGCAAGTTCGCGAAACAAAGTGCGAAGGATCCCGACAAACCGAAATATCAGGGTCAGGGCGACCACGACGGCGATCTGGCGACATTGCATTACTCCTATACGTCTTGGTATTACGCGGACACGCCTTATGGCAAAATTTATATGCGCTCGACCCAGGCGACTGACGATAAAGGCCATTCCTTGGTCTTTCTAGATGGTCATAGTGACGATTTTAATGATGCTTCGCAAGTTCGGTCTGAGGGTGATTGGTTGCTCTCAAAATCTCAGGATATAGCAGATTGGAAGTTACGTCTCGATATGCTTATCCCCTTGACCGGAACGGATGGGAATTATAATTGGACGTACGATGTCCCCGCATACGGTATCTTTTCCAGTACTCCCCATAGGCTCTATTTGACTGATGCGTATTTGGATCAATCCATACCGGATGACCCGTCTTATACGGTTTCTTATTTTCGCTATAATCCGCATGCTGCCAGCTTCACGGGTAAACAAAACGCCAGGACATGGGCGTTGCCTGGCAAGGCTGATGATATTTTCAAGAAACTGCTCGTACTCGTCACGCCTAAAGATGGTTATGTCGGGTATGACTATGTCAATGGCTCCCATATGGCTATCGGTCGGAAGTCCGATGATTTCGTCGGGCGAACCAGGATGGCGTCCAATGTGCATGCCTGGCATAAGTGCGATAAGTCGTGCCCCGCGGATTTGCAGACCAGGAAACCGAAGGTGCGTGTCAAAGCGACGGCCAAGGATCCCCAGGGCAATGACGTAGGCAGCTCGGTCAGTGATCCGGCCGATCCGGAGGACGTGAAGGTGCCGGCGTCCGTGACGACGCCGGTCGGCACGGACGGCAAGACCACGGCGTCCAATATCAGCTATGACGTTGTGGCCGATGACGGTACTACCAAGCATGTCGGCGATGTCACGATCCCCCAGGTGGACGCGGCGCAGAAGCGTCTCGACCTTATCGACTTGACCACGGGCAAGTCCTGTTTCGGCGAGGGGTACGCGTGCGCGGACTGGTATACGGAGACGCAACAGTTGATCCCTGATCATCAGTTGACGGTATCCACGAAAACGACCACGAAGGAACTGCCGGCGCTTCGGTATAAGTGTTCGTATGATGTGCCGGGCAAGATCACCGAGGTGCCTATCGGTGAATGTGTCGCGTATGCTAACAGTTTCAGCGAGCAGGCGCAGCGGTCTGGTGATGTGGGTGCGGACCCGGACGGCAGACCGTTGGACAAGCCGGTCGCGAAGGCCGACCCGAAGGTGGATTACGGGTCGTGTGTGAAGATGGAGACGGCGGGCAACCCGTTGAAGTGGCTCTACGAGCCGGTCGCATGCGCCGGTCGTGTCCTGTTCAAGCCCGACGACAAGGTGGTGACCACCACGCGCACCAGGGTAGAGCGCAGTACGCGCACGAGTGTCGTCGTCAAGCTCGACCTGATCCGTGACAACTGGCGTCCCGTGTTCACTGACGGGCTGGGCGACTGCCACGGGTATCGCGTCTCCTTCCATTTCGCCGGATTCAAAGTGTTCGATGACGCCGATTTCCTGGACGCGTGTCCGGGTCAACAGTTGGATTGGCTGCCGGGCTTGTGCCGGGCGTTCCTCACGATCGCGTGCGCCCTGGGCGTCATGCTGTTGTGCCGGCGTGCCTTCATGGCCATCTTCGACTTCCACACGGGCGGTGACGGGCAATGATCGTCGAATGGCTCATGAAGATCGGCGCGGACCTGTGGAACTGGTTCATCCACCTTTTCGATGGTGTGGATTTCCCCGAAGCTGTCAAGTCCCCTCCCCCCGAAGTCGCCGAGTTCCTGTCACGGTTGCACGGGTTCGGCGTGTGGATCCCGTTCGGCCGCTTCGGGGTCATCGTCCTTGCCGGCGTCGCGTTCGTGTCTGGGTGCTTCGCCTTGCGTGCGGCGCGCGCGGCGATCGGGCATCTGCCCTGGATTGGAGGTAACGGTTGATGGATGATAATCGGGGTTTGCGTCGCCTGGTCGCGGTCACGCGCGACCGCTTGGCTCGTTCCCGTGGGGATTCGGGTTCGGCGGGGCCGGGGCGCGGGCTTGAGGGCGCGACTGCGCCCGTGCCCGCGCCCGGCTTTCCGGTCCCGTTGCCCCGTGAGCGGGACTGCGGACGCTCGTATCGCACCCGGTTCGCTATCACCGCGTACATCGGTTCCAACGGGTCGGGTAAAACGCTCTGCATGGTGCATGACACTCTACCCAGTCTCTACGCCGGGCGCATGATCTATACGACCGTTCCTCTAACCTGGCCGGATGGCACCACTCCCCCGAACGTCGTCATGCTTCACGACTGGTCACAGATCCTCAACGCGCGGCACGCGGATATCCTGTTGGACGAGGTCGCGTCCATCGCGTCGAGCCGTGAGACTGACGCGCTGCCCCCGCAGATCGCGACGCTGTTGCAGCAGCTGCGCAAGCGTGACCTGGTGTTGCGGTGGACGGCTCCGTCCTGGTCGCGTGCGGACAAGATCCTGCGCGAGACCACGCGCACGGTCACGATCTGTTACGGGTTTTTGTCGCGTCCTGCGGAGGGTAGTCGTTGGCGGTCCAACCGGCTGTTCCGCTTCCTCTCGTATGATGCGAGCGATTACACGGAGTTGGATATCAACGGCGCTCGTAGGAGGTTCGACCCGCAGCAGTCGAGTTGGTTCCTCCTGTCGCGTCATGTGGCGAGACTGTGTTACGACACGCTGGATTCGGTCAGCACAATCGGCACGGTGCTGTTGTCCGGCCGGTGCGCGGTGTGCGGTGGTCGTCGCCGGGTCCCCGAGTGTACGTGCGACGATTACGTGGCTCTTAAAGCGCGCAAATCGCGCGATCGGGGCCCCTCGTCGGTTGAGCGCCGATAGGCGCGATGCCGGCGTGGGGTGTAGGGGTTCGGGGGCGACAGTCGCCCCCGACACACAAGGCCGTAGGCCTTGACAACGCGACACGCCGATACAAGAGATATTGACAATACCAACATTACTGATGTATAATGTAATCACATTTAAGGATTGAGGAATGGAGGTATGTTGAATATCGCACTTTTCGTCACCGCCGAATTGCTCCTGGCTGGCTACCTTGTCTATGCGGTCGCGGTGCCGTTGATACATTACCGCTTGGGCGACGGCGACCGGTGGATCGTGTTCGCGGTGCTGCTGTGCCTGATCGGAGTCAATGCCATGGTGAAAACCGTGCAATATGCTTTCTTCCCCCGTAATGAATCGCAATCCGTCTATATCGCGTTCGGCTGGGTCTGTATTTTCTATATCTTCGTTGCCGGGTCCTTTAGGCGTTTCATGAATCGCGACGTGTACCCCGAAGCGTCCCGGGCTCTGATGATAGCCGGCTACACCATATCCGTGTTCGGCCTGCTCGGGGTCCTCCCCGCCTGGTCGTGGCTGATTCACTAAAAAACGACACGCCGATGTTGTCAACGACAACATATAGTGTATAATGTAAGTATGAAAGGAGGTACGGAATGGCCAGACAAAAAGCCCCCATACAAATGAGCATCAGCCCCGAACTCGTCAAACGCATGGACGACTACCTGGCACCCATCGGCGTCAGCAGAAGCGCATATGTCTCTATGCTGATAGCCCGTGACCTCGACGATATGCAACAGGACACCACGTCCACGTTGGACGACTATAATCCACTACCAGAATAGAAAAAGTCCCGCGATGGGAAGATCGCGGGACGGTAACCAATCTAACTGCGAGGTTTTCATGGTTGATTCCAGTGTATCACAACCGCCATGCGACGGCGGCGTAGCCGCCCTTGAGAGCATGGCAAGTTATGCGGCCCCTGTCGGCCGGCATTACAACCACGCGACGCGGGAGCTGCTGTCACGTAAGTTCCGTGCCCAGCGTTGGGCGCAGCGTGCCGTGAATCGTCGGTTGCTGCCTGGTACTGCTTGCGCGGGATGCGGGCGTCCCGTCTCGAAGCAGACGGGTGTCGGCCTGTATTGGGACAGCAAGCATAAGGCGAGGTTCAGTGGCTTGCGTACCTGTGGCAGTGTTTGGTGCTGCCCGGTGTGCAATGCGAAGATTCAGAACGTGCGTCAGTCCGAGATACAGCAGGCTCTGAAGGTTGCGCAGGAGCGCGGGTACGGTGTCGTGTTCGGCACGTTGACGTTGCGTCATGACCTGGGCGACGAGCTGAAGTCTGTCCGTGCGATGATCCAGCAGGTGTGGCGGAGCGTGATGCAGCAGCATGGCACGCGGTCGATGCTTGATGGATTGGGGCGTCTCGGGTATATCCGTGCGATGGAGTGCACGTTCAGTCCGGCCAATGGTTGGCATGTGCATTTCCATGTGTTCTGGTTCTTCCGTCATCGTCTGGACAAGGGGCGTGTGGACGCTTTCCAAGCTGATTTCGCCGATCGGTGGATTGCCGCGGTTGACCGGGTGAATCGTAAGAATCCGGATGTCGAGCCGTTCGCTGCTCCCCTGCCGGAGCATCAGCTGTTCAAGGAACTTCGCTTGTCTGACAACGTGATTGATACGTATTCGCGGTATTGCACGACGCGTAAGTCCGTTGCGTTGCCTGGGCGTAATGCGATTTGGCGTGCGGCTAATGAGATTACGGATTCCCAGTCGAAGCCCGGTAAGGTGAAGATGCATAACGGCAAGCCTGTCTTGCATACGAATTATTGGGATTGGCTGTCGATTCTTTCGGAGCTTGGTTATGGTTCCAAGTCCTTTGACGCGAACTGTAATCCGAAAAACATATGTTATGTCAGATTGTAACTGTTGACTCCTTCCCATGCACGCAATCGCATATCTTTCGACGATTCAATACGACAACGACGCACGCTCTCATCCCGGTGAATTTGCGATTTGCGACAATCAGCGTCGGCACCCCGATAGGAATTCCAACGTGACTGTTCGTCGTCATATCATTGGTGTAGGCGCCAAACGTCATTGATACCATTGTCACGACGGCGTTGTTATCGCGTGGATCGGCTTCGGCTCGACATGGCGTTCGGCACACCATGATGATATTTGATGACGTGTAGTGAGGTTGCTATGGCTTGGTCCCTGCCGGCAATGGTTGCGCTGATACTGGATATCGGTTTTCTGGTGTATGCCGTTGCTGTGTCCGTGATCCATTACCGCTTGCATGACGGTGCTAGGTGGATATTCTTCTGTGTCCTGCTGTGTCTACTCAGCGCCTGGACCACATATGGAACTGTGGCATCCTTGCTGCCGCAACGTCCCGGCGTGAGTCTGCCCTTGTTCCGCTCGTTCGGTGATTTGTGGGTGTTGTATTTCTTCGTAGGCGGATCGTTTAGGCGATTTCGGAACCGCGGTTGTTTCCCCGATGTCACACGCGCGCTGATGATATCGGCGTATGCGATTAGTGCAATCTGTCTCCTGGTGTTTCTGCCCGGTTGGTGGATGACCACGCGCTGGTAAATCGAACGTGACTCATATCGCCGATGCGGGAGCGATGTGCAGGAGTCAGCACGTAAGGACTACTTCCGGTCATTCCCGCTGTTTGCCGCCGAGACGGCGTCATCGTCGTGTTTCCCGGTGTTGTCTTTCCCGGTTTGCGCAGACTGATTGGCATGCTCGAGGTTCTTATGCCCGGCAAGTTTGGCGCGTGCGGCTTCGGCTTTCGCAGCGCGTGACGCCTGTCGGTACATGAACCACAGTTCCAAGGCGATGAGCACGATCAGAATCGCCCCAGAGATGCCTTCGACGCTGTCATACCAGGACAGCATGGTTTTGCCGATGCTGTCCGCGGCTTCGGTAGCCACGATATACGGCGCCATAGCAAGAATCAACGAGACGAAATGCAGGATGATGACGGTTTTGCTGACCGGACGAGGATCTGTGCTCTCCCCCTCCCCTGCCGCGACGGTATCGCCTGACGCCACAACGCCGTCTGATGCTGTCTTGGCAGCAGACGCAGCAGACGCTACAGAGGTGGCGGACGCCGAATCCGTCGGATGACCGGCATGGGAGCGTCGCGTATCTGTCTTCAGCACCATCACGATGACGGTGACGCAGCATACCAAGGCAATCAGCCAGAGAACAAGCGGAAGAGCAGGCATCGAATGTAACTCCTTAGAACTGACAATAAACCTATATCAGAGCATATCTGTCAACAACGGCGATCCGCAGCGGCAATGGCATGCCGCGCGTGAATGCCCGGCTACTCATACATGCACAAGGAACGGATCATACTCATCTAAGTCCTGCATGCTGCGTTCCTCGTGCCGGATTTCAAGTTTCCTGCGCATACGGGCTTGCGCAAGCTCCTCGAACGGTCCACCGCTTGGCATCTGGGAAGCTGTGACGGAACCATCGGGAAACACGTCGACGTGCGGCTCTTGTTCAAGCCGCTGCTCGATTCCATGCCACAGCGCGGTCACGGAAATGCCGAACACCGCAGTTCCGCTGCCGAGCACATCGCCGATTCTGTCCCCATCCCGGCATTCGTGCACATGCTCGCCGTCGCTGAGAATCGTCGTATGCTCCAGTTGCGCGGTACTTCGTTGCATGAGATACCCGATGGCAATGGTCACGTTCTGCAGGTTCACGCCTGCGTCAAGCAGCCGTTTGGACACAGCGAGAATCAGCACGTCCTTGAACGAGTACAACCTTCGCGAACCTGAGCCATGCGAGGCTTTGATGGACGGCTCAACGATTTGTTTCCTCGCCCAATAATCCAGCTGACGGTAGGTGATGCCGGCGACTTTCGAAGCAACAGTCCCCCGGTACCCGCGTGTCGGCTTGTCATCGTCAGGGAAGGAAAACAACTCACCCTGGACGATGATGATGTCACTGGATGACACAGTAGCGTTCGACGCGTGAGTAGCACGATGGACTGCCATGTCACCTGTGCCCTTTCTGAAGAATACTGCCGTGGCTTGGAGACCGTACCGAGGTCGCATGCGGGAAGAAGAGGCGTGATCGCGGGATTGCCGCTGATCACGCCGAAATTCAGGCTTGCGCGGCGTTGCCGAAGAATACCAGCCTGAATTTACCAATCATGATTTCGTCACCGTTGTGCAACACCGCGTTATCCACGCGTTGACGGTTGACATATGTACCGTTGAGGCTTCCTGCATCGATGACTTCGAACGTGCCGTTCGTGCGGCGGAAGACCGCATGATGACGCGACACGGTCGAATCGTCGAGCAGGATGTCCGCATGCGGGTCGCGTCCCACCGTCACTTCGTCCTCGTCAAGGAGATACCTGGAGCCTGATACAGCGCCTCGCGTCGAGATGAGCAGCGCCGTGCCGGGCGACAATTTGGTGATGGTGTCGAGGTCTTCCTGGGTCAGAGGACGGTCCCCGGTCGTGGTAATGGGTATTGTGATGGCAGGCATCCCGATGATGGTCGTTTCGCCTGCGCTTGGAATCGGATCAGTCATACTTGCTATTCTACAGTCTTTGCGTATTGATATTGGGGTACGTCGCGAATCTCGTTGATTTCGACCTTATCGGATGATGTCACTTTGACTTTCGCGCCGAATTTCACACTGAGTCTGGAGCCGACGCCGCCGGCGATATTGACGGCGTTCTGCAGATTCTGCGGGTCGCCGATAGCCTTGACCTTGTACGGTGTGGATAGTTCCTGACCATCGCAAATCAGCCCTGTTTTCGTGTCGGCGAAGTAGGTTGACGTCACGACTCTCACGGTGTTGACCGCCATGACTTCCGCACCTGCATTGCGCAGTTCCTCGATCAGTTCGAACATGGTGGCGGCATCGATGCGGTCCTTCGTGCCCTTGCTGATGGTGATTACCACACCCTTGCCCTGTGCCGCCAGACGGCCGGAGAGCAAGCCGCTGGTCTCTTCGTTCTGCTTGGCGATGTGTTCGGCTTCCGCCTGTTTGTCCGCGGCCTTCTGCAGCGCGGTGAGCTGTTCGGTCAGCTGGCTTTTGCGCTGTTCGAGATTCTGCACTTGGGAACTGGTCTCGGTGATAAGCCTGGTCAGTTCGTCCTCGCTCATCGTCTCATATGTTGATGTGGTGTTGTTCAGCTGGATGGCATAGCTGAAACCAAGCAATGCGCACAGCAAGAGCACAAGTAGGCTGGTCATGAAACGGGTGCGGGCCGCGTTCGCTTGTAGCGAACGCTTGGGTTTTCTTCTGACAACCGGGAACGATCCCGTCTCGGTATGGTCGTTTGCGCTGTCCGCGACATGCTGGCGGTGCACGCGGCTGAGCAAATCCTGTGGTTCCTTCTTATGACTCATATGACATTACGCCTTGAAGACGAACCGGCGGATTGCGGACACATTGGAGAAGATTCTGATGCCCAGCACGACGATGACTGCGGTCTGCAGCTGCGAGCCGACGCCGAGCTGATTGCCCAGAAGCACGAGCAGTGTGGCGGTCAATACGTTGGAGATGAACGAAATCACGAACACCTTGTCGGAGAATGTGCGTTCGAAATACGCCCGGGCCGCTCCCAGCAGCGCGTCAAGCGCCGCGACGACCATGATCGGCAGGTACGGCTGCAAGACGACTGGTATATCCGGTTTTACGAAGATGCCGATGACCACGCCTATGATCAGCCCCAATACTGCAGCCATTAGTTCGCCCTTTCCGCGTAGCTAATTTCACTTGAGCTTGCCGCTTCCAGTGTAATCGACTTCGACGTCGTGATTTGCGGGTAGATTCCCGCGCCTTTCAACGTCGTATATAAAGAGCGCTGGCTCTTCTCCCCCACGGCGGAGGCCAACGCGCTTGCATCCCCTATGGCTTGGATTTTATAGGGGCTCTGCACCTGATTGACACCCACCAGAATTGTCTGGCCTGCGGTGCGCACCGAAGTCTGCACACCTAGACGATAGCCATTGATGGAGATGGCTTCCGCACCGGCCTGCCATAGGATCTGGATGAACACCTGCAAATCGCCGTCGGTGACGACACGGATATTCGAGCTGCTTTCCCGCGGCAACGACCCCGAGGTGGTGTCGCTGTTCGCGGCGAGCGGGTTCGCGATGGTCAGCGTGATACCCGGCCCAGTCACCGGAATCGTGCCGGTGGCCATCTCGTCGTAGGTCAAGGTGTCGTTCTTGGTGGTGTTGGCCAGCTTCTTGGACTGGTTCTCCACCTTGACTCTCAAAGAGGAGACTTCACTGTTCAGGGTGTTGAGATGTTTGGTCTGCTGTGTGAGTTCCTTCGCCAGACTGCTGCGAATCTCCTTGCGAGGGTCGGTGTGCAGAATCTGGACGATGATGCTACCGGAGAATCCTACGGCGACGCAGATGATGAACACGATGACCCGTGTCGACCACACACGAAAAGCCGATTTCGGCCGCTTGTCCAGCCTTGAATCGCTGAACATCGGGTCCATCGGACGGTTCGTCAGGTCATCGATGAGACGCAGTGAATCATCCTCCAGTTGGGGGCGCCTGCGCCTCGGAGTGATGGGCATGTCAGGTGACGGCGCTGCATGGTGTGCGCCCAGTGATGCTGCGGAAGCGGAAAAGACAGCACGCGTGCGCACAGGCGCCGTCTCCTTCGGTATCGGTATGGAGTCCGGCGCCTGTCGTGCTTCATGCAGCGTATCTGCCATATGTCACTGCCTGTTGTCGTTACGGATCAGTCCCAGTCCCTGATGTGCGTAGATAAGCCCTGCGAGCCAGTACAACGCGATGCCCCAGATGCAGATGGCCAAGGCAACCAGATGCAAGGTCAATGTTGCCGGATTTCTCCAGATATCGGCGAAAATCAGCAACACGATCGCCGTCATAAGCAGAGCCGTGCCCGTCTTTCCCACGAAATGGACCGGCAGGGGCCCATACCCGTGCTGCGCGAGCATCACGATGAGGACTCCCATGAGCAAATCCCGCATACCGACGACGATTAACACCCACCATGGGATGACATGGGCGATGCCGAGGGCGAGGATACTGCAGAAAATGAGTAGCCGGTCAGCGATAGGGTCGAGGATCTGTCCAAGTTTGCTTACCTGGTTGAATTTCCTTGCGATGACTCCGTCAAGCCCGTCGGACATGGCCGACAGGGCGATGATGATCAACGAGGCGACCATCTCGTGTTTGGACACCAAGACGGCAATCACTGGGATTGAGATAATCCTCAAAACGCTGATGCCATTGGGCACCGTGAATATCACGTCGCGTGCTTCAGGGCTGTACTGCTCCCCTGAGGTGTTGGAATGCGTGTGTGTATCGCTCATATACACCGGGGACTTCAGATACGGGATGCCTGGAGTGCGGTGACGATGATACCGCGGGCGCCGACCTCATAGAGCCGATCCATCAGTTGATTGACCTTTTCACGCGGCACCATGACGCGCACGGCTGCCCACTGCTTGTCATGTAGCGGGGAGATGGTCGGGCTCTCGAAGCCCGGCGTGACCTCGACCGCAGCTGCGACTTTCGAGACGGGGATATCGTAGTCCATGAGCACGTACCGCTGTGCGGTCAAGACGCCTTGGATGCGGCGGCCCAGGATGGTCAGGCGCTCGTCGTTCTCCGTGACACGCGGGGAACGGATGAGGATGGCTTCCGAGTGCAGAATCGGGTCGGCGAACACGCGCAGGCCGGCATTGCGCAACGTCGTGCCGGTGGAGACGACATCTGCGATGAGATCGGCGACACCAAGCTGCACGGATGATTCGACCGCGCCGTCAAGGTGGATGATATCGGCGTGGATTCCGCGGGCCTTGAGATAATCGTCGACCAGCTTGTCATAGGAGCTGGCAACGCGCTTGCCATCGATGTCCTCAAGACGGTTGATCGGCGATTCCGCGGGAGCTGCGAACCTGAACGTGGATGCACCGAACCCGAGCGGCATATGCTCGACGGCCTCGGTGCCGGAATTGAGCAGCAGATCGCGGCCGGTGATGCCGACGTCGATGGTTCCGCGGCCCACGTACACGGCGATGTCCAGCGGGCGAAGGTAGAACAGCTCGATATCGTTATCAGGGTCTTCGACGACCAACTGCCGTGAGTTGCTGCGCAGGCGGTACCCTGCCTCGGCAAGCATGTTCCAAGCCGGTTCCGACAGCATGCCTTTGTTTGGCACGGCAATCCTTAACATATTTCCTCCCTAATTGCTGCGGTTCCCGAAGACAGGACGC
Source organism: Bifidobacterium thermophilum (assembly GCF_002846655.1). Taxonomy (NCBI): domain Bacteria; kingdom Bacillati; phylum Actinomycetota; class Actinomycetes; order Bifidobacteriales; family Bifidobacteriaceae; genus Bifidobacterium; species Bifidobacterium thermophilum. Next base: position 499,834 of record NZ_PCGX01000008.1, on the reverse strand, counting down.
TCACAGGTTCTTGTAGATGTCTTCCAGTGTGATGCCCCGATCGATCATCATGACCTGAAGATGGTAGATCAACTGGCTCATCTCTTCCGCAGTGCGTTCCGCTCCTTCGTATTCGGCAGCGATCCACGTCTCCCCGGCTTCTTCGACGATCTTCTTGCCGATGAAGTGCGTGCCTTTGTCGAGCTCGCCGACGGTGAGTGAACCTTGAGGGCGGGTCTGGGCTTTCTCGCTGAGCTCCTTGAACAGTGATTCGAAGGTCTTCACTTGTTGTCTCCCTATGTTGTCTGTTGTTGCGTGCAGTGCGGCCGGTTATGCCCGGTATGCCGCCTGGGCTTTCTCACGGATTGATTCGATGGCTGCGGCGGGATCTTCGGCACCGTACACGGCGGAACCTGCGACGAGCACGTCGGCGCCCGCATCGGCGACGATGTGCGCGGTCTTGGGGCTAACTCCCCCATCGACCTGGATGTGGGTATCCAGACCGCGGCGGGTGATTTCATCGCGCAAGCGACGAACCTTGCCCATCTGGTTGTCAAGGAACTTCTGGCCACCGAAGCCCGGTTCTACGGTCATGATCAGAACCATGTCGAACTCGTCAAGAATGTCGAAAATCGGCTCGACGGGCTCAGCAGGACGAACCGCGAAGCAAGCCTTGCAGCCCATGTCACGCAGTTGACGGGCCAAACGCACCGGCGCATGTGTGGCGCCCATATGGAAGCTCACCGACGCCGCGCCGAGCTTCGCATACTCCGGAGCCCAGCGGTCCGGATCCTCGATCATCAGATGCACGTCGACCGGCAGGTCGGTAACCTCGCAGATACGCTTGACGATTGGCTCGCCCAAGGTGAGGTTCGGCACGAAATGGTGATCCATCACATCGACGTGGACGAGATCGGCATTGCTGATCGCTTTGAGGTCACGCTCGAGATTGCAAAAATCGGCGGACAAGATGCTAGGTGCGATTTGAATACTCATAATACCCATTCTATGGAGTACGGCTGACGATGACGATCCGGGAGCCGGAAGATGGACACGGCCCGCCGCCGGGCAGGTCATGCCTCGATTGTGCTGGCTTCCAGCTCGGTCTGGGTACGCAAGCGTTCCGCAAGCAGCGAACTGTCTTTTCCGCGCCGTTGCAGGATGACGAAGGCGATGGCGCCGAGGACGAACACCACCATGGATACCCATACGTTGATCCTCACGCCGAGGAACTCGTGGGCGAAATCAATGCGCAAGCATTCGATCCATGTGCGTCCAGCGGTGTACCACATGACATACAGCGCGAACAGGGATCCGCATTTGAGGGTGCGGTACGCCTTGTGCCCGATCCACACGAGCAGTGCGGCGCCGATGAGGTTCCAAATCATCTCGTAGAGGAAGGTCGGGTGAAACAGAGTGCCTGTCGGGCAGGTCGAGCCGTCGTAGCATTGCTCCATGCTGCCGATGGCGGTTCCCGCAGTGTTGAGTTTCAGCCCCCAAGGAAGAGTGGTGGGCGCTCCGTACAGTTCCTGATTGAACCAGTTGCCCAGACGCCCGATTGCTTGGGCGACCAAGAGCCCCGGTGCCACGCAATCGGCGAGCAAGGCCATCGGGTAATGCTTGTGCCGGCACCATGCCCATGCGGCCAAGGCACCGAAGACGACACCGCCCCAGATGCCGAGTCCGCCGTTCCAGATGCGGAACATCTCGACCCAATCGCCGTTGGGACCGAAGAAGCGTTCCGGCGTGGTGATGATGTGGTACACCCGCGCGCCGATGATGCCGGCCGGCACAGCGCACAGCGTGATGTCGAGAATCTGGTCGAATGTGCCCCCGGCATGCCTCCACCGGTTCGTGGTGATCCACACCGCGCATATGATGCCGGCGAGGATGCACAGCGCGTAGAAATGGATGGTCACCGGGCCGACGGTGAACTGCGAAATCGACGGGGACGGGATATAAGCCAGTGTCATGATTCCTTGATGGTAGTAGACGATGGAGATAACGTGCCGATGTGGCGGATTGGCGCGCGTCGTGGGCGGGCAATTACTCCCGGGCTGTCTTTGCTCCTGCTGTACTGCTGTATTACATTACTGAAATACAGCAGTACAGCAGCTTAGGTCGGCTGTGACCAGGCGAGGATACGGAACGAATACCACAGGACCCCACCAAGCATCACCTTGGTGGGGTCCTATCATTGGCGCGGGGGTACGTGAAGGCGGGCCGACCGACCGAGCGCCTCAGCGCATGGTGTCAGTGCCGCGCGTTGTGGATGCCCTCAGCGAGCTCCTCTGTTTTGGCTGCCAACGCTGACAGGCCTTCGTCGAGCGGCTTCGGGGTGCGTGCAGAATCATCGAGCAAGGTGTGCACCAACGCGGAACCGACAATCACGCCATCCGCATACGATCCGACCTGTGCGCCCTGCTCGGGGGTGGACACGCCGATGCCGACGCATACGTTCTGTGCGCCGGCATCCCTGGTCCGGGCGACGAGACGCTCCGGGGAGGCGGACAGGGTCGTGCGCTCGCCGGTGACGCCCATACGGGATGCGGCATACACGAAACCGCGTGCGTTCGCCGCGACGATGCGCAGACGCTCATCCGAAGTGTCTGGAGACACCAAGAAGATTCGATCGAGACCGTGTCGGTCAGACGCCTCTATCCATTCACCGGCTTCGTCGGGAATCAGATCAGGCGTGATAATACCTGCGCCACCGGCGTTCTCGAAATCGGTCGCGAAACGTTCCACACCGTAATGGAAGATGAGATTCCAATAGCTCATAACCAGCGGCACGCCGCCAGCGTTCGCCACGGTTTCCACCGCTTTGAACACGTCGGCGATGCGCTCGCCGTTGTCGATTGCGATTTTCGACGCCGCTTGGATGACCGGGCCATCCATCACCGGGTCGGAATACGGCAGGCCGATTTCCACGGCGTTGACGCCATGGCGGACCATCGTGTCGAAGGCCTTGAGCGAGTATTCGGAATCCGGGAAACCATACGGCAGGTATCCGATGAACGCGGGCTCGTCGCGCTTCCTGAAGTCATCGAACATCGCGCGGGTCTTGCTCGGTTTATGGCTGATGCCGAGAGGCTGTCCTGAAGGGGTTGTTGCGGGGTTGGTCATCGTTCACTCTCCATCTACGCTCGTGCCGTGTGCGCCGTTGGCTTCCAGCGCCTTGCTTTGTTCATCGGTCAGATAGCCGAACCATTTGCCGGCTGTGGCCACGTCCTTGTCTCCTCGTCCAGAGATGTTGACCACAATCACCGGATTGGTGTACCCCTTCGCCTTGAGATCGGCGGCAGCCTTATAGGCGCCTGCGACTGCGTGGGAGCTTTCGATGGCTGGGATGATACCTTCGGTCTCGCACAGATCTTTGAACGCGCTCATCGCTTCGTCATCGGTGGCATACGAGTACTGTACGCGGCCGATGTCCTTGAGCCACGCGTGCTCGGGGCCGACGGAGGCGTAATCAAGGCCGGCGGAAATCGAATACGTGTTCTTCGTCTGTCCTTCGGAATCTTCCAGCAGATAGGATTCAGCGCCTTGGAACAGGCCCAGATCCGCCGCCCCCGGGGTCAGACGTACGGCGTGCTCGCCCGATTCGATGCCGTGGCCGCCGGCTTCGAACCCGTACAGGTTGACACGGGGGTCATCGAGAAAGGCGTTCATGATGCCGATGGCGTTCGAACCACCGCCGACGCAAGCGCAGATCGCATCCGGATGGTCGATGCCGTAGATGTCCTTGAGCTGTTCCTTGGCCTCCTCGCCGATGATCTTCTGGAAGTCACGCACGATGGTTGGGAACGGGTGCGGCCCGCAGACCGTGCCGAGCAGGTAATGCGTGGTCTCCACGTTGGTGACCCAGTCTCGCAACGCTTCGTTGATGGCGTCCTTGAGAATACGCGATCCTTGAGTTACTTCGACAACCTCGGCACCAAGCAGCCGCATACGCGCCACGTTCAGCGCTTGGCGGCGGGCATCGATTTGGCCCATGTAGATGCGGCACTTGAGGCCGAGCAATGCGCAGACCGTTGCGGTCGCGACACCGTGCTGGCCGGCGCCGGTCTCCGCGATCACGCGGGTCTTGCCCATGCGCTTGACCAGCAACGCCTGGCCCAACGCGTTGTTGATTTTGTGGGCACCGGTGTGGTTGAGGTCCTCACGCTTGAGGAAGACACGGGCGTTGAGTCCGGTCTTCTTGTTGAGTCGTTCGGCGAAGCGCGGGGCCTCGGTGAGTTTCGAAGGACGGCCGACATATTGTTCGTTGAGCCGCTTGAGCTCTGCCTGGAACGCCGGATCGGCTTTGGCTTCGTTGTAGACGCGCTCGAGCTCGTCCAACGCCCCAATCAACGCCTCCGGAACGAATCGGCCACCGTACTTGCCGAAATACGGGCCCTGATGTTGTGATAATGGTGTGGATTCTGAGGCTTTCACGCGTTCTCCTGTCTGTATTAGCCTGCGCACCGCCGCGGTATGGTCGTCAGCGGTCGCGACACCTTCACCGACCAGCACCGCATCGGCGCCGGCCCGCGCGTAATCCTCGAGTTCTACACTGCCGAACACGCCGGATTCCGCGACTTTGATGACATCATCAGGCAGATCGCCGGCAAGTTCCTGATACTTGCTGACATCCACCTGAAGATTTTTGAGATTGCGGGCGTTGATGCCGATGACCTTCGCCCCCGCATGGCGCGCACGGTCGATTTCCTCACGCGTATGGGTTTCGACCAGTGCGGTCATGCCCAAATCGTGGGTGAGCTTCAGCAGCTGGACGAGGCGGTCATCGTCAAGCGCCGCGACGATGAGGAGCACCAGATCCGCTCCATGCGCCCTGGCTTCCCAGATCTGGTATTCATCTGTGATGAAGTCCTTGCGCAACACCGGAATATGCACGGCTTGGCGCACCTGGTCGAGATCGGCAAGGCTGCCGAGGAATCGACGCCCTTCCGTCAACACGGAGATTGCGCTTGCTCCCCCGGTCTCGTATTCGCGTGCCAGCGCGGCCGGATTGGGAATATCGGCCAGATGCCCTTTGGACGGCGATGCGCGTTTGATTTCCGCGATGACCGGTATGGCATCGGCGCGTTTGAGCCATTTCGTGGCGTCAAGTGCCGGCGTCCTCGTCTCCGTGAGCCGTTTGAGCTCATCGAGCGGCGTGCGTTGCGCACGTTCATGCATGTCTTGTGTGGCTCCTGCCACAAGATCGTCAAGTACTGACATGGTTCCTCCAGAAGTTGTTCCCAAGACTAACGATTCAGACGTGTTATTCCACAGGGATTCCCGCATGCCGGTACATCGGCGTGCGCGTGGACGTGTCGCAGCTCATCCCCGCACATGACGTGGATCCTCGGGTTGCAGCGAACGCAATTGCGCGGCAATCTGGATTGCTTCGACGCTCGCCTCGGCTTTGTTGCGTGTCTCCTGCCACTCGTTGGCCGGCACGGAGTCCAGTACGATGCCGGCGCCCGCTTGCACCGAGGCCTGATGGTCGCGGATGAAGGCGGTGCGGATGGTGATGGCCATATCCATGTTGCCGCTGAAATCGAAGTATCCGGCGGTTCCACCGTAAATACCACGGTCTGCGGGTTCGAGCTGGTCGATGATGTCAATCGCCTTGGGCTTCGGTGCTCCCGACAACGTGCCCGCAGGGAACGCCGAGGTGAAGACATCGAATACGGTTTTGTCCGGGCTGACCGTGCCTGTCACCGTCGAACAGATGTGCATGATGTGGCTGAACCGTTTGATATCCATCAGGGAGACGACTTCCACGCTATCGGGGACGCATACGCGGCTCAGATCGTTGCGGGACAGGTCGACAAGCATGATGTGCTCACTGCGTTCCTTCGGATCTGCAAGCAGTTCCTGTTCCAAACGGGCGTCCTCTTCCGGGGTGGCGCCGCGGGGTCGCGATCCTGCAATCGGGAAGGTCATCGCATGGCCGTCGTCCACTTTGATCAAGGTTTCCGGGCTCGAACCGACGACATTGAAATCACGGCCCTGTGCGTCCGTCAGCGCGAAGAAGTACATGTACGGGCTCGGATTGAGCGTGCGCAACACCCGGTAGACATCAATCGGATCGGCTGGGGAATCAATGTCGAGACGCTGCGAGATGACGACCTGGAACACGTCCCCGTCGATGATATGCTGCTTGGCGCGTTCGACCGCGTGCTCGTACTGGTCCTTGGGCGTACGGAACCTAAGTTCCGGCTTGGGGACGCTCGGGTCGAGAACATTGACCCGGGATTCGCCCTCGGCAGGGGTTGCGGCCTTGCGCTCCATCGTGTTCAGGCGCTCGACGGCGCGATCGTAGGCGAGGTCGGCACGGGCAGGCGAATCATCCATGTTGACGGCGTTCGCAATCAGCCACACCGAACCGTTCACATGGTCGACGACGGCGATATCCGTGGCCAGCGCCAGCACCGTTTCCGGCTGACCGGTCTCATCGGGTGCGTTCGCGCTGAGCGTCGGCTCCCAATGCCTGATGGCATCCCAGCCGACCGTGCCGACCAGTCCACTCGTCAGGTTCGGCAGCCCCTCGACGTTAGGCGCCTTGAGCGCTCGCAGAGTGGCATGCGCGACTTCGGCGACATCGCCGCTTGTGGGAATGCCTTTGGGCACAGTGCCTAACCAGCTGGCTTGGCCGTGGTCGGAACGCAATTGCGCCATGGAATGCACACCGATGAAGCTGTACCGGCTCCACGATCCGCCATATTCCGCGGATTCCAAGATGAACGTGCCGCTTGCTCCACCGGCGAGCCGTTCGTAGAATCCCACGGGCGTCAGTGAATCGGCGAGCAGCCTGCGCACGATGGGAATGACACGGTACCCTTGGTCGGCCAGCTCGAGGAATTGGCGGCGGTCCGGCCAGGTTTCGCCCCATCTCAGGTTGGTTACACTGCACGTGCTCATTGCTGTTCCTGCTCCTTCGTGCGATATCCGACGACCACCGGCAGCGGACCGCCCTGTTCGAAGCATGACCTCTTGCCGGTGTGGCATGCCGCTCCGACCTGGTCGACTTCAACGAGGATGGCGTCGCCGTCACAATCGAGATTCAGCGCCTTGACATACTGGACATGTCCGGACGTGTCTCCTTTGCGCCAGTATTCCTGTCGTGAGCGGGACCAGAACGTCACCCGCCCGGTGGTGAGTGTGCGTCTCAGAGCCTCATCGTTCATGTAACCGACCATCAGCACTTCACGCGTGTCGTATTGCTGGATGACCGCGGCCACAAGTCCTTTGTCGTCGCGTTTGAGTCTTGCGGCGATCCTTGGGTCGAGCACGGTGCTGTTGTCGTATTGCGGCTGTGGATCATTGCCATTCGATGCCATGGGTTTCGCTCCCTGTCTGTTGGCTTGTTGTTGGGATGTCATTGTCGCCAAGCATCGGCGAGGGATTTCCCGTCCGCCGGTGCGGAAAGCGGGTACTGAAGAAAACATGAGAGAAACTCCGGGATAGTGGACTGGCCTGATTGCGTTACGGCCATATCCGGATGTCTCAATGTGTCCTCGGAATGCTGTTGGGTCAGCGAACCGTATAGCCGGCCTTGCGCAGCTCGGCTTTGACTTCGCCAATCGTCATCTTCCCGTAATGGAAGACTGACGCTGCGAGGACCGCATCGGCTCCGGCCTCGATGGCGGGTGGGAAATCCTCCACCTTGCCGGCACCACCGCTGGCGATAATCGGTATGGTGACCTGCGAACGCATCGCACGGATCATCTCGAGATCGAATCCGTTCTCGGTTCCATCAGCATCCATTGAGTTCAGCAGTACTTCGCCTGCTCCAAGTTCCTGGGCCCGGCGGGCCCACCACAACGCGTCGATGCCGGTGGAATGGCGGCCGCCCATGGTCGTCACTTCGAAACCGGACTGCGTGTGCTGCTCGCCGCGTTCGCGACGTGCATCCACAGAAAGCACGAGGACCTGGCTACCGAAACGCTGGGAGATATCGCTGATTAGCGTCGGATTGTTGATTGCGGCAGTGTTGACACTGACTTTGTCGGCGCCGCACCGCAAGAGCTGGTCTACATCGTCGACGGAACGGACTCCACCGCCCACGGTAAGCGGGATGAACAGTTGCTGGGCCGTCCTGTTGACGACGTCGAACATGGTGCGACGATGCCCTGTGGAGGCGGTCACATCGAGGAAGGTGAGCTCATCTGCGCCCTGACGGTAATATTCGGCTGCAAGTTCCACTGGATCACCTGCATCGCGGAGATTCTCGAAATGCACGCCCTTGACCACACGACCTGCGTCGACGTCGAGGCACGGAATAACGCGAACCGCCAATGCCATTTGCGACTCCTTGTGTGAAGGGTGAAGCTTGCCTACACGTCACACCATAGCCGTTGGGCTAGAGCAATCCGGCGGTACGTCTCACGAAGTGGGCGAGCAATCCGAATTCGGTTCGTCTCAAGCGGTTTTCCTGTATTTCGCTGAAAGCTGCCCACACGCGCCGTCGATATCTTGCCCACGGGTGTCCCGCAGGGTCGCCGTGATGCCTGCGTGGTGGAGGATGTCAAGGAATTGGCGCTCGTCTTCCGGTTTGGACGCGGTCCACTTCGATCCCTCGATAGGGTTAAGCGGAATTGGGTTGACATGCGCCCAATCATCGCCGTAGTGATTCAATCGTTTCGCGAGTAGTCGGGCATGTTCCGCCTGGTCGTTGATTCCCCGCATCAGTGCGTATTCGATGCTCACCCGGCGTTTGGTCGCCAGATAATAGTCATGAGCGGCATCGAGCACCTGTGTGGTGTTGAACCTGCGGTTCATCGGGACGAGTTCATCGCGCAGCTCGTCGCTGGGGGCATGCAGCGACACCGCAAGACGGACAGGCAGCCCCTCTTGGGCGAGTTTTCGAATGCCGGGCACGACGCCGACCGTTGAGACGGTGATGTTGCGTGCGGAGATGCCGAACCCCTCCGGAGGCATCGCGCTGATCTGCCGGACCGCGCTGATGACGGAACGGTAGTTGCCCATCGGCTCGCCCATGCCCATGAACACGACATTGCTCAATCGGCATGGACCGCCGGTGATGCCGCCGTCGCGAGCGGTTTTCGCCGCGATGCGCACCTGCTCGAGAATCTCGCCGGTCGACATGTTGCGCGTCAGTCCGAGCTGACCGGTGGCGCAGAATGGGCAGCCCATCCCACAACCGACCTGGCTTGAGATGCACAAGGTGGTGCGACTCGGGTATCGCATGAGCACGGATTCGATCATGGCCCCATCGAACAAGCGCCACAGCGTCTTGATTGTCGTTCCCTCGTCTGCGCTCTGGTGCGTGACCTCATGGATGAGTTCCGGGAAGAACGCCTCCTGCGCGGTGGCGCTGAGTTTCGACGGAAAATCGGTGAATGATTCGACATCCGCGTCGAAATGCGCGAAATAGTGGTTGGCGAGCTGCTTGACACGGAATTTGGGCATGCCGATGGCCTTCGCCGCAGCCACGCGTTCCTCGGGGCTCATATCGACCAGATGAACTGGCGGTTTGCCGCGCCGGGCATGGTCCTTTGCGAGCACATCGCGGAATGCGCCAGTGGTGCCTCCGGGTGTGATACCGGTTTCCGGTGTCTGACCCGAGTTCACATCGCCGTCATCGTGCGTAGCCATACATGCTCCTGTCAGTTGTGTTGCTTGCTTCTTGTATTGCGGGCGTACTCATGGAATGCTGTCATTGATGATGCCGACCGGCGTATCAGGTTACAAGCCGGTGACATACAGCAACGCCATCATGAACGGGGCGGTCAGCAGAATGGAATCGACGCGGTCCATCACCCCGCCGTGACCTTTGAGCAGATGGCCCATATCTTTGATGCCGATGTCGCGCTTGAGCATGGATGCGCACAAATCGCCGAACGTGCCCACGATACCCATGAGGATGCCGACCACGATCGGCACCCACCAGCGGGATGCCCACAGAGACGGGTAGGTGCATGCGAAGATGGCGAACGCGCCAGCCATGGCGAACAGAATCGAGCCGAGCAACCCTTCCACCGACTTCTTGGGTGAAATACGCGGGGACAGTTTGTGCTTGCCGAACCAAGCGCCTGCGAACAAGCCGCCGGTATCGCTCAACGCGGGAAGGAACACAATCATGATGGCATGGGCGAAAGCATGGCCGTGGAAGGTCAGCGACAATGCGATGAACGAAGCGATTAGCGGGATATACAACACTGCGAACACGGAGACCGCCACACTGGTCAGCCGGCTGTGCTGGATGGTGGCGGAACCGTGATTGAAGGAGGATTCGAGCCGTGCCCCGGCGTTTGTCTGCGCGAGTTTCCGCTCAACCTCCATGCTCAGCCGGTCTCCGAAGCTGAAATTCGCGGTGGCGCTCAGTGCGACGAGCACGATTGAGAGCATGATGCACAAGGCCATTGTCGACACATGCCAAGGCGAATAGTAGGTTGCCAGCAGGGTGACCGTTGAGCAAATCCACAGCATCACCACAGGGATGTGCATGCCGGCGATCGCGAAATCAACTCGAAGCTCCCACAAGGCCAGGATCATGAAGACGACGAGCAACACCATGAACACGTCCATGCTGATCGCCAAGCATGCGATGATGATCGCGATCAGCACGACGGCCGTGGCAATCGCCTGGGGCATGTTACGCCCCGTCTTCTTGTTGATTTCCTCTATCGTTTCGTCGGCGTTACCGTCATGCTCTGCGTGTTTGTCCATCATCATCCCTTATCGGCTCACCATCGGAAACGGGCCCCGACATCCGTGTGCACGGCATGATCGAGGCCCGTCGTGTAGGGGTCCTCAGACCTCCATGATCTCCTTCTGCTTGGTTTCCAGCAGAGAATCAAGTTCGTCCGTGAACTGCTTGGTGATCTTGTCAAGCTCTTTAAGCTGGCGATCGCCGTCGTCCTCGCCCATATCGCCGTCCTTGACGGACTTGTCGATGGTTTCCTTGGCCTTGCGCCGGATGTTACGAACCGCCACCTTGCCCTCTTCGGCCTTGGTCTTGGCGATCTTCACATATTCCTTGCGGCGTTCCTCGGTCAGCTCGGGCATGGTCGCGTAGATGACGCTGCCCTCCCTGCGGGGGCTGACGCCGAGATCGGAGTCGCGGATGGCCTTTTCGACGGCGTTCGCCTGTGAGGCGTCATAAGGAGTGACCGCCAGAGTACGCGGCTCTGGAACGCCGATGGTGGCGACGGCCTTGATTGGCGTAGGCACGCCGTAATACTCGACGGTCAGGCCGTTGAGCAGCGCCGGGTTCGCGCGCCCGGTACGGATGCCGGTGAAGTTCTCCTTGGTGGCTTCGACGGACTTGCCCATCTGTTCCTTGGCTTGTTCGATGACTGTGGCCATGCTATCTCCTTTGGCGGATTCGTCGTTGAACGACTGGTTGTTCTTATTGTATCGTCATGCGGCGTCGAATCGGCGCACGACCCTTGATGTTCAGTCGACGAGCGTCGATTGGGCGGTTGACACGAGCGTGCCGAGCTGTTCGCCGAGCAGGGCCTTGGTGACATTGCCCGGCTCCTCGAGCCCGAATACGCGGATCGGCTTGCGGTTGTCGCGTGCCATGGACAATGCGGACGCGTCCATGACAGCGAGGTTGTCGACAAGGGCGCGATTGTAGCTGAGCGTGGCGAAACGCTGCGCGTTTTCGACTTTTCGCGGGTCTGCGGTATAGACACCGTCGACGCCGTTCTTGCCCATCAGCACCTCGTCGCAATGGATTTCCAAGGAACGCTGGATGGAAACCGTGTCAGTTGAGAAATACGGCATGCCGGCGCCGGCGCCGAAAATCACCACGCGGCCCTTTTCCAGATGCCTGATGGCCTTGAGCGGGATATACGGCTCGGCGACCTGCCCCATGGCGATGGCCGTCTGCACACGGGTGGCTTGGCCTTCCTGCTCGAGGAAGTCCTGCAATGCGAGGCAGTTCATAACGGTGCCGAGCATGCCCATGTAATCGCCGCGGCTGCGGTCGATGCCGGCCTGTTGAAGTTCTGCTCCGCGGAAGAAGTTGCCGCCGCCGGTGACGATGGCTACCTGAACACCCTGACGTACTGCGGGAACGATTTCCTGGGCGATGCGCCGCACCACTTTCGTATCAATGCCGACTGCTCCCCCGCCGAAGGCTTCGCCTGAGAGCTTGAGCAACACCCTGCGTGGCTTATCCGTGCCAGTCATATTTGGGCCTTTCTATGCCTGTCTTATCATTGCCGCCTAACCACTGTAGCGTCGATGAACGACAGGCGTACATCGACTCGCACGCGGGTGTTGCATCACCGCATTGGGGATATCGCAACCGCCAAAATAGGAAAACCCGCCGCGGCCAGTTGCTTGAAACTGACTACGGCGGGTACCGGTTCGCGTCCGTAGCCCCGACCCCTCAGGTGATGGCACGGGGCGGGCTGTCAGAGGCTCAGTCCTCTTCGTCGCCCTTGCCGACTTCGATACGGGCGAAAGCTATTGCCTTCGCACCGGCTTCGTCGAACAGCTTGCCGACGGTCTTGGACGGATCCTTGACGTAATCCTGATCCAGAAGCACCGTTTCCTTATAGAAAGCGTTGAGACGGCCTTCGACGATCTTCGGCGCAATCTTGTCGATGACTGCCTGCGGCTTGCCCTTGGCGGCGAGCTCATCCGAAGTCTTCTCGGTCGCGATACGACGCTCGGACTCGAGAACGGCCGGATCGACGTCCTCACGGGTGAGCCAGCGCGGGCTCATCGCGGAAATCTGCAGCGCGGCCTCGTGAGCGACCTTTTCGCCGGCTTCGTCAGTGGCGATGAGGGCCACGATGGACGGCGGCATTTCGGCGGACTTGCGATGCGCGTAGATCTCGACATGCGGTCCAGCGATCTTGGCGAACTGGCCGACCTTGACATGCTCGCCGAAGAGCGCGGCGGCCTGTTCGATGTCCAGCTTGACATCGCCGTCAGCGGTCTTGGCTGCAAGCACGTCGTCCACGTTGTTCGCGTCGGCGGCGATGGCTGCGTCCAGCACGGACTCGGCGAACTCGACGAACTTCGGGGTCTTTGCCACGAAATCGGTCTCGGAATTGATCTCAACAGCGTAGCCGACCTCGCCGTCCGCGGTCTTGACGACCTTAGACGCGATGGTGCCTTCCTGGGCCTTGCGGCCTTCGCGCTTACCCGCTGCCGCGATGCCCTTTGCGCGGATGATTTCCTTGGCGCGGGCGACATCGCCTTCGGCTTCGGTAAGAGCCTTCTTCACATCCATCATGCCGGCGCCGGTTTCTTCACGCACCTGCTTGATCAGAGCTGCAGTGATAGCTGCCATGTGTTGTCTCCTCTTGATTTTGAAGTGATACCCAGCGGCGGGAGATGGTTGGTCTCCCGCCGCCTAGGATAACAAATGCCGCGAATCAGGCCTTGGGCTCTTCGCTCTTGGCTTCTTCGGCCTCGGCAGTCGGGGCGTCCTTGGTCAGGAGCTCCTTCTCCCAAGCAGCCATCGGCTGCTCGGACTTGTCATCGGCCTTGGCCGCCTTGCCGGAACGCTCGAGCAGACCGTCGGCTACGGCGTCAGCCATCAGGCTGGTGAGCAGTTCGATGCCGCGGATCGCGTCATCGTTCGCCGGAATCGGGTAATCAACCAGATCCGGGTCGGTGTTGGTGTCAACGATGGCGACCACCGGGATGCCCAGCTTGTGGGCTTCGGAGACGGCCAGCGCTTCCTTGTTGATGTCCACGACGAACAGCACCGAAGGAGTGCGGTTCATGTTGCGGATACCGCCAAGCTGCTTCTCCAGCTTGTCCTTCTCGCGCTCAAGCAGCAGCAGTTCCTTCTTGGTCAGGCCGGAACCACGCACGTCGGTGAAGTCCATCTCTTCGAGTTCCTTGAGACGGGCGACGCGCTTGGACACGGTCTGGAAGTTGGTAAGCATACCGCCGAGCCAGCGCTCGGAGACATACGGCATACCGACGCGGGTCGCCTGGTTCTTGATGGCTTCCTGCGCCTGCTTCTTGGTGCCCACGAAGAGAACCGTGCCGTTGTGAGCAACGGTCTCCTTGATGAAGTCGTAGGCGACGTCAATCAGATCAAGGGACTTGAACAGATTGATGATGTGGATGCCGTTGCGCTCCATGAGGATGTACTGCTTCATCTTCGGATTCCAACGGCGGGTCTGATGGCCGAAATGGAGACCGGCCTTCAGCATGTCGCTCATAGTGATCTGAGCCATGGTACTGCTACCTTTCATTGTCGGTTATTGCCTGGCCATGTGCCTCCGCGTGCAACCTGATACCAGGCCGACCGACACGGGGCGTCGCGGACATGACGCGAATTATGCGCCGGTTGGACAATGGGTGCCTCCCTGCCGCGCGACTGGCATGGAAGCGATGTGGCGCACGGGGCAAAATAATAGCACGGACCGGGGATTTCCCGATCCGTGCCATCACACAACCAACCGTCAGATCAGCGTTCGCCGCGCAACTGCCTCATTGCGGCCCTGCGCTCGCTTTTCTCCAGCCGGTCCAGATAAATATGGCCGTCGAGGTGGTCTGTCTCATGCTGCAGCATTCTTCCCATGATGCCCTTGCCTTCGAGCACGACGGTTTTGCCGTCGAGGTCGATGCCGCGCACCCGGGCGTAATCGGCGCGACGGGTCTTGTACCACAAGCCGGGTACGGACAGGCAGCCTTCATCGCCGTATTGTTCGCCCTGCTTGTCTTCGATTACCGGGTTGAGGACATAGCCGACCTTGCCTTCGATGTTGTATGAGAAGGCGCGCAGACCCACGCCGATCTGGTTCGCTGAAAGTCCGGCGCGACCGGGATCGTCGACGGTGTCGAGCAGATCCTGCACCAAACGGCGGATCGCCGGCGTGATTGTGGTGATCTCATCGCACGGGGTGCGCAGGATGGGGTCGGGAATTACTCGAATCTCTCGGATTGCCAATTGTCACTTCTCCTCTGTCTCGTTGGTGTTCTCAGTGCCGTTGTCTTGGGTCTCGGCATCCGTGCCCTGAGCGAGTTCCTCGTCGGAGTTTTCGCCCTGCCGCTTGGCGCGGAGTTCGGCCATATTCGACTTGGCCTGGTCAATCGCTTGCTTAACCTTCGGGCTGACGGTCTCAGAGACCTGCGATACCGTTTCCGCGGTCTTGTCAAACAGTTTCACGGTCGCGGGAATCGGTACGGACGGGCCTTTCGGCGTGTAGATGACATGCTCGATGATATCGTCGTAACGCTCGATGACCTTCTTGCGCACCACTTTCATGCTCGGGGTAAGCGTGCCGGCGTCCTGGCTGAAATCATCGGGAAGAATGGCGAACTTGCGCACCGATTCCGCACGGGAGACGGAGCTGTTCGCCTGATCGATGTACTGCTGCACGAACGCCCTGACAGCATCGTTGTTCGCGATTTGTTCCATTGGCATCTCGGCATCCATACCCTGGTTCTTCAGCCAATCACGGGTCATCTCCTCGTCGAGCGCGATGAGCGCCGCCACGAACGGCCGTCCATCGCCGATCACTACGGTGTGCGAGACGATCGGGCAGGTGTTGATCGTGTCTTCCAACGGTGCCGGACTGATGTTCTTACCACCCGCGGTGATGATGATATCTTTCTTGCGGCCGGTGATGAACAGGAATCCGCGGTCGTTGATATATCCGATATCGCCGCTGTGCAGCCAGCCGTCGGGCTCAAGGACTTCAGCGGTGAGTTCAGGCTGCTTGAAATAGCCTTTGAACACATTCGGGCCTTTTATTTCGACTTCTCCGTCGTCCAGCGTCCTGATGGCGATGCCGGGGCCGGGGCGGCCGACCGAACCTACTTCGTTCGCGTCTTCGAAGTTGACTACGCACGGAGCTGCGGTTTCCGTCATGCCGTACCCCTGGATGAAGGTAATGCCGTCCATCCCGTTGAAGAAATGGGCGAGGTCGGCATTGATAGGCGCGCCGCCGCAGGCAAGATACTTGAGGTTCGGGCCGAGTGCGGAGCGCATCGATTTGCCGACCGTGGCCATGTAGAAACGATGGTGGATCCGCTCCCCCAAAGTGTGACGGCCTTGGTGCTCGTTCTCATCCTTCGACCATTGGGCGAAATGCTTGAACGCCTTGGCGAACACGCGGCCCTGGAAGCCTGCGCCGGCCTTCTGCGAAGCCGCATTGTAAACCTTCTCGAACACGCGCGGCACGCCGAGCAGATACGTTGGCTTAAAACTGCGCAGATCGGCGAGCAGATGCTTGGCGGTAGGGATATACCCAACCACGCCCTGGGCGCCGATCGCGGTGTACTGGATGTACCTGGCGAAGCAGTGTGCAAGCGGCAGAAACAGCAGCAGGCGGCTGGGCTGGTACAGCATCTCGTCGAGCACGTCGTAACCAGCATAGACGATGTGGGTGAAGTTGCGGCTGGTGAGCATGGCGCCTTTGGGCTTGCCCGTCGAACCTGAGGTGTACACAATGGTCGACACGTCGTCGGCCTTGACCTTGCTCATGGCGAGGGCGAGCTCGTCATCGGTGACGGATTCCCCGAAATCAACGACGGCGTTAAGCCCATCGGTCTGGAAATTGAACACGTAGGTCAGGTCAGGGCTGTCACGCCGGATGGCGTCAAGCGTATGGGCATGCGATTCATCGCCGGCGAATGCGATGATCGGCTTGACATCCTGGACAATGCCTGCCGCCTGCTTGGCGGAATCCGTCTCGTAAATCGGTACGGTGACCGCACCGATCGCCGAGCATGCGAAGTCCACGATCGCCCAGTCGTAGCAGGTGGCGGAGTAGATGACCACCATGCTGCCGTGCTTGACGCCGATACCCAACAGACCGCGGGCGACCGCGCGGACACGGTCATCCATCTCCTGTGCGCTGGCCGTATGCCATACACGGTCGCGTTCACTCTGCCATTCAGCTATCGCTCCTTGCGGATCGCGTTGCGCACGCTTCGCGAGGAGCGAGTAGACCGTATCGTCATCCGTGGTCTGATAGACCGGATCAACAGAAAATTCTTTCAGCATGTGTTCAACTATAGTCCTATGACTTGCTTGGAACATGGATGTTCGCTGGGATTGGTCAGCCAATGTCCGCGAGGTCGCAAATCCACCGGCTTGCTTTGCGGCGGAAGACAAGCATCGAATGGAACACAATGGTGCCGATGTTGACGTTAACCGTGCATTCCATGAGCTCACTGGTCACCAGCGCGAAATGGATCCATTGCGGCATAGGTGGAACCATTTTGATCATCGCGTTTTTCTCATCTTCGAGATTGAGGATGTCATAGCAGCCAACCAGCTGCCACATGAATTCAAGACGTTCGATGCATTGAGGCGCCAGATGTTTGCGTAATAAGGGCGTTACGCCGCGGCCGCGATAGGTGTCTGCGAGCATGCACGCCATGTTGTAGACGAGGAATGCGTATTCCTGACAGAATTTCACACTGTACGTGTCGGGGGCTTCGGGAAAGAAGCCGACGATACGCACGGGAACCGTGACCCAAAGGAGCCCACAGTGATATTGCCCTCCATTCTGGGCAGATTGCGTTCGTACCGGTATGTCCACAGTTCGGTGCTGTCGTTCATATGGTGTTCCCCCTTCCGGGCTTCATTGCTCGCCGGCCTGTTGCCGGATGACTATTCAAGGGGAACAGAAAAATCCCGCCATGTCAACCGGCATGACGGGATTTGTGGATATGTGGATAACTTGCCTCGGTCAGCGACCGGAGGAGGTAACGACCACCGAGCAACGCTGGAAATTCTTCACGTCCACATAACCCGTGGACGCCATGGCACGGCGAAGCGCACCGATGAAATTGGTCGTACCATCAGCCTGATGGCTGGGCCCATACAGAATCTCCTTGAGCGGGGCGACGGTACCGACATTGGTGCGTTTGCCTCGCGGAAGCGTCTGATGCCGCGCCTCGGAACCCCAGTGCATGCCATGACCGGGGGCCTCGGTCGCACGGGCAAGCGGCGCACCCAGCATCACCGCGTCGGCGCCGAGTGCAAGAGCCTTGATGAAGTTACCCGACGAGCCCATGCCGCCGTCGGCGATGAGCTGGACATACCGTCCGCCGGATTCGTCCATGTAGTCGCGCCTTGCTTCGGCAATATCCGCGATGGCCGTGGCCATAGGGGCTTGAAGACCAATGGTGTTGAGCGTTCCCGAGACAGCGCCGCCGCCGAAGCCGACGAGCACACCCGCGGCGCCAGTGCGCATCAGATGCAGTGCCGCGGTGTAATTCGTGGCGCCTCCCACGATGACGGGGACATCAAGGTCGTAAATGAACTTCTTGAGATTGAGCGGCTCATGATCAGTGGACACATGTTCCGCCGACACCGCAGTGCCGCGGATCACGAACAGATCCACACCGGCTTCGATCACGGTGGAATACAGTTCCTGCGTACGCTGCGGGCTCAACGCGCCGGCGACGGTCACGCCTGCCTTGCGGATCTCGTGAAGGCGTTGCGTAATCAGCTCAGGCTTGATCGGCTCGGAATAGATTTCCTGCATGCGACGGGTCGCCTGCTCTTCCGGCAATGTGGCGATTTCGTCGAGTAGTGGCTTGGGATCTTCATACCGCGTCCACAAGCCTTCGAGGTCGAGGACACCGAGTCCGCCGAGACGACCCATTTCGATGGCCGTTTCCGGGCTCGTTACCGAATCCATCGGCGCGGCGATGACCGGTATGTCGAACTCGTAGGCGTCAATCTGCCATGCCGTGCTGACGTCCTGCGGATCGCGCGTACGGCGGGACGGGACGATGGCGACATCATCCAGAGAGTATGCGAGCCGGGCCTTCTTGCCCAGACCGATTTCAATTTCCTGAGACATGGTTTCAAGGCTAATGCGAACTCGTGACGAACGCCATCAAGTTTCCACCAGCTGAAGCCCGATGCAGCATCGGGGCGTTCGAAGCGGCTCAAGCGGCGGAAGTGTCCAACATCGTGGACGCGGTCACACATTCGTTATGGGTTTGCGGTATGAATTAGATATCGCATAACCTTCACAACCCCGTGAGGAGGGCAATTCATGGCCAAGATTAAGGTCGAAGGCAAGGTCGTCGAGCTCGACGGAGACGAAATGACCCGCGTGATCTGGAAGGATATCAAAGATCGTCTGATTCTCCCCTATCTCGACATCGACTTGGAATACTACGATTTGGGCATCAAGAACAGGGACGCCACTGACGACCAGGTGACCATCGACGCGGCCAACGCCATCAAGCGTGAACATGTCGGCGTCAAATGCGCAACCATCACCCCGGACGAGGCCAGGGTCAAGGAATTCGGTCTGAAGAAGATGTGGAAGTCCCCCAACGGCACCATCCGCAACATCCTCGGCGGCACCATCTTCCGCGAGCCGATTGTGATTTCCAACATCCCGAGGCTCGTTCCCGGCTGGACCAAGCCGATCGTCGTCGCCCGTCATGCGTTCGGCGACCAGTACAAGGCGACCGATTTCAAGGTCGATCGCCCCGGACGTCTCACGGTGACTTTCACTCCGGACGATGGCAGCGAGCCGATTGAGCATGTGGTCTTCGATTACCCGGGTGCCGGCGTTGCGCAGGTGCAGTACAACGTGGCCGAATCCATCCGCGGATTCGCGCGGGCATGCTTCCGTTACGGGCTGCAGCGTCACCTGCCGGTGTATCTGTCCACCAAGAATACGATTCTCAAGGCGTACGACGGCGAATTCAAGGATATCTTCGCCGAGGTCTTCGAAACCGAATTCAAGGACCAGTACGCCGCGGAAGGCCTGACCTACGAACATCGCCTCATCGATGACATGGTGGCGAGCTCGCTGAAGTGGCATGGCGGGTACATCTGGGCGTGCAAGAACTATGACGGCGATGTCCAGTCCGACAGCGTCGCCCAGGGCTTCGGTTCGCTCGGTCTCATGACGTCCGTGCTCATGACACCGGACGGCCAAACCGTCGAAGCCGAAGCGGCGCACGGCACGGTAACCCGGCATTACCGTCGTTGGCTCAAGGGCGAGAAGACCTCGACCAACCCGATTGCCTCCATCTTCGCCTGGACCGGTGGCCTCAAGCACCGCGCCAAGCTGGACAACACGCCGGAAGTGGCACATTTCGCCGAAACGCTCGAAAAGGTGATCATCAAGACCGTGGAATCCGGACGCATGACCAAGGATCTGGCGATGCTGGTCGGCCCCGATCAGTCATGGCTCGACACCCAAGGTTTCATGGACGCCCTCGATGAGGAGCTGTCCAAGGCGCTCGCCGAATAGCGAAACCCATTCGTGGAGGTATTGCCCGGGAACGCTACGCTCCCGGGCTTTGCTGTATCCGGTAATGTATAACATGCGTCAGTACGTATGGACGGAAAGGTTGATATGGGATTCCATCGCATGGGCACGTTGAAGGCTTTGGTCGCGTCAGTCGCATGCATCGGCCTGTTATCCATAGGCGCGTGCGGCGCGAGCGACAAGCAGCAGCCAACCGATACCGCAACCGCGCGCTTGGGATCAGTCGCGATCTTCACCCCGTCCGACGGCATCACCATCTCGCAGCACACCCCGCTCAACAAGTGGGCGAAACTCGTGCCGCAGATCAAGGACGAGCTTGTCGAAACAGGATTCACCGCCAAACAAATCAGCACACATACCGACAGCAATCTCGACAAGCAAAGCCAAGACATTCAAGACTATGTCGTGTCCCAGGCAGCCGACACCGCATCAACGACCGCGTCCGCAAACACCACCACCACGCTGATCGTCGCTCCATGCGCATCAACGGACAGCACCACAACGCAGTACGGCGACTACGTCACCACGCCCTTGGACGCGGATGACTCAAGCAGCACCGACACCGAGGCGGACCAGCGGCTCGCCAGCGCGTTGACGCTCGCACGCAAATCAGGCATGCATGTCATCGTGCTATCCAACGACATCAGCGGATTCACGCCTGATGTGTTCGTCCAGATGTCCACAGCACGCAATATCGGGCAAATCCAAGCGAAGCAACTCGTCAGTAAACTGCAACTGGACTCCGCATCATCATCGCATCCGAAAACCATAGAAGTCTTCCTGCCTGTCGGTTCCGCCAAAGATGAGGACCAGTCCGTCTCCATGGCCTTCGCCAAAGAGGCGTTCAAAGGCATCTGGGATGTGCTCGGGCCGTATTTCAAGTCAGGAGCGGTGGTCAGCGCATCAGACACGCTCAACGCCTCCACGTCGGCGACGAGCTGGAGTTCCGTGGCTTTTACGGCGTCCGACGACAATGACATCAAGCAAGAGCTTGATTCCAGATTGCAACCCGATGAAGACACGCAACCCGTTCATATCGACGGTATCATCGCAATGAACGACTACATCGCCTCGGTGATCGTCCAAGAGCTCGATGCGTTGGGGTACGAAGGGTCTTCGGCGGAAATCAACCCCTCGATATCGATCATGGGTATTGTCGGCAATCTCGCCGGTCATAAGGATTTGACCAAATCAGCCGTTCCAGCCCCGGCAGGTTCCCAGCCGTACTCGCCGGCTGACGATGACACCTTGCAATGGCCGATCGTCACCGGATACGGGGCGTACACCGATATGCTCCCTGACATTGTGAACGGCAAGTTGTGGATGACCGCTCTCGAAGACCGTGCGACGCTGGCGTCCGGCATCGCGAAGGTGAGCAAGCGGCTGGCGTTAGGCGGTTCGGTCACCATCCTGAAATCCGTGAGCAAGACCACCATCAACGGCAAGTCGGTGCCCACGCTCACACAAGCGCTTATCGCGGTCAGTGCGTCGAATCTCAAGAGCGAGCTGATCGATACGGGGTATGTCACTTTGGCCGATGCAGGGTTGTGATTGTTTAGGCATGGTGTTTTTCGCCCGGGTGGGTATGGCTGTAAGTCTGCTGTCACGGCTGTGATGTCTGCGATGTCTGATCCGATGTTCCTCGCGAGGGCTTCAATCGCCGACCTGTACAGGTTTGAGCGCGATGGTTCTGGGCAGAATCAACGTTGACGGGTCAAGATAGTCGTCGGACGCGTCCATGACGCCCCAATGGACACAGAGATCAAGGCAATGATCGGACAACCCATCGGCGACACCAAAAGGTTGGCCTCTGAAAACCGGATCGCCGGTTTCCAAGTCGCTGTGCGCCGGTTCGAATGTTGATGTCAGCCCGTCGGCGTGCTTGATGCTGATCACGTCCTTGCCGGCGACCGTTCCGTTGAAGGCGATGACGCCATCATCGGGCGCGATGAGGGCAGTGCCAGTGCCGGCCGTGATATCCACTCCCCTGTGTCCCGTGGCCCAGCGCATGGACGGACGGTCGAAGGCCTTGGAAATGTGAGCGTCGGCGACCGGTAACACCATCCGCGCACGGCATTGGCGGGCGGTGCCGGAGTTTGACGTATTGCTGTTGCGGATATCGGACATTTGCGCTGACGAGGTTGTCACTGACGATCCCGCTGGGGATCGATTTGGGTTCCTGCCGGTTTCGGCGGATGCCGTCATATCGGCTGCAGTGGGTTGATATGTTGTGATGCGGGTTGATATCGTGCTCTGGTTCACTGCTTCGGTGTTGCTCCTGCACGATGCGAGTCCGGTCACCGACACGATGTCCGGATTTTGCGGTGTGGGATCGCTGGGGATTGAAGTTTCGGAAATCCCCGAATGCGAACCTTGCGCCGGGAAAGCAATGACATTGCACGTGATGAGGATGCAAACGATTCGGGCGAACGTCGAGATGAACTGCGAAGTGGGTTTAGGAATAGGCTTCGATATGAACATGAGACCCCCGTTCTCTGTGATGATGCGTTGTGCTGTCACGTTGTGCTGAAGTATATGAGTGCATCGTGCCATGATTGCCGCAATCGGGACAAGCCGCAGCGGTACATGTGGTCAAAAGTTGCGGGGCATACGCAGGGGGTATACAACACGGCCCGGCGTATACAACATACGCCGGGCCGGAACCTTGATCGGCTGCGGATTGGCCAATCACATATGGCGATCTGTCAGATCGCGCATCCATTCGCGTCGAGATTGGGATTGTCCTTCGAGTTGCCCGCGACGAAGAACAGGCTGATGACCGCGACGGCGAAGACCGAGGCGATGGTGATGATCAGCCACATCGGCACGGACGGAATCCACATGATGACGAGGAATGAGATTGCGCACAGCAGAATCAGCGTCCACGTGATGATGCGCAATACCTGGCGCACTGAATGCGGGGTATGGCTTACTTTGGGGTTGTTGAGCGTGATATCCTCGTCTTCGTGGCGCTCTTTTTGAACGCTGGAAGAGGGCTTCCACTCGCCCTCCTGCTCATGCTCTTCGAGATGGCGAGAACGTTCCTGCAGGGCGTACTCGTCGACGAGTCCGCTACGATTACCACCTTGTGCTTCGTTGGCCTGCTGAGGCACTCCCTTGTTCTGCTTGCTGCGCTTCGCTGCTGCGCGACGCTCTGCTCGGTTCGGCATTTCGCTCCCTTCGCGTTGTTGGGTTATCGGTCACTAGTGTACTCGCCTGCCAAGGTACCGTTTGCGACTCTGTTGAGCCGGCTATGCCAGGTGACTCGTACAGACTGTGAAGAACCTGATGGCGGATGGAATCGGGGTATTGCCTGATTCCATCCGCCATCATGAGTGGGCTCCCCGTTTCAGCGGGGCAGCATCATCGGGCGTTGTGTCGGCACGATGGGTGCCGGCAGCTCGGTTGATCCGGTGAGATACCGGTCAACGGCGGCCGCGCAGCTGCGGCCTTCGGAAATCGCCCAGACGACGAGGCTCTGGCCGCGGCCGGCGTCGCCACACACGAAGACGCCATCCTGCGAAGTGGCGAAATCGTCATTGCGGGCGACGTTTCCACGCTTGTCCAGTTCGACCGGCATCTGCTCCATGATTGAAGAGGTGTCCGGATGCAGGAACCCGACGGAAATCAGAACCAGATCTGCTGGGATGACACGCTCGGTTCCGGGCTGGCGAGTGAACGGCCCGTTCTTGCCTGGAGCCACGTCCACGATCTTCAGACCGGTGACATGGCCGCGCTCGTCCGCGAGGAACGCGGATGCGGTCGCGGAGTTCTCGACGGTCACCTTGTCGGCGTCCGCATCTTCGAATTCCACGGAATCCACGTTGTACAGGTACGTGCCGCCCTCTTCCATCGACGAGGTCTTCTGGTAGGTGCGTGCATACGTCGGCCACGGGGAATTGTCCGGCCTTGAGGACGGTTCCTTCGGCATAATCTGCAGGACGGTGACGTCCTTCGCACCTTGGCGTATTGCGGTTCCCAAGCAGTCGGAACCGGTATCGCCGCCGCCGATGACCACGACATGCTTGTCTTTCGCGGTGATGTCGTGCACCGGCTCCACGCCGTAGACGCGTCGAGTCGCATCAGGCAGGAATTCCATGGCGAAATGGATGCCGTCAAGCTCACGGCCCGGCAACTTCATATCGCGCGGGACCGTCGAACCGATAGCTACCACGACAGCATCGTAACGGTCACGAAGCTCGTCCCAGCTGAGATCCTTGCCGATTTCGATGTTGGTGCGGAATCGGGTGCCTTCGGCCTCCATCTGCTTGACTCTGCGGTCGAGCAGACGCTTGTCGAGCTTGAAATTCGGGATGCCGTAGCGCATAAGTCCGCCGATTGCGTCGTCACGCTCGTAGACGACAACCGTATGGCCTGCACGGGTCAGCTGTTGGGCGCAAGCCAACCCCGATGGGCCGGATCCGACGACCGCAACGGTCATATCAGTCAGACGTTCAGGTGGCATGGGCTTGACATAATCGAGCGCCCACGCCTGATCGATGATTGTTTCCTCATCGTTCTTGATCATGGTCGGCGGCTGATGGATGCCGAGCACGCATGCCTGCTCGCACAGCGCCGGGCAGATTCTGCCGGTGACTTCGGGGAAGTTGTTGGTCATAGACAACCGGTTGTAGGCGTCCTCCCACTTCTCCTGACGAACCAGATCGTTGAACTCCGGGATGAGGTTGCCCAGCGGGCATCCGCTCATGCAGAACGGCGTGCCGCAATCCATGCACCGTGCAGCCTGCTGTGTGGTCCAAGGCTGCAAACCGCTTTCCGCGTGAACGTCAAGCCAATCCTTGATGCGTTCTTCGACCGGGCGCTCAGCAAGCTCGCGACGGGTGCGGACCTTCAGGAATCCTCTTGGATCTCCCATGTCAGTGTGCTCCTTCCATGACCTGCTCGTACACGTGCTCCCACGCACCGGGGGCGTTGAAGTCGACGTGGTTCTTTTCGGCTTGTTCCATCGCCTTGGTCATGGCGACGTAGTGCTTGGGCGTCACATGTGTGATGCGTGTGCGGGTGTGCTCCCAGTCGTCCAGCAGGCTCTGGGCGAACGCAGATCCGGTTTCCTCGGCATGCCGCTTGACCAAGCTGTGGACGAGCTCCTCGTCGGCGCCTTCCAACGATTCGAACAGCAATGCGCCGTTCTTGCGTGCATCCGGGTTGATCTGGTCCATGTCGAGATCGAGCACGTATGCGTTGCCGCCGGAGAAGCCGGCGCCAAAGTTGCGGCCCGTGGAACCGAGCACCACGACGACACCGCCGGTCATATACTCGCAGCCATGGTCGCCGACGCCTTCGACCACGAAGGTGGCACCGCCGTTACGCACGGCGAATCGTTCGCCTGCACGTCCGGCAACAAACATCTCGCCTGAGGTCGCGCCGAAACCGGTCACATTTCCGGCAATCACGTTGGTGTGCGGATTGAAGGTGATGTCATGCTCCGGACGGATGATCATGCGACCGCCGGACAGGCCCTTGCCCGCATAATCATTGACCTCACCGTAGACGCGGATAGTCTCGCCGCGGGGGATAAACGCGCCGATGGACTGGCCGCCCGAACCGTGGAAGGTCATGTCGATGGTGTCGTCGGGCAAGCCTTCGGCACCATAACGGCGGGTGATTTCGTAGCCGACCATGGTGCCGAGCGTACGGTTCACGTTGCGGATGGGCATATCAATACGAACAGGTTCCTTGTGTTCAAGGGCAGGTTGCGCAAGCTCGATGAGCTTGTTGTCTAGCGCCTTGTCCAATTCGTGGTTCTGCTCGATGGTCTGATGAAGGATCGTTCCGGGAACAGGGCCGGGCTGCATGAGCACATTGCTCAGATCTATGCCGTCGGACTTCCAGCGCGCGACTGCTTCGTTCTGATCCAGGCACTCGACATGGCCGACGGCCTCTTCAAGCGTCCGGAAACCGAGCTGTGCCAGGATTTCGCGGACCTCCTGAGCGATGTACATGAAGAAGTTGATCACGTATTCAGGCTTGCCGCGGAAGCGCGCGCGCAATTCCGGATCCTGGGTCGCGATGCCTTGCGGGCAGGTGTTCTTCTGGCATGCTCGCATCATCACGCAGCCTTCGGTGATGAGGGCGGCTGTTGCGAAGCCGAATTCCTCGGCTCCAAGCAGCGCTGCGATCACCACATCACGGCCGGTCTTGAGCTCACCGTCGCACTGGACGACGATGCGGGAGCGCAAACCGTTGAGTACCAGCGTTTGCTGGGTTTCAGCCAGACCGATCTCCCACGGCGTACCGGCGTGCTTGATGGCGTTGAGCGGAGCCGCGCCCGTGCCGCCGTCGCTGCCGGAGATGAGTACTACATCGGCATGGCACTTGGCCACACCAGCGGCGATGGTGCCGACGCCGAATTCGGAGACGAGCTTGACATGGATACGCGCCTTCGGATTCGCCATCTTTGCATCGTTGATCAGCTGCTTAAGATCCTCGATGGAATAGATGTCGTGGTGCGGCGGCGGGGAGATCAGCTCGACACCAGGTGTCGCATGACGGACCTTCGCAATCCACGGCGGCACCTTGGCACCAGGCAGATGGCCGCCCTCGCCCGGCTTGGCACCTTGCGCGAGCTTGATCTGCAGATCGGTGGCGTGCACCAGATAATCGCTGGTCACGCCGAAGCGCGCGGAAGCGATCTGCTTGATGCGGCTGTACCGGAGCGGATCGTTGATACGGTCGTCGGATTCGCCACCCTCACCGGAGTTCGACCTCGCCCCAATGGTGTTCATCGCGATGGCAAGCGTCTCATGCGCCTCCTGCGAGATGGAGCCGTAGCTCATTGCGCCTGTGGAGAAGCGTTTGACAATTTCGCTTGCGGGTTCGACCTCGGAGATGTCAATCGGTTTGCGGGTCTGCTTGAACTTCATGAGTCCGCGCAGGGTCATGAGACGGTTCGAAGTGTCGTTGATATGCGCGGAGTACTTCTTGAACAGGTTGTAATCACCACGCTGGGTGGACTGCTGAAGCAGGAAGATCGCCTCGGGGTCGTTGAGGTGGTCCTCACCGGTGCGACGCCACTTGTAATCGCCGCCGGTGCGCAGATTGCGGTGGGGACGGCTCGTCCACTGGTTCGGGTACGCCACACGGTGCCTGATCGCCACTTCTTCGGCGATTTCGTCAAGTCCCGCTCCCCCGACACGCGAAGTGGTGCCGGTGAAGTATTCGTCGATGACTTCCTTGTTCAGGCCGACGGCTTCGAACAGCTGCGCGCCTCGGTAGCTCATAATCGTGGAGACACCCATCTTGCTCATGATCTTGAGCACGCCGGTGGACAGCGCATGCATGAGGTTCTTGACGGCCGTCTGGGCATCGACCTTGAGATAGCCGTTGCGTGCCAGCTCCTCGACCGATTCGAAGGCGAGGTATGGATTCACGCATGCGGCGCCGTAAGCGATAAGCAGCGCGACATGGTGGATTTCACGAACGTCGCCGGCTTCCACGGCAAGCGAGACCTGGGTGCGCGTGTGCTTGCGTAGCAAGTGGTGTTGCACGGCGCTCGTCAGCAGAAGAGACGGGATAGGACCCCACGTGTGGTCGGATTCGCGGTCGGACAGCACGATGAAGTTCTTGCCCTGCTCGATGGCGTCATCGACTTCCTGGAAGATTTCGTCGAGACGCTCCTTCAACGCCTTGCCACCGCCTGCAACCTGATACAGGCCACGGACGACGAAGGGCTTGTAGAACCCGCCGAGGATTTTGGCTTTGTCAAGGCGCTTAAGCTGGGCCATCTGGTCCGAATCGATGACCGGCAGCGGGATGAGAATCTTCTTGGCATGCAGTTCGGTGTCCTGCAGAAGATTCGCTTCAGGGCCAATCGCCGATTCGAGGCTGGTGACGATACGCTCGCGCTCCCAATCCAGCGGAGGATTGGTAACCTGGGCGAATTTCTGGGTGAAGTAGTCGAACAGCATGCGGCTGCGCTTGGACAGGACAGCCGGCGGCGTGTCCGAGCCCATGGATCCGAGTGGTTCCTTGCCGGTGTTCGCCATAGGGGCGAGCAGCAGCTTCAAATCCTCTTCGGTGTAGCCAAAGGCGCGTTGACGACGCTGAACGGACTGGCCGAAGTGGCTGACGTGCTCGCGTACCGGCAACTGGCTCATCTCGACGGAGTTGCCTTCGATCCATTTACGGTACGGATGCTGCGAGGCAAGCTCATGTTTGATTTCGTCATCAGGGATGATGCGGCCTGCCTTGGTGTCGACGAGGAACATCTTTCCAGGCTCGAGACGACCCTTGGCCACGATATGGTCCTGGCTGATTTCCGGGAGCACACCAGCCTCGGATGCAAGAACCAGATAGCCGTCGTCGGTGACCTGCCAGCGGCCGGGGCGGAATCCGTTGCGATCGAGCTGGGCTCCGACTAGTGTGCCGTCCGTGAAGACGATATCCGCCGGGCCATCCCAAGGCTCAATCAGTGTGTTGTTGTACTCGTAGAACGCCTTGACGTCGGGGTCGAGCGTGTCGTCGTTCTCCCAAGCCGGCGGGAGCATCATGAGCAGAGCGTGCGGGAGGCTGCGTCCGGCGAGATGCAGCAGTTCCAAGCACTCGTCGAAGGTGCCTGAATCCGAATATCCGGAGGTCGCGATCGGAAGCAACGGCTTGAATTCGCCGAGCAGCTCGGAGCTCAGCCTGCCTTCGCGGGCGGACAGCCAGTTACGGTTGCCCTGGATGGTGTTGATTTCGCCGTTGTGCGCAATCAGACGGAACGGCTGGGCCAGCGGCCAGCTCGGGAAGGTGTTCGTCGAGAAGCGTGAATGCACAATCGCGATAGTCGTCTTCATGCGCTCGTCAAGCAGATCTGGGAAGAACCCGGTCAGCTGCATGGTGGTGAGCATGCCCTTGTAGGTGATGGTGCGGGCGGACAGGGATGCGAAATAGATGCCGACCTCATGCTCGACGCGCTTGCGGATGCGGAAGGTCTTGCGGTCAAGGTCGATTCCTGAAAGCTTGTTCTCCGGGTCGGCTACCACCAGCGTCTTGAACGAAGGCATCGATGCCAAAGCCTGCAATCCCAGACCGTCCGGGTTCGTCGGGACGACGCGCCACGTAAGTACTTCGAGGCCTTCTTCGTTGACGATCTTGGCGATGGCTTGCTCCTGCTGGCCGGATGTCGCGATATCACGATCCAGGAACGCGATACCCGCGGCATAATGCCCGGCTTCGGGCAGCTCCACGCCGACGGTCGCGCGCATGAACTCGTCAGGCATGGCCATGAGGATGCCGGCACCGTCACCGGTGTTCTCCTCGGCACCGACCGCACCGCGATGATTGAGGTTCACCAACACTTCGATGGCGTCATCGACGATCTTGCGTTCGGGACGCTTGTTCAACGTGGTGACCATGCCGACACCGCAGGCATCATGTTCTTGGGAAGGGTCATACATGCCTTCCGGGCGATGAACCGTCAAATCTAGCGGAGCTTTGAACGTCACCGAAACCACCTCTCTTTAGGCAGGACAATGCCTGCGACCCAATACACTGCCCTCACAGGTTACAGCGCAGACAGGTCAAATATCGTTGTTTGTCCATATACCGGCGACCTCAAAAAGTCAAGCCCCACATTCAGATCGGCACGGAATCCTTGTGATGCAGCCACATATCCGAGGCGTGAATCGCCGATGCGCCAGATCAGTCAGTATTAGTAATCGGTGACGTCGAACCGGCGATCCTTGAAGTAGTAATCGCGGTCGGCGTCGGTGATCTCGCGAATGACACGGCACGGGCTGCCTACGGCGATCACGTTTGAAGGGATGTCCTTGGTCACGACGCTGCCCGCGCCGATGACAACGTTGTCGCCGATCGTCACGCCGGGCAGGACGATCGTATTGCCTCCAAGCCATACGTTATCGCCGATGGTGATCGGGATCCCGTACTCATAGCCGGAGTTGCGGCTGTCCGGGTGGACGGGATGCCCGGCGGTGTAGATGGACACATTCGGCGCGCACATGACGTTCGAGCCGATCGTCACGTTCCCGACATCGAGGATCGTGAGATTGAAGTTGGCGTAGAAATCCTCTCCAACGGTGATATTTGACCCATAATCGCAATGGAATGGCGGTTCAACCCAGACCCGCTCCCCTGTGCCGCCGAAGAGGTCTTTGATTACCCGAGGCACGCCGTCTTCACGAAGATCCGGTGCCATGGTGTTCAGCACATACAATTTGCGCCGGCATTCGAGACGGGCTTCAGGCAGTCCGTCCAACCATGCCTTGTATGGCAGTCCCGCCAGCATCCGTTCGTGTTGATTCATCGTATTCTCGACCATGGTTCGCTCCGCTTCCGCCGCCTGATAAGGCGGGTCTGTGTATTCCAGCGATGCCATACTACCCAAGGCGATGGGTCATCGGACACGTGCGCGGACATCATGGAGTGTCGCGGGTTGGCATCAAACGCACTTGAGCCAACTGTGCGATATGCCGCCACGATACACCTATGGCATATGGCTGCCATGCGTCCATATTATGGGCGGCTGATTGTCTGGCTACAACGCCAAGGAATCGACCCAGGATTTGACTGTGGAAGCTGACACGGAGGACGGGAAGCGTTTGCCGACCATCCACTGGGCGTGCTTCGCCATGTCTTTGACATCGGATTCATTGCCGAACGAGGAGCTTGCCGAGGTGACGAACGCCGCCAGCTTCTTGCCGGTGAAATCGTTGGATGTGAGGAAATCATCGATCGGCCATGCAGCGACGCCCCACCATACCGGGGCTCCTACGAACACCACATCGTAAGAATCCCAGTCTGGCACGGATGTGTCCGCAAGCTTCACCGACTGGCGTGCAGCGGGGTCGTTCGCCTCACGGTTGACGCGGCTTTCGGGATTGCGCCAATCAAGGTCCGCCGATGTGTATGGTTGCGCCGCCTTGAGTTCATACAGCGTGGCTCCAGTCGCCTCTGCAATGGTCTGTGCCACACGGCGTGTGCAACCGCTTTCAGTGAAATACACCACCAAAGTCTTCATAGGTTCCTCGATTCTTGAATCACCTGAGTCATGTGACTCGTTTGTGTTGTTGGTCTGAACCGTTCAATCCCGGTCGCAAACTGTCGACAGAACCGCCCGTCATGCCACGAGTGCGTCGTATTCGACGTCGGTGACGGGCTCAAGCCATTCGTTGCTCATGCCTTCGCCGGGCAGCATGAACGCCAGATGGGAGAACCAGCTGTTCTTCGCTGCACCATGCCAATGCTTCACTCCGGCCGGCACCTCCACAACGTCGCCTGGAAGCATACGCTTCGCAGGTTGGCCTTCCAACTGGCACCACCCTTCACCATCGACGCAGATGAGGATCTGCCCGCCGCCACGCGCGGCATGGTGAATGTGCCAGTTGTTGCGGCATCCAGGTTCGAATGTCACGTTGTGGATGACGAGTGGATCGTCAGGTGCGCTCACCTGCTTGAGGTAGGAACGTCCGGTGAAGTATTGCGCGTAGCCGTCGTTCGGTTCGCCCATGCCGAAGAATCCGCCGTGTTCCTCCTGCTTTGCCGTGTCACGCACGGCATCGGAGGCATACACTTCCTTTGCCATCGGGAATGCTGCCCATGCGTTCGGCCAGCCTGCGTAGAAAGCGATATGCGTAAGAATCGATGCCATTTCGTCGCGGGTCACGCCGTTGGTGCGGGCGGTCTGAAGATGGTATGTGAGCGAGGAATCAGTGATGCCTTTGCCGATGAGGGTGCTGATCGTGATGATACTGCGCGTCTTAGGCGAGAGCGTGGGGTCATTCCACACTTCGCCGAAGAGCACATCGTCGTTGTAATGGGCGAACTTCGGCGAGAAATCGCCCAACTGATCGTGTCCTGCTGTTTGCTTGATCATTGTCATCCCCTTGGTAATAGGGCCGAATGCTTACCCTTCGGCCTGTGTGGATTGAGTTGTGTTTGCATCGGGTTGTTACAAATGCGCCTGTGGGTTTGTTTGGACACCGCGTGCGAGGTATTCCGCGGCGAGTTTGGTCGTCACCCCGTTGTTGAGATTGGCCTCTGGATCAATGCTGAATCCGTCATGATGTGGTCTCCTTCTATATCGTCATGCAGTCCGCAGCGCAGCGTTCCATGCGGCGCATCTCCTCTCGGTTGGCATCCAGCCGTGTTTGCTTTCGATAACTTCACCGTAGGACTTCAAGTGCACTTGAAGTCAAAGCGCGACACGCAGAGGATGAGAGAAGGAGGCGGAAAAGGGAAAGCGGGGAGAAAGAGAGGAGATACGGGAAAGGAGATGACAAGAGATAACGAAAAGGAATGAAATACAATGGAAAGCGAAGAAAAAGGGAAAGCTCGCCAACAATCGATACACATGGTGGCATGAGCTGCATCACCGCTGACGCTACGCATAGAACGCGACCCGCGGCACGCAAGACTGCCCAAGGGCAATCCGCCACAGACAACCGCTGAAGGACGATCCATGATGAATGAACTCCAGTCCGGGGACCCGCAAGACAACCGACACGATCCTCATTCAACAGGTGGCGCTACCGAAGCTGACACCGACACCACCAGCACCACCACCGCAACCGGCGCCTCAACCGATGCCAAAACCACAACCACCGAATCCGCCAATGACACCGCCGCGACCGCCACCAACCCAGCCGCTTCGCACATTCACTTCCCTCTGCGTCAGGTGGCGACGGCGATTGTGAGCATCGGCGCGCTCGCCAGCCTGTGGTACGCCCGTGCGGTCTACAACACGCACACCGGCACGTCATTCTGGCTGTTCTGGGTGGCTATTGCGCTCGCCCTCGGCGTGTGGGCTGCGGCGATCTGGTTCCATTGGTGGCGAGCGCTGCCCAATGCGGTGCGCATTCCCATCGGCATCGTGCTATGCGTCGCACTGTGCGGTTTTGGCGTGTCGCAAGCCGCCATTGCTTCTCATATGCGCGACGAAGGCGACCGGAACCTTGATTACATCATCGTGCTGGGCGCTCAGGTCCACCAAGGCTCCCCCAGCCTCGTGCTACGCTATCGCCTTGACAGGGCCGCCGAATACTTGCGTGCAAACCCTGACACGACGTGCATCGTCTCGGGCGGGCAGGGGCCCAATGAACCGTATGCGGAGGCGCGGGGAATGGCGGATTATCTTGAGCATGACGCCGGCATCGATGCGTCGCGCATCATCGAGGAGCCCGATTCCACCACGACTGTGGAGAACCTGCACAACAGCCGCATGATCATCGACCGCGCCAGCAACACAGGCAGCGCCGGAAGCGCCGCGTCCGAACCATCCATCGGCATCGTCACCAACGATTTCCACGTATTCCGCTCCCTGCACATCGCCCATGACCAGGGGTACACGGATGTGCACGGCATCGCGGCGGGCTCCCCGCGCGACATGCTTCTGAACAACATGGTGCGCGAGTCCTTCGCGGAAGCCAAATATCTGATCAAGCGCTGACCGGCCGGCCCGCCGTCTTCACCCGCCTCGCCGGCATCACCCGCCACCAGCCGCCAGTTTTGCCTTGCCAGCCGTGCCCCGCCTCAGAGGAACCTGCCGGTGAGGCTGTCGGGATTGCGACGGATATCGTCCGGTGTGCCTTGGGCCACGATACGCCCGCCTTGCACACCTCCGAGCGGACCCATGTCGATGATCCAGTCGGCGTTGCGCATCACATCGAGGTCATGTTCGATGACGATGACGGTGGCACCGTGGTCAATGAGCGTCTGAAACACGTCCAGCAGCGTGAGCACATCCTTGGGATGCAGACCGATCGTCGGCTCGTCGAACACGAACAGCGAATCGTCCTGGGCGCGCCCCATCTCGCTGGCGAGCTTGAGACGCTGCGCCTCGCCGCCGGAGAGTCCGGGCGTCTGCTCCCCGATCGTGAGATAGCCCAGCCCCAGGTCATGCAGCGTCTGCAGACGTTGGCGCAGCAGCCTGAGACCCCTGCCGGAATCGAACGCTTCGAGCGCTTCATCCACGCTCATGCGCATGAGTTGCGGCAGGCTGTATTCAACCGCGCCGTCCTTGGCTGCGCCGCCGAACGGGCGTCGTATCGCATCGGCCTGCTTGCCGTAGCGCGACCCATGGCAATCGGGGCAATCCACCTGCACATCGGGCAGGAACTGCACATCGAGCGAAATCTGGCCAGTGCCGTCACATGTGGGGCACCGCAGCCTTCCGGTGTTGTATGAGAAGTCCCCTGCCTTGAATCCCAACCGTTTCGCGTCATCCGTACGCGCGAACGCCTTGCGCAGCTCGTCGTGGATGCCCGCGTAGGTGGCGACGGTGGAACGCACGTTGATGCCGATCGGCGTGGCATCGATGAGCTTGGCATGCTTGATTCCCGGCGCCGAAAGGCTCTGCACATGCGCAGGCAACGCAACATCAGTCGAATCAGCAGAATCAGTTGAACCAGCCGAATCCGCGGCCGCCTGAAGCGCCGGCACCAGGCTTTCGAGCACCATCGTCGTCTTGCCGGATCCTGACACGCCGGTCACTACGGTGAGCCTACCCTTGGGTATGCGCACATCCAACGGATGCACGGTGTGGATGGCGCGGGTGCGCATGGCTATCGTGCCCAAGTCGAACACCTCGCCCTCCGGCACCACGGGGCGTACGCGTTCCGCCGCCACGTCTGCACCGCCAGCCGCTGCACGCTCCCCGTCTCTGAATCCGACTTGCCGCGCGAGGAACGGGCCGATCACCGACCGGGCATCTCCCGCCAGGTCTTGCACCGTGCCCTGCGCGATCACCCTGCCGCCGTCTGCACCGGCGCCCGGCCCCATCTCGACGATCCAATCGGCATGCCCCAGCACCTGCGTGTCATGGTCCACCAGCACTACGGAATTGCCGTCGGCAACCAGATCGTCCATCACACCCACCAATCCCTGCAGATTGTAGGGATGCAAGCCGATGGACGGCTCGTCCAGCACGTACAGCACCCCGGTCGTGCGGTTGCGCACGGCGCGGGCGAGTTGCACGCGCTGGCGTTCGCCGGTCGACAACGTGGAACCGGCGCGGTCGAGCGACAGGTAGCCCAGACCCAGGTCCATCAAGCGGCGCGCCGTGTCGAGGAACGAATCGCCGATGTTCTTTGCCATCGGGCGCATCTTGGCGGGCAGCGAATCCGGCACGCCCTTGACCCACTCGATGGCATCGCTGAGCGTCATCGCGGTTGCTTCGTCCAGCCCGATGCCACGTAGTCTCGGCGCCCGTGCCGCCTCGCTCAGACGCGTGCCCTGACAATCGGGGCATGTGCCGTCCTTTAAATACTTGGCGACACGTTTCATGCCACGCTCGTCCTTGACTTTGGACAGCGCGTTCTTGACGGTGTTGACGGCGCTGTAATAGGTGAAGTCAAGCTCGCCGTCCTGCTGCGCGTTCTTGCTGACGTAATGGATGTGCTTCTTGACCATGGGCCCGTGGTAGACGATGTCTTTCTCACGGTCGGTCAGGTCGCGGAACGGCACGTCGGTGCGCACGCCCATCTCACGGCACACGTCCGTCATGAGCGACCAGATGAGGCTGCCCCACACGACGACGGCGCCTTCGTCAATGGTCTTCGACTGGTCGGGCACGAGGGTGGATTCATCGACGATGTGCGCGATGCCGGTGCCTTGGCAGGTCGGGCAGGCGCCGCGACTGTTGAAGGCGAGATCCTCTGCCCCAGGCGCCTCGACCTGAGCCCCGCATTCGGGGCAGACGATCGGCTGCATGGCGGCTACGGCGAGGGTGGGCTCGACGTAATGCCCGTTGGGGCACCGGTGGCTCGCCAGGCGCGAAAACATGAGGCGCAGGCTGTTGAGCAGCTCGCTCATCGTGCCGAAGGTGCTGCGGATGCCGGGCACGCCGGGACGCTGGTGCAATGCGAGCGCGGCGGGCACGTAGCGCACGTCGTCCACGTCCGCCCGTTCTGCCAGCGTCATACGCCGGCGCGTGTAGGTGGAAAGGGATTCGAGGTAGCGGCGTGAACCTTCCGCGTACAGCACGCCGAGCGCGAGCGACGATTTACCGGATCCGGAGACGCCGGCGATGCCCACGATTGTGCCGAGCGGCACGTCCACGTCGATGTTTCGCAGGTTGTGGACGCGCGCCCCGCGCACTTCGATGGCGGCGGGCTTTTGGGATGGCGTGCGGGCTGACGCTTGGGCGTTCGCTGAGTGTGCGGGGAACGACTTGTGGTTATCCGACGATGACGGCATCTGGTGTTTGTTCACGGTTACCTCCAAGACATTCACAGCTGTCTCCAAGATTGGTGGTTCTATCCTTGCACGGCATCGTGACCGTTCGGAATGATTCAGCGATATGCTCAGCGATATGCTGAACACCGTGAACACAATGCGGGCGGAATGCACTACTACGGGCGGCGATCGTGATGACGCGATGAGACGGGACGGAACATGGAACGGTTGACGGCACAGCAGGTCTACGACAACCTGGTGAAAGGCTACGGCACGCCGCGATGGTGGCCGGGCACGCCATACGAAATCATGGTCAGCGCCATCCTCGTACAGAACACGGCGTGGACGCAGGTGGAGAAGGTGTTCGCCGCATGGGGTGAACCCGAGCCCGCAAAAGTGCTGGCGATGCCTGTCGAGCAGCTGCAGGAGACGATTCGCCCGTGCGGTTTCATGAAGGCGAAGGCGGCGACGATCCGTGGCGTCACCGAATGGTATCGCGGGTATGGCTTCGACATCGAACAGGCGCGAACAGCAGACCAGCATCGGCTGCGGCGCGAACTGCTGGGTTTGAAGGGTATCGGTGCGGAAACCGCGGACGCGATGCTCGTGTTCGCGCTGCACAAGCCGTCGTTCGTCATCGACGCCTACACGCGCCGCTTCCTTGACCGCATGGGGTACGGGTTCGGCGATGACCGGCAAATCCGCCGCTTCTTCGAATCCGGCCTGACCGCCGATTACCGGGTCTACGGGTGGTACCACTGGCTGCTGCTCGAACATGGCAAGAACCATTGCCGCAAGCAGCCGGTGTGCGAAGGCTGCGTGTTCAGCGAGGTATGCCCTGGACGGGCTCTCTGAGCATGCCATCGGCGAAGCCTGAATGGCGTCTCGATTTCCGTGTCACCGGGCGGTATACGGCAGTTGCGCCTTCTATCGGCGCGTCACAGGTAATCGAACAGATGTTCTATGATGAGGTCGTTCAACAACCGGCCGCGTAGCGTGGGCACGGCGATGCACCCTTGACCGGCACGCGAACCGGGCGCCAATGTGACCAGCCCTTCGGATTGCAAAGAGACCCACGCTTCATCGGGAATGATGCCCGCGAAACGCGACGTGTCGAAGCCTTCTCGCAAGCGCAACCCCAGCATGAGCGTCTCCTCGCGGTCTTCCTGGGCCGTGATGCCTTCGCAGCCACCCCATGGCACGGTGCCGGCGTTGATCGCATGCGCCCAAGCGCGTGGATGGGCAATGTCCCAAGCGCGCAAGCCGACGGCACCGGCTGCCACTGATATGCTTGAGGTGTCGGGGGCAGCCGCCGCGGTCTTGCGGAATCCGGCGTCATCATGACGCGCAACCGCATCATCTGCACCACAATCCTTTGACTTGGGATTGTCGCCAGCCCCGCTTTCCAGGCTGCTGCTCGCCACCCCGGCAGCTTCCCCGTCTAATCGGTAATGCGAATGTGCGCCGGGGCCTATACCCGCCCAATCGACGTTACGCCAATACCCCAAGTTGTGACGCGACTCGTAGCCCGGCCTCGCCCAGTTGCTGATCTCATACCAGTGCAACCCGGCGTCGGCGAAAGCCTCATCGGCGATTTCGTATTTCGCCGCCTCATCATCATCACTGGGTTGGGGAAGATCGCCGGTGGCGATCATCCTGCCCATCTTGGTGTGCGGGGCGATGGTCAGCGCATATGCGGAAACATGATTCGCACCAAGATCTATCGCCGTGCGCACGGATGTGCGCCAATCCTCCAAGCTCTCCCCCGGTGCCCCATAAATCAGATCCACACTGGAACGAAGCCCGCATGCATCGGCCGCCCGCAAACCAGCCTCCACATTCGCTGGGGTATGCCGTCGGTCAAGGGTAGCGAGCACATGAGGCACGGCGGACTGCATGCCGAACGAAATCCTCGTGAACCCGCCGTCGGCCAGCCGTTTGATATAGTCGGCGTCGACAGTGTCCGGATTCGCCTCGGTCGTGATTTCCGCGTCAGGCTCAATCCCCCAGATGCGACGCACCGCGTCGAGCATGGCGACCAAGTCAGCGGCGGGAAGAATCGTGGGCGTGCCGCCGCCGAAAAACACCGTAGCCGTCTTCTGCTCACGGATGTCATGCGCCGCCTGCCACGCACGCACCAGCTCCATCTCGCGAACCGCCATCCGCGCGTAATTGCCGCGAGACGCCCCCTCGCCCAAATCACGAGCCGTATAGGTGTTGAAATCGCAGTACCCGCAGCGCCTCATACAAAAAGGCACGTGGATGTACACCTCGAACGTCATGCCATACCACAATCCACATCATGCCGTCGATCGATTCGTCTCATACGGCGAATCAGACGGCGCTCCCCCAGGCCCGCCGTGTCTGCGGGCCTGCCGTCTACTCAGTTATCCGCCTTCTGCGCAGCGCGGATCTTGTCTTTCGTATCGCGGTCATTGCCAGCCTCACCGGTGGAAAGCGCCGCGATGAACGCCTCCTGCGGCACCTCGACATGGCCGAGCATCTTCATGCGCTTCTTGCCGGCCTTCTGCTTCTCAAGCAGCTTGCGTTTACGCGTGATATCGCCGCCATAGCATTTGGCGAGCACATCCTTACGCAGGGCGCGGATATTCTCGCGTGCAATAATCCTAGAGCCGATAGCCGCCTGGATCGGGATTTCGAACTGTTGCCGAGGTATGAGCTCGCGCAGTTTCTTGGTCATCATTACGCCATAGGAATACGCCTTGTCACGGTGCACGATTGCGCTGAAGGCATCCACCTTCTCACCTTGGATCAGGATATCGACCTTCACCAAATCGGCAGCCTGCTCGCCATCCTCGTGATAATCGAGCGAAGCGTACCCTTTGGTCCGACTCTTGAGCTGGTCGAAGAAATCGAACACAATCTCCGCGAGCGGAATACGATAATGCATCTCGACACGCTCAGGACTCAGATATTCCATATCGCCCATTTCGCCGCGATGCTCTTGGCACAAGTCCATCACCGACCCGATGAACTCCTTCGGCGTGATGATATCTGCGGCAACCATCGGCTCGACGATCTTCTTGATCTTGCCTTCGGGGAATTCGCTCGGATTAGTGACATGATGCACGGTGCCGTCCTCCGCCGTGACCTCGTACGGTACGCTCGGCGCGGTGGAGATCAGGTCGAGCCCGAATTCACGTTCCAAGCGCTCGCAGACGATTTCCATATGCAGCAGGCCGAGGAACCCGCAACGGAAGCCGAATCCCAAGGCGACCGAGGTCTCGGGCTCATAAACGAGCGCGGCGTCGTTGAGTTTCAGTTTGTCAAGTGCGTCACGCAATTCCGGGAATTGCGCGTTGTCGATTGGGAACAGGCCGGCGTACACCATCGGCTTGGGGTCCCGGTAGCCTGGCAATGGTTCGCTCGCCGGTTTGAGAGCGGACGTAATTGTGTCGCCGACCTTCGATTGGCTGACGTCCTTGGCTCCGGTGATGACGTATCCGACCTCGCCTGCCCCCAGCGCCTTGGTGGGCGTCATGTCTGGGCTGATGACGCCGATTTCGATGGGGTCGTGTGTCATACCGATGCCCATCATGTGAAGCTTCTCGCGCGATTTCAGCTCGCCGTCCACCATACGGATGTACGTGACGATGCCGCGGTAGGAGTCGTAGACGGAATCGAAGATGAGTGCGCGGGCTGGCGCCTTGGGGTCGCCATGTGGTGCGGGCACGTCCATGACGATGGTGTCGAGCAGATCGGCGACGCCTTCGCCGGTCTTGCCGGACACCCTGAGCACATCCTGGGGCTTGCACCCGATGAGGCCAGCGATTTCCTCGGCGTGTTTGTCGGGTTCCGCGCTGGGCAAGTCAATCTTGTTGAGTACGGGGATGATGGTCAAGTCGTGGTCAATCGCCATATAAAGGTTGGACAAGGTCTGCGCTTCAATGCCCTGCGTGGCATCCACCAGCAGCACCGCGCCCTCACAAGCCGCCAGGGCGCGCGAAACCTCATAGGTGAAATCCACGTGGCCGGGTGTGTCGATCATGCCGAGGGTGTATTCCGTGCCGTCGACGGTCCACGGCACGCGGACGGCCTGCGACTTGATGGTAATGCCGCGTTCCTGCTCGATATCCATACGGTCGAGGAAACGGTCGTGCATTTCACGTTGCGGGACGATGCCGGACAGTTGGAGGATTCGGTCGGCGACGGTGGATTTGCCGTGGTCGATATGCGCGATGATGCAGAAGTTGCGGATCAGCGACTGATCGGTATAGCCGGGTTTGTTCTTCGGTTCAATCACTGAGCGTTCTCCTTTTCCCGTACGTTGTGCGCCGGTTGGTTGTCGGTCGTGGGCGGTTGCCGCCCGTCTCCGCATGTCGGGGACATTCCAATTGTTCTAGTCTACCGGCTCCACACGGCAAAAGATTCCGCCGCGTTGCGCTATCGCGCGTCATTGTCGGCGCGTTATCCCGGTCCCGTGGTATCATAAACGCCTGTATGTCCTTATAGCAACCGTCGTTTGGAGTTACATTGGCAAACATCAAGTCGCAGAAGAAGCGCGTCCTGACTAATGAGAAGGCGCACAAGCGCAACGTGTCGGTGAAGTCCGGCCTGAAGACCGTCGTTCGTCGCACCCGTGAAGCCATCGCCGCTGGCGACAAGGCTCAGGCTGAAGAAGCGTACAAGCTCGCAGCTCAGAAGCTCGACAAGGCTGCCGGCGCAGGCGTGATTCACAAGAACCAGGCCGCGAACCGCAAGTCCGGTCTCGCTCGCGCCATCAACGCACTGTGACCTTCAAGCGCTTGCATCTTGTGAGCGCTGATGAGGTTTCCGAAACACGGATTCCGAACTGAGGGGTGTCCCGCATCGATCGCGGGGCACCCCTCATGTTTTCTTTCTCATCAGCAGCCATCAGGGTATCATCATGCGACTGGAACTATGCAACGGCGATGTCTCCGCATAGAAACTACTTTTTTGTTGCGCGGCTGATATTCGCTGTGTTGAGTCTGTTATTGCTGCTGCGCGTCATCGCCATGATGGTGATACGGGTGACGCATCGCTTCGGGTATGGAGACCGGGTGTTCCCTGGGTACGGCACCCGGAAGCTTGATATCGAACTTCACGGACAAGACACGCATGAGCACGACCAACACGACAATGGCCACATCGAACGCAATCTCACCGCCGTAGGTGATAATCGCATGCATTTCTAGACGATATGACAACACCGTCAACAGGCATCCCACCAACGAGGGGAAGGCATACCAGTGGCGGTCGCGGACGACCATCGGCACTTCATTGAGCAGCGTGTCACGAATCAGTCCGCCGGCCAAAGCAGTGAACATGCCAAGGAATACCGCTGTCATCCCGCTTGTACCGTACATCAGCGCCTTTTGCGTACCGTTGACGGCGAA
Organism: Bifidobacterium thermophilum; assembly: GCF_002846655.1. NCBI lineage: Bacteria > Bacillati > Actinomycetota > Actinomycetes > Bifidobacteriales > Bifidobacteriaceae > Bifidobacterium > Bifidobacterium thermophilum. The sequence goes on along the minus strand of NZ_PCGX01000008.1, from coordinate 458,151 downwards.
GAGCCCCAAAGCCAACGCGTCAAGGACCAGCATCAGCCATTTGAGCCGGTCCACCTCTGGATGGATAACGGCGACAATCAGCCCCGCGGCAAGCGTGGTGAGTACCATGCCCTTATCCGAGATGCCGACCGGGGGAAGCGCTCCCAGCACCACATCGCGCACCAATCCCCCGCCCAACGCTGTCAACCATGTCGTCAGCACGATGGCGAATAGGTCGTAATGTTTGCGAACTGCGGCCAGCCCGCCCAGCAGCCCGCAACAGAACACGGCGACATATTCGATACCGAGGAAGAAGCCGTTGCTTTCAAGCGTGACGGTGACGGTCATGGTCATGCCTCCTGGTTGCACGGTGTTGTCGCAGCGGTGGGACACTGGGTGATTCGCGGGTGCTAACAAGCACGGGTTTCTTTCTATATACCGCAACAGGGCGACTCCCCCCGAAGGGAATCGCCCTGTTGCTAGACTGCCGAAGCGGTATGGGTTTCGGCCAATGTGTTTGGTCTCAGCAGACCTTCCACATCCAGTTGTGCGGATCTTCAATCTCGCCAAGCTGAATGCCCAGCAGCTGGTTGCGCAGCTTCATGGTCAGTTCGCCGGAACCGCCGTCGGCGACGGTCACGTCGATGTCGTTGGACTTGAAGCGTCCGATTGGCGTGATAATCGCCGCGGTACCGCATGCGAACACCTCGGTGACTTCGCCGGACTTGATGTCCTCGACCAGCTGATCGAACTTGATCATGCCCTCAACCACATCGTGGCCGTCATCCTGCGCGAGCTGGATGATCGAACGACGGGTCACACCCGGCAGAATGTTGCCGGTGAGCGACGGGGTCTCGAGATGGCCGTCCTTGTGCACGATGAACATGTTCATGCCACCGAGCTCCTCAAGGTAGGTCTTGGTCGCGGCATCCACGAAGCACACCTGCTCGCAACCGTTCTTAATACCCGTATATTCGCCGAGCAACGAGGCGGCATAGTTGCCGCCGCACTTGGCGAAACCGGTGCCGCCGGGGCCGACGCGGAACCACTTGTCTTCGATCCAGATGCTGACCGGCTTCACACCGCCCGGGAAGTACGGGCCGGACGGGGAGGCAATCACGCAATAATCGACTTCCTTCGGAGCACGCACGCCAAGGAACGGCTCGGAGGCGAACATGAACGGACGCATGTACAGAGTGTACTCACGGCGGGTAGGCACCCATTTGGCATCACGACGGACCAGCGCGGCCACGGAGCCGAGGAAATCGTCAATCGGCAGCTCAGGCAGATACAGACGCTTGGCGGAGTTCTGGAAACGCTCGGCGTTCGCATCCGGACGGAACAGCCAGATCGAGCCGTCGGCGTGATGATACGCCTTGAGGCCTTCGAAGCATTCCTGGGCATAGTGCAGCACGGAAGCGCCCGGATCCATCTTGAGCGGGCCGTACGGTTCGATACGGCGATCGGACCAGCCTTCGCCGTCGGTCCACGTCATATGAGCCATGTTGTCAGAGAAAATCTGACCGAAAGCCGGCTTGTCGATCAGCTCCTGACGCTTGGCGTCCGAAGCCGGGTGATCGTTCGGCAGGACGGTGAATTCGTCGGCGAGCTTGTTGAGTTGCGCGGGATCATGATGTGATTGTTCAGTCATAATAACTTCTTCTTGAATCAACCGTTATCACGGTATTGCGTATGTTGCGCTGGTACTTGTGGCACCGGCTCTGAGATTACTCTCGCACAGGTCTGGGACGAATGTGTGAAGAGGTTCACATTATGAAAGAGCCGGAAAATGCGGAACCCCGCCATGAAGGCGGGGTCCTTGGACGGTACCGTCGCGGGCCTAGCATATGAACCGAAAGCCCCGACGGGTTCAATCACTTGTTGTCTGCTGCGGCGTCGTCAGCAGGGGCTGCGGCGTCAGCGGCAGGAGCGGCCGCAGTGGTGTCAGCAGTCTCGGCGGTGGACTCGGTGGCATCCTCAGGCACCTCGACGGTGACCACGGACTCTTCCGGATCGTCGATGTCGAGCTCGGCGCCTTCCGGCAGCTTGACGTCCTTGGCGAACACCTTGGTGCCGTCGGTCATGCCGTCAACGTCAATGACGATACGCTCAGGCAGGTTGGACACATCGGCGCGAACCTTGAGCTCCTGGATGTCGACGAATGCGACGGCAGCGCCCTTCGGGGTGCCTTCGACGAAGACTGGGACCTCGACGTCGATCTTCTCGCCGGCCTTGACCTCGTAGAAATCGACATGCTCGACGATGCGCTTGACAGGGTTGCGCTGCACGTCCTTGACGACTGCGATCTTGGATTCGCCGCCATAGTTGATGGTGAACAGCGCGTTAGTGTGACGCAGCGCCAGGGTGGTCTCCTTCATCGGGAGGGTGACGAACACCGGCTGGTTGCCACCGGCATAGATGGTGGCCGGGATCTTGTTGGCCACACGCAGACGGCGGGCGACGCCCTTGCCGAACTGGTCGCGGACTTCGCCTTCGAGGGTGATGGTATTGGTTGCCATATGGCTCTCCTTCATAGTGATCTTCCGGAGCAAGGATTGTTCCAAGTCCGGTGTTGTTTCGGCGCGCCGACGCGCCGATTCCCGGACACCGAAAGATGCCGTGCCATCAGCCGAGTCGATAACGGAGACGTGCGCCTCCCTCGCCAAAGCGTGGCGAACAAGTCCGCCAAAGCAACTCTTCTTATATACACATGGGTATGGACGTGTTCGGCCACGATGCGACGCGCCATGGATGATTGACCCGCGGTTCGCATATATCGATTCCAGACCGTCACCATCATTAGAATAGAAGACAGTACATCGGCAAGGAACGGAGTGGACATGTCCGCGACTGAGAAGACTCACAAGTCAGCAATCAAGCATATCGGCATCGGTGCCGCTGCCACGTCGGCGGCCATAGGCGCTGGGATGTTCGCGCTTGGCGATGCGGCGTTCCGCACCGCTTGCGATGTGCGTTCGCCTTTGTTCATCAAAAGCAACAAGCGCGCGATTGAAGAGATTGGCGAGCAGCTCAAGCAGCAGGACAATGATGAACAGCGTGACGCGGTTCAGTGGTTCCAGGCGACCCGTCAGTCCCTGACTACTTACAGCGAAGACGGATTGCGTCTGCACGCATGGGTGTTGGATCCCGACAGGCTTGATCCGAAGCCGCATCTGTACGCGATATGCTGCCATGGTTTTTGCGGGGAACCGCAGGAAATGGCGAGATACGCGTTGCGGTACGCGCGTATGGGGTGCACGGTGCTGTTGCCCGCTTTGCGGGCGCATGAGCGCAGTCAAGGCAGATACGTCGGCATGGGGTATCTTGACCGGCGTGATGTGATGCGTTGGATTAATCTTGTGGTCAGAGGCGATCCGGACGCGCAAATCATCCTGCATGGCAACTCGATGGGTGCCGCGGCGGTGATGCTCGCCGCGGGCGAGCCTGATTTTCCTGCGCAGGTGAAGGCGGTGATCGAGGACAGCGGGTATCCAAGCGTCAGCTCCCAGATGCGGTATGTGACCAAGTCGATGCTCAGGTTGCCGCGGATTGTCGGGCTACCCATGCTTGGCGCCATGAGCGTCATCTGCCGTATTCATGCGGGATTTGGGCTGACTGACGGCGACTGCGTGCGTGCAACGTCGCGTATCCACGTGCCGATGCTGTGCGTGCACGGGACAGCCGACCAATTGGTGCCGCATGAATTCATGGACAGGATCGTCAGCGCCTACCGCGGGCGGCATTGTCTCACGCTCAGCGTAACGGGCGCCGGACACACGTTGTCGTCGGTGAAAGACCCGGACACCTACTGGCGTATGGTGCAGTCCATCGTCGAAGAAGGGTTGCGGATAGCCTGACCGTCTGCGGTGTTGAACCAGGCCGCAAAAAAGAAAAGGCGGCGCGTCATGCCCGCCGTTTGAACGGACCTGCCGACGCCGCCAAATCACACACACGAACCGGCTTTTGGCCAGCAGTGTTCTGGTGCGCCGTCACGCTGTCGAGCTGGGCATGAAACCTACCCGGAAGCCCAAGAACCGGAGGGCTTTCCCGCAGCGGACGATAACCTTGATGTTGTAATTGAGATGTTACCAACCGGCGAGAAACCACTATTCAGAATGTCCACATCATGGTTGCGATTTTGGACACTCGTCCGATGCGGAAAGCAAACGGGCTTGGATACACCGCTATGAGCAGGCGTATCCAAGCCCGTTTTCCGAGTCGCGGTACACGCGCAACCCCGTCCACTGGAGTTTTCCCTGTCAGTGTTCCAAGGCGCGGACACACATCAGGCCAACAGCTCCTTAACGGCCGCGATCACGGCTTGCAGTCCGGCTTTCGCATCGCCGAACAGCATCTGCGTGTTGTCTTCGAAATACAGCTCGTTCTCTATGCCAGCGTACCCGCGTCCTCGTCCGCGCTTCATGACCACCACATGCTGTGCCTGGTCAACGTCGAGGATCGGCATGCCCGAAACCGGTGTCCCAGGGCGGCGGGCCGCAGGATTGGTCACGTCGTTCGCGCCGACGACCAGAGCCACATTGGCGGATGGGAACTGCGGATTGATGTCATCAAGGTCCACCAGTTCGTCATACGGGACGTTCGCCTCGGCGAGCAGCACGTTCATATGTCCCGGCATACGGCCGGCGACCGGGTGAATCGCGTAGGACACTTCCACGCCATGCTCCTTGAGCAGTTCGCCGAGGTCGGCGAGCTCACGCTGGGCTTGCGCCTGAGCGAGACCGAAGCCGGGGACGAAAATGACCTTCTGCGCATACACGAGCTGGACGGCGACATCGTCTGCCGTGGTCTCTTTCATGGTGCCTTCGGGGCCGTCGTCGTTGGCGGAGGCGTTCGAAGCGCCTCCGAATCCGCCGGCGAGCACGCTGTGCAACGGCCTGTTCATCGCCTGGGCCATCAGGATCGACAACGTCACACCGGCAGCACCGACAAGGGCGCCGGCAACAATCAGCGCGACATTGTCAATCGCCAAGCCGCTCATCGCCACTGCAGTACCCGTGCATGCGTTGAGCACGGAAATGACCACCGGCATGTCCGCTCCGCCGATCGGGATGACGAAGACCAGACCGTACACCAGTGCGAACACCGTGGTGAGCACCGCCCACAGCAGGCGCTGCCCGGGCTGCACGCACAGCATCACGAAGGACGCGATGGTCAGCACGATGAACAGCACGTTGAGGAAGCCTTTGCCGGGCAATGTCAGCTTGCGCAGGAACTTCACGCCTTGCAACTTGCCTGCCGCGACCAACGAACCGGTGAAGGTGACCGAGCCGATGACCACGCCAAGCCCGGCGGTGATCAGCACCACCAGCCCGGGCGCCTTGGCGGGGGTGAGAATGTCGTTGAGCGCGACCAGTGCGGCTGCTCCGCCACCGACGGTGTTGAAAATGGACACCAGCTGCGGCATGTCGGTCATTTTCACCTTTTTCGCGCTGACGACACCGGCGACCGCGCCGATTGCAATGCCCAGCAGCAACAGGATGATCGCGATATTAGAACGGTATCCGGTGACGAACAAGTGTACGAAAGCCATGATTATGGCGATCACCATGCCGACGGCGGAGATCTGGTTGCCGCGACGGGCGGTTTTCGGTGAATTCATGAAGTGCAGGCCGATGACGAACATTACGGCCGAGAGCAGATATACGAACCAGGCTACGGTATCGATGGCGTTCACTTGCCGGCCTCCTCGTCAGCGTCGGAATCATCCGCGGATTTCGCGGGTTTGGAGCTCTTGAACATCTCAAGCATGCGATCGGTGACCACATATCCGCCGACGACGTTCATCGTGCCCAGCACCGCGGCGAGGAACACGAACACGTATGCAAGCGGCGAATTCGCCTGCGCAGCGACGATGACCACGCCTACAATCACGATGCCATGAATCGAATTGGCGCCTGACATCAGCGGCGTGTGCAGCGTCGCCGGTACTTTGCCGATGACTTCGACGCCGATGAGCAACGCCAGGACGAACAACGTAATGGATACAACAAGTGGATCCATGAGTCACTCCCCTTTCTTTCCGGATTCTTCGGTTGCGGATGCTTCGAGCCCGGCGACCACAAGGGCGTCGTCCAACTCGTCCCCGGCGACGGTTCTCAGACGGCCGTCGCGCACGAAGTGGGACAGCACGTCAGCAACATTGCGCGACAGCAGGTTCGAAGCTGTGTTGGAGACATCAGATGCCAGATACGGTGCTCCGATGATGGTGACACCGCCTTCGGTGACTTGCGTGCCGACCACAGAGCCTTCGACATTGCCGCCGAGGTCGCTCGCAGCGCAATCGACGATAACCGCTCCACGATGCAACGCCTTGACGCCGGCCGCCGTGAGCAGCATCGGCGGCTTGCGGCCGGGAACCTTCGCGGTGGTGATCACGATATCGAACTGGGCGGCCTTCTCATCAACCGCAGCCTGCTGCGCCGCCTGTTCCTCCTTGGTGAGCTGACGTGCGTAGCCGCCCTGCCCTTGACCGGCCGAGAAATCAAGACCGAGATCGAGGAATTTCGCGCCCAAGGACTCGACTTCGCCTTTCGATGCCGGACGGACATCATACGCAGTGACGACCGCGCCGAGTCGACGGGCGGTGCCAATCGCCTGGAGTCCGGCGATTCCAGCACCCAACACCAGCACCTTCGCAGGACGGATGGTGCCCGCCGCAGTGGTCATCATGGGAAGGAAGGCCTGGTAAGCGTTCGCCGCGACGAGTGCCGCCTTGTAGCCCATGACAGAATTCTGCGAGGTCATCTCATCCATGGATTGCGCCGCACTCAGCTGCCTGGGCAGGCGTTCGATGGCGACGGCGGTCAGTCCGGCCTGCGCAAGAGACGCGATATACGCGTCATCGGTGAAGGATCCGAGCATACCGATAACCCATTGCCCCGGACGCATCGCGGTAACCAGCGTGGCATCCGGCCGGGATACGAATCCGAAGGCGTCACACGTGGCAAGCACCGTTTGCCGATCGCACACGCGAGCGCCGGCACGTTCGTAATCGGCATCCGTATATTGCGCGGCAAGTCCCGCTCCCTGTTCGATCAGACATCCGACGCCTTTTTTGCGCAGCCTTGCGACAATGTCAGGCGTCAGTGCCACACGCCGTTCATGCTCGGTCGTCTCGTTGAAGACACCGAACTGCACGCCGGCTTCTGGTTGTTCAGCCATAGCAGCCCTTTCTAGCTTCATTACTATTGCGTACGTGGGGTACGGGCACAGTCTACCCTATTTCTCCGGTGTCGATGCCCGGCCTTCCGTCTGCCGGTCCCGCGACCGCCTCAGCTACGCGACCGTAAGGTGACGGAGGGGATTTTTTCGACTATCATGACAAGGTTGATAGCTGAAGTGAATGCCAAGGAGCGAGACGTGTCCCTACTCAATTCCATCAAGGACCAAACGATGAGAGTCACCCGTAAGGCGCTGCGCCTTGGCGGGGATTTCACCCATCCGGTCAGCGACGACCAGCCGGGCGATCCTGACTACATCGATCCGCAGGACATCGAAGTCGCGGATATGCCGGTCAATCTGCCCAATAGCGCAGAATGGGGGCCAGGGTATCCCACAACCACGTTCATCGATCAGAAGACGGGTTGCCTGACAGCCTCCACCGCCGGCAATCCCCCGCTGGACGACGGTTGGAGCATCTACGACATCTACGCCGACCGCGCCAAGCGCATGGGCGACAAGCCGCTGTACACATTCAAGGTCAACGGCGAATGGACGACGAAAACCGCCAACGAATTCCTTCACGAGGTGCGTGTGACGGCCAAGGGCCTCATGCATTATGGGCTGAAGAAGGGCGACGGCGTCGCGTTCATGTGCCGCACCTCTTATGAGTGGGATGTGTTCGACGCGGCAGTGATGGCGTGCGGCGGCGTGTTGGCCACCATCTATGACACTGATTCTGCGGAGCAGATCCGCAATATCGTGGATAATTCCGATGCACGCTTCTTGGTCGTACAGACCACTGACATGCGAGACAAGGCTGACGGCGCGATGGAGGAATGCCCCACGCTCGAGCAGGTCTTCTGCTTCGAAACCGGCGGCCTGTACGAGCTGCAGGCGTATGCGGACGCGGTCAGTGACGAGGAGCTTGACGCCCGCATCGATTCGGTGAAGAAAACCGATCTGTGCTCAATCGTGTATACGTCCGGTTCGACCGCCGCGCCGAAGGGCGTGGAGATGACGCATGAGGATTATTGCGCGACCGCGCTCAACCTGCCGGACTACATGCCTGACCTGTTGCACGACGAAAAGAACACGATTCTGTTGTTCCTTCCGCAGGCGCATTCCTTCGCCCGTGCAATCAACTACATCTGCGTGGCGAGCCAGCTGCATATCTACATCGCCGAAGGCATCAAGACCATGATCGGCGATTTGCAGGTTTCCCGTCCGTCGGTGATGATCGTGGTGCCGCGTGTCCTCGAGAAGATTTACAACGCCGCTTCGCAGAAGGCTGGTCATGGCGCTAAGGGTGTCATGTTCGCCGCTTCGGTGGTCACCGCCCAGAAGTTCATGAAGGAGATCAGCGATCAAGGCAAGGCTTCGACGCTCACGCGCGTGGAGCGCGCTGCCTACGACCCGCTGGTGTACAAGTCCTTGCGAGAGGTGCTCGGCGGCCGCGCCAAGTGGATTGTCACCGGCGGCGCCCCGCTGGATCCGGATTTGCTCGCCTTCTTCCGCGGCGCCGGCATCCCCGTGTATGAAGGCTATGGTCTGACCGAAACCACCGCCCCCTGCGCATTCAATCCGTTGGGTGTTCCGTTCCATGAAGGTTCCGTTGGTATCCCGTTCCCGGGCTTCTCAATTCGTCTCGCTGACGACAATGAGATTCAGGTCAAGGGCGCATCGGTGTTCCACGCCTATCACAAGAACGAGGAAGCGACGGAAACGTCCTTCACCCAGGATGGTTGGTATGCGACCGGCGATTTGGGTCATCTCGACGACAATGGATTCCTGTACATCATCGGCCGCAAGAAGGACCTGATTATCACCGCCGGCGGCAAGAACGTCTCTCCCGGCCCGATTGAGGAAACCATCCAGCGGTGCGAATTTGTTTCGCAGGCCCTGGTGCTCGGCGACAAGCGTCCGTTCATTTCGGCGCTTATCACGCTTGACGAGGATTCCCTGCGTCCTTGGCTCAAATCCAAGGGGCTCAACGCCGATATGTCGATGCAGGAGGCGGCCGGAAACGCTGTGGTCCGCGCCGAAGTTCAGAAATATGTCGATCTGGCCAACGAAGGCGTCTCCCGCGCTGAATCCGTACGCAAGTTCATTATCCTGCCCGAGGAATTCACCCAGGAGAACGGCCTGCTCACCGCTTCGATGAAGGTGATCCGCCCGAAGGTCATCAAGCGGTATGCGACCCTGCTCAACACGCAGATGTACACTAAGCGCAAGCAGCAGTAAGTAAGAGCAGCCTTAAGACGGTTATGATGATGGCCCGGTCCCCACTATGGGGGCCGGGCCATCATCGTTGTTATACGCGTTCGGCGCTTGACTTCGCGCTCACGGCAGGATCTTTAAGACCTCTTGCCGTGAGCACGTGCAGGCGGATCCGGGACTCGACTGGGAGTTCGGATCAGAATCCAAGTCGTTCAAGCTTCTTCGGGTCGGACTGCCAGTCCTTGGCGACCTTGACATGCAGGTCGAGTTTCGCCTTCTGCCCGACGATACGATTGACCGGCGTACGCAGTTTCTTGCGCACCTTGACCAGATGCTCGGCCTTGTGACCGATGATTATCGGCTTCTGCGAGTCGCGTTCGACATAAATCGAAACCAGAACATGGGCTTTGCCGTCGCTCTCGGGGTCATCGGGGTCGGGGTACTCGATGCTGTCCACGACGACCGCGAGCGAATGGGGCAGTTCGTCGTCAAGCTCCTCAAGGAAAGCCCAACGCACAAGTTCGGCGATGGTTGATTCGGGCTTTTCCTCGGTCAGCTGTTCCGCCGGGTACATTTGCGGGCCTTCGGGCATGTTCTCGATCAAGACGTCCCGCACTTCAGACACGTTGTCGTGCTCAAGGGCGCTGACGGGGACGATATCCGTAAAATCGGCGAATTCATTAACCTGGATGAGTTTCTCAATCAGCTCCTGACGATTGAGCTCATCGATTTTCGTGACGATCGCAATCAGCGGAATCTTCCATGCGAAGCTGCCGTCATCGCGTTTCTTGGCGAATTGAGAGCGCAACCGGCTGAGAATACGTTTGTCACCCGGACCGATTTCCTGGTCGGCGGGAAGCAGGAACGCGATTTCGTCGACATCGGCGAGGGATTCCTCAACGACATCATTGAGCCGCTGACCGAGCAAAGTCCGCGGGCGGTGGATACCAGGCGTATCGACCAACACCAGCTGGGCGTTATCGGTTGTGACGATGCCGCGTATTGCTTTTCGGGTCGTTTCCGGCCTTGATGAGGCAATGGCAATCTGTGTGCCGACCAAAGCGTTCATCAACGTGGATTTGCCGACATTCGGCCGTCCCACGACCGCGACGAATCCCGACCGGTAGACGTCGTGACCCTTGACGGGCTCGTGTTGGGCCGGTTCGTGTCCGGTACTGGTATCGCTTTCGCTCATGCTGCTCCTTGCTCGTGGCGGTTGGCGGTGTTGTCCTGTCCGTCCTGGGATGGATGGCCGTCCTGCGCCGTGTCATGTCGGTCATTGACGTGCTGACCGCCGATTTGCTGTTGTTTACCAGTGTCCTCGCCGGGCTCGACGTGTGCCGGTTCGACGACGATTGTTGAGACCTTTTTGCGCCTGCCAGCCGAATCCACTGCGGTCAGACGCAGTCCACGGGTGACCGCCGAAGCGCCGACAATCGGGACACGGCCAAGCAGTTTGGTGAGCAACCCGTAGACCGTATCGACATCGTCCTCGTCGATATCGACCTCGAAAATATCCTCCAGATCGGCGATTGGCGTCCTCGCGGGCATACGCCAGATATGTTCGCCGATTTGCTCAGGTTCGCTGTGCTGGGTGCGGTCGTGCTCATCCTCAAGTTCGCCGACGATCTGCTCGATGGTGTCCTCGATGGTGACCATGCCGGCGATGCCGCCGTATTCGTCCACCACGATTGCGACATGCTGCCGGGTACGTTGCATTTCGTGGAACAGGTCATCAACCGGCTTAGATTCCGGAACAAGCATAGGATTGCGGATGATGCTTTCCACATCGCGGGTCATCGCATCAGGATTAAAGGCCGTGGCGCGTACGGCATCCTTGAGGTAGGCCATACCGACCAGATCGTCAACGTCGTCGCCGATGACCGGGACCCGGGAGAACCCGGATCTGGAACACAATTGCAGGAAATCCTGAAGATTTTGCCCGCGTTCGATGCAGATCATATCGGTGCGCGGCACCATGATTTCGCGGGTCAGCGTCTCAGACAAGGTCAGTACATTGCGCAGCATCTCGGAGACCTCCGGGTCGAAATCATTGGCTTCGACCAGCCGATCGATGGTTGCGCGCCCCTGTTCGAGCTGCAACTTCTCCAGTTCCTCGTCGTCGGACAGCTCGGATTGCTCATGATGATGCCGTTTATTGACTTTGTCGCCGCCGACCTTGGCAAACGGGGTCAACGCCACAGCCAATCCCACGACACGCACGTGCCTGAGCATGATATCGACCGGTTTGACGGCACCCGCGGAACGAGGACGGACAAGGATGGAGACCACGCCGATAAACACGCCCGCCACGATGCCGCTGACCAGCTGCACCCACAACACACCGCCGCACAGGGACACGATGCTCGCCACCAGCACGCCGTCGAACACGTTGCACACGATACGGAAGAAAGCACATGATCCAGATGTGGCGAACCGGTCGGCGATAAGCCTCTGCACCTTGTGAATCTTGTCGATTTTCTTCATGCGTGAGAACTGTGTGAGTTCCTGGTCGGTCTGGACTTCCAAAATCCGATTGTTCAGACTGGCTCGGGTGACGCGTGACACCGCGCCTTCCGCCGCCGCCATCGACAAAGACAGCCATACCAGAAGCGCCGCTACCACGGCCAGCAACGCAATCAAGACAATCGTAGTCATATCAGGCATTTCATTCCCCCTGAACCAAGCTGGCCATCGGCGTCACGCCAACAGTCTTACTGTAATACATATCAGCTACGCAGTCACTGATGATGCGCATCATCCGCTCCGCCTGCAGCCCCAGGCCGAGCATGTCCGGCGTCATATTCCACAAGCATGTCGCGCGCCCCGGAAGGCAGGGTCGCCGACGGGACGTCCACTTGGCGAACAGCCATATAGGTGAGCAGCAATTGGCGCTGCAAACCGAACATCTGACGTTCCTGTTCAGGGGTTACATGGTCGTATCCAAGAAGGTGGAGGATGCCGTGGATAGTCAGCAGCATCATTTCCTGCATGGTGCTATGGCCGGCGGCAAGGGCCTGTTGCCTCGCTACCCAAGGGCAGATGACGATGTCGCCGAGCACGCCCTCCATTTCGGTTGATCCGTCGCCCGGACGTAATTCGTCCATCGGGAAGCTCATCACATCAGTCGGACCTTGCAGATTCATCCAGCGCTCATGCAACTGTGCGATGGGGTCGGGATCGACGAACAGGATCGTCAGATCCGATTGGATGCTTACTCGCATCTGGCTCATCACCCACACGCCGAGCTGGGAGAAGACCTCCGGGTCGATGTTCCATACAGTTTCATTGGTTACATCAACGCTCATACGTTGTTATGCTCCTCATAATCGGAAAGGTTGTGGGTATTGCTGTCAGCTGCGCCGAGGTTCTCATCGCCGCCTTGGGCGTTCTGCCCGGCGGCTTCACCGTTGTGCTCTTCCGTACGTCCGGCCGGGCCGTGCGGCGTATCGTTCCTGCGATGCCCGCGTCTGCCATGGTCCCCGGCGATGGCGGCATGCCGATCATACGCTTGGACGATTTTTCCGACGAGCGCGTGACGCACCACGTCTTCAGAAGCCAAGTGTGCGAAGGCGATACCGTTGATGCCATGCAGAATGTCTTCGATTGTTGCGAGGCCGGAACGTGGCACGGTCAAATCGACCTGCGTGATATCGCCCGTAATGATCATCTTGGTGTTGAATCCCAGACGTGTCAGGAACATCTTCATCTGCTGTTCGGTCGTGTTCTGAGCCTCGTCGAGGATGACGAAAGCGTCGTTGAGCGTACGGCCGCGCATATATGCAAGCGGGGCCACCTCGATAGTGCCGTCATCCATAAGCCGGTGCAACTGTTCTGCGCCGAGCATATCGGAGAGCGCATCATACAACGGCCGCAGGTAAGGATCGACCTTCTCGCTCAACGTGCCGGGCAGGAAGCCGAGATTCTCCCCCGCCTCCACCGCAGGACGCGTGAGGATGATTCGACGGACTTCACCGTCTTGGAATGCACGAACTGCCTTCGCCACGGCGAGATAGGTCTTTCCAGTGCCGGCAGGGCCGATGGCGAAGGTGATCGTATTGGATTCAATCGTATTGACATAGGCGATCTGCCCCGGGGTTTTGGGACGGACCGGAACACCGGCGGCGAAAGTGATGACACCCGGCACATGGGCACGGCGGCGGTCCTGGTCGATTCGGCTACCCGACTCGACCATGGCATTCCGAGGCACCGCGGCAGCGGCTCCGAATTTACGGACATCATCCATACGCTGCGATCGTGCTCCATTGCGTAGCACGCGGCGGTCAAGCAGACGGCGAACCGTGTCAGCATCCATCGGCGCGGTATACGCCTCGTCGATCAAGGTGTGCATGACCTCTTCGGCTTGTGCGGCCTGGGCTTCGGTCTGCTTTGACCTGGATACGATTGCGACCCGATTGCCGCGCACGAGAATGGTCAGCTCCGGAAACGCCTGCTCAACTACGCGAATGACCTCGTCAATCGGGCCGAACACGGCGACGGGATCAAGCTCGGGGGGAACCGTAACAACGCGGGTAGTGGTAGCCACTTGCCGAAACCTACTCCTCGAACTTCTGACCGGTCAGAACATGGGCATGGACGTGGAAGACCGTTTGGCCTGCGTCCTCGCCGGTATTGAACACCAGGCGATAGGCGCCATGGAAGGCGTCATCGGCAATATGCTGGGCGACTTCGACAATATGGGCGAGTGTCTTGGGGTCAGCCTTGGCAAGTTCAGCGGCATTCGCGTAATGCTTGCGCGGCACGATCAGAACATGCACCTTGGCTTTCGGCGCGATGTCCTTGAACGCGTACACCGTGTCGTCCTCGTACACCTTGGTGCTCGGAATTTCCCCCGCAATGATCTTGCAGAACAGGCAATCATCGGACTGGCTCATACACACTCCTTACCGAATGGGTCGTTGTACATGCTGTACACCGTCAGCTCCCATACTATTGAACCGTTCGGATAAGCGATGACATTCACGCCGATAACAAAAAAGGCTTCCCTTCGGAAGCCTTGCTTGTGTCCGGAGCGGGACTTGAACCCGCACGCCCGTTTAAAATAGGCACTAGCACCTCAAGCTAGCGCGTCTACCATTCCGCCACCCGGACATGTGCCTTGAAGCAACAGAAAGAAACTATAGCACGACGCGTGCCTGACGCAAATCAGACCCCTCTTGGGCGTGTCGTTTTCCTGGGCGGCGGCGATGCGCCCTGCCGTAATTGCACAATCCAAAGGGATGACCTGCACGGCAACACCGCACTCAAGCCGCGGAACCTGACCCGGTGATAGCCTTGCAACCATGACTGATCCGCTGTTTTTGCTGCACCCCGAATCCGACGACGCGCCGGTGAACACCGACTCGCTTCGTGAAGGATGGAACATCACGCTACCCAGGTCCATCAGACGCCATGCCATCCAGGCCATGCGCCTGCACGACGGCGACACGCTCCAGCTGTCTGACGGCCACGGCCTGCGCATCCACACCACGCTGGTCGACGCCGAACAGGGACAAGCGCAAGTCAGCGCGTTCAGCAAAGAGGAACCGCCTGTCACCCGACTTGCGCTCATTCAGGCGCTCGCAAAAACCGGCCATGACGAGCAGGCAATCGACATGGCCACCCAGATCGGGGTCGATACGGTTATCCCTTGGCAGGCGGACCGCTCCATCGCCAAATGGAAACGCGGACGGAGCGATCGCAAATGGTCACAGACCATCGACGCCGCAACAGAACAGTCACGCCGGGCATGGCGGCCGCAGCTTGACGATTGCATCTCCAGCAAGCAGCTCGTGGCCGTTTGCCGCCGGGCGATGGTATTCGGCGATATCGTCATCGTCCTGCACCAGGATGCGACCGCCAACTGGGAGCAGATTGAACAGGCGGTCGCGCATATGGAACAACGCTGCCTCGAAGACGGTCGTACCCGCACGGTAAATGTCGTCGTCGGGCCAGAAGGTGGAATCAGCGAGCAGGAAGCGCGTCAATTCGCAGATGCAGGGGCCATGTGCACGTTGCTCGGGCATAATATCCTGCGCGCGTCCACCGCAGGGCCGGTCGCGTTGTCGCTGCTGTCACGGGCCATGGGACGATACGCCTGACATCGCACGGCCAAGGCGCCCGCATACTATGATGCAATAAAGGAACCGACGCGCCACGCCTTCGGAACACACCACGATACACAGGCGAACCGGCACGCCATCACTATCGAGACAAGGGAGATCCTGTTTTCATGCGGCTGATTCATGTGGACAACATCGACGACGAGCGCATCGCCGCCTACACCAATCTCACCGAACTCCAGCTCCGCAACCGCCTTGAACCCGCAAAGGGGCTGTTCATCGCCGAATCCCCCAAAGTCATCGACCGTGCGCTCGCCGCAGGCCGTGAACCAATCTCCCTGCTGGTGGAAGAGCCATGGATCGCTGGCATGAGCGACGAGTTCGAATACATCGACCAGCATTGGGGGCCGGATATCCCCGTGTATGTAGCCAGCCCCGAGCAACTCAAACGGCTGACCGGATACCGTCTGCACCGCGGTGCGCTGTCGGCGATGAAACGTTGGCCACTGCCGAGCGTCGAAGAGGTCTGCCGTGGCGCTCGCCGCATCGCCGTCATGGAAAACATCGTCGATCACACCAATGTCGGGGCTCTGATGCGTTCAGCCGCTGCGCTTGACGTGGATGCGGTGCTCGTGACGCCCTCGTGCGGCGATCCGCTCTACCGCAGGGCGGCCCGCGTGTCCATGGGCACGGTGTTCCAGGTGCCGTGGACGCGCATCGGCGGCGATGACACGCATTTCTGGCCGGTCCAAGGTCTCGCCCAGCTCCATGAGCTGGGGTTCGCCACAGCGGCCATGGCATTGGATGACGATTCCATCAGTCTTGACGAGCTTGTCCGTCGGCTCGACAATGATCCAGCGTCCCCCGACCATATCGACAAACTCGCCTTGATCTTCGGCACAGAAGGCGACGGGTTATCCCATCGCACGATTTCTGACGCGGATCTCACCGTGAAAATCCCGATGAGCCACGGCGTGGACAGCCTCAATGTGGCAGCTTCCAGCGCGGTCGCGTTCTATGCGACACGTGTCAAGCACTGACGTACGCGATACAGAATACAGCGCTGCAAACAGTAATGCTTCCCGCTGCCTGATGAAAGGCGGCAGGAAGCATATCAGCACCGGGTTTGTATACGGCGTGCGCTTTGTGACGATCAATATTGCGGCATGGCATCGAGATTGAACCCGATGGCCGCAAGCTGTTCACGCCCCTCGGGGGTGATTTTGTCCACGGTCCAGCGCGGCTGCCAGGTCCAGTCGATGCGGAATTCCTCGACGAGCCCTGCGAGCGTGCTCGCGCATTCGTCCTCGATGAGTTCCGTCAGCGGGCACGCCGGCGTGGTAAGGGTCATCGTGATGATTGCGCGTCCAAGATTATCGATTTCGATGCCGTACACCAAGCCGAGGTCGATGACATCAATGCCGAGTTCAGGATCAATGACTTGGTGCAGTGCTTCTTTCACGTCCGCGGCGGTTGCACGGCCAATATCGTCCACAGCGACCAGCGGGATATCATCCTCGTTGTCCGTCTCGTCCCCGTGCTTGCATTCCTGCTTGCTGTGCTTGCCGCACGCGCAACGGCCGCTTTCGGATGCGGTGTTCTCCTCCCCCGGCTTGGTATCGGACGTGCTGTCGTCCTGGGCACCCAACGCGCCCAGCAGCTGCGGATTGGCCATGACCTTGCGCGCAGCGTTGTCATTGCCCAAAGCTTGGGAAACGGTATCGAAAATCGTGGATTGTGGTTCGGGGACCAGATTGCCCTGATCTGTCATCTTGCTCCTTATCGGCTCAGTCGGCTTCGCCGGCGGGTGTCTTGTCTTGCGAGGCCAAGGCCTTGGCGACTGCATCTTTCATGCCTTCCCAGCCGAGCAACGCACATTTGATACGCATAGGATACTTCGAAACGCCTTGGAACACCACAGCATCCTCAAGCTGTTCGTTCTCGGCGTCATCGGCAAGCCCCTTGCCTCGGGATTCCATGAGTTTGTGGAATGTGGCGCCCAGGTTCATGGCCTCATCGACGGTTTTACCTTCGACCAGATCGGTCATCACCGACAGGCTCGCCTGGGAAATCGAACAGCCGTGGCCATCCCACTCGAGCTGTTCGATGCGATGTGGCTCGTCTTGCGAGACTTCGACACGGATGGTCGCCTCGTCCCCGCACGTCGGGTTGAATTGATGTGATTGACCGGTTTCGCAGTATTCGTGGTTCTGGCGTACGCTCGCCTCACCTTGGTCAAGCGAGGATTGGCCGGTCGCGGTGTCGTTCTCTTGGGTCAGATCCGGCGCGAAATGCGCTTTCCCGTGCGGATCGCGAGCCGCTTCGAGAATGACCTCCTGATACATCTGCTCCAGGTCATCGCCGCTCATGCCGAAATCATCACTCATGCCTGTTCCCTACTCTCGCTTACATGCTTGCGGGGGCATATCATACCCCCGCAGAAGCGTTACCACCATACCTGATAAGGGATACGCCCAAAGCGCATTCATCGACTGCGAATTGGGCGTATCCGTCAGACCGGTCGGGCAAGCATGTAACATGCTTCGAATGCCCACCAGCCTTGGCATCAGACCTTGAAGAATGGCCTGACCTTAGAAACCGCTTCGACTAGGGCCTGCGCATCCTCAACGCTGTTATACACGCCGGTGGATGCACGATTGGAGGCATACAGCCCGAAGTGACGGTGCACTGGCTGGGCACAATGATGGCCGACGCGGATTGCGATACCCAGCGAATCGATGAACTGGCCGACATCATGCGGGTGGACGCCCTGGACATCAAATGCCACGGTACCGATACGATCGACATTTTCACGCGGTCCCAAGATCCGGACTCCATCAATATCGCCGAGTTTCAGCAGTTCGCCGGCGATGGCCTTCTCATGCGCTTCGATGTTCTCCATGCCAATAGCACGCATCCAGTCGGCGGCAACGCCGGCTGCCACCACTTGGGCGACGGGCTGGGTCCCGGCTTCAAAACGTGCAGGCGGGGCCATATATTCTGCCGGCTTGTCCATCCACGCCAATTCGACCATGGATCCACCAAAATTGGCAGGCGGCAGGGCCTCCAGCAACTCACGCTTGCCATATAGGAAGCCTACGCCGGTCGGACCGTACATCTTGTGGGCGCTCCACGCGGCGAAATCAACATCCATCGCATGGAAATCAACCTTCAGGTGCGGTACGGACTGGCAGGCGTCGAGGATGAAGACCGCCCCCACTTCATGGGCGCGGCGGACAATCGGCGCGATATCCGTAATGGCGCCCGTGGTGTTGCCCACATGGGTGATTGCGACGACCTTCGTGCGTTCGGTGATGACCTCGTCGGCGGTATCGGAACGGATGCGTCCGTCCTCGGTCAAATCGAACCATTTGAGGGTTGCTCCGGTACGGTAGGCGAGCTCCTGGAACGGCAGCAGCACCGAATGGTGTTCTGCTTTGGAGACCACAATCTCATCGCCGGGCTTCAAAGCGAATCGTTGGGCCGCCTTGCCGCCGCGGCCGAGGCTCACATTGCCGAACGCGGTCGCCAGTAGGTTCAATCCCGCGGTCGCACCTGCGGTGACGACGATTTCCTCCTCGCCTTCCTCGCTGTTGGCGCCGACCAGGCGTGCGACCTTGGCACGCGCCTCTTCGAATGCCATCGTGCTGCGGGCAGCCAACTCGTGGGCACCGCGGTGGACACCTGCGTTGATGGTGCGGTAGAACTCGCTTTCGGCGTCAATCACGCACTGCGGCTTCTGCGAGGTCGCGGCGGAGTCCAGATAGACCAGAGGATGACCGTGGATCTCTTGGTCAAGAATCGGGAACTGCTGCCTGATTGCAACGAAATCAACATCTGCCATTGTGATCCTTGTCTTTCAGATTGTTCAGGCCAACGCCGATTCCGTGCTGCCTTCCGGCAGATATTCGTCGTAGCCGTTCTCCTCCAGCTCGTCGGCAAGCTCCGGGCCTCCGGTCTTGACGAAATGACCATCGGCGAAGACATGGACGATGTCAGGCTTGATGTACTTGAGGATACGCGTGTAGTGGGTGACCATGAGGATGCCCAGATCGGTGTTCTCCTTGGCGCGGTTGACGCCTTCGGACACAATACGCAGAGCGTCGACGTCGAGGCCAGAATCGGTTTCGTCGAGGATGGCGAACTTCGGCTTGAGCAGTTCGAGCTGCAACACCTCAGCGCGCTTCTTCTCGCCGCCGGAGAATCCTTCGTTGACGGAGCGCATCGCAAACTTCGGATCCATGCGCAGCCGCTTCATCGCCTCGTTGAGCTCCTTGGTCCACGTGCGGATCGAGGGAGCCTTGCCATCAACCTCAGTCTTCGCAGTGCGCAGGAAGTTGGTCATGGATACGCCGGGCACCTCGACCGGGTACTGCATGGCGAGGAACAGGCCTTCCTTGGCTCGCTCATCCGGCGTCTGCTTAAGGATGTCCACGCCGTCGAGCAACGCCTGGCCGGAATCGACCTCGTACTTCGGGTGACCCGCCAGCGTGTAGGCGAGGGTGGACTTGCCGGAGCCGTTGGGGCCCATGATCGCATGGGTCTCCCCCGAATGGACGGTCAGATTGACCCCCTTGAGGATCTGCTTGCGTCCCTCCTTGGTTTCCACAGAGGCGTAGAGGTCCTTGATTTCGAGAGTATGCTGCATGTTACTTTTCCTCCAATACGGCTTGCATGGCCGCGTTCTCGCCTCGTGCCAGGCGACGGTCGATCACATTCATCAGGTGCTGTGCGATGGCGGGAACGCCGATTTCCTCGACGAGTTCCGCGAAGAATCCTTGGACCACCAGTTTGCGCGCCTCGGTTTCGCTGATGCCCCTGGATTCGAGATAGAACAGTTCCTCGTCGTCGAAACGGCCCACCGAGCTGGCATGGCCTGCACCGACGATATTGCCGTTCTCGATTTCCAGGTTCGGTTCGGAATCTGCGATGGCGCCCGGAGTAAGCACCAGATTCCTGTTGAGCTCGTAGGAGTCCGTGCCCGGGGCGGTCGGCTCAATCAGCGCGTTGCCAACCCATGTGGAATGCGCACCCTTGCCGCTCAACGCACCCTTGTACACGACGCGGGACTTGCACTCAGGGTAGTTGTGCACGACCATCGTCCGATGCTCGATATGCTCACCCGGGTCGGCGAAATAGATGCCGAGCATGTTGAGATCGCCTTGGGCGCCGCCGAAATCCTGGTCCATGCGGATACGCACGACGTCACCGCCGAGCGTCACCACGGAATGCCGCAACGAGGCTCCCGCCCCGACACGGATGCGGTGGTTGCCCACATGTTTGGAGCCCTTGTCCCATTCTTGCACGAAGGTCGTGGAGATATGAGAATCCGCGCCCGTGGAGATTTCCACGCCTTCAGCGATACGGGCGAGACCGTCATGTTCGACGATAACATCGCCATGCGCATGATCCTCCGCGACGATGACCAGATGGACTGCATCAAGGTCATTGCCGCCGCCGTGGATATGCACGAGCACCGGCGTGTCGATTTCGCCGCGCAAGCGTATTACGGTAGCCGTCTTGCCGCTGGCCCATTCGACCGCGGAAACCCGGTCGTTCGGCATCATCACGGTTCCTGAGGGCTGCTCCCCCATCGCGACCTGTGTCACGTCAACATGCCCGGCATCGACAGGACGTCCCTCGGTGTCGGTGACCGAGATGCTTGTTTTGCCGCTCGGCTCGAACACGTCGAAGAATTCCTCGATGCGTTCAATCGGCGTGTATCGCCAATCCTCTTGTTTTCGGGTCGGCTGCTTGAAGTCGCCCACCTCGAAGGAACGTGGTTCACGGTCCGCACTCGACGGCATGGCCGCGGGGAACGCATACGGGTCATGCGGGTCGGCTTGCGGGATCTTGATCTCCGTATCCTTCGGCTGGGTTTGCGATTGTACGTCCTGTACGTTCTGCATTGTGTTCTGCTCTTGTTCTGCCATGGATCAGCCTACCGATCCTTCCATCTGCAATTCGACGAGCCTGTTGAGCTCAAGCGCGTATTCCATCGGCAGCTCGCGGCTAATCGGCTCGACGAAGCCGCGGACGATCATGCCCATGGCCTCCTTCTCTTCGAGACCACGGCTCATGAGATAGAACAGCTGGTCTTCGGAAACCTTGGAAACAGTCGCCTCATGGGCCATGGATACGTCATCCTCGCGCACATCGACATGCGGATACGTGTCGGAGCGAGAGAAATCATCAACCAGCAGGGCATCGCACACGACCGACGAACTCGAGCCTTCAGCTCCGTCGACGATTTTCACGAGTCCACGATAAGCAGAACGACCGCCGCCGCGTGAAATGGACTTCGCCACGATCGTGGAGCTGGTGTGGGGTGCGAGATGAATCATCTTCGCGCCCGTATCCTGATACTGCCCCTTGCCGGCGAAACCGAGGGACATGGTGGATGCCTTGGCATACGGCTCGGCGAGTATGCATGCCGGGTACTTCATGGTTGCCTTGGATCCGATGTTGCCATCGACCCATTCCATTGTGCCGCCTTCACGCACGTATGCGCGCTGAGTGACGAGGTTGTACACATTGTTCGACCAGTTCTGCACTGTCGTGTAGCGTACGCGGGCATGCTTTTCGACG
Source organism: Bifidobacterium thermophilum (assembly GCF_002846655.1). Classification (NCBI taxonomy): domain Bacteria; kingdom Bacillati; phylum Actinomycetota; class Actinomycetes; order Bifidobacteriales; family Bifidobacteriaceae; genus Bifidobacterium; species Bifidobacterium thermophilum. The sequence goes on along the minus strand of NZ_PCGX01000008.1, from coordinate 436,123 downwards.
ACTATTTCGACGATGGCGGCGTGCAGCGAGTCCGTTGAGTATATCGGCGCGGTGCACCCTTCGACGTAATGCACGTAGGAGCCTTCGTCAGCGATGATGAGCGTGCGCTCGAACTGACCCATATTCGGCGTGTTGATGCGGAAATAGGCCTGGAGTGGAATATCGACGTGTACGCCCTTTGGCACGTAGACGAAGGAACCGCCCGACCATGCCGCGGTGTTCAGTGCGCCGAACTTGTTGTCTTCCGGCGGCACGACCTTGCCGAAATACTTGCGGACCAAATCAGGGTATTCGCGGACCGCGGTATCGGTGTCAACGAAGATCACGCCCTGTTTCTTCAGATCATCGCGAATCGAATTGTAGATGACCTCGGATTCGTACTGCGCCGCGACGCCGGAGACCAGACGCTTCTTCTCCGCTTCCGGGATGCCGAGCTTGTCGTAGGTATTGCGGATATCGTCGGGAAGATCCTCCCAACGCTTCGCCTGCTCCTTGATCGGCTTGACATAGTACTTGAAATCGTCGGCGTTGAAGCCGCTCAAATCAACGCCCCACGAGGGCATCGGCTTGTCGACGAAAGCCTTGTAGCCGCGCAGACGCATGTCAAGCATCCATTGCGGCTCGTGCTTGTCGGCGGAGATGGCCCTTACGACGTTCTCGTCAATGCCTTTCTTCGCCGCTTCGCCGGCTGCGTCGGAATCATGCCAGCCGTAGTTGTAGTCACCGAACTGGCTGATGATCTCGTCATCCTGCTTGATCTTGTCCTCGTTGACGCGGGAACGGTCAGCCACATACTGGCTCATTTCCACGTCTTCCGCGGCGTTTGGTGTGTGTTCGCTCGCCACCGTACGCTGCCTCCATTCATTCGTTGTTCCATCGCTAACCTAACAGACCGGGGCGGAAAACACTAGGGGTTGTCCGAACTACGCCTCATGCGAAATCGGATGGTGACACGTGTAGGCGTGTCGAAATGAATGCGCCTGCACAACTTGGGATGTGCAGGCGCATTCGTGGTTCCGGTCAATGATGCCGGCTGTTTCGCACGTCAGTCACAGTTAGTCTTGGTCGGCAGCCTGATGATCCAGGGCCGCCTTGACCAGACCCGCGAACAGCGGATGCGGACGGGTCGGGCGGGACTTGAACTCCGGGTGAGCCTGGGTGCCCACGTAGAACGGGTGGACATCCTGCGGAAGCTCCACGAACTCGGTGAGTTCACCGTCCGGGCTTTCGCCGGAAATCCGCAGGCCGCCGTCACGCAGCTGCTGCTTGTAGTTGACGTTGACTTCGTAACGGTGACGATGACGCTCGGTCACGTGGGTGCTGCCATAGAGCTGGGCGACCAAGGAATCCTCCTCGAGGTTCGCCGGGTAGGAGCCCAAACGCATCGTGTGGCCCATATCGCCGTGGCCGGCGACGATGTCCTTCTGCTCTTCCATTGTGGCGATGACCGGGTTCTTGCAATCAGGCTCGAATTCAGTGGAGTTCGCATCCTCAAGGCCGAGCACGTCGCGCGCATACTCGATGACCATGGACTGGAGTCCAAGGCACAGGCCGAGCGCCGGAAGGCCAGTCTCGCGGGCGAACTTCAGCGCGCCGATCTTGCCTTCGATGCCGCGGATACCGAAACCGCCAGGAATCACGATGCCGTCGACGTTGTTGAGCGCCGCCTTCGCACCTTCCCAGGTCTCGCACAGGTCGGCCGCGACCCACTTGACGTTGACCTTGGCGTAGTTGGCAAAACCGCCGGCCTTGATTGCCTCGGTGACGGACAGGTAGGCGTCCGGCAGATCGATGTACTTGCCGACGATGGCGACGTTCACCTCATGCTTGGGGTGGTGCACGCGCTCGAGCAGATCCTCCCACTCGGCCCAATCCACATCGTGGAACGGCAGGCCGAGTTCGCGCACGACGTAGGCGTCCAGTCCCTCGTCGAACAGAATCTTCGGCACGTCGTAGATGCTCGGGGCGTCCACGCAGTTGACCACGCCTTCAGGGTCGACATCGCACATAAGCGAAATCTTGTCCTTGATGGACTGGTTGAGCGTGCGGTCGGAACGCAGCACGAGCGCGTCCGGGGTGATGCCCAGCTGGCGCAGCATCATCACGGAATGCTGGGTCGGCTTGGTTTTCAGTTCATGCGCGGCGGAGATGTACGGCACCAGAGAGACGTGCACGAACATGCAGTTCTCCGGGCCGAGTTCGCGGCGCACCTGGCGTGCGGCCTCGAGGAACGGCTGGGATTCGATGTCACCGACCGTGCCGCCGATTTCGGTGATGATCACGTCGACGTCGTCCGCGGCTTGGGCGCGCATACGGCTCTTGATTTCGTTGGTGATATGCGGAATCACCTGCACGCACTGGCCGAGATACTCGCCGGCGCGCTCCTTGCGCAGCACGGATTGGTAGATCTGACCAGTGGTGACGTTCGCCTTCTGGCTGAGGAAGACATCGAGGAAACGCTCATAGTGGCCGATGTCGAGATCGGTTTCGGCGCCGTCCTCGGTGACATAGACCTCACCGTGCTGGAACGGGTTCATTGTGCCAGGATCGACGTTGATGTAAGGATCGAGTTTCTGCTGAAGGACGCGGATGCCGCGGCTACGCAGCAGGCGTCCGAGGGATGAGGCGGTCAGCCCCTTACCGAGGGAGGAAACCACGCCTCCGGTGACGAAAATATGCTTGGTGACGTGTTCCGATGCATTGCCATGTTGTCTTCTTGCCATGGAACTCCAATCTATCATCTCGCCATGACCCGGCGTGTTTCGTTGCGCACGGCACGACAGGTAGCGGGCTGTGCGCAACGAAATCGACTCCTCCCCGATTACCGCCGTTGATTACGGGACAACGCGGGTTGAGCGAACATATCAGTTTCCGTACCAATCTGGGTCGGAGGCGTCGCGGGCGGCGGTGCCGTGCCAGGTGGAGGGCGTGGCGGCCACGTGGATGGCGATTGCCGAACCGGCGGGCACGGTCGCGTTGAGTTTGCCGTCGATGCCGATATGCGCTTTCGACGAGCAGTCGCCGCTGGCGTAGACATTGCAGTAGTCGCCTGCGGGCATCGACGTGGAATACGACACGGTGGCGTCGTTCTCGCCGTTGTTGATCACGATGTAGGCCCGGGCGCCACGGCCGAAGCCGATCACGTTATCGCCGTCGTCATGCCAGTCGGTCATACGTGCGGACCCGGCGACATTGTGCCAGCCGATCATGCCGCGAATCGCCGTCCACCGCTGCGTGCACGTCCAATCCGAGCCTGTGCCGCATGTGGTGTCGGGAACGGATGTCTTGGTCGCCCCTGGGGCTCCGTCGTCAGATTTCTCGTATTCGTAGCCGGAGAAGATGTTCGGCGTGCTGTACGGGTAGGCGAGCATGAAGGCGTTGGCCAGCAGATAGGAGTTTTCGTCTCGGTATGTCAGGGTCATGCCGTTGCGTTCGGTATCCCAATTGGTGACGAATATCGCCGCGTCACCGCTGGGCACCAGATTGCTCGTGATGTCTTTGATTGATTTGGTGCCACCGACCAGCGAATTCGAGAAGAAGGTCTTGAGCTGGTAGGCGTATTGGAATTCGGACACCTGCCCGGAACGCGTGTAGTTCTTCGGCTGGATGGCTGCGGCCTCGCTGACATTGCCGATGACCTCCTGCATCCACCAGATGTCGCTCAGGGAACGTCCGGTCTTCTGCGCCACGAGTTTCTTGATGGCGAGGACATCAGTATTGGAGATGTGTTTGACCGCGTCCACCCTGAAGCCGGCGACGCCGTATTTCAAGAGTTTGGCGAAATACGAAGCGAGCGTGTCACGCACATGGGCGGATGATGTGTCAAGGTCCTGCAATCCGGAGACACGGCAATCCTGCACGTTCTCCTGGTCGATGTAGTTGATGACATCCGTGTCGCAGGTGTGGAAATCCTTCGCGGTGTATCCGATGGCGGGGAAATCGCCCTTCGCGTCGAAGGAGCTGCCGCCGGTACCGGTGCCGCTACCCTGGTCGACGCCGGTTGTGTGGTTGATAACGGCGTCGGTGATGACGCCGACCCCTGCGGCCTTGCAGGTGGCGACCATGGATTTGAACTCCTGTTCGGTTCCTTCCTTGGAGTTCAAGTTGTAGCTCACCGGCTGATAGGACGTCCACCATTGAGTGCCTTTGATGGATTCCTGCGGCGGAGAGACCTGAACGTACGCCACACCTTCAGGTCCGAGGGTATCCGTACATTCCTTGGCGACTGACTTCCAGTTGGCTTGGAACATAGTCACGATGACATCGCTGCGGTAGCTTGCCGGATCGAAATCAGCGGGGACACCGGTCGGTGTGCGGAATGTCGCTACGGTAAGGCCTGCGCTGACGGCGATGCACAGCACGGCGACCACAATGGTTCTGATGCGTTGTTTCATGGTTCCTCCGTTGGATGGGCTGACAGCATTCTATGACGGGCAGCTTCGCCATGCAAACGTTCGCAGAGGGTGGTGGACGCTCAAGCATATTAGGACACAAACCAGCGCAAACAATGACAACGGGTGACGAACGCTGTTATACGTTCGTCACCCGTTGATGGGCCAGCCTGACATGAAGTCAGACTAGGCGTTGTGAGGCAGCAGGCTAGTCACGATGTGAGCCGTTCCTTGCCTTGCGCTCCCCAGCCAGCGACATCACACCGGCCAGAGCCAGTGCCATGCACACGAGGATGGCACCTGCGACGGAAGCGCCGGTCTTTGCAAGGTCCGCAGGCTTGTTTGCGGCCTGTGCGGCGGACTTGCTGTCCTGGGGTTTCTGTGCCGGCTTCTGCGTAGGCTGTTGGGCCGCCTTGTCACCAGTGTTGTCGCCGGGCGTATCCGTCGCTCCCTTCGGCGCGAAGGCGAGCACCGCGGCGGACAGGGCCGGGACCGTGTATCCGGCATCGGAGACCGTGGCGGTCTTCGCCTCGGACGGATCAGCCGTGACCGCGCCATCGGAAACCAGCAGCTTGTAGTCGCCGGCAGTCAGGCCGGATACTGTGGCATCCGTGTCATTGGCGTTGAGCACAACCACGTACGTGCCATCGTCGTCCTTGACCTGGTAGGCGACCACACCGTCCTTGGCCTCAAGGACCTTGGTGTTCTGCGCAATCTGGTCGTAACTTGACATACGGAACGCCGCGATCTTCTTGCGCAGGGCGATCAGGCCCTTGACATACTCGGCGTTCGCGCCATAGTTGGCATCGTTAAGACGATCCCAATCAATGGCGTTGACCGAGTCGCCGGACTTGTAGCTGTTGCCGTCACCGTTCTTGGTGCGCAGGAACTCCTGTCCGAGCTGGATCTCAGAGATGCCCTGCGACAGGAACAGCGCGGAATCGGCGAGTTCGGCGCGCTTGGTGCGTGTCGCCTCGTCATCGTTCGGCACCGACTTGACGAGCTTGTCGTACAAGGTCAGATTGTCGTGGATTTCCGCGTACTGGACCACCTGGGAGGCGGTCTGGTAGTGGTCCTGCGCATTGCCGTTCCAGCAGGTGGTGGCGCCTTCGGTTGAATCGTACGGGCAGCCGAGCATATTGTGCAGAATCAGCTTCTCCTGGTCGGCCTTGCCGGAAACGAAGCCGGTGTCGGTGTCGGAGAACACGGAGCCCTTAAGACCGTCACGGATCGAATCGTTGAAGAACGAGACGGTCGAACCGGTCTTGGTGCCGTTGAATCCGGTGTTGTCCAGCTCGTAGGCGTTGGGCTGGATGGACATCTTGGACTTGTCCATCGTGGAATTCATATCCCAGCCTTCGCCGACAATGATGATGCCCGGATCGATTTTGTCGAGGGCCGCGCGCACCGCCTTCATGGTTTCGAGATCCTCGAGGCCCATGAGGTCGAAGCGGAAGCCGTCGATATTATAATTCTTCGCCCAATACGTGACCGAATCGACGATGTACTTGCGCATCATCGCCCGTTCGGAGGCAGTGTCGTTGCCGCAGCCGGAGTTGTTGACCATGGAGCCGTCCGCATTGTACCGGAAGTAGTATCCCGGGACAGTGAGGTTGAACGGGTTCGTCGAGGCGTCGGCGACATGGTTGTAGACCACATCCATGATGACGCGCAGGCCGTTGTTGTGCAGCCCGTTGACCATTTCCTTGGCTTCGACGATTCGCGCGGCGGGATCACTCGCGTTCGACGAGTACGAGCCTTCCGGCACGTTGTAGTTCTCCGGGTCGTACCCCCAGTTGTAGTTGGAATCATCCAGTGCCTTGGTCTCGTCGACGCTCGCATAGTCGAACATCGGCTGGATCTGCACGTGGGTAATGCCCAGCTGCTTGAGGTAGTCAAGACCGGTCGCCTTGCCTTGAGAATTCTTGGTACCCGCTTCGACAACACCGAGGTACTTGCCGCGATTGGCTTCTGACACACCGGAGTTGGCGTTCTTGGTCAGATCGCGGATGTGGGTCTCGGCGATCACCGCGTTGGACGACGAGCCGAAGGACGGCATGCGCTCGAAGTCCTTGATGGACTTCTCCTCGTCAGACAGGACGACGGAACGCTTGCCATTGACCACGGCAGCGGTCGCATAAGGATCGGCCGAGTAGTTGACCGTGCCGTCGGCGAAGGTGAGGCGATACTGGTAGGCGGTATCCTTCAGGTCCCCGTCCACCGCGACGCTCCACACGCCCTTGTCGCCCTTGGTCATCGGCGAGGTATAGGCCTGTTCGGCGTCCGCGCTCGTGTCGGACTTGTAGACGACCAAGTCCACGCCCTTGGCGGTCGGGGCCCACACCTTGAAGGTGGTCTTGCTCTTGGTCCACGTGGCTCCAAGATCATCACCGTCGTAGGCGTAGGTCTTGTCGAAGTCGTCGGTGCGCACGATGGCACCAGCAACCGCAGTGGCGGAACCGATCTTGTCGCCCTTGTCGTTGCTGATGGTCACGGTGTACGCGCCATCGACGGCGAGAGCGTCCTTCGTGGTGACGGTCACAGTCGCCTTGTCGGCTTTCACGTCGGCAACGTCAACGGTTTTGCGGTTTTCGTCTGTGACGGTCGCGGTCACGTCGCCGGAAGGCTCGCCGCTGAGTTTGACGGCGATCTTCTTGGCATCGGCGATTTCCGCGCTGCGCACCGAAACGGTCAGGGACGGTTGTGCGGTGTAGACGGTTGGGTCGCCGGCGACCAGCCAGACCTCAGCCTTGCCGGTCTTGGTGGCGGAGTCGAACACCAGGGAGTCGGCCGGGATGAAGTGGTTTTCGCCATCAGGTTCCTTGATCCAGGCATCGCCACCGTAGCGGCGCAGCAAGCCGATGTCACTGGCTCCAGATGACGTGTCGGTGGGATACTTGTAGTTTTTCAGCGTCCACGTGCTGATTTCACCCCAGTCATCATGACTGGTGAGGCTCTGCTGCGAATTAACGCTGCCGGCACCTGACCATGTCCACAGGTCCCACTGCGGAGTCTTGTTCGTCGTGTCGCCGGCGTTGAAATACAGGCCGTCGTCTCGGTAGTAGTGCACCGTAATGTTCACGTCATACCCTTTGCAGGAGCTGACGTAGTCGGCCGGGGCAACGGTGAGCGTCTGCTCGAGATCCGAGGCGGTGCCGTCCACCCAGATCTCTGCGGTGCCGTCCGCTGCGACCTTCACATTACGGTCATTCTGGCCGACCTTTTTCCAGTCATCCTTGCCCTTGATAATGACACCGAAATCGGTGTACGTACCGTCGAAGGTGACAGTGGCGACTTCGCCCCAGCAATCGGTGCCGGAGAACTCGATCTGCTGTCCGTCAAGTTTCGCTGAGGTGTTGGAATTCGATCCCCACACCCACAGGGCGCGTGCCTTGTCACCCGCAGGCGCCTTGTAATGGACGACCAAACGAGTCTTGCCGTTCTGGTGGTATGTTTTCGGCGAACCGACCGTGCTGGCATGATCGGTGACGGTCTGCTGGACGATGCCCTTGGCGGCTTCGTAATTGCCACCGCCGTTCGGATTGTCCCAGCTGTTGCTGCCGTCGTTGAACACGTATTGCACGGTATTGCCGCCGGTTTCGATGGTGTACTTCCAGTAGCCGCTCGTCTTGTCGTAGGTCATCGCCTTGCCGGGAACGTCGGTCCAGGTTTCGCCGACACCGTAGTGGATGTACGGCTGCTTGTATCCGTTGTCGTTCTTGTAGTACACGGTGAGCGTGGTGTCCGTGGGCTTGACGGCCTCGTCCTTGATTTCGACCTTCGGGTCGGACGGGTCGGTGGTCGCCGAGGCCGCCGGATGGCTGGCCTTGGTGGCGCCGCCGTACAGGGCGATTGCCGAACGGGCCGGGATGGTGGTCTTGACCTTGCCGCCGGAGACGGTCACGGTCTGGGAGCAATCCTGGGTGGAGAACACATTGCAGTATTCGCCGTCCGGAAGCGTCGTGTCGTAAGTGACGTCAAGCGCCTTGGTGCCGTTGTTGAGCGCCAGGAAGCCCTTGGTGCCGCGCGAGAAGGCGATGCTGTCGTTGCCGTTGGACTGCCAGTCTTTGACCGGTGAGGTCGCGGTATCGCCGACGTATTTGTGGAAGGCAATCATGCCGCGCGTGGAGGTCCAGCGCTGCTCGCAGTTCCAGTCGCCCGTGTTGGTGGAGCAGGCCTTGTTCATGTCAACATCCGGGACCGTCGTGTCGGTGGCTCCTGGCGCACCGGCATCCCTGTTGTCGAACTTGTATCCTGACATCAGGCGCGGTGTGCCGTAGCCGTAGGCCAGCATGAACGCGTTGGCGAGCTGGTACTTGCCGCTGTCCTTGTACGTGATGGTGCCGTTGTCGCGCTCGGTGTCCCAGTTGGTGACGAATACGTTCGCATCGTTGCTTGATAGGTCGCCGCTCAGTCGCTTGGCCAAGTCCTTGAGCGAAGTGACGTTGTTGTTGAACGCTTGGCTCATTTCGCTCTTGAATCCGAATTCGGTCACCGTACCGTTCTGTGTATAATGCGGCGGCTGGATGCCGGCGGCTTCGGAGCCATTGCCGATGACCTCCTGGATCCAGTAGATATCGGATGCGTTCTTGCCGATCTTCTGCGCAAGTTTGGCTTTCAGCGCGTGGAGGCTGTCGGTGTTGATGTGCTTGGCGGCGTCGATACGGAAGCCGATTACACCGTAGTTGTACATGCGGGCCATATAGTCGGCTTCGATGTCCTGCACCTTATCGGATTCGGAATCGAAATCAAGCATGCCGTTCAGACGGCATTGCTGGACCTCCTCCTGATTCTTATAATCCGCAACCTCCTTGGTGCACGTGTGGAAGTCCGCAGCAGTCAAACCGTCAGGATACGTGGATGTCGCGAATCCGGGGAATGAGCCGGCATCGGGCGTGTACTGGCTGCCGTTCGTGCCGGTGAAGGTGCCTTTATTGTCGGGAGCGGCGGTGTTGTTCATGACCACATCGGCGATGATGCCGACACCTTGCGCCTTGCAGACGGTGATCATGTTCTTGAATTCAGCTTCGGTGCCCAGCTTTGAATCAAGCTTGTAACTCACCGGCTGGTATGAAGTCCACCAGGAGCTTCCCTTGATGGATTCCTGGGGCGGGGACACTTCGACGTAGCCTACGTCTTCGGGGCCGTAGGTGTCCTTGCATTCCTTGGCGATGGTGTTCCAGGTCTGCTGGAACGCAATGACCTGGACATCGCTGTTGACCCAGCTTGCCGCGGTTGAGGCGGTGACACTGGACGTGGACGAGCCGGAGCTCGTCGAGGTTTGATCCTCTGCCTGCGCGTTGACAGGAAGTGTCAACGCCCCGGCACCAAGGACCATCGCAGTGCACACGGCGACGCCAAGCGTCTTGCATGCCGCTGTTTTGAATCGTTGAATGGCCATATATCCTTCCAATTCTCAACTGTGAGATGCCCGTACAGGAAATCGCGCCGGATTGCGCGTAGCCTGCTGTGGCTGTATCGCATGCCCTCCGGCCGTGTGACCACGACCACCTGGGGAGGTCCGTCATCGGATTGCATACGTTTGTATCAGGTATTTTCATGATATCGGGATTGTTCCGCAACACCAATGCAACGGTGCGATTGTTGAAAGACCGCCATTCTTCAACACTGTTTGACATTGTTTCATGAGACGACGGTCAGTGTTTTCTGAATCGCTTCACACAAAACGTTGTCATGCCGGTTGTCAACCCGTTGCCGTGCCGGTTCGTGGCGACTCACACGCGCGCAATCCTCTGCTGCTACGCGCATGAAAAACAACAAGCCCCGACGATTCAACAATCGTCGGGGCTAAGCTAATAGATCCGGGGTGGAATTCAGGCTTCTTGGCCGATGATGTGGGCCACCGCCTCGAGGGCGAGACGATACCCGAAGAATCCCATGCCTGTGATGGTTCCCGTAGCCACCGGTGAAATGACACTACGCTTGCGGAACTCGTCGCGTGCCGCGGGATTCGAAATATGCACCTCCATCAGTGGCACGCCGGCATCACCAACCATATGCGCCGCGTCGGCGAGGCCGTAGCTGTAATGCGTGAACGCCGCCGGGTTCATGACGACCGGAATGGCGCCATCCGCGGCCTCATGCATCCAGTGGATCATCTCCGCCTCGTCATCGGTCTGCCGAACTTCCACATCCAGACCAAGTTCTTGCCCCCACTGCGTGCAATCCTTGCGCAGCGTTTCAAGGTCCTGATGCCCGTACACATCGGGCTGGCGGACGCCAAGACGCCCGAGATTGGGTCCATTGACCACAAGAACATGTCGTGCCATTGCTGTCCTTTCGCTTGTTACCGAATCCTTGGCAATCGCAGGAGGCGTTCAGTGCGCAGAACGGATCCGCTCGAACGCCTCATGCACTGCCTCGATAGGCGGATCGTCCAGATGGATCGGGTGGCCGACACCTTCGAGCACCACGAAACGCAGGGTGTTGCCGCGCGCCTTCTTGTCGCGGTGCATGAGTGTGAGCACGCTGTCCCAATCGCCGCCCGACCATGAAATCGGCAGGCCGAGCGAACCGAGCAGCTGACGATGATAGTCGACGAGATCCTGATCGATATACCCGAGGATACTGGACAGTTCCGCCGCGAACACGCATCCGACAGCAACCGCATTGCCATGCCGCCACTTGAAATGCTCGATCTGTTCGATAGCGTGACCGAGCGTGTGCCCATAGTTGAGGAATTCACGTAGCCCGGCTTCGCACAGGTCGTTGGACACGTGATAGGCTTTGACCTTCACCGTACGCTCAATCAGTTCTGCGACAACATCCTCGAGCGGAGAGCCGAGGAAGGTGGAACCGTCGAACTCGCGCAATTCCTGGGCATGATCCTCCAGAATGCTGAGAATCTCAGGATCGCGTATGAATCCGGATTTCGCGACTTCGCCCAGGCCTTCGATGAAGATATCGTTGGGCAGAGTCTCCAGGGTTCGCATATCGGCGAGCACACCCGCAGGCGTGTAGAACGAGCCGACGAGATTCTTGCCTTGCGGCGTGTTGATACCGGTTTTCCCGCCGGTTGAAGCATCCACCATCGCCAGCAGGGATGTCGGGCAGTTCACGTAGCGGATGCCGCGCATCCAAGTCGCCGCGACGAATCCGGCAAGATCGGTCGCCGCGCCGCCGCCCAAGCCGACCACGGCGTCCGAACGGGTGAACCCCTCGTTGCCGAGCCGCTGCCAGATGCCGTTGGCGACTTCGATGGTCTTGCCGGCCTCGGCGTCCGGAATCAGCACGTCACTGACCTCGTACCCGGCCTGGCGCAACAGAGCGCGCGCACGATCAGAATGCCGCTGTACGGGCGCCGTATGGATCAGGGCAATTCTCACCGGCCGGTCGCCCAGCACTTCGGCGAGATGATTCGATGTCCCGACGCCGATGCGCACATCGTACGGCGTGATTGACGCGCCTGTGACATGTACGTCATGTTCCATGACCATATCCATCACCTTCCTTGCCGCATGTTGCGGCGATGATCCGCGGGTATGCACATGCACATTCGCGACAGCGTCGAATACTGGGTCGCGTTCCTCGTACAAGGCACGCCAACGGGCGGCGGCATCACCGGCGAGCATCGGCCTGTTGCCGCCCCGGCGCGCCCGCTCCATCGCTTCCTGCGGATCGGCTTGCAAATAGACGACTTTGCCGCCTTGCGAGATATACTTCTGCAGATTGCGGCGGACGGACTCGGTCATGGGCGCTCCCCCGCCGAGCGAGACGATACCACCGGCCGTGCGCAACAAATCGGCGATGACCTGCGATTCCAGCTCACGGAACTTCGGCTCGCCGTACTCGCTGAAATACTCGGTGATACGCATGCCAGCACGCTGCTCGATCACCTCGTCCGAATCAGTGAACCGAACTCCCAGCATCTGTGCGACTTCGCCGCCCACACGTGTTTTTCCAGCTCCAGGCATGCCGATGAGCACTGCCACCGGCGGCTCAGCTATACGAGGCGTGTTCCGTGATTTGCCTGACCGACGAGGTTGACCATGATGGCGATTGCCGTGGCCGCCATGACGATGCTCAGTCATACCATCCTCACTCTGTAATCAGTGAAATCCCTACCGATGTATGCGAACTTGCCACTGGGCGACGCTCAGCGCAGATGCTCGGGCCAGGAGGCGAGATAGTTCTCGGCGTTTCTACGCGTTTCGGCGATATTGTCACCGCCGAATTTCTCAAGGACGAACTGCGCCAAGGTCAGCCGCACCATCGCTTCGGCGACGACCGACGCCGCCGGGACTGCCGTGTTGTCGGACCGCTGATTGATGGCCTGTGCCGGCTCGCCCGTCAGCACGTCGATGGTGCGCAAGGCCTTCGGAATCGACGGGATCGGCTTCATTGCAGCCCTCACGCGGATGGGCTCGCCGTTGGACATACCACCTTCGATACCGCCAGCACGATTGCTCAGACGACTGATACGGCCGTCATCATTCACCACAATCTCATCATGGGCGAGGGAGCCGGGACGGTCTGCTTCCTTGAATCCATCGCCGATTTCGACGCCCTTAATCGCCTGGATGCCCATCAGGGCGCCGGCCAGTGCCGCATCGAGACGGCGGTCTGATTCGACGTACGTACCCAGTCCTGCGGGAACGCCGTACGCGATGACCTCGATGACACCGCCAAGTGTATCGGCAGACGCTTTCGCCTCGTCGATGCGTTCCATCATGCGCTTTTCGGCGTCTTTATCCAGGGTTCTGACCGGTGACGCATCGAGTGCGTCGAGGTCATCCGGGACCGGCAGCGGAGCATCCTCGTCAATACCGACACCGCCTATGGAGATGACGTGCGCAACCGTGCGAATGGACAGCGCCTGTTCGAGGAAATTCGCGGCCACCGCGCCCAAAGCCACGCGGGATGCTGTTTCACGAGCGCTGGACCGTTCCAAAATCGGGCGGGCGTCGGTAAAACCGTATTTGCGCATGCCGGTCAGGTCCGCGTGTCCAGGTCGGGGACGGCTCAGCGGCGCATTTCGGCCGGTGTCAGGCAATTCGTGGTCAAGCGGGTCGGCGCTCATGACTTCGGTCCATTTAGGCCATTCGGTGTTGCCGATTTCGATGGAGATCGGCGAGCCCAAGGTGGAGCCGTGGCGAACACCGGTCAGCAGGCGCACCTGATCCTGTTCGAATTTCATTCGCGCGCCACGCCCGTAGCCGAGACGACGCCGGGCAAGAGCCGCAGAGATATCCTTCGTGCAGACCCGCACGCCGGCAGGCAGCCCTTCCATCATCGCGACGAGCGCTTCACCATGTGACTCCCCTGCGGTCTGCCAACGCAACATGTCGTCTCCTTTGCTCAAATGCCGGCTTGTCTGTCGTTTTTCGGTATGTCCGTCTGCCGCATGGCATGAATGCATGATTCCGCTCGTGCCCTGCAGCTGGCGCAGCTTCTCGAATAATAGCGTCAACCCGCCCCACGTGTGCATCTGCGTCTTCTATATGGACACGAAAGACGCGGATGCACACGTGCCGCCTGCTCAGTTCGCGTTGCTGTTCGAACTCTTGTATTCGTCACGCAGCTTCCAGAACTCATCCTCGGTGGTGGCGAATTTCGTCTCACCGGTGGTGAGATTCACGGTGACGAAGTACAGCCAATCCCCCTCGGGAGGATTCATGGCGGCTTTGATTGCCGATTCGCCCGGATTGCTGATCGGCGTAGGCGGCAAGCCAGTATTGACACGCGTGTTATACGGGTTTGACGCATCCTGAAGCATGGCGTCGGTGAGTTTGTCGGCGGTGGTTCCCAAACCGTAGGCGACGGTGGAGTCCATGCCGAGCGGCATGTTCTTGGCCTGCCGGTTGAGGATGACGCGCACCACTTTGCCGTAGTATTCGTCAGCATTGACTTCAGATTCGGCGATTGAAGCGATGATCAGCATCTTCTCGCGGTCCGCCCCTGTGGGCGCCCCCAGCGAATCCAGCTTTTCAACGCGCTTGTCAACCATCTCTTTAATGATGTCGTTAGCTGAATTGCGGTTTTTCACGTTGTAGGTGCCCGGCTCGAACCAACCTTCGAATTTGCCGCCAGCTTCCGCGGGAAGGATTCCGGCACCGCCGCCGTTGATGACCGCATTAAAGTCGTCGGCACTGATGCCCGACAGCTGGGCGGCGTCGGCGATGACCTGCGAAACCCGTTCTCCTGCCTTGACCTGCAGGAATCCGGTGGCCTTGGACTGGTCGGAAAGAATCGCGATGACGTCGGCGCAGGCCATGTGCTTCTTCAGTTCGTACGTGCCGGGATACAACGTGCTGTTGTTGGCGGCCACGGCGCTGGTGAATGCGGCCTGCGATTTTACGACATCGGCCTTGACCAGATTATTCCCGATTTCCGCCGGCCCTTCGCCGCTTTCCACCGTGAATTCCACTTTGCCGGTACCCGGTCCGGGATAATCGGCGGTCAACGCCTGCGATGCGCGTTCACGGGCATTACGCCAAGACTTGAGTTTTGTATAGCCGAATACCAGCAGTCCGACAACCATGGCCACGACGACCACAATCGCCACGATACGAATGATCTGCTGGTTACGACGCTTCTCGTGCGATTTGCGCAATTGGCGCCGTGACAGAGGCACTTCATCGTTGGCATCGCTAAGGTCGGCGGTACCGTGGGGATGCGTATGGTCTCCAGAGCCATCGGTATCGGTCCACTGCGTGCGTTCCTCGAAGAACTCGCGGAAATCATCTGGCATGGTCTCTTCTCTTCCTTTCGCCGGCCTACGCAGCCTCGTTGCTGGGTATGGCATCGGCATGACGGGCGTCCAACGCTGATTGAAGGATCAGCACCGCCGATTGCTGATCGACCATCGGACGGTGGTCACGTGTTGAAATCTGGTTATCGCTCAGCTGGCGGTGGGCTGCGACGGTAGTCAGCCGTTCGTCTTGCAGCTCTACAATCGGCACGTCGTTGAGCTGGATTTGCCCGGTGTTACGGTACTCCAGCAGCCGCGACATGAGTTCGCGCGTCCAGCCTTGCGCTTTGCGCGCGCTTTCTCCCTGTTTGCCACTGAGCAGCAGGGGAACGCCCACGATGATGCGTTCCACCTGCTCTCGTTCGATGATGTCGATGACATCCTCGATGGCGTCCATGGCATTGCCGTGGACTTTGATATTGCCTATCGGGTGTGCGAAGGTGAGCTCGGGGTCGGACAATGCGAGTCCGACCCGGGCTTCACCGAGATCGACACCAAGCCACACCATCGTGTGGTCAGCCTCTCATCGCCTCGTCGGCAAGAGAGCTCAACGCGGCATCGATCTTGCTCGCGTCAGCGCCGCCGCCCTGGGCGAAATCAGGCTTGCCGCCGCCACCGCCGCCGAGCATCTTGGACGCACCGCGCACGAGGTCACCCGCCTTGATGCCGAGCTTGCGTGCGGATTCATTGGTCGCCACGGCAACCATCGGCTTGTCATCGCTGCTGATGCCGGCAAGGGCAACTACAACCGGCTTATCGTCACCAAGACGGCCACGGATGTCGAGGACGGTCTTGCGCAGCGCGTCGAACGAGCCGAAATGACCGACATTCTTCGAGGCGACCGTAACAGGCGCGTTCGAAGCCTGGGCTTTCTTCACAAGCTCAGGGACGGCAGCTGCAAGCTGGGCCTCGTACATAGAGGACAGGCGACGATCGGATTCCTTGAGCTTGGCAAGCAGCGTATTGACACGATCGGCGAGCTCGTCCGGACGGGCGTTGAGCTTGTCGGACAACTGCGAGACCAACGCATGCTCACGGGCGTTGAATTCATAGGCGCCTTGGCCGACAACAGCATCCACGCGGCGAACACCGGAGCCGATGGAGGCTTCGGACATGATGCTGATCTGGCCGATCTTGCCGACATGGTCGACGTGGGTACCACCGCACAGCTCGCGGCTCCAGCCGTCCTCGCCGATGGACACGACACGCACGATATCGCCGTACTTCTCACCGAACAGATGCATCGCGCCGAGCGCAATAGCGTCGTCGAACTTCATTTCCTTGGTGGTGACGACAAGGTTGTCGCGCAGACGGTCGTTGACTCGCGCCTCCACAGCGTCCATGACGGTCTTGCTCGGGGCCTTGGACCACTGGAAATCGAAGCGCAGACGGTTCGGGGCATCTTCGGAGCCACGCTGGGTAGCCTGCGGGCCGAGCTCTTCGCGCAGAGCCTTATGCACCATGTGTGTTGCGGTGTGAGCGCGAGCGATGGCGCCACGACGCTGCAGGTCGATATTCGCGTTGACCGCGGCACCGACCACGAGCGTGCCTTCGGTCAGACGGCACTGATGGACGATCAGATCCTTGATGGGCTTCTGCACGTCGTCGACTTCAAGCACCGCGCCGTCGTCGGAGATAATCTCGCCCTGGTCGGCGAGCTGACCGCCAGCCTGGGCGTAGAAGGGGGTGCGGTCGAGGATGACCTCGACGTTCGCCGGGCCGGTCACCGCAGGCACCGAACCCTTGCCTTCCTGCATGATGCCGAGCACGGTGGAACGGCTCGAAAAATCGGTGTATCCGAGGAAGTCGATCGGCTTGGCGAGCGTCTTCTTGAAATCGTCGTAGACGCTCAGATCAACGTTGTGGCGCTTCTTGAGTGCGTCGGCGCGTGCACGGGACTTTTGTTCGTGCATGAGCTCGCGGAACTTCGCCTCGTCGACCTTAACGCCCTGTTCCTGGGCCATTTCAAGGGTGAGCTCAATCGGGAAGCCGTAGGTATCGTGGAGCTTGAAGGCGTCCTCACCGGAGACTTCACCATGATTACGCTTGGCCTGATCGACCGCGACGTCAAGAATCGTGGTGCCGCTTTCCAGGGTCCTCAGGAAGGCGTCTTCCTCACCGTATGCGGATTCCGAAACCTCATGGAAGGTGTCCTTGAGTTCCGGATAATTCGGTTCCATTGCCGCTTCAGAGACCGGGAAGAGTGTGGGCAGCACGTGGTCGCGCACGCCGAGCATACGCATGGAGCGCACGGTTCGGCGCAGCAGACGACGCAGCACGTAGCCACGACCGACGTTGCTCGGACGCACGCCGTCGGACATGATCATGAGGGCGGAACGCACATGATCGGCCACGACGCGGAAGCGCACATCCGCGTCAGCGTCTTCACCGTAGGTACGGCCGGAGAGTTTCTCCGCGGCCTCGATGACCGGGAAGACCTCATCGGTCTCGTAGATGTTCTGTTTGCCCTGCATGAGGTACGCGAGACGTTCCAGACCGGCGCCGGTATCGATGTTCTTGTGTTCCAGCTCGCCGACGATATGCAGGTCGGTCTTGGACTTGACGTTGTCAACCTCGTAGTTTTCGAAAACGAGATCCCAGATTTCGATGAACCTGTTTTCGTCAGCCGCGGGACCGCCATCACGGCCGTATTCCGGGCCGCGGTCAACGTAAATCTCGGAGCAGGGGCCGCCGGGGCCGGGGCCGCCAGTGGTCCAGAAGTTGTCTTCCATACCGAACACCTGCATATGTTCGGGGTCGAAGCCTTCGTTCTTCCAGATCGAACGCGCTTCCTCATCGTCGGTGAAGGTGGTAACCCAGAGCTTTTCGGGGTCGAAACCGTAGCCGCCTTGGTCCTGCGGGGTGGTCAACAGCTCCCACGCGTAATGGATTGCCTCCTCCTTGAAGTAATCACCGAAGGAGAAGTTGCCCAGCATCTGGAAGAAGGTGCCGTGGCGGGTGGTTTTTCCGACCTCGTCGATATCGAGCGTACGCACGCACTTCTGGTTCGAGGTCACGCGCGTGGCGGGCGGCGTCTGCTCACCGAGCAGGTACGGGATGAACGGCACCATGCCTGCAATGGTGAACAGGGTTGTCGGGTTCGGTGAGATGAGCGAAGCCGACGGCATGACCAAATGGCCGTGCTTCTGAAAATACGTGAGGTAACGCTTTGCGATGTCTGCTGTGCGCATAAGCGGGATGACTCCTTGTGTTGTGTGCGGCTCGCGGTTGCGGCGTGGGCCTGCGTTATTGATGCCAGACTGGTGCGGCACCTGTTACTTTGAAATACCTGAATACTGTGCGTTTAACTCCGCTTCGCGCGCTTTGCGGGTCGTGTTGAAATCCTCGATGAGACCGGCGAGCGTGCGTTGCAGGACGTTGTCCTGATCGGGGCCGAGCAGGAACTGCCTTGCGTTATCAGGGGTGTTGGCCTTGACATAAGCCTGGGCTTTGGCGACGGCCACCACACCGATGACCACGCCTACTGCCACCCAGAACGTTCTTTTCATGATGCTCCTTGTCTGCCTGCCCGGTTACTTCGTTGGGGCCTTCGCCCGCGTCTTGGCGTCAGCCGGCTTGGTGGGCACGACCTGCTTGCGTGCGGTTTTCTTGGAGAAGAATTGCTGAACCGTCGACTTGAGCGCATACACCGTAGATGCAGCTTTGATGACCGGCTTGCCGAGGAATGAACCGTACAAATCAGTCAGCGCGGTGATGTTGTTTACCGTGGTGGATGCGGAATCGGAGATGCGATTGACATCAGCCAGGGACTTGTTGACCTGCTTGACTGTGGTGACCCCCTCGTCAATGGCGGGGATGGCGTGGTCACCCGACTCCTTGACGGTGATGGCGATTTGGTCGAACAGCTTGCCCAGCCGAATCAGCGGGTAGATAAGGAAGCCGACAAGAATCGCGAATGCGATTGCCGCAATCAGCCCGGCGATGTCTCCAACACCCATGCGAACCTCTTTCTGCTCACGCGCGTACAGCGCTACGATACCGGGTCAAGCCTAGTAGGCGGGCGAGACGCGCGCCTTGTTGACGAATCTATCGCCCCCGGGCGCACAGGTCAATTGTTGTAGGAAATTACGCTCAGCGCCGTATCGAATGGGGCTTCGGTGTCAAAGTCAAGCTGTGTCACACTGCCGTTGCCCGGTCGTTCGGACAGGTCATAGCCGTCCGGGGCGAAACGATGCATGAGGCTGAGCAGGGTGTTGCCGTGAGAGATCTGCAACACGCGGTCACCGTCATGGAGCATGTGATTGGACGCGATGAGCCGGTACCCGCCTTCGATCCGGTTCCAGTATTCCTCGTCTGATTCAGCATCATGGAAGGGATCGGCCTGTTTGAGGAAATCACGGGTCGCGGCGAGTCCATACTGCAAGACGATCTTCTGATAGGTTCCGGCGCCATGAGGAGCCCCCGCCGCCCACCAGGAGGCGGACATATCTTGTCCTTCGAAATACCCGTAGTATTGTTCGCGGAAATGCATATCAGCGATCAGTGTCGGGCGCTTATGGCCGTGGCTTTCGTTCACGTCGAGGATCATTCGTGCCGTCTGTTCCGCGCGCGTGGTGTCAGAGCAGTATGCGGCGGCGAACTGGATTCCTTCGAGCTTGCGAGCGGCGCGTTCAGCGTCGGCGAGCCCCTGTTCGGTCAGCGGGGAATTTGACCAGCCTTGCAGCCGGTTGTAGCGGTTGAAATAGGTCTGGCCATGGCGGACCAGATACAGATGCAACTTCATGACACCCATGCTATAGCCGCGTGTCCGTAGGTGCGCATGTCGCACCGGCGTGTCGTTTTTGGATACGTCTGTAGCGGTTTGTACAAATATCTAACGCATCGAACGCAAGGAAGGGAACCATGGCAAGTCAAGCCGGTATCAGCGAACACCAGTCGCACGAAGACATGTCAGTGCATGCCGGCGGTCGATACCGTGGCATCGATGGGTTGCGCGCCCTTGCGATTGTGTCAGTCGTGCTGTTCCATACGCGTCCATCCATGCTCTCCGGCGGTTTCCTCGGCGTGACAGTCTTCTTTGTCATCACCGGTTTCTTGAGTACCCGTAGCATTGAGCGCGCGATCGGACGCGGTGGCTTCCGGTACGGTTCATACGTTCTCAAACGGTTCAAACGGCTGTGGCCGATGGTCTTGACATCCATCGCATTGACCATTCCGCTCGTGTACTTGTTCTCCCCTTCGCTGCTGCTCAAGGCGCGGGCGGACGCGTTGCCTGCGGCAACATTCGTGGTCAACTGGGTTTATATCTTCCGCAAACTGCCGTATTTCGCCGCGGCTGGCCTGCCTTCTCCCCTGACCCCGCTGTGGTTTGTGGCGATTGTCATGCAGTTCGCTGCGCTGTGGCCGGCGATCCTGCTGCTGCTGCACCGCATCTGCCGTACCCGCTGGATGATGCACGCGGCGGTGCTGTTCCTGATTCTTGGTTCATCCGTCGCCATGGGGGCGCTTTCCTTCAACGGGAACGATACCGCGCACCTGTATTACGGTCTTGATACGCGCGCGGCCGAGTTGCTGGTCGGCGCCGAGCTCGCACTGTTGCTCGCGGACCGTGCCGCGGCGCCTGTGTCAAAAGATACCAAGCCAGGGCTTCGTGCGGCCACCGACGACTCCGCGAACGACGGAACCGGACAGCGGGTTCCGGCACGGGCGTGGGTGAACCGGTTGGTCAAGCGCATGACTTATCGCACCACCGTAGGAGGTGCGACCATCGGCATGTCCGACATATTTGCGTTGATCGCACTGCTCGCCCTGGCAGCCGGCGTCGCAGTTGTCGATGGCGAGGCCATATGGATGTACCGCGGCGGCTATCTGGTGGCGGCCATCTTGGCGGCGTTGCTGGTCGCCGCCTGCACAGTACGCGGGTCTGTCACGGCGGCGATTCTGGGGTGCCAGCCGTTGGTCGTCGCAGGATCGCGGGCGTTCGCGGTGTACATCATCCATTTCCCGCTGCTGGAGATCATGAATCCGGCGACACGCACGACCACGATGCCGTGGTGGGGCTGGCTGTTGCAGTTCGCGGTGATTGCAGGCGCGGCGGAACTCATCCACCGATTCATCGAAGTCCCGGTGCATCGGGGCACCACGGCCGGAACCGCTTCCGAGGCGACAGAAAAAGGCGCGAAGTCAGCTGCCGGCGGCGGCGATGGTAGCGCGGGTCAGCCCAACGATAACAACGCGGAGCCGAAGGCCATGACAGGTCTGAGGCTGGTGGTGACAGGCGCCGGATGTACCGTGCGCGCATATCTAGCAGATGTGCAGCCGGCGGCGAAGGTGATGGCTGCGGCTGGTTTGGTCGCTGTCATCATCGTCGGGTGCCTGCCGTTCGACTGGAACGGCATCGTTGAACAGCGTTCAATCGAGCTGCGGCCGGAAATCGCAGGCGAAGCCAGCCTCGCAGGGAAGAAGGCCCTCACTGGTGTCACCGGTTCGTCACCGTCCGCGGGAGCGTCCCAGGCACCAGATTCCGCCGGACACGCCGCTTCCCCATCGTCCAAGCCCTCGGCTTCAGGCTCGTCCAAGAACGCCCAGCAAACTCCTTCGAAGGCCCCCGCCACGCCGAAAATGAACGCACATGCCGAAAAAGTGCCGGCAGGCGTTCCGTTGTCGTCGTGGACTTTTGATGCGGCGACCGGTGTGTGTAGCGCCGACCCATTGATCATCGGGGATTCCGTGGCTTTGGGAGCCGCGGATATCATCCAGCAGATCATGCCCAAAGCCGTCATTGATGCGCAGGTCAGCCGGCAGATCACCACAGCCCCGGGAATCTACGCCCAACATGCCGGGGCAGGACAAGGCGGCAGCGTGGTCGTGGTCGCGCTCGGCGACAACGGACCGATTCGCGACGAGGCCGAATTGCAAAGCATCGTCGATGCGATGGATGGCAAGCCGGTGTACTTCCTCACCTTGCGCGTTCCAGTCTCGTGGCAGGATCAGAACAATGCGATTCTGCGTTCCTTCGCGACAAGCCACAGCAATGTCGGCATCATCGACTGGTACGGCACCAGCGAAGGGCACAGCGAATACCTGTACGACGACGGCACGCATCTGACGCCGCAAGGCCGCCCGGTGTACGCCACCATGCTCCGCCAGGCATTCTGCGGTCAGTGATGCCCAGATTCCTTCTGATATCTGATCGTGTGCTGTAGACTGACGGCATGAAAAGCTTTCTCATCAACTGGCTGATTATGACCATCGCCGTCGGAGTCATGGTCGCGTTGTTGCCCGGCATGCAGGCGAAAGGCGAACCGCCGATTCTCGGTATCGCCGCGTTCTCTCTGTTCATGGCTTTGATTAACGCGTCGATCAAACCGGTCGTGCACCTGCTGGCACTCCCCTTCTCGCTGCTGAGTTTCGGATTCGTCGCGCTGGTGATCAACTGGCTGTTCATGGAGCTCGCCTCGTGGCTCGCCTTCTCGTTCTTCGACGTGGGCGTGGTCATCGACGGGTTCTGGTGGTCGGTGCTCGGCTCGCTCATCATGTCCATCGTGTCGTCGATTGTTTCAGGGGTGTTCGGCAAGTAAGCTGACTCCCCCCCCCCCGCAGGTGTCCGCGGATCTTCATTGACCCGCGGACCGTACAGGCTCCGGTTGCCGTTGAAGAATATCGAAGTTTTGTGAATCCTGCGGCGACAGATCCCATGCAATGTCTGTTCCATGCAGCGTCTGTTCAGAGACGAGTTGCAGATAGCAGAAGACCCCGCCAAAAGCGGGGCCTTGTGCTGTATGTCCTTGAAAAATGAAATGGATCCAGGTCAGCGAGCGTAGAACTCGACGACGTACTGGATGTTCACCTGCACCGGGATCTCTTCCGGAACAGGCTTGCGGGTCAGGGTCGCCTTCAGGGAAGCGAGGTTGACGTCGAGGTACGGCGGAACGGCAGGAAGCACGTCGCGATGAACGCCTTCAGCCGCAGCCTGGAACGGAACCATGGTCTGGCTCTTCGGCTTGACCTGGATGGTCTGGCCCGGCTTGACGCGGTAGGACGGGCGATCGACGATGTTGCCGTCAACCATGATGTGACGGTGCACCACGAACTGACGAGCCTGAGCGGTCGTGCGGGCGAAGCCGGCACGCAGCACGAGGGCGTCGAGACGGGACTCGAGATCGGTGAGCATAGCGGCACCGGTCTGGCCGGCGGTGCGGGTGCCCTTCACGTACACAGCGCGAAGCTGCTTCTCGGAGATGCCGTACTGGGCGCGCAGACGCTGCTTCTCACGCAGACGCACCGCGTAATCGGATTCGGTGCGACGACGAGTGCGGCCGTGCTCGCCAGGAGCGTACGGGCGCTTTTCGAACAGGCGCTGGGCCTTCGGGGTCAGTGCAATGCCGAGGGCGCGCGAAAGACGCACCTGACGGCGGGAACGCTGAGCGTTAGTCATATTGTTCCTTTTCTGTCGTTATCTGAACGGAACGCGAAGGACATTCCCTCGCGCTGAGCCAGCCTCTCCAGTGCTTCATCGTGCCATGCACGAACGGAAGACCGCTTGACGCGGCCAGCCGCCGACCCACTGACGGGCTAAGACTCCAGATAGTGCGTGCGGTTGCACACACGATTCACTAACATACACCACACCTGCGACCTCACTCCCGACTCCCCTGTGACGGCGTGCCTGGAGCGCCGTGCAAGGCGGCGGTTGGTATCAGCAACGCATGCGCTCAGAGTTTCTCGATCGGTGCCGCGCGGAGCATGAGCCGCTTGACGCCGTCGGATCCGAAGTCCACGGTGATCACGGAGTTGCGGCCCTTGTCCTGGGTTTCCAAGACCGTGCCGAGACCGTATTTGTCGTGGGTGATCTTGTCGCCGACGTTGAAATCGGCGATATTGAGGCCGTTGTCCTTGCCCACCTGCGATGTGCCGGATGCCGCGCTCTTCTTGTGTGAAACGGCTGAGGTGTGCCGAGTGGTCACTTTCCCGGAACGCCCCGAACCTGATGACGAACCATAACCGTACGAGCCGCGGGAACTATACGAGGAGCCCGAACGCGACCCGTAGCCGCGCGACGAGGACGAACCGGACCGCGATCCGTAGGATGAGCCGCCATACGAAGACCCGCCGTAGGAGGAGCCGTATGCCGAGCCGCCGGAACGCCGGGACGATGAGGAGCGTCCCGAACCATACGAACCATACGAGCTGCGTGAGCCATATGACCCGAAGGTCGAGCCGCCGAAGCTGGTCGAGCCGAAATCGTCGTCATCGCCCCAGCCGCCGAATTCATCGTCATCGAGACCACCGGACTTCCAGCCGCCGCCCATGCGCTCGGTACTGGCCTCACGACGCTTCCAGTCGATCAACGCGTCGGGGATCTCGTCGAGGAACTGGCTGGGCATCATGTCGTCGGCACGCCCCCACTGCGAGCGGACTGCGGCGCGCGTCAGGTACAGGCGCTGCTTGGCGCGGGTGATGCCCACGTAGGCGAGCCGGCGTTCCTCTGCCAGTTCGCTGGTGTCTTCGAGCGAGCGGGAATGCGGGAACGTGCCCTGTTCCATGCCGGTGAGGAACACAACCGGGTACTCGAGGCCTTTGGCGGTGTGCAGGGTCATAAGCGTGACCTTGCCACTGTCCTCGTTCTCGCCTGGCAGCTGGTCGGAATCCGCAACGAGCGCGGTCGTTTCGAGGAAGCTTTCGAGGGTCGCGTCGGGCGTATTCTGCTCAAATTCGGCTGCAACCGATTGCAACTGCGAGAGGTTCTCCACACGGGAGGCGTCCTGCGGGTCTTCGGAGCGTTGCAGTTCCTCGAGCAGACCGGACTTGTCAAGCACTTCAGCGACGATGTCTGACGGCTGGTTCGCATGGTCGCGCGCGAAGGCGGCAAGATGCTGCATGGTGTCGCGGAATGCGCCGAGCAATTTCGCGGTGCGCGTGGGCAGACCCTCGATTTGTTCCATATTGGCTATTCCTTGCCAGAACGGTACGGCATGCGCATCGGCATACGAGGCGACAATCGCTTCGGCACGCGCCCCGAGACCACGCTTGGGCACGTTGAGGATGCGCCGCATATTCACGCTGTCTGCCGGGTTGACAATCGCCTGAAGATAGGCGATGGCGTCTTTGATTTCCTTGCGCTCATAGAACTTGGTGCCGCCGATGAGCTGGTACGGGATACCCGCGTTGATCAAGGCCTCTTCAAGGGAGCGCGACTGGGCGTTCGCCCGGTACATGATGGAGACATCGGAGTACTTGTAGCCGTCTTCGGCGACGAGACGGGCGATTTCGGTGGCGATCCACAAGGCTTCCTGCTGCGCGTTGTCCGCCGCGTAGCCTGTAATCGGCGCGCCCTTGCCTGCGGCGGTCCACAGCTTCTTGGGTTTGCGCCCTTCGTTGTGAGAGATGACCGCGTTGGCCGCGTCGAGAATCGTCTGCGTCGAACGGTAGTTCTGCTCGAGCATGATGGTCTTCGCGTCCGGGAAATCCTTCTCGAAATCCTGGATATTGCTGATATCCGCGCCACGGAACGCGTAAATCGACTGGTCGGAATCGCCGACGACCGTCACCCACGCCGGGCCTACTCTGCCAGCGCCAATCGTCGAGGGATCAGGCTGCTCATTGGCGTCGATGCCTGCAAGCTCGCGGATCAGCACGTATTGCGCGTGGTTGGTGTCCTGGTACTCGTCGACGAGAATATAGCGGAACTTATGCCGGTAGTAATCGGCGACATCCGGCTGGGTACGCAGCAGTTCGACGGTACGCATGATCAGGTCGTCGAAATCGACGGCGTTCGCCGCGGCGAGACGATGCTGATATTCCGCGTAGACCACGGCATACAGCTGTTCCTCATTGCCGTACCGGCCCAGCTGGTAGCCGCGCTGGCCGGGACGGTAATCCGGGGCGAACTGCTTGAGCTGCCCCTGCCACGTTTGCAGATTGTTCTTGTAATCCGAAATCCTGGCGAGCATCGCGCGCGGGGTATAGCGCTTGATGTCGATGTTCAAGTCGGTGGCGATGAGCTTGACCAGCCGCTGGCAGTCCTGGGTGTCGTAGATGGAGAAACCGGAGTTCAATCCGATGGCCTGCCCGTCACGGCGAAGGATACGCACGCATGCCGAATGGAAGGTGGACACCCACATACGCTGGGCGACCGGGCCAATCAGCGTGGTCAGCCGCTCGCGCATTTCGGCTGCAGCCTTGTTGGTGAAGGTGATGGCGAGGATCTGGCTCGGCCAGGCGTTGAACTGGGTGAGGATCCACGCGATACGACGGGTAAGCACACGCGTCTTGCCGGAACCGGCGCCCGCGCCAATCAGCAGTGCCGGCCCCTGATACTGGACCGCCTGCGCCTGCTGCGGATTGAGCCCGCCAAGCAGCTCCTGTGCGCTACGAGCGAGAACTGGGGAATCATTGTCGAACACTGTCACCCTCCGAATCATGCCATCGCCGACTGTACGGCGCCCATAATTTCTACCACAGCCACAGGTCAGCACGACGCGCGCCTACTGCCGGGCGGATGTGCGGCGCTCGCGGTATGCTCGCTCCATTACACCCTTCCCGGCCAGGCTCGTCGCGCATGTCGTCATGCACCCACGTACCATATCAAACGCATGGCCGCGAGGGTGGCCAGACAAGCCGGGGTCAAGGCTCCACAAGAGAACACGAGGCAGGTCAATGAAAGAACTCGAAGAGCGCATCCGTCGTGACGGTATCGTCAAGCCGGGGAACGTCCTCAAAGTGGACGCATTTCTGAACCATCAATGCGATGTCAAGTTGTTCGACCAGATGGGCCGAGAATGGGCGATGCTGTTCGCCGGCAAGCAGATCGACAAGATCTTGACCATTGAGGCTTCAGGCATCGGCATCGCCTGTGTCGTGGCGCGTCATTTCGGCGACGTGCCGGTCGTGTTCGCCAAGAAAGCGCAGTCCATCAATCTTGACGGCGACCAGTATGTCACGAAGGTGTACTCGTTCACCAAGCAGCGCGAATTCCCGGTCATCGTGTCCAAGCGCTTCCTGAACCCCGGCGAGCATGTGCTGCTCATTGATGATTTCCTCGCCAATGGCAAGGCGATGGAGGGGCTGATCGAGCTGTGCCACGAAGCCGGCGTGGTGGTCGAAGGCATCGGCATCGCCATCGAGAAGGGCTTCCAGGACGGCGGCGCGAAGCTGCGCGAGGCCGGCTATGACCTGCAATCGTTGGCAATTGTGGACTCGATGAATCCGGACACCGGTGAAATCACGTTCCGCGAAGCCTGACGGGCAAATACGCAAACAGCACAGAGACCAGGAAAAAGACAGGCAGGAGACATATGGGCAACCCCATCGAAATGCCGTCGGAGCATGACAAGACGGCAGCCGACCAGAACGTGACAACGACGGCACAGAAAACGGCAACAACAACTCAGGACAACGCGACGCAAGGCAAACCTGTACAAGGCAACACCATGCAAGACACCGCCACGAAGAAGAACACGCCGGAAACCACGGCCGCCGCCGCATCAGCCGAAACGGAGAAAGCCGCAACATCCAACCCGCTGACCGAGCTTGACGGCAAAATCTCCTTCTGGAAAGGCATCCCCTTCGGTCTGCAGCACGTGATGGCGATGTTCGTGGCGAATCTCGCCCCAATTTTCCTGGTGACGGCGGCCGCGAAGATGAGCCCGGAACAGTCCGCGATGATCATCCAGAACGGCCTGCTGGTCGCCGGCCTCGGCACGTGCCTTCAGCTGTACCCGTTGTGGCGTATCGGCAGCCGTCTGCCCATGGTCACCGGTATTTCCTTCACTTATGTGGCGGCGGCCATCGCCGTGGTCAGCGACAAAGGGTATGGCGCGGTTGTCGGCGCAGTGATGGTCGGCGGTCTGCTTGAACTCGTGCTGGGCCTGACCGCACGGTTCTGGCGCCGTTTCGTCCCGCCGATCGTCTCGGCAATCGTGGTCACCTCGATCGGTTTCTCGCTGCTCAGCGTCGGCGCGACATCATTCGGCGGCGGCTCGGGCGCCAAGGATTTCGGCAGCTGGCAGAATCTGACCCTCGGTCTGGTCTCCCTGGTTGCCTGTCTGGCGTTCCAGCTGCTGATGAAGGGCACCGCCAAACAGCTGTCAGTGCTCTTCGGCCTCGTGGTGGGTTACGTGGTGGCCTTGTTCATGGGCAAGGTCGATTTCTCGGGGTTCCAGAACCTGGCAGTGCTCAGTGCTCCGCATGTCATGCCGTTCAAGGTGCAGTTCGACGCGGGCGCGATCATCTCCTTCGCCCTGCTGTACGTGGTGTCCTCGGTCGAAGTGCTTGGCGACACCGCCGCCTTGGCGAAGGTCGGTCTCAACCGCGCGCCTTCCGAGCGTGAAACCGCCGGCGCAATCGCCGGTGACGGCCTGATTTCCAGCGTCTCCGGCCTGTTCGGCTGCCTGCCGCTGACATCGTTTGCACAGAATATCGGGCTTGTGGCGATGACCAAGGTCGTCAACCGCAAGGTGATTCTCTCCGGCGGCCTGATCCTGGTGCTCGCAAGCTTCGTCCCCGGCATCGCTGCGGTGTTCAACTCATTGCCACAGGCGGTGCTGGGCGGCTGCACCATCATGATGTTCGGCACAATCGTGCTCTCCGGCTTCCAGATGATCGCCGAGGCAGGCTTCACACAGCGCAATATCGCCATCGCGGCTCTCAGCTTGACCATCGGCATCGGCTTCACGCAGGTGCAGGGCATATTCTCCCAGTTCCCGTCACTGTTCCAGTCGATTTTCGCGAGCAACTGCATCGCGCTGGCCTTCGTGGTCGCGGTCATCCTCAACGCGGTGCTGCCGAGCGAAGAGCATTTCCTCGCGTCGAACGGCGAAGTCAACGAAAAGCGCTGAATCTCATAGACGTTCATAGACGTTCCAAAGCGGCGACACCGGAAGAAACTGTCTCTCCCGGTGTCGCCGTTTTCGTTAGCGTATTTCCCGTCTGTAATACCGAATCACCTGGATTTGTGAGACAATGATGGTACCTGGGTACACCCGGCGGCGAAGGGAAGCCTTATGGACCGTTACACGAGCACGATGACCGAGCTCATCGGTCTGATGCGCATCATCGGCAATGACACCCAGCAGTGCGAGGTCAAGGAATGCAAGCGCAAGATGTCCTCGACCATCACCGAGACGCTGTCCGCGTTCTCCAACGGTTCCGGCGGCTGGATCATTCTCGGCTTGTCAGAGAAGAACGGGTTCACACCGGTCGAGGGGTTCAACGCGCGCGCCATGCAGGAGGCGCTCAGCCAGGCGTGTGAGCGGCTCACCCCGGTGGTGCGCCCGGTAATCGTCACATGCCCGTTCGAGGGAACCAACTTGGTGTTCGCGCGGGTAGATGAGATGCAGCCGCGACTCAAACCGTGTTTCATCACCGCGCTCGGCCCGCATGACGGGTCGTTCATCCGTACAGGTGACGGGGACCGGCATATGACCGCCTATGAGGTCGACCGGCTTATCGAGGAGCACAACCAGCCCACGTATGATCTCGATCTTGTTCCGCGAGCGACTATCGATGACCTCGATCCGGCCTTGGTCCAAGCGGTGACCGGCAATGCGCGCGAACGGCACCCGCATGTGTTCGCCGGCCGCAGTGACGAACAGGTGCTGTGCGATTTGCAGGCGCTTCGCCATGACGACAGTGATGCGTCCCAAGTCGGCGGTGTGCTGCGCCCCACGCTTGCCGGTCTGCTCGCGCTCGGCCGGTACCCGCAGAAATACTATCCGCGGCTTGGCGTATCCGTGGCGGTGTTCCCTGGCACGAACGCCGATGACGTGTTCCGCGGCGACGAATCGCTGATTGCGACACAGCATGTGGTCGGCTCCATTCCGGT
Organism: Bifidobacterium thermophilum; assembly: GCF_002846655.1. Lineage (NCBI taxonomy): Bacteria > Bacillati > Actinomycetota > Actinomycetes > Bifidobacteriales > Bifidobacteriaceae > Bifidobacterium > Bifidobacterium thermophilum. The sequence goes on along the minus strand of NZ_PCGX01000008.1, from coordinate 406,236 downwards.
GATGATTGAGGACACCACGGAATCGCTGATGCGCTGGATCGGCGCGCGCAAACCCGAATACCCGCCGGACGCCCTGCGCGAGGCGATTACGAACGCGCTCATCCACCGCGACTACTCCCCCGACGCGCAAGGCACGCCCGTGCATGTCAACGTGTTCACCGACCGCATCACCATCACGAATCCCGGCGGATTGTACGGCACCGTCACGCAGGAGGTGCTTTCCAAACGTCCCCAGGACGACGGGCCTACGATGACATCCACGCGTAACCAGTTCCTGTTCACGCTGCTCGAACTCACGCCGTCACCGCGCGGCGGCATGGTCGTGGCCTCCGAAGGCGACGGATTCCGTCAGATCTTCTCCCAGTTGCGTGAGGCGGGTATCGAACCGGCGGCGGCACGCAACGAGCATGGCATGTTCACGATGACATTCACGAAACGCAAGCTCCATACCGTTGACTCGCCATCCGAGGTTTCCCGGGCGATTCTGGACCTGTTGGAACGCCATTCGGCGATGAGCGCGAAGGAAATCATCCGCGAACTGCATCTGACGCCGCTCGCCGTGGCATCCGGGTTGCGCGAGCTCGTGCGCGCCGGGGAGGTCGCGCAGGCGCATCCGGCGGCCGAGGACGGGACCAAACGCTACCGGCTGCGCGGGCGGTGAGAAGGCATTGCCGAATTGACGAATAGACTGCAACGGGCTTGGAAAGACAGCGTAGTAAGCACGTTTGGCATCGACTGCAACCGTGTGCAAAGCATCAAGGCTTGCGGACGAATCGCTCCCACTGACGTACGCGCACCCGCATGCCGTTAAGGTCGAGCACGCCGCATGCGAAGCCCTTGCGCACCAGTTGCGGCGGCAGGAAGCGGTCGTACTTGTTGAAATCCGGGATCTCGTCGGGGTACATGAGCGTCAGCGGATCGGCAAGTTCGCGGGCTGCCTGCGTGACCGCCGCGTAAAACGCCTGCGCGTTGGCGTCCATGGTGAAGGTCATGTAGTAGGGCGAGCACGCCTCCAAGCCCTTGAGCCCAAGCCCCGGAGCGCACCGCAGAAGCAACAGGCGTTTGAGCGCGAGGAACGCGTATGTGCCGAGCCAAGGGAACAGCGCCCACATGTTGCCGCCCAGATGGCGCAACGGCTGGTCGGCAAGCCCCATAACCGCCGCGTCAACGCGCGCCTGTTGCAATCTGGCCGCGGCATTGCGCATGAGATACGGGTAGGTGGCCTCCGGCGGCTCCAGAAGCACTTGTCGCATGCGTTCGAGGATCACCGTGTTGATGTCCCCGGGCACGTCGCCGAAATATGCGGGCACTTTGCCTTTGACCATGGTGCAGTAGACGATATGCCGTTTGCGGTCCACCTCGTCGACCACCCACACGTGGCCGGCAATGGCGATTTTCTCGCCGGCGGGAGGCGGGGCCACCAGCGTGCCGATCTCCTGCGATTCGCTGCGTACGCTGTACTCCTCGTTCTCTTGGAATACCGCGTAGAACTTGAAGTTGCTGGTGATGCGCTCCCCTGCCACGCCGACAATCAGGCCGCCGCGTTCAGTGGTCTCGATATGGTCGATGCCGATCAGGTGACGTAAGAGGATCCGGTAATCGTCCTGCGTAACGCGTTTGAACACGGCGAGCGAAAGCACTTGGGACGCCAGTTGCGCAGGCGTCATCTCACCTCCTGACGCGAGCGTGCTCATGGTCTGGTGGTACAGGAGACTGTAGGGCAGGCCATCAAGCCGGGGTGGTTCCACCCAGCGGCTTTCCACATACAGCTGGATGAGCGCGATGCCTTGGATGAGTTTCCACGGGATGATATCCGGCGCCATTTCACGTGATTGTGGCGGGTCCTCACGCATGACGAACCACATTTCCTGCGGCTGGTCGCGTCTGCCGGTGCGTCCCATGCGTTGGAGGAACGAGGAGACGGTGAATGGCGCGTCGATTTGGAACGCGCGTTCGAGCCGGCCGATATCAATGCCCAGTTCGAGGGTCGCCGTCGTGACGGTGGTCATGCAGCTGTTCTCGTCCTTCATCTCCTCTTCAGCGCTCTGCCTGATGGGCGCCGAAAGGTTGCCGTGGTGGATGAGGAAGCGGTCCGCCTCATGCCGTACCTCGCAGTACTGGCGCAAGGTGGTGGTCACGGCTTCGGCTTCCTCGCGGGAATTGCAGAATACGAGGCATTTGCGGCCACGCGTGTGTTCGAAGATGTAGCCGATGCCAGGGTCAGCGGCCTGCGGGGCGGTGTCCGAGGCGGGTTCGGATTGGGCGAGCGGGCCGGTAAGTGGCTTGTCTTGCCGTTCAAACGGTGATTCAAACGGGGATTCCATCGAGGATTTGAGTTGGGTTTCACCGGTAAGCGTTGCTTCCGTCTGTTCCAACAATGGTCGGGTTTCGCCGTCAACCGCGTGCGGGTTTCGTGCAAATGCCGGCATGCGTAGTCCCCGCTGCGAAGCTTGCGGGCCGCTATTGAAGAAATGCTCCATGGACAGCCGCCAGGTCTGACCACTGGCGCCGATATTCGGAACAACCGTGCCCTTGCCGGTTCCGGCGCTCAGGAATTCCGCTGCCTGCTTCGGGTCCCCGATGGTGGCGGACAACCCGATGCGGCGCGGGTTGACGCCGGCCATGCGGGACAACCGTTCAATCAGGCACAAGGTCTGCCCACCGCGATCGCCGCGCATCAACGCGTGCAGTTCGTCGATCACGATGAAACGCAGATCGCCGAACAGCGCGGGAATGGCCGCATGCCGGTGCAAGAGCATCGCCTCAAGCGATTCGGGCGTGATCTGCAGGATTCCCGAGGGGTGTTTCATGAGCTTGCGCTTGTGGGATTGCGAGACGTCGCCATGCCAATGCCATACGGGGATATCGCCTTGCGTGCACACTTCGTTGAGCCGGTCGAATTGGTCGTTAATCAGGGCTTTGAGCGGCGCGATATACAACGCACCGACCGATGCCGGCGGGTCTTCAGCCATCAAGGTGAGGATCGGGTAGAACGCGGCCTCCGTTTTACCGGATGCGGTCGAGGCGCTGAGCAGCACGTTCTGGTCGGTGCCGAAAATCGCCTCACCCGCCGCGACCTGCACGCCGCGCAGGCTCTGCCATCCGCGCTCGTAAATCGTGTCCTGGATGAACGGCGCGTACCGGTTGAACACATCCATGCGCGGCCCTCCTTTGCTCATTGCTTCATCGCCTTATTGCCTTACCGACGACAACCTGCTGTATATCTGTTCTCCATATCAGTTACACACCAGCCTTGCCAAGGTGTGAGAAGCTCAGATCGTGAACTGGGCATACTGTCCGCCCGCCTGCGGGCTCATTCCGTCGGACGGGTCGCCCTGCGCGTAGGAGAATTCGTCGGATGCCAGCAAATCGGCGGGTTTCTTGTCGGGATGCTGGTAGAGGATATCCAACAGCTCAATGAAATCACGAATCACCTCGCGCGGCGTAATATGCGAATCCGCTCCAACCCGCTCATATTCCACGCGTATGAACATCGCGAGGTCGTCATCGCCCAATACCGGCTCATACCCGTAGAGCCGGGCGTGAATGTCGGCGAGCTTGCCTGCGAGCACAAGCATCTCCTCTGGGCCCAGCGGGTCGAGGTGAATGACCGGGGCCAACAGGTCACGCGACCCCTCCTTGGAGAATCGCCCGTCGGCGAGCCGGCTGCGCAGCGCCTCGTAGCTGTAGATGCCGCGATGCCGGTCCTCCACGCACTGCGGGGTGCCGCACATAATGATGCCCAAGTGATGCGCCTTGCCCTGCATGGTGTCGTTGTACATGGTGAGCATCTTCTCGTAGTTGTTCTGCCGACTGATGGCGTTCGGGATTTTGTAGATGTTGACCAGTTCATCAATCATGACAATCAGCCCGCGATAACCAGCCTTGACGAGGAAATCGGCAAACAACTTGAGATAGTCGTACCAGTTGTCGTCGCCGATGATGACGCCGACGCCAAGCTCGCCGCGCGCCTCGGTCTTGGTCGCGTATTCGCCGCGGAACCATTTGAGCACGCGTCCCACGGTCTCATCATCGCCTTGTTGGCTGGCATGGTAGTACATGGTCAGCAGGCGCGCGAAATCGAAGCCGTGGACCATATCCTGCATGGATGCGATGGTCTCGGCGATGGTTTGATCCACGCGGGCTGCGAATTCAGGGTCGTCAGGGCCGGGCATAGCACCGGTTTCGCCGGCGAGCGCCGTGGCGGTGTCAGTTTGTACGGTGGCGATCCACCGGTCGAGGATGAGCGGGAGTGCCCCGCCTTCCGGCCGTGTTTTGGTGGACATGTTGCGCATGAGTTCACGGTAGGTGGCCAGGCCTTGCCCTTTGGTGCCTTGCAGGCGGCGTTCCGGGGAGAGGTCGGCGTCGACGACGACGAAGCCGCGGTCCATGACGTGGGTGCGGACGGCTTGTAGGAGGAAGCTTTTGCCGCTGCCGTATCGGCCTTCGATGAAGCGGAATGCTGCTCCCCCGCCTTCGATGATGTCGACGTCGTGGAGGATCGCTTCGATTTCGCGGCGGCGGCCGACGGTGATGTAGGGCAGGCCGATGCGGGGTACGACGCCGCCTTTGAGGGAGTTGATGATGACTCCGGCGATGCGTTTGGGAACTTGTCGGCGTGGCGTAGTCTGCCCTGCTTCCGCACTGTCAGGGGTGTTGGCTGCCGATTCGGTATGGTCCATGTGCGCGTCCTTCACGTTGGTATGGTGGCGTGCGGCTAGCGTGCCAGCCATTGCCGCAGGTCGTCTTCGTAGTCTTCGATGATAACGGGCCGGTCGCCGTCGAATTCGATGACGGTGTCGCCGATCTCGTCCATCATACGTTCGTTGATCCGGTCTACCAGCATACTCAGGCTTTCGTGCCGGCGGCGTAGCTCGTCCTCGTATGGTTCGCCGTTGAGCAGTGAGCGAACAAGGAAGCGTTCGGGATCCGTGGTGTCGTCTTTCGGTACCGGCTTGTGCGCGGATGCGGGAGCCGGCGCGGGAGCCGGGGGCGTTGCCGGTTCGTCTGCTGGAGTCACGGCGGGAGCCGGTGTCGGTATGGACTCGGGAACGGGTACGGGCACAGGCGTTTTTTCGGTTGCCGGATGTTCCGCCTGTTCAGCCTGCTGCATTGCGGATGCCTGTTTTTCTGGCGGTTTCATGCGGTTTTCCGGTGTCGGTTCGGTCGGCGTGTCTTGGTCGTCGACGATGAGCGCGTCCCGGGTGAGGTCGGCGTCGTGGCGGATGCTGGCGAGCGCCTGCATGTCGATGGTGATATGTGGCCGGGCGGCTTCTTCGCGTTCGTGTTCAATGGTCTCGATTGTCCGGGTGATGACCGGTGTCAGGCTTGCGGCGAGACTGCCTGATGCGGGCGCTTTCATGGGGTGGCCGAAGTGGTGGTACAGGCGTAGTTGCCTGTCGATTTCGCGGGTGATGTCGCCGAATGTGCGATTTATGGAGCCGTTCAGGTTGTAGGCGTGCAGGTGCCAGCCGTCCTCGGGGGTCCACTGGTAGTAGCGGATGGGGTCGATGGTCACGGTTTGTGGTTCATGCCTGGTCAGGCGCATGAGCCCGTAGTCGGGCTGCGGCTGGTAGCGTTGCGTGTCAAGGTAGATCGCATCCCAAAACAGGGATGTGCTTTCTTGCGGCAGTGGGCCGAAGCAGGTGTCGGCGAGGCTGGAGGCGCGGGTTTTCAAGTGTTCGTCGATGGCGGCGCAGATGCGGCGCAGGGAGTAGAGCATGATGCCGGCGTGGCGTTTGACGAATGCCGAGGTGTCCAAGTGGTATCCGGACAGGTGCATTGCCGCATTGAGGTAGTCTTCGTCGCTGGCGGACTCGGGGTGCGTGACGGTGTCAATCATCTCGTCGTAGGCGATGACCGGCAAGGTGTCCTCGCTGATGCATTCGGTGAGGTTGCGGTCGATGAGGTAGTCGTGAATCCACATGTCGATGGTTTCCGCGTAGCGTCGGTCCTGCCAGGCGTAGCTGTGGGCGATGCGGGCGAGTTGGCGGAAGCCTTGGTCGGCGACGGGTTCGATGCCGCAGATGATTTCGTAGGCGCGGACTTTGGAGAACGCCATGCACGTGTCGTACCAGTCACGTTCGCGTGGCGTGGGGCCGGCGTCGCCGTCGATTCTGGACCGGTCAGGGTGGTCTGCCTGGTCGGTGCGGTCAAGGAACCGGGTGCGCCAGGCGAAGTATCCGCGCAGCTGGTGGTTGTCCATATCCCGGTAAGTGGGGTGCTGCCAGCGGAAGATGCCGTGCCAGTCGTAGTCGTCGCGGTAGTCGGCCACGGATGCGCCTTGCAGGTAGAAGTCGAGGGCGCGGCCGAGCGTCACGTCGCGGAAAGTGTAGTGGGCGCGGATGGCTCGCATGCGGCGCAGGCGGGCGGGCAGGATGCTTTGCCGGGAGTTACTTTGCCGTGCGGTAGTCGGGCGGGCCGGGCGCAGAGGGCGCACTGGGCGAGACGGGCGCGCGGCGAGGTCTGATTCCTCGGGCATGATGATGGGCTGGTCGCGGTACGGCCGTGGTATGGCTCGCCCCGCGGGCTGGTTCGGATGCACGGGCTGGGTTGCTTCGGATGCGATGGAGTCGTTGCTCCCGTAGACCGTTCCGGTATCTGCGGAATCGGGATACGGTTCGTAACCGCCGGGCTGGATGCTCGGACGGCGGTGAGTGTTGGCAGGCTGGCTACCGGCATCCTCGACACGCCCGAAAACGCCGGGCGCAACAGCCCTGTCCAATGCGGAAGCGCCCGATGCGGCGGGTTTTATGGGGATGGGCGTGTCAGTGTATACCGTGTCATGCATTCGCACCCGCGTCGAGGCGGCATCATCCGTCGAGATGGATTGCTGCGATGGGTCTTCCAGCGTCGCTATAGGGTTCATTTTCGTTTCGGGCGCAGAGAATCGGGTCGCTTGCACGTCGACATCTTCTGCGGGCAGGGATGCCATCGCGTAGGATGACGTCAGATAGTCGACCATGGTTGGCAGATCAACCGTCCCATCAAGTTTGATGAACATCCACGTGTCATGGTCGGCCTTGATGGTCGGCCCAAACCCCGGAAGGGTGAGCAACGACGCGATATGCGCAGGCTCGCAGCGCACGACGAGATCATGCCCGCCGATCAGCATGGCGTATCTCCTGCCGGTCGCCGGGTGGTCGAAAACCAGGCTTCCCGCTATACGCCCGCCCGGGCGGGGTTGAGTATGCAGCCTCTGTAGCGCAAACCGCGCAATCTCCTGCACGAAATCCCGTGTTCCGCCCGTTAATGCCATACCGCCGAGTCTAGCGTGGACGCCTCACCGTGTGGACGGGTGTTGTCGCAGCCGCATCGCAGCCGATACGATACCGGTATGAAAATCGCGCTGGCACAAATGGGCATGACCCGCAGCATCGAAGACAATCTCAAGACAAGCCTTGCGATGATCGCCGATGCCGCCGACAGCCATGCCGATATGGTCGTCTTCCCGGAAATCCAGTTCTCCCCGTTCTTCCCGCAATACCCGGCATCGTCTTCTCCCCTCGACGCGGGCGGGTACGCGATGCAGCTCGACGACCCTGCAATCGAAGCAATCCGCCGGGCATGCGCGGACAGGCGGATCATGGCATGCCCGAACGCGTATCTTGAGCAGCCCGACGGCCGCAGGATCGACACCACGCTCGTCATCGGCGCCGACGGCAGTCTGCTCGGCCGGCAAGGCATGGTGCATGTCGCGCAGGCGGAATGCTTCTACGAGCAGGATTATTACGCGCCGGATGATACGATCCGCGTCATCGACACGCCGTTCGGCACGATTGGCGTCTGCGTATGCTTCGACCGCCACTACCCCGAGACGATCCGCACGCTCGCCCTGCGCGGTGCCGACCTCGTGGTCATCCCCACGGCCAACACGAGCGCCGAACCTGAGGAGATGTTCCTTCAGGAGGTGCGCGTGCAGGCGTTCCAGAACAGTGTGAATATCGCGATGTGCAACCGTGTCGGCGTCGAGGGCGCAATGAGTTTCGACGGGCGCAGCGTCATCGTCGGGCCAGACGGCAAGGTGCTGGCGCTCGCCGGCGAGAAGCCTTGCCTGCTGACCGCCGATATCGATCTTGATGCAGCCAAGGCGATGCGGAACGACAAGCCGTACACAAGTCTGCGGCGGCCGGAACTGTACGCCTGAAAAGCCTGCACACGGTTGACGACGTTTGCGATTACCCCTGTATGAACGGCCCGAGACACGGCGCCTGTGAATGTCAGACCTGTTGCGCCAACACCCGGCTGCGCAAGTCCCGGATATCGCGTTCGATCTCGTGGATTGTGGCGATGAAAGTCGCGTCATCCTTGCCGGTCGGGTCCTCAAGCCCCCAGTCCTCACGCGAACGGGCGGGTAGCACCGGGCAGGCAACACCGCAACCCATGGTGACCATGACATCGATCGGCGGCAGCTGGTCGAGTGTCTTAGGATGCTGCCCGTTCGCCGGCATATCGATGCCGTACAGGCTGCGCATGAGTCGCACGGCGTCCGGGTTGATTTCGGATTTGATGCTGGTGCCGGCGGAACATGATTCGAACGCGTCTGCGGCGAGCGCCCTGCCCAACGCTTCGGCAATCTGGCTGCGGCAAGAGTTGTGGGTGCAGATGAATGCGACTTTGGGCAGTGTCATCGGTTCCTTGGCTTTCTGGCTTCTTGACAGAGGATGATTAATGATTAGCAATTAGCAATCGTGCGTGGTCTGTTGTGGTGGTGTCGGCGCTGTTTGATTGCGGTGCGCGCTGTTGCCGCCGGTTACCTGTCGGCCGGTCACGGGCAGGACCGCAGCTCAGAAGGTCAGGCGCATCTCATGCCAGGGCACTCCCCCGTGTGTGGATGTGGACATGCCTTCGTCTTGGAAACCGAAGGCCGCGTAGAACTGCACGAGCCGATCCTTGCAGGTGAGAACCACTCCGCGACGGCCTTGCTCGCGTGCGGTTTCAATCGCATGGCGCAACACGCGCCCCGCATAGCCGTGACGTCGGTAATCCGGGTGAGTGTCCACGCCGAAGATCATCTGCCATGCGCCTCGCGGATCGTGCATGCCGGCATCGTCGTACATCTTGTCGAGCAGATGCGGCTGGTCAGTGACCATGCCGTTGACGAAGCTCACGAGCTGTGTGCCGCCGTCAGGGCCGTGTTGGGCTTCCAACAGCCAGAAATGGTCGGGGAATACCGCGAGCCGGCTGCTGATCGACGCGCGACTGGCCGCTTCCGCCGGCGGAAAGCATGCCTGTTCAAGCCGGTCGAGAGCGTCAAGATCCTGCACGGTTGCCGTGCGGATCGGCAGCAGGGCGAACGATGGTGTCGGTGTGCTCATGCGGCCAATGGTATCGCGCCTTGGGGTCATGGCAGTCCCACTGTCATTTTCGTCTTGCGGCGAACCGCGAGACAGCCAAGCCCACCGCGATGAACGCGAGCGCGAACAATGCCATGAGACCGGTTGCGGCAGCCCACCTGCCGATGTCGGGCGTACCGGTCATCGCACTGCCTTGCCCGCCGAACGCTTCATACACGCCGTCCACGTACCACCAGCCGGGCAGTAGGCGTGCAAACGCTTGCAACGATGAGGGCATCAGCCATTGCGGCAGCCACGCGCCGGACAGGAACGCGGAGGCGAGCGTCACGGTGTTGACGATGCCGTTCATCGCGGCGGCGGAAACCCGACATTGGCCGATGAGGAACCCCAGTGCACTGACCGTCAAGGAGAATACGAACGTGCCGATAAGCGAGAACAACAATGGCCGCCACCCGATGCCGGCAAGGCCGCCCTGGCAGACTGCGGAGCAGGCGATGGCGACACCGATGCAGCACAGCCATACCACGGCTGATGCGCCGCAGCAGACGAGCAACACCTGTGCCCAGATGGCATGGCCGGGTTCGGCTGACACGCCGACCCTGCGCATGGTGGTCGGCTTGTTGAACGCGGTGATGATGACAATCACGATGAACGCGATGTTGAGCATCAGCGGGTAAAGCATGGTAGCGAGGGTCGCGGCGAAGACCCGGCCGCTCGGAGTGAGACTTCCTGTGGCTGACGAGCCATGCGCGTGGCTTGGGGCAGCAGCAGCCACTTGGACGGACTGGCCGCTTTCCGCGCGCGCCTTGGCCACGGTGGCGGCTGCTTGGGCGAGCGATGCGTCTTGGTCGGCAAGCATGGCTGATTTCAGTGATCCGAGGAACCCGTTGATTCGGATGGTGAGCATCCGCGCCGCCGCAGAACCGGTGGAATCAGTGCCGTTTCCTGAGCCCGCCAGGCTCAGCGCGGGCAGAGTGCCCTGCGTTCGTGCCGCCTTGGTGAACGATGCCGTATAGCCTTGCGGGACGATGACGATGACATCAACATAGTCGGTGGCGATCGCGTCTTGGATGGCCTGGGTACTGTCTTCGATGTCAACGATGTCCGCCGAGAACGAGAGATACGAACGCAATGCGGCGCCTGTGGCATGACCGCCGGCGCTGTCACGGTCAATAATCGCCAGGGATGCTGCGGGCGGCTCATAGGCGCTGGTCTGGTCGTCGCCGTCGGAGGCGAGTCCGATGCCGATACCGAGCATGGCGGCCATGACCCCGGTCGCCAGCAGGTAGACCAGTAGTTGGAACATGTTTGCGCGCAGAACCAGCCATGCTGCTTTACAGGTGTTCATAGCTCACCTTCTTCAGTTCGAATGCGGCTGCCCCCAGCGCAATCGCCGACATGGCGGCGAGCACTCCTACAGTGCGGGCGAACGGGGCGAGACTGTCGTAATACAGCAGGTCGTAAAACAGGTTGGTCACCTGTTTGGCGGGATTGAGGTATTGCAAACCCGGCACGGCGCGTTGCACACTGTCCGCGAAGGCCATGTTGCCGTACAGTCCGGTGAAAATCGACAGGACCAGGGAGAAAGCGACACTGATACCGCTTTTCGCACCGAGCGAGATGACCGGGATTGCACCGAGCGCCAGACCAAGACAATTGGCCATGCCGGAGCCGAGCGCGATGGCGAGGATCGCGAGCCCTTCCCTTCCCGGGAAAGACACGCCCAAGACCACGCGCATATACGCGTAGACGATAAGCATGCACAGGAAAGTCGCCAGCCATGAAGACAACAGGACCGCGCCGATGCGCGCGAGACGCGACAACGGGGATACGCTGACCCTCGCTCCCAAAGGCGAGAGATTGGCTTGCAGGGCGCTGAGCATGTTGCAGGTCATGGTCATGGCCATAAGGATGCTCATCGCGAGGATTGCGACATGGTAGCGCACCATGCCGTCGGCATGCCGGATGCCGGATGCCTGTCGGGTGATCTCTTCAAGGTTTGCTCCCGCCAGAGCGGCGATCCACGCGCTGTCCGTCAGTTTCGACGGGTCATTGGCGGCCGCCTGCTCGATTGCCTGTGTGACAATGCGCGAACGTTCGTTGTACTGTTCGACCAGCGTGCCGAGGGTGATCAGTGACCATGCCTGCCCGTCGGAGCCGCCAGACTTGGTCTGGGCGATATCCGTGGCGGCTCTCTGCGAGAGCGTGAGTCTCAAATCACCGGAATCCTGTATTGACAAGTAGGCGAGCACCTTGCCTTGACGCAGGAGCGTTGTGGCTTCGGCCACGTTTGCGGCGTCGATCCGCTTGAACAGTGCGATAGCGCTGTTCTTGCCGGTGACGGTCGATGAGCTCGAAGATGTTGACGATTCACTTGCTGACGCCGAGAACGCGTTGACGAACGTGTTCGCGCCACGGCTGGTGTTCCAAGCCGTGTCTGAGACCACGGCCACGGATGCCGGCTCGAGGGTGACGTCGCCGGACGCAATGGTACCGAATACGCCTTGGATGAGCGTGGCAAGGATGACAGGGAACGCAATCATCCAGAACAGGACGGCGGGTGTGCGCAGTGAGCTTTTCAGCTCCATGACGAAGGTATGCCACATGACGATCCCCCTTAGTCGCGCAACGCTGTGCCAGTCAGCTCAAGGAACACATCGTTGAGTGTCGGCGGCTGTGAGGTGACGCGCCCGGGACGGATGTTCCCACGCCGCAGCACGTCAAGCACGTCGACCAGATTGTGTTCGCCATGCTTGCAACGGATGTCCAGCGTATCGCTACTCGCTTTCACTTCGAGGACGAACGGAAGGTTACGGATCCCTGCTGGCACGCTCCCGCCCAGGCCAGCGGCCTCGATGGTTATGCGCTCGCCGGTGTCGATCTGGGCTTTGAGCTCGTCCGCAGTACCGAGCGCCAAATGCCGGCCGTGGTCCATAATCAGGATGCGGTCGCAGATCAGTTCGACCTCCTCCATGTAGTGGCTGGTGTAAACGACAGTCGCGCCCTCGCGGTTGAGGCGTTTGATGCCTTCGAGAATCGCGTTGCGGCTTTGCGGGTCTACGGCCACGGTCGGCTCGTCGAAGAAGATGAGTTCCGGCCGGTGGGCAATCCCACAGGCGATGTTGAGCCGGCGAAGCAGACCTCCAGAGAGTTTCTTCGGCCGGTAGCGCCTGAATTCCGTGAGCCCGACGAACCCTATCGCCTCCTTAACCAGCTGCTTGCGACGCTTGCGGTCCTTGACATACAGGGAGCAGAAGTAATCGATGTTCTCCTCGACGCTCAGCTCGTCGAATACGGCGACCTCCTGAGGCACAATGCCAATCCGTCGGCGTAGCTCATATGCGGACGGGGTCATCTGCTCGCCCAGCACACGGATGTCGCCCGCCTCGAAATCCAGCAATCCCAGAATGCAGCTGATCGCCGTGGTCTTGCCTGAGCCGTTCGGTCCGAGCAGACCGAAAATCTCGCCACGGCGCACCTGAAGGTCGAAACCGTCAAGCGCGAGCATGTCCCCGTAGCGTTTGACCAAGTGCCTGACGTTCAAGGCGGTGTCGTTCGTATCGTTCATGATTTCATTGTGTCATGCCGACACACCGAACACGGGAAATTAGGCGAGGGTTCGCGAGCCTGTCAGTTGCCGTCCATATCAAGGAAGACGATGGTGGCAGCCGACGCGTACGCGCCGGACGAAAGGAAGCAGCATGGCACGGATCTGCGACGAAATCGACGACGAGAACGGCAGCGGGAACGCATTCCCCATGGAATTGCTCACCCAGGGCGCCGACCTTGCGGCCGTCGGACTGCTCGGCTGCCTGCTGGTACGCGACTGGCCCGACGGCACCCATAGCGCTGTCCGCATCGTGGAAACGGAGGCCTACGACCAGAACGACCCGGCAAGCCACACCTATCACGGGCGTAGCGAACGCAACCGCGCGATGTTCGGCCCGGCCGGCCACGCCTACGTGTATTTCACGTACGGCATGCACTACTGCGTCAACGTGACCGCCGGCGCGGACGGCTTCGGATGCGGCGTGCTCATCCGCGCAGGCGAACCGATCGAAGGCGTCGAACATATGACGCAACTACGTGGCGGACGCACGGGCGCCCAACTGACCAACGGGCCGGCAAAACTCTGTCAGGCGCTCGCCATTGACAAATCCTTGTACGGCCATGATTTGCGCATGCCACCGCTGCGGCTGGTACGGGCGTCGCTCAGGGAAGGCGAGCGGATTGGCTGCACGCCCCGCATCGGTATCAGCAAGGCGGCGGACCGGCCAAGACGCCTGATTATCATGGGCAATCCGTATGTGTCGAAAAGCCCGTTGAACGCGAAAGCCGTGCCGCTGGACGCTGCCGGGCCGATGCATGGGACACAAGCGAAAGGGACACAAGCAATGCAGACAAGGCAAACGGTTGCAGACGACAAAGGCCGCAACGGCGACAACGGCGACAGCGACGGCAACACCAGCTGCGATGTGAGAATCCGCCGTGTATACGAGGAACCGTCCGCGGACGACGGGCTGCGCGTGCTGGTCGACCGGCTGTGGCCGCGCGGCAGGTCCAAGCAAAGCGCACACGTGGACGTGTGGATCAAGGATATCGCCCCGTCCAAGGAGCTGCGCACATGGTTCGGGCATATCCCCGAACGGTTCGACGAGTTCGCCTCCCGCTACCGCGAAGAGTTGGACGCCAACCCGGAAGCGGTCAGCCGCCTGCGCGAGCTCATCGCCGATCATCCCCGCGTCACGCTCCTGTATGGCGCAAAAGACAACGAGCACAACAACGCGGTCGTCCTGCGCGATTACCTTCGCGATCAGCCGATATCACCGTCGCCGTTACCGAAGGACGGGGATTAGCCCACCTGCATATTCGGGTATCGCGAGTGCATGAACGTATCGTTGAACACGCGGTCCACCCAATGGCAGTACGGGTTGTCGAAGTAGACGCCGTGCGCGCGCTGCCCATAGCGGATAATCGCGGGCACCATGAGCGACAAATCGACCAACATAATCACGGCGAGCGCCACCGCGATACTGCACCGTGCACGCCCGGGGATGCGGTGGACGAGCCTGAGGACCGGCGGGAACAGCCAGCACATGCAGGCCATGCACAGCAATCCCCATACCAGCATGTAGGGGACGGTCGTACGGCCGCCGATGTTGAGGAATTTGCCGGAATAGTCCCATGAGCGCGTGCCCAGCAGATACTGCTGGATCAGGCTCAAGGTGAATTCCACGGCCCCGCCGAGCAGCGACCCGTAGACGATGTACTGCCATGGCCGGTCGGCACGTCGCAGGGCGAGGAACATGATGACCGCGCCCAGCCCGTACACCCAGTTGACAGTCGTGATGATCGACCCGCTGCGGTTCTCGAACACGCCGTGGGTCAGGCCGATGAGCGCTTCCTCGTATACCGTGCCGACCGTGCCGGCGATGGCGAACAGGTAGACCATGTCGTAGGCGTCCCAACGTGGCATGGCCCTCGGTTTGCTCAGCCAGTCGATGCAGGCATGGGTTCGTCGGCTTACCGTCTGGGCGATATCCTTCATGGCCGCTCCTTTCGACCTCACCACTGTAGTCCGACATCGCATGGCGGTCGACGCAGGACACTCCGGCAGGGCGGAGGCGTTCAGTCCCGGCGTATCGCCCGATGCCACAGCCCCGGACGCCGGGGAGGTTGCGCTTCTTGGGCAGGTGTGCGGCGACGCAGCTTGATTGGTTTGAGTGGACAGCCTGCGCATAGCGGGGAATCCGGGTCCGGGTCGCAGCCGCCGGTGGCGCAGCCGTGCGAGCCGCGCCATGTGACCAAATCGATCGCACCTTCAGCTTCCAGGCTTTCGGCGACCTGCCGCACGAAATCCACCGGCATACCGAGCACGCGAGCACACGCGGCGATATCAAGCCCCTGCCGAATCATCACCGCAACCCTGCCGCGGACACCGGTAGGCATGCGGCGAACGGTGTGTTTGGCGGTTTCCGCGGCAGTATCCATACCAGCACTCATTCACATCACCAGCCTGAGCAGTTGGAATGCGACCACCGCAAGCACGTACGCTACCGCCAGCCCCAGCGCGACGCTGCCGGCAGCGACACGCCCGCCGTACTGGCGTTTCAATTCGGCCACCGTCGCCAAACATGGCGTGTAGGCGAGCACGAACAACAGGAACGCGATCGCCGCAGCGCGCCCATGCCCGCCCGAAGCTTCATCGAAGGATTCGCGCAGCTTGCTGCCGAGCGCACCCTGCCCCTGCTGCTGTTCTGACTGGTCGTCCGTGCCGGAGATGCTGTAGGACTGGGACATCGAGCCAACCACTACCTCCTTGGCGACGAACCCGGTGAGCAAGGCGGCCGAGGCATGCCAGTCGTCGAATCCGGCGGGCGCGAACACGGGCGCCACCGCGTCGGCGACCACACCGTAGGCCGAATCATGCACATCCTCGACGTTTCCGAAGCTCCCCGCACCCGCCGTAGCCGGAACGGAGGCGAGCAGCCATAGCACAATGATCACGCTGATGATGATCGAGCTTGCCCCACGCAGGAAGCCCCACAGCCGGATGAGCACGGACCGGACCAGCGCCACGGCTTTCGGCCACTGGTAGGGCGGCAGCACCATGGCAAACGGTTCAGGCTTCAAATCGCGGAACACAGTGTGACGCAACAGCACGCCAATCGCCAGAATCAGCACAATCGAGATGACATACATCAGGAAGACGACCAAGCCCGCCGTGGAGCGGAAGAACGCGTACGCGAGCACGAGATACACGGATAGTCGCGCAGAACATGAGGCGAACGGTATCAGCATGCCGACCATAACGCGCTGCCGTGAATCAGTGAGCGTACGGGTGGCCGCAAGTCCCGGCAGATTGCAGCCGAAACCGACGACAATCGGCAGGAACGCACGCCCGTCAAGCCCCAGGGCACGCATCAGACGGTCCATGACGAACGCGGCGCGCGCCAAATACCCGCAATCCTCCAGCAGAGACAGCATGATGAACATGATGCCCATCGGCGGGATGAACGTAGCCACGGTGATGACGCCATCAAGCAGACCGTCCACAATCAGCCCGTGCACCCAACCGCTCGTGGCACCCGGACCAAACAACGACATAACCGCGTCAATCCCGTCGGTCAGCCACCCGCGCACAGTCACATCGAACCAGTCCTGCATCGGGCCGGCGAGCGTTGTGGTCGCCTGGAACACCAGATACATGACCGCAAGGAACACCGGCACACCCAGCCACGGGTTAAGCAGGACGCGGTCGATACGGTCGGACACCGTCTCCCGCCCGGCATGGTCCAGACCGAGCCGGTGGATGATGCCGGCAGCCCAGTCGAAGCGGCGGTCGGCGCCCTCACGAACCATGGTTGCAAGCTCTTCGTCATTGCCGGCGTGCATCAGTTGCAAACCGTGCGGAAGCGGGGTGCCGTCGAAACTGCCGGCGACCGTGCTCATAAGCGTATCTGTTCCCTCGCCGGTACGCGGGTCAATCGCAATCACCGGCACGCCGTCAAGCGCCTGTGACAACGTTTGCGGATTGATATCGTCGCCTTGGCGGCGGGCCAGGTCGTTCATCGACAGCGCGACGACGACGGGCCTGCCCAGTTCGAGCACGCCCGCGAGGAAGTACAGGGACCGGACGAGATTAGTGGCGTCCAGCACGGCCACCAGCGCATCAGGCGTCGGCATGCCGTCAATCCCGGCGGCGGCCTGCGCGGCAACCCGTTCGTCCGGCGACTGCGGGAGCAGCGAGTAGGTGCCGGGCGTGTCGATGATGTCCCAGATGCCCGCGGACGATTCGGGAATGCCTGGTTTGCCGGTCATGTCAAGCCGCCCGCGCTCGACAAGCACCGTGGTGCCCGGCGCGTTCATCACACGCGCGCCAGCACCCAGCAGCGCGTTGAACAGTGTGGATTTGCCGACGTTGGGGTTGCCGACGAAGACCACGCGTCGTGCGGTTTCGCCGGTCAACGTATGCCCGCCGCCGGAACCATGGTGGCAGTCCGCATCCGCGTCGGCATTAGGCGCGCGGCCGAATCGAATGGCGTTAAACAGCCGTTCCAGCCTTCCTCGGACGGTCGGAGACGGCATCGACATGATGTCGTCGTGTCCGCCGTGCTGCCCGTCAGGCTGCCCGCCGTGCTGGGAATGTCCACAATGCCCGCAATGCCCGTTATGCCCGTCGGGCCCAGTATCCCAGGTATGAGCAGGTTTGGATTCGCCGTCGCCATGCCCGCAACACGCGGCGCATCCGGCGGTATTCGTCGATTCTTCAGACTTGATATCCGCGCTCATGATTGTTCTCCATGCGTGTTGGGTTCCGCTGGCCGGACGGTGATGGATTGGGCGGTGGCCGCATCGACAGCGATTCTGCCCGTGCCGATGGCGATGACACGTCCTCCGAAATTCGACCGCTGGGTGACACGCACCAAGCCGCCCGCCCTGATGCCGAGTTCCAGCATGCGCAACACATGCCGTTCATCCATGCGCACGCCGGTGACCCGCATATCCTGCCCCACCGGGCATTCTTCCAACGTCCACTCGCGTGCGGCATCGAAGCCAATGCCAGAGCCTGTGCCGTTACCGGGCTGGGAGCCGTTTCCACCGCCGGGTTCACCATCGGAATCGAAACCGGTACGATGTGCCGGTTTTCCCGCATGTGAAGCTGCTGCCGGGTCATGTGGGTGTGGGCTGTGTGTGCCTGGTTCTCGTTTCATCACGTACCGACAATAACCGGCATGACACCGATTGCACAAGACTTTTTAGGAAAATAGCGTATTTTTACGTTCGCCCCTTTTCTGCGAAAACCACCGATGCCACCTACTGCCGGCGCCCATCCGCCCCCGGCACCGTCCACCCCCGGTGCGTAGAGTATGACCGTCTTCCGCGCTGAATGAGGTGACGCACCACGCCCCATGGGATCGGCGACGAAAACATGCCCCACTCGCAGCGCCCAATGCTAACGCAGCGCCCAAAGCGCCAGTAGCACCGCCGACAACGTCTGCACCCGCGCAAACCGCGCCTCCTGCAAACCCGATACCGGCCGGCACGCGCGAGCAGGCAAGCCGCCGCACAACAGACGACACATGACAGCGCATAGCAACGTATCGGTCCGGACACGGCTCACGACCTGTGACGGCAACCGACGATGCACGACGGCAAACGACGACAACGCCACGACAAGGAGCACGATGCCCGAAAGCACACAGCAACAACCGAAACCCGCAGACAGCACGGAGCATAACCCCGACCTGCGCCCCGCAAACCGCGACACAGCCGACTCCCCCGTCCCTTGGCGCACGCGCGCGGCCATCGCGTCCATCGGCATGCTCTCCTTCGTCGGGATTCTCATCGAAACCTCGATGACCGTGGACTTCCCGGTGCTCATCCGCAGCATGCATGTACCGCTGACCACCGTGCAATGGCTCGCCACCGGGTATCTGCTGCTGGTGACTATCGTCATGGGCAGCACCGCATACTTGCTCAAACGGTTCAATCCCCGCGCACTGTTCTTCTTCGCGCTCGCCACGAGTATCATCGGCTCGCTCATCTGCCTGGTTGCCCCCGGATTCGCCCTGCTGCTGTTCGGGCGCATGCTCCAGGCAATCGCCACAGGCATCGCCACACCCCTGATGTTCCAGACGATTTTCACCCAAGTACCCGTACGCAAGCTCGGCGTGTACACCGGCTTCGCCGCCGTGATCATCTCCTTGGCACCGGCGCTCGGACCCTCGTATGGCGGCATTATGACCAGCGTATGGTCTTGGCGCGCGATTTTCGTAGGCGTCCTCCCCCTGTTCGTATGCATCGGCATCGCCGGCTCGTTCACCATCCACGGTACGGCGCCGGGTGTTGACGGCCAACGCTTTGACATCATCGGGCTCACGGTCTTGTCCTGCGTGTTCTTGGGATTGCTTGTCGCAGTCAACGAGGCCGGACGGGGCGGCTGGCTGTCCCCGCGGTTCTGGATCGGCCTGCTCATCGTGCTGGCATTGATAGCCGTCATGGTGTGGCATGCCCGTCATGGCGCGCGCAGGCTGTTCGATTATTCGATTCTGGACAACCGGATGGTGAGACTGCGTCTGTTCTCATATTTCGGCATGCAGTTCATCAATATCGGCATTTCGATTGTGTTCCCGCTTTACGTGCAGGACGTACTCGGCGATTCCGCGATGACAGTGGGTCTTATGCTGCTGCCGGGTTCGCTGATCGGTTCGTTTGCCGCACCCTTCGCCGGACAGGCCTACGACCGTTCCGGTTTGCGCCGGCCGATCACCGTCAGCATCACGCTCATGGTACTGGCGTTGGGATTGCTCACGGGGTTCGCCGAATCGCTGACCGTTGTGCTGACCGGCATCTTCTATACGCTGCTCAGAATCGGTTTCAATATCGGATTCGGCATCACGATGTCCGACGCAAGTAAATATGTCGCACCTCGGCAAAAATCCGACCAGAACTCCTTGTTCTCGATGATGCAGCAGTTCGCCGGGTCACTCGGCACCGCAGTCATGAGTGCGGTGATTGCCGCGCAGACCCTGCACATGCCTGTAAGTTCTGCGACCGTGAGTGGCAGCCGTATCGATTTCATCATCCTGCTGGTGTTGGCGCTGGCTGTTGGTGCTTGTGTCGCCATCTCCTTCCGCGTGCGGAGGGAAGCGTAAGCAGGCGGATACAACAGCGACCGGGCCAAAACCGCTGCCCCGTCGGCTCCTGCCTGCATGCACCGGACTGATACAACGGAATACCGCACGCACGCACCGCCATCTGCGGTATCTGTAGTACCTGCTCAAAGCTATCTCGTCTATTTGTGTGCGTCATCACCCGATACCACGAGTAGCATCGTTGATATTCCGCGGCCGATACTTGCGATATCGACTTTCACGAACACGGATAGAGCAGATGCGCTCCGGGAGGTACTACAGAAAGGCGAGATGCACGCCGGAAGTACCCATCACTCACCAACCACCGCGGCCCCCGTCACTCACCTACGCGTGTACCTGCCACAGCTGGGTGACCGCCTCACGCAGGAACGGCATGTCGTGACTGACGACGATAACCGCCCCACGATACGTGGCAAGCGCCCGGGCGAGTGCCTGCCTGGAGTGCAGGTCGAGGTGGTTGGTCGGCTCGTCCATGATGATCAGATGCGGGTGGCGCGTGACGCCGAGGCACAGGAGCAGTTTTCGCAGTTCACCCGGCGAGGGTTCGCTGGAGGCGGCGAGGATGCGGTCGGGGTCTGCGTTGAGCTGGGCCATGGCTGAGAGCACGTCGCCACGGTCGGAGGGGCTCAGTTGCGCCAGCTGGTCGAGCGCAGCGTGCGCGTCGTCGCTTGTGGTGTTCTGCGCGATGACGAGCCGCGGCACGTCGAATGGCTGCGTGTCGAGTCGTGCGAGCAACGCGTTGAGGATGGTTGTTTTGCCGGCGCCGTTCGGTCCGATGATGCCGATATGGTCGTTCGGCCCGACGCTGAGCACCGGTATGCGCACACCGTCCGGGGTGTGCCAGGCGTGTGCGGTCACGGGGATATCCGATGCCGCTCCTGTTGTACCCGCCGATTGCGCTATATCAATCGGTTTCCCTGATTTCCCAACTTCCGCCGTATTACTGCTCTCGCCGCCCGCACCAGCAACAGGGTCGTCAGATTGCGCCGGAACTTGCACTGCCGATGCCCCGAACGGAATAACACCCGCATCTAGGCGGACGAGTTCCGTCGCATGGCTGGGTTCGATGCCGGCGAATGCGGCCAGATCCCCGTCGTAGCGTTTCGCGGCGACCGTAATGGAGTCCGCAGCCTGCCGTGCGGCCTCAACCCGGGCGTCGAGGCGCGCCTGCGCTGAGCCGGCGGAGCCGTCGACACTGGTCATTTTGGCGAGTTTGGCGGCGTTGCGCGCGTCATGGTCTTTGCGGTAGATGGTTCGGTTCGCCCGCCATGATGTCGCGGCGAGTGCCGCATCATGCCGGCGTGATGCGCTTTCGCGTTGCAATCGCGCGGCTTCTTTGCTTGCCTGATCGAGGGCGTGACGCTCCCCTGCCTGTTGGGCGGTCGCGTCGGCGAGCGCAGCCGTGTAGTTGCCGGGACGCATGGTGACTACGGTGATGTTGCTGTGCCCGACGTGACGGCGTTCGAAGCAGGCACATCGCATGGCGACTTGGTCGATGAGTTCGATGTCATGGCTGACGACGATGCCGACGCGTCCCCGGCGGGGTGCGGGCAATGTGGCGTTTTCTTTACCGTTGCTCTCTTCGTGATGCTGCCCGTTCGCGGTGGGCATGGCGGTGGTTGCCAGGGCATGGCGTTGTCCGGTGAAGTCGAGCATGGCTTGGGCGATGGCGTTCCGGGTCGGAGCGTCAACGTGGTTGGTCGGTTCGTCGAGAATCAGGACGTCGGGGTGCGCTGCAAGCGCGCACGCGATTTGCAACCGTTTGCGTTCCCCGCCTGAGAGCGTGTCGTACCGGTACGGCCAGTCGTCCGCGATGCCGAGCGTGTCGCGTATCGCTATGGTTTCCGGGCTCCAGTCGGCGGAGAAATCATCCAAGTTGTCAGGCACGGCTGCGACATCCTGCGGGCAGAACGCGATGACCGCGTCCGATGGGCTGACTTGCCCGCGTTCCGGAGTGAGCTTGCCTTGTGCGATGTGCATGAGCGTGGATTTGCCGATGCCGTTGTCGCCGAGCACGGCGGTCCAGCCGGGTGCGAACGTGACAGTAACGTCTTCGAAAATCGGTTCCGGCGCCCCGGGGTATGTGTAGGTGATATGTGACAGATTCAATGCGGTGATAGACATGCTGTGGTCGATACTAACAGAGACGGTGGACGGGGCATCGGCCTGGCGTGCGATGCAGCAGTCGCAACACAGCGAGATTGCGACCGGAAACTGTACCTAGGGGCGTTAGCAGCCCGCCATGCGACTCCACAGTCGCAACGCTACGAGAGAATATGCAGTATGACCGTACTATTGGGCACTATCTTGTCGCCGTGCGACACCACACTCACACCACGACGAGATAGCAATCAGAATGGCCGTACCAATGGTCGCTTTCAGCCCGCCGTGCTACACCACACTCACGCCACAACCTGATTGCCTGCGCCCCTCAACCTCAACAGGAGATACCTCACCACAGTGCGAGCAGACCATCACACAGCAGCAAGGTAGAGTCATTGCGATAATCGTTACTCGCTGCCCCGAACAATAAGCCCGATCCGGCGTAAGATACTGCCGAAGGAGAGATTGCCGGGAGACGTATCGAGGGGTGAGGGATTTGCCGATTACCTGCATTCTGGTCATTGCCGTCTTGGTAGCCATCGATGCATTCATCGGATTTCAGGCGTCCGGTCGTCAGTATTCCGAAACCCCCGCTACGTCGACGACCAAGTTCCGGATTGCATGTGTGCTGATAGCCGTTGTCTCCGGCATCCCCTCGTGGTATGCCGTGCTGTTCGACTTTCTATATTTTGTGTCGATCGACAACGGAGCATCTACCGGTAATGGTTCCGGCGAAAATACGCTCTACACCTCCAAACCGGACACAGTAATCGCATGCGCATTAATAATCACGCTGCTGCTGTTGCTCATCCCCGGGCATACGGCGACGGCATACAGACGCCATACCGACGCTGCTTGGCTGGACAAGCATGATCCCGGTCCGCTGCATGACGCCGTCACCGAATATGGCATCGAACCAGCGCCACCAGATGAAATGACGTATCAGGGGTACCGCATGGTGACACAAGACGCATCTAAGGAACTATATGGCACCTCGCTTGGCGACGCATACCATGCCGCGATGGGCGTGAATCTGGGTGAGGCGCACTACCGGGGGCAACTGTACGGATTCCCGGGCAGCGGACTTGAACACAGCGGTTACGGCCAACGAGGCATCTCCTCAGGCATGATTGGTGAGAAGATTTTGGCTGGAATCATCGCTGCGTTCAACAAGAACGGCAACCTCAATGTCATCGGGTTTTACAGCCTTTATGGTTTGGACAGCAACGGCCGCAGAACAAACGCCGACATTGACTGCGTGCTGCTCGGCATGGATTATGAAGGACGATTACATGCCTGGTTTGTTGACGCCAAGTATTACAAGGGCGGCAAGGACACCAAATACATTTGCATGGGCAACAGCACGATTGCGCGAATCAGCAAATCTCAGCATGCGTTCGTGACCGGTCCGGACGGGCGAGTCACACTTGCGACATCGTCGAATATGTTGCACCAGCAATCCATGTGGGAGCCTCTGCTCAGAGAGCACAACATCGACGCACAATGGGTGATCTGCTTTGTCCCCGGTCCCGAAGGCACGCCGGATGTCAGTAACCTGCAGTGGGCAGCCGACAGGCACGTGCGTTATGACCCTGATTCCCCATCCGGTACGTCCGCCGAATACCAAGGCATTCCAGTCATGAGTGCCTCACGACTTGTCGGCATTATTCATGCCATGCACCTTGCCGACACCGCGTATATTCCCGATGATGCGATCAAGCTGTTCAAGCGGTATGTGAAGTGGCCGCATGGATCGAGGCGACACTGAAACAGAACACGCCGCTCAGTTGCGATTCTGGGTTACTATCGATAGCCTCGACATGACATGAACACGGGATGACTCGACCGGTCTTTGCGGATGTGAAGCGGTCTCCCAACAGCGGGAGCCATTCTAGATAGGCTCCCGTTTTCTTTTCTCATGACGCTGACTATTTTGCAGTTGTGGGTCGCGTCGGTTGAGTGCGGTTTCCTCAGCGTTGCAGCCTGCACCACATGGAACACGGCAATCCAGCAGTGACAGAGCCCACTACCACTCAAGCAACCACAGACAACCAGCACCTAAACCTTGCCCTGGGCATGAAGCCGATCATATTCTTCACCAGCCTTGAACTGACAGAAATCAGTCCCATGCTCGAGCGCGTATTTGAATCTCGCGTTTACCCATGCCGTTTTTGCATCATCCCACGGGACAATACCGTCGCGTTTGTTTAGCGCAGCTTCCTTCTCGGCACTGACCCTGACGAGACTGTTGGCAGCGAAGCAGAACTTATCTGAATCCATGCGGATGATTGTAGGCCCATCGCGAAACAAGCGAGGAACGAGTTCGCCATACCCCACCTTACCTCACAATCCGAATGGTCCGTCTACGTTGCCGTGTAGCGCGATAGTCGCACCGCGACAAAGTAGATGCCGGAATGCCTGCACGACAGACGATATCAAGCCGCCGTGCAACATCATCATCGCACACCAGCGAGTTTCCACTTCTGCCGCAAACCCGCACCTAATAACCCACAAACCACACCCCACACCAATCACCCCAGCCCGCAATATCATAGAACCACGGCATCACCGAAGAAGGAGACTAATCATGCGGGCCACACAGGCAAGGTTCCTTGATCTACTCGGGGCGGATAGAACCCAGTTCATTATTCCCGTGTACCAACGCGAGTATTCCTGGGAACGCCCGCAACTTGAGGATTTGTGGAATGATGTCACACTGGCGGGCAAGGACGGCATGACCCATTTCATCGGATCGTTCCTGTACATTCCCGAAGAAGACAGCACTGCGACCAGCATCCACCGCAAGCTCCTCATCGACGGCCAGCAGCGCATGACCACGCTGTCCTTGCTCCTCGCCGCACTGCTCGATTATTTGGATGAGGATGATTCCCGCGCGCAATTCCTCACGGACCTCTCCCCCAAATCCTTGCGAAAAAGCTACCTGTTCAACGATGACTACCGCGGTGAATCGCGGTATAAACTCGTCCTGTCAATGGACGACAAGGCGACCATGCAATCCCTAGTGGACGGCACCAAATTGCCGCAGTCACCGATTCGCCGTCTCGTAGAAGCCAAAGCGTTCTTCACCGACAACATCCGCAGCGGGCGAGTCTCCCCCGAGACATTGTGGAACGGCCTAAACAAGCTGGTGATCATCGACACGGAGCTCAATCCCAATGAAGACAACGCCCAACTCATCTTCGAGTCGATGAATTCCAAAGGCAAGCCCCTCACCCCAATCGACCTCGTACGCAACTTCATTCTCCTGTCACTGCCAGCCGGCCGGCAGAAGGAGCTCTACGACCAGTATTGGAGCCATATCGAACACCTGTTCGGACAGGATGCCGAGTACGAATTCAACGCATTTCTCTGGTATTGGCTGTATTTGAAGATCCCCGAGCGCAACCCTAAGCAGGATAACGCTTACCACGATTTCAAGTACTACGTCCAAAACCATGACCTCGACCGGGAGCCGGAAACCATACTGTCCGAACTGCTCGCGTACGCGACACGATATGCATGCCTGTTCCTCGGGCAGGAGCCCGACCCCAGTCTCAAACGCAGGTTCGACCGGATCAACAGCCTTGGCGTGAGACCTGTGCGCCCGCTCCTGATGTGTCTGTACACGCTGATGGATGAGCGCAAACTCACCAAGGATGAGTTCGGCAGCCTGTGCGACACTATCGAATCCTTCCTGTTCCGCCGCATGGTGGTAGGCAAATCCACACAGGGCCTGAACAAGATGTTCGCCGGCATGTACCGCAGGCTTGATGATGCCGATAATCCGCAACAGTGTCTGACCGCGCTACTGCTCGCGCCCGAGAACAACACCACCGGTTACTTCCCCGATGACGGCGAGTTCGCCGAGGCGCTCACAACACGCGACATTTACAACGGACTCAAGAAAGGCAAGCAGTATCTGCTGGAACATCTGGAGGACTCGTACCATCCAAAGGAACCCATCAATTCCGGTATGTACCAGATTGAGCATGTCATGCCGCAGACCATCGATGATTCCGCCGCTTGGAAGACCATGCTCGGCCCGGACTGGCAGAACATCCACGACACGTTGTGCCACACACTCGGCAATCTCACACTCACCGGTTACAACCAGGAATATTCGAACAAGTCGTTCCCGGAAAAGCAGAGCCTCCAGCCTGGAGGGTACAAGTACAGTCCGCTTAGCTTGAACCGGTATATCGCCGATTGCGGCGTGTGGAACACGGAAACCATCCGCCGACGTGCCGAGATGCTCGCCGATAGAGCTTGCACGATATGGCCGCGCCCCACGTTGCAAGAGAACATCATCGACCAATACCGACCAAGACCGAGAACGACATCCCGTTCCGGCAGCTGGACAATCGAAACCTCACAACCGGAACTCGCACCCGGCGGCAAATGCCGCGAGCTCTTCGAGCTGCTCCAGCAAGCGATACGAGAAGCGCAGCCCAACTGGACGCTCGGCGTGAAAAAGAACTACGTGGGCTATTACACCGATAGCGGGAAGGCACTGCACATTGTCATCAAGGCACTTCCCAGCTCCACAAGCCTCGGCATTGGCCTCAACGCAACTATGGACGACCTTGACGATCCGAACGGCTACGCGCAGGACAAGCGACCGCACGGATTCGAGGCGGGATGCCTGACACGGGTGGATCTGCGAAGCGCAGAAGATATTCCTCAGGTGATGAAGCTGATTAATCAGTGCTGATTGAAGGTTGCGCTACGGTAGCAAGTAGACTACTCGCGGTAGCAGTACAACCGGTTCCGCGTCCTGTGATTTGCCATGCCATCACAGGACGCGGTACCGGGAAATACAACACAGTGGGCTACTCAGACCTAGGATAACGTTTGCAGTTCGTTCTCCGTGCTTTCGTCATCATCTGACGCTGCGCTGTGTTCCGCTTCGTATATTTTCACCATACGCTTCCATTGCACAAGATTATTGGCATCCTGTTCTTTTCTTTCCTGAAGATAGCCTTGGTATTCCTCCAACAGCTTCTCCCTCAACTGCTTATCAACTGCAAAGATGTACAACCCATGCACACCGCGCTTCATCAGGACATTGAACTGGTTGCGGATATTGCGAATTCGGTCCTCCTGTGATGCCTTCTTCTCCTTGGCATACTGGTCGCAACTGGCATCAGGATCATATATCACCTTGCCGTCACGGTACTTGACAGACGGTCCAATGATGACACCGGCGATATTGAGATCGAATCCCTGAATGGTATAGGTCGAGCCCACTTCGAAAACCGTGTGCTCCCCTTCAGCCCATGAACGCTCTTCGGCAACACGGTGTTTCGTTGAAGACCAGCGGTCCGAAAGCGACGCCAGCGATTCGGTAACGCTTTGTGGAGTCTGCTGATAGATGCCTCGTTTTTTATGTGATGTATCGGTGCCTGACTGCGTCTTTCCCGATGTGTTGTTACCAAGGGACCCACTATATTTCGTGAATTCCATATTCCACGGTATGCAGAATCGATCATCTGGCATGGACGAGATAACGTCATCATCCGGGACATCCACATTCTTCGCCCCAATGCCGAAAATCTCGACCAATGCACTTCCCATAGACTGCGCGCATGCATGAACAGTACTGTCAATCTCTTGCTTCATGTCTTTAGAAAGACCAGGCTGCCAATCCCCGTTTTCATCACGGTACATTTCGACATTCCAAAAGCCGCATGGATCGTTTTCATTTACTTTGCCTGACGTGTAAGGCCAGTCATATGTAGCTATAACCCTTGATAGACCACCTTCGTGCCTGCTGAGGTTATTCGGTCTTGCCTTTGCATAGATTGCCTGGAACAGTTCCACAGGGGATTCGAACACCTTGATTTCATACGGTTGCCGCACCCATTCAATCGTCGATGCCTTCGGCTCCGAATACGAACCATCGATATTCCTGTAATTTTCCTCCTGCGGTTCACGCATTTCGCCTGGATCAGCTGGGATGTGACCGATAACGCCGCATGCTGATGTGCGATTATCATCCTGATGTTCGGCGATGAAATCGTCAATCCAGTTGATGGTTGCATCATCCGCGCACACACGCATCTGCGCTTTCAGGACGATATTCGTCACATCGACGGTGAGCGGTTTCCTGTCGACTTTTTCAGGCAGCGGCGGAACCTCCATGTTGCGTTTCTTACGGGACCAGTAATCGATATCAGGTGTTTTCATCTGGATAATCGGCAAGTCCACGCTCCGCGACCTGCTGTTCGCAGCGTCTGCGGCATTCTGCCGTAACGGGTCGGCAACCGCGAATTCCGCGGAAGCAAGGTCACGCCACCCTTCGGGGAAGAGGCGCGCAATCAGGTCAGGGCTCCAGTCGCAACGCTCCTGAATAATCTGGCTGGGGTCAAAAACGGCAACCGTGACCTTGGAACGCATGATGATGTCGTACAGCTGGTTGCCGCCTTGATATGACTGGCTTGATCTTGTCTGAAGCAGGTGCGCCTCGTCGACAAGCGCCACATCGGCAATTGCTGCCGGCTCATCATAGTCGTAAAGCGTTACTTTCGCCTTATTCTGATATTCTTTGCCTTCCTCGGTTTCAATTTTCGAACTCTTAGCGTTGATGAACCCGATCGCCTTGGTCACTTCAGCCACGGTTTTCCTGCCCGTGATGCTGGAAGTATTGACCTTATCCATCCCGAGTTTCTTCGCGATATTCCGGTAGACGGTGAGCTGCTGGTCATGGTTGACGATGAGATCCACTTCACTCTTATCGCGAGCGCCCCGCATATCGCCGAGTTCCTCGTTCAACCGATAGAACAGATGACTGAGCAGGACGGTCTTGCCGGTTCCAGCCGCTCCGGCAACCAGAATCAGCGAATGTGTGGGAGCATCCCCGGATTTTTCCGACTGCGAGAACGCCCGCAACTTGTTTTCGACAACATTCATGATGAGTCGCGCAGCTTTCCGCTGCTCATCGGTGAGGTTATGGAACGGGGATGCTTTGAACAGCGCCGAGTCGAAAATGACCTGTTCATCGGGAAACAGCTCGGGGCTATCCGGGTGCTTTTCGCTCCAGAAATTGCCAAGTCCGCGCCAGATGTCATGGAATATCTGGGTGGTCATTTCGGACTGATGGTAGTTGCTCTGCGGATTGCGACGGCGGTTCATCAGTTTCTTGACGTCCGGGACACCGACCATATAGTCAATGAGACGGTCTTCGATGTCTTCCGTCATCGACTTCGTGAAAAACTGATCACAGATAAGCACCTGCTTGTAGGAGCCAGGTTTTTCGGTGAGTCTTTTCGCGACTTCAGCCCAATCGGATCTGCCCGAAGGATCCGAGTTCAGATGTTCCCTGACACGACGGGCGATGTCATTGGTCTCCCCCACGTACACGGTATAGCCGCGCTTCCACTTATAGCGATCCCCATCAACGCCCTTCGGTAAGCTCCGCGAATCCTTATCGTGCGAATCCTCAGCAATCGTAGAATCGTCATGGCTTTCTAGAGAATTCCCGATATCGCTGCCATCGGAATCAAATGAGGCAACATATCGCCGAACAGCATTGGCGTCCTCACTGTCTGGATTGAACCAGATTTTCCTGCCGTCGACAGTATCGTATTTCAGCGTAACATCGTACGCGCCAGTCTCCTCGTTGCCGTAGACGATATACACGACTGGATAATCAACTGTTTCAATACGCCGACGGTTGAGATATTTCCGGGAAGCAGCAGAAAACGACTGGCCTTTCGTGTCTTCTTTCAAATGCTGAACAGCGCGATTGGCGAATACCAGCGAAGCTGACTCAACAACGGAATGATCAAGAAGTTCCGCATCGCCAGCTTGCTCTTGAACAGCGTGCTGATACCCCTCTGCGAAGAAATGAAGCAGCTCCGTCTCTAGCTCCGCCTTTAACGGCTGTTCGTATTCTCCGACATCCACACAGCGGTCATAATCCATTTGGATGAACGATGGCGTCTGGTCATCGCGTTTGCCGGTGTGCCTGTTGAGAAGATGCTTCAGTTGGATCTCAAGTTCTCCAGCAAGCTCAGATTCATCGATAGCCGGCAGTTTCCCGGAGAGATTATCGTGAGAGTTCATGTCAAGATCATCCTTGACATTTTCATCTGTAGACAACTGGAAATTGCTGTGATTCTCTACAGCCCCGTCAACATCCAACTGTTCAGTCATCATCTCTCCCTATGAGCCAATTCCTTGAAAAAGCAATTGTAGCGGCAACGACGCACGTCTGTGAAAACAATGTCTTTTAATAAAGTGAATGCGATAGCCTCGTCTT
The DNA here is from genome assembly GCF_002846655.1 of Bifidobacterium thermophilum. Taxonomy (NCBI): domain Bacteria; kingdom Bacillati; phylum Actinomycetota; class Actinomycetes; order Bifidobacteriales; family Bifidobacteriaceae; genus Bifidobacterium; species Bifidobacterium thermophilum. The sequence goes on along the minus strand of NZ_PCGX01000008.1, from coordinate 375,919 downwards.
CAGATGCGACAATTGCAGTCTGACGATGGAGAACATGTCATTATTCTCCCAAGTGCCTTGCATGAAGCCCCTTTCCCTAGAAAAAGTTGAAGAACGCCACTATTCCTAAAGAGCATTTGGCCAGAACACACATAACCACTCATCCGGTCAGTAGTTCGGCTTCACCTCACACGCACGACCGTCGCCGTCAGCATCCAAGTCACGCGAATACCCCGGATCGCTACTCGTGATTCCATGTCCAAGCGCATTCCACACCTGCTTACAGTTCTTGTAATACTGCCAGCGATTGCTCCCGCCGCCGCTACTACCGGTATCGGAATAGCTCTCCGACGAACCAGGATTCGGAGACGACTCACGATCCGAGGATGATTCACTAGCATCCGGATGCAACTCAGGATACGGAATCTGTTCAACCGACAATGTAACTAAGGGAATATTGAAATTGATAGAGTCCGAGGACGTATCGTCTTTGAACCGCCACTCATCCGGGGACAAAGCCACACTACTGGTGACATCGGAATCCGATACATATTCGACTTGTGCACCTAGCGCTTCCACATCAGGCATGCAACCACTCACTGACACACACTGACCAGCTTCGATTTTCCCCTTCAACGAGTTGAATCTAGTCTCCAGCGCCTGCTGATCAGCCATTTCTTGCTGATATTGCTTTTCTCTCGCTGCATCCTGATCACGCATCGCCGCTACAGCCTTGTTGTACTGTCTCAATCCCCTCTTGCTCAGCCTGACTGTAATCGTTACATTAATGTACTTGTTCTTGTCATATCTACCTGGCTTAGGATTTTCTTCGACGATCTTGGCTTCACGGCCCCACTGGCTGTCGAAAATATCAAAATTGGTATCGTCGATGCTATTTGAGTAACTACTGGAATTATTGCCAACAAGCTCCATCACAGTATCATAATCAAAGTTCGACGCCTTGACAGTAATATCTTCCTCATCGATACCAGCATTTTCAAGCTCATCAAGAGCATCCGCCAGCGACTCGGATACAACATCAGGAATGTTCACCGTATCGATAATCTTCGCGGAAATCACTCCAATGATGAAGACTGCCGCTAATACCACAACCAGAATCGCTTCCGCTGCATTCTTCTTACTCTTCACATGATTGTGATATTCCCAGGAACAGACAATCGTCCGCTCCGGTAAATCAACGAGTGATGACTGACTAGCACAATACGGAATTATGCGCCCTAACAACAATAGCTGCAATAAACAATTACAACATCGATACGCCATAAAGTAATGTACTTCACGAAGACAGCTGAAATCGGCGAAAACAAGATTGCGCCCCGCTCTTAAGAAGACACATGAGGAACAACAATGCATCGACAATATTGGACAGCTCTGGTATCCAGTCACACGCACCTACCAAGGCGAACAAGTGAGTATACTCTGGTTACTTGCTCCGCATCCCAAGAATCAAGCATCGCATGCGGTACCAACATACGCAGCTTCACAGCTAGGAGTAGCCTCGTGCATGTGACGGAAAGCTGACGTCTTTTCACTCGACACACAGCGGTGCTGTTGGGAACAGACAATCTGAGCTTCCTCAAGTAGTGGCAGTTTAGCCCGATTCCGCCCATCTGCCAAAATGCTCCCGGGAGAACTCGCGGATTTCGGGATTTGGTGATTATCTCCCAAATGAGAATGTTGGAATTTCGCGGTTTTTACACATCGGCAGGAATCCGTGGTTGGGAGATTATGCGTCGAATGACCGATCTGCGGTAAACTCCCGGGAAAACACGGGACTTGGCCCGCAAAGTGACCGAATCGCACTCATCACCCACAACAGCACGGGACTTTACCCGTCAAACGGCCAGTTTGCTGTAATCTCCCACAATCCCCCAAGATTTCCGACAATCTCCAACACCCCACATGGGAAATCATCACAAACAGACCCGTCAACGGATAAAGTCCCGCATGCCAGCCCGGATACCAGCACTCGTACCAGCAAACGCCAGTACGCGCCAGCCGACACCATACCGCGCACCAGCCCACGCACGCTAGCAAGCACCAGCACGCACCTGCCCATGCCCGCCAGCGCCGCCCGAGCTTACATCGACGCCGCCGTCGGATCGGAGTCCAACTCCGCCCGCAGCTTGGCGATCTCCTTCTGCACACTGTCCAAGTGTTGTGCAGTACTGTAATACGGTGTGTCACGCCGCCCATGCGCCAAGTCACGATAGTGGATGATCTCCAGCTTCTCGTAATACTCAAGCGCCTTGAGCGGGCTACGCTTGACTCCCCTGCCATCGCGATACGCGAGCGCGAGCCGGCGGTACAGTGATTCCTCATTCTCCGCGAACCACTGTTGATTGTCATCATCGGTGACCTTGTCGAGAATCTCAAGATACGCCTGTACGGCCACGGTTTCGTTGCGCGGCACACCATACCCGTTGAAGAACATGTCGGCCATCTTGTAGCGCGCTTCAGGGTTGGTGGGGTCAGCGAGATACGCCACGCTGTAGCAGGTGCAGGCTTTGCCGTCATCACGCCCGGTCCCGTGAGCGTACTGGTAACAGTACCCCAGATTCAGCGTCGCCCGGATGCCGCCACGTTCCGCTGCCTCCTTGTAGTATTCGAACGCCTTGGTGTAATCCTGCTCGCCAAGCACGCCATCGTAATAGTACGAACCGAGCAAGGTCATGGCGCCGGTGACGCTCAGCGACACATCAGGCAGGTCATCGCCGGAATCAGGTGTGGTGCGAATCACTTCTTCCAATGTGGAACGCACGAAACTCGCCGCCCGTTCGCCGATCACGCTTCCGGCATCCTGCATAATGCGGTGTGCGGTCGGTACGAACAGATTCTGCACAACCGCCCACACGGGCACCCCGTTCTGCTCGTTGATCTGCTGCTCGATATTCTGCAGCGTCTCCACGGTCACCGGCCCCATCTCGTCGTGGCTGAGCGACTCTTCGAAGGACATGTTCTCATCGTCATCGAAATCGTCCATGGTCTTCCCTTTCTTCTGGCTGCATCATGATGCTTTGCATTGCTTCATGCTGCATATCTCGAGGCCCTTCGCCGCCAGCTGCCGCGTCTCTTGCGGCAACTGAAATCCTTCTCCTACTCTACGCGAAACGGCGTGACGATTCCAACTTCCGCATTATTGCAAGGCGATACGCCCAAATCGGCGGCTCACAGCGGCAAACTGAGATTTCCCGCGGTGGCCATGCAGACGGACGCCAATCGCAATCGCCGGCAGACGGACGACGCTCTCCGCCCCCTATTCCAGTCGCCGACCCGCTGCCGCGATTGGTATCGCGCGAGCTCACGCCGAAAGCCGCCGGCGAAGCTCCTTGCCGAACGCCACCAACGCCTTATCGCTCCCGGCAGGACCAATCAGACACACACCGCACGGCAATCCTTGTGCGGTTGCGATAGGCATGGTCAAGGCTGGAAGGCCGCCGATGCCGGCAAGGGACGTCAGTCGCATGGTCTGTTTGCGGGTGCGGGCCGCAGTGTCGGGGTCATCTTGTTCCGTGAGGGTCGGGGCGACAGTAGCGGCGGTCGGCATGAGCAGCACCCTGTCGCCCACCAGTGACCTGACCATCGCGCGAGATTGCTCCAACCGTTCTAATCCTCGGCGATATGCGGTCTCGCCAATCTGCGCATCGTTACGGAAACGCTGGGCGATATCCGGGGCGATTGCGTCGAAATGCCCACGTACCCAGCCGCCGTTGGCTCGCCACGCCTCATAACCACGTACCACGGAGAAGATGTCAAGAAACCCGTCGAACATGTCGGCGTCCAAGGTGAGTTCATCCCACGTGTCGGGGCGTGCGCGTCCACTTTCAAGCGTCGCGCTGCGCATCAGATCGCAGGAACGTCCGAACGCTTCAGCGACATCCGCATCCACCATCTGGCTGGGCAACACGCAGACCGCCACTTCGCCGGACAATGTCGCCGAGTCCCGGTCAGGCAGCATCGCTTGCGTCACGGCATCCATAGTCTGTGCGTCGCGGGTCATCCAGCCGACCGTGTCGAACGACCCGGATAGCGGGTGCACACCTTCACGGCTGATTCTGCCGTGCGTGGTGCGCAACCCCCACAATCCTTGATATGCGGATGGAATGCGGATCGATCCCGCCGTATCCGTCCCCAAACCGATGGTCGCCTGTGTTGAAGCGACCGCGCTTGCCGGGCCGGAAGACGATCCTCCCGGTACGCGTCTCGGCGCTCTCGGGTTCGGCGGTGTACCGTAATGCGCGTTGGCACCGGCAAGGGAGTATGCGAATTCGTCTGTTCGTGCGATGCCGATCACATCCGCTCCTGCGTCAAGCAGACGTTGGACCGCGGGAGCGGAATGTTCTTGGACGGGCGATTCAGCCAAATAGGCGGGATTGCCTGCCCCGACGCGTTGCCCGGCGACCGCATACAAATCCTTCACTGCGACACCCATGCCTGACAGCGGACCGGGGTGGGTGGCGGCAATCAGCGGCGTGCCGAGGACGCGCCAGATGGTCGGATCAATGGCCCGCGCCCCGGTTGCCATGCCTGCGGCGGCGCCATCGACTGCGTGCCGATGCGATGCCCCATGTGATGTCCGGTATGTCATGTCGTTCCTCCCGTCGATCATGCAGTTGATGATTCGGGTCACTGAACGCGCCCGATCAGCGTCGTTCCCATCGTAAGTCCGCTTGGTCAAGGGCGTGTGACGACGTCACGCGGTCGGGAATCCACGAAAAAGCATGCAATGAACGTAGACGGGCACAAGCGCACGGCTGCTTTCAGCTACGACAGATACGACAAGCGACAGATACGGTAAGAGGCTCGCAGCCACCATTGCAACGGCTGCGAGCCTCTCACCGGATCACCGAATTGTCCCGGCGATCCCCGGAGACTCCTATGGATTCTCGGCGATGCGCAAATTCGGCGTGCTCCGGCATCACTCCCATTCGATGGTTGCCGGCGGCTTGCTGGTCACGTCAAGCACCACGCGGTTGATGCCACGGCATTCGTTGGTGATGCGCGTGGAGATGGTGGCAAGCACGTCGTACGGAACGCGCGACCAATCGGCGGTCATAGCGTCCTCGGAGCTGACCGGACGCAGCACAATCGGCGAACCATAGGTACGCTCGTCACCCTGGACGCCCACGGAATGAACGTCAGCCAGCAACACGACCGGGCACTGCCAGATATCGCGGTCAAGACCGGCCTTCGACAGTTCCTCGCGGGCGATGGCGTCAGCTTCACGCAGCAAATCGAGCCGTTCGCGGGTGATTTCGCCGATGATGCGGATACCGAGCCCCGGACCGGGGAACGGCTGACGCCACACGATATCGTCCGGCAGACCAAGCTTGGTGCCGATCGCACGCACCTCATCTTTGAACAAGGTGCGCAGCGGTTCAATCAGCTTGAACTTGATGTCCTTGGGCAGGCCGCCGACATTGTGGTGGCTCTTGATATTGGCCGCGCCGTCGCCGCCGCCGGACTCGACGACATCCGGATACAGGGTGCCTTGCACGAGGTACTTCACCTCAGCGCCGTTCTTGCCGGCTTCTTCAATGACCTGGCGCTGGGCCTTCTCGAACGTGCGGATGAACTTCTCGCCGATGATCTTGCGCTTGCGTTCCGGCTCGGAGACGCCCTTGAGTGCAGTGAGGAAGTCCTCGGAGGCGTCAACGGCAATGAGCTTGATGCCAGTCGCCTTGACGAAATCATGCTTGACCTGCTCGGCCTCGCCCTTGCGCAGCAGACCATGGTCCACGAACACGCAGGTCAGCTGGTCGCCGATCGCCTTGTGCACGAGAGCGGCGGCAACAGCGGAATCCACGCCGCCGGATAGGCCGCAGATCACCTGGGCGTCCCCGACTTCCTCACGGATCTTCTTGACCTGGTCTTCAATGATGTTCGACGCGTCCCAATCGCGGTCGAGGCCAGCGCATTTATGCAGGAAGGTCTCGATAAGCTCCTGGCCGCGCGGGGTGTGCTTGACTTCCGGATGCCACTGCACGCCGTAGAGTTTGCGGGATTCATCCTCCATCGCGGCAACGGGAGCGCCCTCCGTGTGGGCAAGCACCTTGAAGCCCTCAGGGGCCTTCTCCACAGCCACACCGTGGCTCATCCACGTGGTCTGCTCGGCAGGGGAACCAGCGAGGATGCCTTCGGCGTCGTCAATGCTGGTTTCGGTCTTGCCATACTCGCCGAGCGCCGCCTTATCAACCGTGCCGCCAAGCTCATACGCCATAACCTGGAAGCCATAGCAGATACCGAGCACCGGGACGCCGGCCTCGAAGATCTTCTTGTCGATGCCAGGGGCGCCGGGTTCGAACACGGAGGCCGGGCCGCCGGACAGGATGATGGCCTTCGGATCCTTGGCAAGCATCTCGTCGGCGGACATGGAATGGGGCACAAGCTCGGAATACACGTTGGCTTCGCGCACGCGACGCGCGATAAGCTGGGCGTACTGCGCGCCGAAATCGACGACGAGCACTGGACCTTTCGCCATAGGTGACTCTCCCTATCTATACAATCGACTGGTCACAACAACATACCTATTGTTGCGTGGCAAGCCGACAACGCCGCGGTGGATATGTGGCAAACTCACAAACTCATACTGGACATGTGGGCAAAAAGCGGCATCCCAGTCGCTCCGCGACATGTGACCCCAACACCAGATCCCAAAGTCGTGTAAACCAACCCGCCGTGCGACAATCCAATCACACAACAGCCAGATACCGGCCGCGACTGCCCCACCAGACGCAATACCCGCCTGCCGTGCGGCAATCCGGTCGCACACCGCGCCGCTACTCCTAGGAACCGACCACACCAGCAAGCGAACATGAACAGAACACGCCACGCGTCAACACGCCGCCATGTTTTTCACCGAAATGAACGTCCAAAATGTTCAGCAACTACTATATTCCTTGATATTCCGCGGTTTTGGAGGCATTGTCATCTTGCATTCACCTTCACATCTCCACCATCTCAATCTCACAATACATCAAAATTTAACAACAGTTTCGAACACACATGCAAAAAAACGTGCAAAAGTCGTGTGCTCCACGTACGATGGTTTGCGACAGGGAGAGAAGTCCACGGACCGCAAGGCCTGAGGTCTTCTTGCCCGAATGTAAACAACCAATCGCACGAACAGTGCAGGAGTACAGGAGTACACATGACGAATCCTGTTATTGGCACCCCTTGGAAGAAGCTTGACGCTCCGGTTTCCGAGGAAGCCCTCGAAGGTGTTGACAAGTACTGGCGCACCGCCAACTACCTGTCCATCGGCCAGATCTATCTTCGCAGCAACCCTCTGATGAAGGAGCCGTTCACCCGCGAAGACGTGAAGCATCGTCTCGTCGGTCACTGGGGCACCACCCCGGGCCTGAACTTCCTCATCGGCCACATCAACCGTCTCATCGCCGATCACCAGCAGAACACTGTGATCATCATGGGTCCGGGCCACGGCGGCCCGGCCGGTACCGCTCAGTCCTACCTGGACGGCACCTACACCGAGTACTACCCGAACATCACCAAGGATGAGGCTGGCCTGCAGAAGTTCTTCCGCCAGTTCTCCTACCCGGGTGGCATCCCGTCCCACTTCGCTCCGGAGACCCCGGGCTCCATCCACGAGGGTGGCGAGCTTGGTTACGCTCTGTCCCACGCTTACGGCGCTGTGATGAACAACCCGAGCCTGTTCGTGCCGGCCATCGTCGGCGACGGCGAAGCCGAGACCGGCCCGCTGGCTACCGGCTGGCAGTCCAACAAGCTCATCAACCCGCGCACCGATGGTATCGTGCTGCCGATCCTGCACCTCAACGGCTACAAGATCGCCAACCCGACCATCCTCTCCCGCATCTCCGACGAAGAGCTGCATGAGTTCTTCCACGGCATGGGCTATGAGCCGTACGAGTTCGTCGCTGGCTTCGACGATGAGGACCACATGTCCATCCACCGTCGCTTCGCCGACCTGTTCGAGTCCGTCTTCGACGAGATCTGCGACATCAAGGCCGCGGCTCAGACCGACGACATGACCCGTCCGTTCTACCCGATGATCATCTTCCGCACCCCGAAGGGCTGGACCTGCCCGAAGTTCATCGACGGCAAGAAGACCGAGGGCTCTTGGCGCGCTCACCAGGTGCCGCTGGCTTCCGCTCGCGATACCGAAGAGCACTTCCAGGTGCTCAAGAACTGGCTCGAGTCCTACAAGCCTGAAGAGCTGTTCGACGACAAGGGCGCTGTGCGTCCGGAAGTCACCGCCTTCATGCCGAAGGGCGAGCTGCGCATCGGCCAGAACCCGAACGCCAACGGCGGCCGCATCCGCGAGGAGCTCAACCTGCCGAAGCTCGAGGACTACGAGGTCAAGGAAGTCTCCGAGTACGGCCACGGCTGGGGTCAGCTCGAGGCCACCCGTCGTCTCGGTGTCTACTGCCGCGACATCATCAAGAACAACCCGGATTCGTTCCGTATCTTCGGACCGGACGAGACCGCTTCCAACCGTCTTGCTGCTGCTTATGAAGTGACCAACAAGCAGTGGGATGCCGGCTACCTGTCCGCTCAGGTTGATGAGCACATGGCCGTCACCGGCCAGGTCACCGAGCAGCTTTCCGAGCATCAGATGGAAGGCTTCCTCGAGGGCTACCTGCTCACCGGCCGTCACGGCATCTGGAGCTCCTACGAGTCCTTCGTGCACGTGATCGACTCCATGCTGAACCAGCACGCCAAGTGGCTGGAGGCAACGGTTCGCGAGATCCCGTGGCGTAAGCCGATCTCCTCCATGAACCTGCTGGTCTCCTCTCACGTGTGGCGCCAGGATCACAACGGCTTCTCCCATCAGGATCCGGGTGTGACCTCCGTGCTGCTGAACAAGTGCTTCAACAACGACCACGTGATTGGCATCTACTTCCCGGTTGATTCCAACATGCTGCTGGCCGTCGTCGAGAAGTGCTTCAAGTCCACCAACATGATCAACGCGATCATCGCCGGCAAGCAGCCGGCCGCCACCTGGCTGTCCCTCGACGAGGCTCGTGCCGAGCTCGAGAAGGGTGCTGCCGAGTGGAAGTGGGCTTCCAACGTCAAGTCCAACGACGAGGCCGACATCGTCCTCGCTTCCGTCGGCGACGTTCCGACCCAGGAGATCATGGCTGCTGCCGACAAGCTCAACAAGCTCGGCATCAAGTTCAAGGTCGTCAACGTGGTGGATCTGGTCAAGCTCCAGTCTGCCAAGGAGAACAACGAGGCGCTCACCGATGAGGAGTTCGCTGACCTGTTCACCACCGACAAGCCGGTCCTGTTCGCCTACCACTCCTATGCCCGCGACGTGCGCGGCCTGATCTACGATCGCCCGAACCACGACAACTTCAACGTTCACGGCTACGAAGAGCAGGGCTCCACCACCACGCCGTACGACATGGTGCGCGTCAACAACATCGACCGCTACGAGCTGACCGCTGAGGCTCTGCGCATGGTTGATGCCGACAAGTACGCCGCTGAGATCGACAAGCTGGAGGCCTTCCGCGACGAAGCCTTCCAGTTCGCGGTCGACAAGGGCTACGATCATCCGGATTACACCGACTGGGTGTGGCCGGGCGTGAACACCGCCAAGCAGGGCGCCGTCACCGCCACCGCCGCAACCGCTGGCGACAACGAGTGATTGAAGCGTCGCAAGACGCATGAGGCATAAGCCTTAAGCTCAGGAGGGGCATCGGGAACAATCCCGGTGCCCCTCCTGCCGTATTCGCTTCACCGCAGATACCGTCCATTGTCAATGCAGTGATATCCAACCGTGGATTACTAAGCCATGTTCGCCGAATCACAAACTTCCCGTACCATACCCCACTTGACGGAGCGCCTCTTGTGCGTGCAACGGCAAATCGCGATGCAACCCAGAGACCAGATCATCAAGACGTTTGCGAATTAGCCAATAGTCATCAGGGTCAAGAAGATAAGCGAGATCCTGGAAAGCATGTGCGACGGATTCATTCATTCTGTTATCGAAGTGTGCATTGTAACAACGCTCGTCATGCGCACACAGGTTGCGAAAGAACACCAGACGGTTGAACATGCTGTCAAGCGTACGGGCTGTCAGTCTTCGGCTTCTCCGGGCACCACCCATTCCCGTGAACGCGGTGGCAACAGCAAGCCGCACAGCCGCCGTCTGTGTCTGGTAGAACCACACAATCTGTCCGAAAGATAAATCGTTTGCGAGCACCCACAACGGGACTTGTCCGTCCAAGTCATTCATATAGTGCCGGATGTATGCCTTCCCGCCGTACTCGCCATAATTGCGCGGGTTATCGTCAAGTTCAAGGATACGTTTGAATACTTTGTTCATTAATGTCCCTGCTGATTTACGATGAGCAGAATCATAATGACCGGTATTCAGATATGGATTCACTTCGTTTGGATATGCTCGAGTAAACTCGTGAGCACACAAGCTCTTCAAAGCTGCCTCAGCGCGGATAATCCCGTCCATAAGCGTAGATCGCAGTCCACGGTCAAACCGGAACAACGCGTACACATCCTCAAACGAAGTACCGGGCAAAAACCTATCCCCACCGGACTGTTGAGTGGCGGCAGAGTCTAGGAACAGGTCCTTGTAACCATTGATGATCATGTAATAGCCTTCCCGTCGGAGTACGGGAATGGCACGAGCATCATCCACGATCATGCCGCGCGACCGCAGCAACGCGGTGAGATCCGAATAATCCTTGAAGCGCTTGTGTAAACCGGTCATGCCGCCCCTCCTTGCGGTAATCTCCAGTTCTCATAGAAGCACCAAGGCCGCCCCGGTCTCCCGAAGCGGCCTCAGCGAGTCGAACTTAGTTCGCCTTATTTCGCAAATTCAGCTTGCCATATCAGTCAGGCAGCTGTCAACCAAAGACACGCCGACCTCTTGAATTCACGCAAAAGGAACGCTTCGTACTGATGTCTCATTTAGTTACTCTATCGCGTAACGACATCACGTATCAGCTACACTTTCCACCGCTACCGCTGCAACCGCTGGCGACAACGTCACTCGGTGTCTGCCGTACCGAGCATGCCCGGACATACGTCAGCCGACAATGGCATGACAGATAACAGCTTCTCCCCCGACATCTGCCGAGTTACGTATGTCTCAACATGCGCCGCACAAGAAAACATCTTCATGAATACCAGAACCTGTTGCCATCATACGAATTGCGTATGCCAAGACATACAAAACCTGACAGATGCCACCGGACACCATCGTCATCCAGAGTGTTTCGTCGGTTGACGCATGCCCTGACATACGCAAACCGACACATATTCACGTTGCTCGCCGGGGCAACCTTCCGCGAGTCCATCACAGGCATATCGAGTGGCCAAACAGGGAAGTCTGGAGCGCCGCGTTTTCCTTGCATACTGAGAGGAAAGTCTTTCCAAGTTCAGTCGTTCTCTACAACCACTTGGCGAATGCATGCAACGGCGACACAGTGATATACCGCGAAACGCAACGACCGTACAATAGAACGGAACAGTTCACGTCCAAGCCGTGTGCATAGACGCGCGACGGCCTGAATCAAGGAGCAGTATGTCGGAACGAGTGATTTATATCGCCAGTCCAGAAGGCGGCAACGGCCGCAACGTCGTGGCGTACGGGGTGCTTGACGCCCTCACCGCCGTCGCACGCACCGGGGTGTTCCGCCCGATCGCATGTCGAAAAAGCCCCATCACGCAGTCCCTTGTCGAAGCGTCGAATGCAGGTCAGAGTCTTGACGATGTGCGCGGAGTATGCCCCAAGTATGCACGCGAGCACCCGCAGTGCATCCGGCCTGACATCGTCTCCGCCTACTACGACACCGCGAAAGCCAGCGGCGCCGAGGCCATGGTCATCGTCGGTACGGACGCCTCCCACGTGTTCAACCCGCACAGTTTCGAACTTGACGTCGACATCGCCGCCGACCTCAAATCCCCGGTATTCCTTGCCGTCTGCACGATGAGACGCAATGGCGAGGAAGTGCTCGCAACCGTCGAATCCTGCCGTCAAGCGATCGAACACGGCGGCTCGGCTGTCGTCGGCGTGTTCGTGACCGGCTGCACGCCCGAGAAAGCGGCAGATGCGCGTCAGGCCTTGTCCGAGCTCGATATTCCGGTGTGGACAGTTCCCGCGGTCGATTTCCCCGATCCGGAGCATGACGATGCCGCAGAGCGCGCGCTCAAAGCATTCCGCGACAACGCCCCCGCCGACGAGGTGCGTGCGGCAATCGACACGCCCTTCTCCCCTGCCACCACGCCGTACGCGTTCCAGAACAAACTGCTGCATGGTGCCAAGGAGTCCGGCGCGACCATCGTACTGCCGGAAGGTGAAGAAGGCCGTATTCTCGAGGCCGCGGATTATCTGCTCGAGCGCGAAGTCGTCGATCTGCTAATTCTTGGCGAACGCGACGATATCCTCAAGCATGGCGACGAACTCGGACTCAAACACCTGTCCAAGGCACGCTTCCAGAGCATGAACGATGAAACCGTTCTCGCTCCGATGATTGACAAGCTGTGCGAGCTGCGGGCCAAGAAAGGCATGACACCTGACAAGGCGCGCGAGCAGCTCAAGGATCCGAGCTATTTCGGCACGATGCTCGTCGTGCTCGGCAAGGCGGACGGGCTGGTATCCGGCTCGGTCAACTCCACGGCGAACACCGTGCGGCCAGCCTTGCAGGTCATCAAGACCAAGCCGGGCAATTCGCTGGTGTCCGGCGCGTTCCTCATGTGTTTCAAGACGCATGTCGCAGTCTTCGCGGACGTGGCAATCACACCGAATCCGAATGCCCGTCAACTCGCAGAAATCGCCATCGAATCGGCACGCACGGCCAAAAGTCTCGGCATCGAGCCACGGGTGGGCATGCTGTCGTATTCAACGCTCGGCTCGGGCAAGGGGCCGGACGTCGACTTGGTCGAGGAAGCCACCGCATTGGTGCATGAACAGCAGCCGGATTTGCCCCTGGTCGGGCCGATCCAGTTCGATGCCGCGTGGGAGCCGGAGGTGGCTGCAACCAAGGCGCCGGGCAACCCGGTCGCCGGGCACGTCAACGTGTTCGTCTTCCCAGACCTGAGCGCCGGCAATATCGGGTACAAGGCAGTCCAGCGTGCGTCGGGCGCCCGCGCAATCGGGCCGGTGCTGCAGGGCCTCAACCGACCAGTCAACGACCTGTCTCGCGGCGCGACCGTCCAGGATATCATCAACACCATCGCATTGACGGCGTTGCAGACGAAAGAAGACTGACCGCGGGCGGGCTGGACCGGAGCCGGAGCTGCCGGGCAAGCCCTGTGACGAGGGGCGTACGCTCATGGATTCGCCATGGCGTACGCCCCGATTTGTAGCCGCTCACGAGTAAAGTCAGCAATGGTAGCCGTGTAAAACCGCACGGATCGTACACAACAATGGAGGATGCCCACTATGGCGAAAACCGTCCTTGTCATCAATTCGGGTTCCAGCTCGATCAAGTACCAGCTGGTCGACCTCGAGACCGGTGAAGGTCTCGCTTCCGGCCTCGTCGAGAAGATCGGTGAGCCGACCGACGGCCATTACAAGCACGAGTACAACGGTGAGAAGCATGAGCTCGAAGAGCCCATCCACGATCATGAGCAGGGCCTGAAGCGTGTGCTCGGCTTCTTCGAGCAGTACGGCCCGAAGCTGTCCGAGGCTGGCATCGTGGCTGTCGGTCACCGCGTGGTCCAGGGCGGCTACATCTTCCCGAAGCCGGCGCTCGTCACTGACAAGACCATCAACCAGGTCAAGGATCTCGCCGTGCTCGCCCCGCTGCACAACGGCCCGGAGGCCAAGGGCGCTGAAGTCATGCGTCAGCTGCTGCCTGACGTGCCGCAGGTCTTCGTGTTCGATTCCTCCTTCTTCTTCCAGCTGCCGGCCGAGGCCAGCACCTATGCGCTGAACAAGGACATCGCCGAGCAGTACCACATCCGCCGCTACGGCGCTCACGGCACCTCCCACGAGTATGTCGGCTCCGTCGTCCCGGATATCATCGGCAAGCCCGCTGAAGGCCTCAAGCAGATCGTCCTGCACATCGGCAACGGCGCTTCTGCCTCCGCTCAGATCTCCGGCAAGCCGATCGACACCTCCATGGGTCTGACCCCGCTCGAGGGCCTCATGATGGGCGGCCGTACCGGCGATATCGACCCGGCTGCCGTCTTCCACCTGATTCGCAACGCCCACATGAGCGTGGACGAGCTGGACACCCTGTTCAACAAGCGTTCCGGCCTGACCGGCATGTGCGGCCACGCCGATATGCGTGAGGTTCACAAGCTCGTCGCAGCCGGCGACAAGGACGCCAAGCTCGCGCTCGACGTGTACGTGCACCGCATCATCAAGTACGTGGGCGACTTCACCGCTCAGATGGGTGGCGTCGATGTGATCACCTTCACCGCCGGTGTCGGCGAGAACGACGAGATTGTGCGCAAGATGGTGTGCGATCGTCTCGCCCCGTTCGGTGTCAAGCTCGACGAGGAGAAGAACAACACGCGTTCCAAGCAGCCGCGCGTCATCTCCACGCCGGACAGCTCCGTGGTCATCGCCGTTGTGCCGACCAACGAAGAGCTCGCCATCGCCCGCAAGTCCGCGACCATCGCCGCAGAGGGCAAGGACTCCTACGGCAACGAGTTCACCCGCTGAATACGCCAGTCAGTCTGACCGGCTGGTCGATGACATAGTCGGTAACCGCTGAACGTTGGCACAGTTGAGGGGCTGTGAGGATGCGTAAAAACATCCTCACAGCCCCTCATTTGCATATACTTGCGTGTCACAATCAGGTGCGCGGCGCCTTCCATTGCACCCCTAGGGCTCCTATCTCTGTTTCTGCCGACACTGACAGTCCGCTCAGTGTCGGCAGAATCAGAGATGAGAGCAATCACAAGCAATACGGCGCGATCGCACAATCCCAGTTGCCACAACAGCGATGACGCGAATCAGCGTTGCGCGAGCATATCCGCCCACATGCCAGGGAAATCGGGAATCGTCTTACGGGTGGTCGCGATGTTGCGAATTTCGATGCCTGGCACGGCGAGCCCGATCATGGCGGCGAACGTCGCCATACGGTGGTCGGCATAGCTTTCCATGACCGCAGCATGCAGTGAAGCGCGCGGAACGGGCTCGATTACAAGCCCGTCAGGCAGTTCCTCGGCTTTCCCGCCTATCCGCTTGATTTCAGTGACCAACGCAGCCAAACGATTGGTCTCATGGCCGCGCAGATGCCCGATGCCATGCAGCGCTGACGGCGTGTCGGCGAGCGCTGCGGCGGCGGCGATACTCGGTGCAATCTCCCCCGCAGCGGACATGTCGTAATCTCCAAGCCCGTGGATGGTACCGTTGCCGGTCAAAGTCAGCGTTCCCGACCGGTGGGTGTACGCGTGTGGTTGGGTTTGGGCTTGACGCATGGCTTCGTCGAATGGCGTGCCGTCGAGGGTGATGCTCGCGCCCATATGTTGCAGGATTCCGGGCAGCAGTCCCCCAGGCTGGGTGGTGATATACGGCCAGTTCGGTATGGACACGCTGCCGGAAGCGATCATCGCCGCCTCGAGGAAGGGCGCGGCGTTGGACAGGTCGGGTTCGACGATGACGTCTGCAGGTAGTTCGAGCGACGCAGGTTCCACAATCCAGTGACCCAGCCCGGGCATGCTGATATGCCCACCCGCGGCTTCGACATCATGCATGGTCATGCGGATATGCGGCATGCTGGGCAGGTGTTCGCCGGTGTGGGCGAGGTCAAGCCCGCCGGGGAGCCGCGAACCGATCAGCAGCAGCCCGGAGATGAACTGGGAGGATGATGACGAGTCGATGGCGACATGCCGACGCTGGCCGTCGATATGCGCATGCTGTGGCGGGGTGATGGTGAACGGCAATCGTCCGGGATCCCCCTCGTAGGCGATTGTCGCGCCGAGTTGCTCGAGACCGTCGAGAATCGGTCCCATCGGGCGCTGGTAGGCTTGCTCATCCCCGTCAAAGCGGACCGGACCGTCGGCGAACAGGACGAGGCCGGGCACGAAACGCATCACCGTGCCGGCGAGCCCGCAATACACGGTATCCGAACCGTGGAAATGTCCGTCGGCCGGAGGAGTCACGGTCACTGTGGTCTCGACGTTAGGAGCGGTCTCGCAATGCACACCGAGCGTACGCAGCGCGTCCATCATCAACTCGGTATCACGAGAACGCAGCAATCCGCGCAACGTAACCGGCTTCGTGCCGAGCGCGGCGAGGATGAGGAAACGGTTGGACAGGGATTTGCTGCCCGGAATGGTCACAGTCGCGTTAAGCGGGCGGCTCGCCACCGGTGCGGGCCAGGGGTCGGGATATGCGTGTTCGGTCATGGTCACCATAGTATCCGAAACGCCGCATCTGGCGACGCCTCATCACAGCATATGGGAACAGTTCGCCGGTTTGTGGGACAAGCAAGCGGGCACAGTGGGGTCAGAAAGGGCGACAGGAATGACAATGTAATAACGGCGGAACTCCGGCGAAATGGCGATGGAATAACAGTGTCGTGTCGTACTCGTCTTGGCTTTAGGTATAATGGGTGATTGTGCCGTTTGACACATCGGGCTGTAGCGCAGTTTGGTAGCGCGCCTGCTTTGGGAGCAGGATGTCGCAGGTTCAAATCCTGTCAGCCCGACCACAAAAGCCAAATCGTTGGGGGTCCAATGATTTGGCTTCTTTTTCCTTTCCAAGACTCACCATGACATGTCACCGTGGCATGACGCTGCAAGTGACCGTAGCACAATGACGAATGCCGATTCACGAAAGGCGAGGATATGGACGGATGGCGCTCCCACCTGGATGCTCCAAACGACGAGGACGACACGGCCCCGACACTGGCTGGCATGGATTCATCATCGTGCCATGATTCAGCTTTTCCCTTCGAAGAATCGTCGGCCGACACATCCGCGGATCAGGAGCTCGATATCTTTTCCAAGAAGACATCGCCGTTTGCCGCATTGCAGCCCTCGTCGTGTATCGTCGCAGTTGTCGTCATCATCGTGGCGCTTATCGCGGCTTCGCTCATCTTGCCTCGGGTTAAGGCGCCGCGTGAACTGGTTGCCTCGTATGTCCGTGCCGTTGCGAATGGCGATTTCGAACATGCTACACAACTCGCCAACCCAAATGTGCCGCAATCCGCGCGTGCACTGTTCGCCCACGGCGTGCTGGACGCCAATCATCGCATCACATCGTATGACATCGATTTCAAGCACGAATCCTTCTCACCGTTGCGATACTCGGTTCATATGTTCTACACTCTGGGCAATAAGCAAGGGGAACAATATCGTGGTTCAAGCATACTCCGTCTGCACATGAAGCCCAATGGCTCATGGGCGTTTGATGATAGCCTGCTCAACGTGATGAAACTGCCACGGTCCGAGCGATTCACGGTGAATGGTGTGCCGGTGTCCGATACCGGTTTCAACCTGAACTCGATATGTCCTACATCGAAGAAATACTGCAAGAGCAAGTTAATGCTTGACATCGACAACGATGATTTCTATGTTCCCGCATACCCAGGCATCTATGCGGTCAGCACGCCTCTACCTGCGGACCATCCGAAACTGTTCACCGTTGTCCAACGAGATATCTTCATTCCGTATAGTTCCTCCAATACGCGCGTTCCTGAAACATCCGGAACCGATGGTGACAACGCTGCCGGCAGCGCCGACAGTTCCGGCAATACGGATGGTTCCGACGCCACCAGTACTGACGATACCGAATCAGACCGTTATCGCTACGGTGAAACACGTTCCGATGACGGCACATGGGTTGCCGTCGTCAATGCGAGTTTGTCATATTCCTTCTCCATTGACTATGATTTCACCGATCAAGCCAAGACTTCGATGTTGCGACAGTTGGACGTTCATACGCGCAGCTGCGTCAGCAAGCTCAATGCGCGTGACTTGTCAGACAACACGTGTACGTTCATCTCGAAATACCTCGATCCGCAAGTCTATTCCGCGTGGACGGTCACGTACACACCAGGCAAGCTCAGCAGCGACTCACTGTCCATAGGCCAGTGCAAACCACAGAACAACGGAACAATCGCGTGCAATATATACGACTTCGTAGGCGGCAAGCTTACGCTGAATCTCACAACCAGCGGCGGCAATTCCGACCACTTCCAGTATGGTTCCTGGCACTCCTTCGATGACACCATGGTTGTCGACAAAGATTGCGTAGCACCTGTTTTCGCCACACATTGACATGGACACAGAAATCCATGCACACGCCTATATGCGACACCGCCTCCACCCTGCTGTTCAATCGTAGCGGCTTTGGCTGAAAAGCCCGCATCGCAGCCCCTCTATCGCTGGCGATACAATGGCTGCTGCAAGGCAATGAGAGGAGAACGACGTGGGACGTAACCAGCGGGCTGAATCGTCGGGGTTGATTTCCTGTGTCGTATGCGCGGTCATCGGGTACTTCGCGATGACCATGTTCCGCACCTATGCGCCCGCAATCTGGCAGCTGACCCAGCGCACATTCACCGCATGCTCAGGTATCGCCGCGGGATGCGCCGTCGTTTCGTTCATCATCGGGTATACGCATTTCTCCAGGTCGTTGCGTGAGAAACACCATTGGTATCTCGTCGTCCGGCGTCTGTTTGAGGTGCTCGCATTATCGGTTGTGTACGGATCGACGGTATTCCTCACGTCGTTCATGTTCCTCGACATGATCAATTCGCTCATGGGCAAGACGATGACCGGATACCTGCCTGCGATTTGCGCCGCATTCTCAGGAATCGTCGGCTATCTGACTTTCGTTCAGGCGGAGCTCATGAACGCGAAAACCCTGGCGTCCCTGCTTCCGTTCTTCATCATCGCAGGCGTCAGCACCGCGGGCTCGACCAGTGATGACCCGTATTGGGCGAATAACAATTTCTCCCAGCTGGGCGACCGCACCACGTTCGCGGCCCGTATGTTCAATTCCACACTCATGCTCGGCGGCATTTGCATCATCATCATCAGCTACTTCGCCATCTCCGAACTCGTGGCGAATTACCGGCAACGTCTGCGCTGGCATGGCGACGAGACAAAACTGGGTTCGGGCCCTATCCCCCATTTCGTCCCGCGCACCGTCATTCTCGGGATTCTGCTCACGCTCGCCGGTATCGAGTTCTTCGGCATCGGTATGTTCCGTTACACCCCGCATCCGGTGTTGCACAACGTGTTCGCACGTAGTCTGCCCGGAGTCATGGGTATTCTGATGCTCGCCCTGCCATGGTTGGCGCCGCAGCTGTCGAAAGCGGTGTATGTAATCTCTGATCTCGCGATCGTCGTGTGCGCTTATACCGGCATCATCTGGTTGGAAGGCGAAAATACGCTGACCAATGTCGAGGCGTTCGCCGGACTGCTGTTCCTCGGATGGTTCGTGGTGTTCACCAGGCAGATTGCGGCGATTGAAACCGACCGTGTCCAGGCCCAGCTTCTGCACGCCCAGTATGATGTCGCCGCAAGCGGCAACGACGCTGATGCGATGCGGACCGTGCCGATTCCGGTCAACGTGCCGGTGACGAGAGCATCCAAAGACGATGTGGAAGCTGCCAAGACAGCCGGTTCAGGCGCAACCGACGACGATCATTCGAAATCCGGTCGCCACCATTGGTTGCGCTGGTTGCCTTCCCGGCATCACTCGGCAATCGAGACGAAACCGGTTGATTCGTCGCTGGAGTCGCGGCTCGCATCCGACCAATAATCGGATATCAGCAGCACGACACTCGGCGGTCGGCAGTACCGACCAGTCTGCCCGTACAAGCTGGCGATGCTAGCGGCTGGCCTAGCGTCACCAGCTTGTGTGCTCCAGTCAATCACTGCCGATCGCCGGACAATCATCGGATATCCCTGTACAACCGCGCGTTTAGAGCGGTTCCCTCAGAACAGCTCCTCCTTGTCTGTATCATCCACGCTCATGAGCAGCAGGAAACTACGCGATTGCGCGGTGATGTCGAACCCGGCCTCATAGCTCAATTCCGGTCCCTTGGGATTGTAGGTATCGACGACCAGCTGCCACTTCTGCCCATATTTCTCGTCAGGCAGTGTGAACATGATCGGCTCGTAGTGGGCGTTGAAAATCAGGATGAAATCGTTGTCGACCATCTGGTTGCCGTACCAGTCGCTCTCGGGAATATCCTTGCCGTTGAGATACACCATCATCGACGAGGCATGCGTGTTCTGCCAATCATCCATATCCATGATCCGCCCGAGATGGTCGAACCATTCAACCTGCGGTATCGTATTCTCGTCATCGCCCGGCGTACGCCCCGTGAAGAAGCGGCGGCGGTGCAGCACCGGATGGTCGAGCCGCAGATGGATCATCTTGCTGACGAACCGCAGCAAATCCCTCTGGGAATCGTTGAGATCCCAATTGGTCCACGAGATCTCGTTGTCCTGGCAATACGCGTTGTTGTTGCCCTGCTGCGTGCGCGCGACCTCGTCACCGCCGCAAATCATCGGGATACCTTGGCTGACCAGGAGGGTTGCGAACATGTTGCGCATCTGCCGTTCACGCAGTTCGTTGACGTCACGGATGCTCGTCGGGCCTTCGACACCGCAGTTCCAGGAACGGTTGTTGCTTTCGCCGTCGCGATTGCCTTCGCCGTTCGCCTCATTGTGCTTGTTGTTGTAGCTGACCAGATCGTTCATGGTGAAGCCGTCATGCGCGGTGATGAAATTCACCGACGCGACCGGCCTGCGCCCATTCTGCTCATAGAGATCTGAGCTGCCCATCAATCGGCTGGCGAATTCCGGCAAGGTCGAAGGCTGCGAACGCCAGAAATCGCGAACGCAATCGCGGTATCGGCCGTTCCATTCCGACCAGCTGGATGGGAAGCCACCGACCTGATAACCGCCCGAACCCAAATCCCACGGTTCTGCGATCAGCTTGACCCGCGAGATGACCGGATCCTGTTCGACGATGTCGAAGAACGCCGACAGCTTATCGACTTCCTGGAACTGGCGTGCGAGCGTCGCGGCCAAATCGAAACGGAACCCGTCGACATGCATTTCCGTAACCCAGTAGCGCAGGCTGTCGGTAATCAGTCGCAGCGCGTACGGCGAGCGCATAAGCAGCGAGTTGCCGGTGCCGGTGGTGTCGAAGTAGTGGCGCTGGTCGTTGTCCACGAGACGGTAGTAGGCCTTGTTGTCGATGCCGCGGAAACTCAGAGTCGGCCCGTAATTGTTGCCTTCGGCAGTATGGTTGTAGACGACGTCGAGAATGACTTCCATGCCGGCATGGTGGTATGCCTTGACCATCGATTTGAACTCGTTGACCTGCTCGCCGCGCTCGCCTGAGCTCGAATAAGAGTTCTGTGGCGCGAAGAAGCCGATGGTGTTGTATCCCCAGTAGTTGCTCAGCCCTTTCTCTTGCAGGAACGAGTCGTTGACGAACTGGTGGATCGGCATGAGCTCGATGGCGGTGACGCCGAGCTTCTTGAGATATTCGATTACGCCGGGGTACGCCAGCCCAGCGTAGGTGCCGCGGATATCCGGGGGCACCATCGTGTTGAGGTTGGTCATGCCGCGCACGTGCGCCTCGTAGATCACTGAATCGTGGTACGGGATGAACGGATGCTGGTCGTTGCCCCAATCGAAGTATGGGTTGATAACCGCGGCTTTCATCGTGTGGGCGGCTGAATCGAGCGTGTTCATGTCGTGCGTGTCGTCCGGGCTGCGGAACCAGTACGAGTACAGGCTCTCATCACCGTCGATGTTGCCTTCAATCGCCTTGGCATACGGGTCCAGGAGCAGCTTGTGCGGGTTGCACCGCAAACCGTGCTCGGGATCATACGGCCCGTAGACGCGATACCCGTAACGTTGCCCGGGCTGGATGCCGGGAAGATAGTTGTGCCACACGTATGAGTTCTTCTCGGTCATCTCAACGCGTGTCTCATGGTTGTTCTCATCGAACAGGCACAGTTCGACTTTGTCTGCCACCTGCGAGAACAATGCGAAATTCACGCCCGCGCCATCATAACTTGCTCCGAGCGGAAACATGGAACCAGGTCTGATTTGCATGATTCCAGTATCTCACGTTTTGCCGCTTCATGTTCGCAGGCTTGCCCGCCGTGTGTTTCTCGGTTGGCGTGCCTTTGATTGGTGCCGTCCGAACGGTTCCGCCCGATTGGTTTACGCGACGGTATCGCCCGTATGCTTGGTGCGGCGCAGCATCTCACGCTGGATGGCGATGATGGCGTTGGATTCGGTCACGGGCGTGTCCAGCAGCTGTTGCCAGGAGACCCACGCCGATTCGACATGCTCGTCGGCGTCAAAATGCCGGTCTTCGGTATGCCAACGGTCAAGGTGGATGACCATGATATTGGCGAGCTCGTCGGTCATGCCTTCGGACGAGTAGTACGCCCCGACATGGTCGAAGCGGATGGCGGACAGGTTGTCAGGCACGGTGCCGGTTTCCTCGGACAGCTCACGCAGAGCGGCCTGCTCGGGGTTCTCGCCCGCGTCCATCAGGCCTGCCGGCAAACCGTAGGCGAAACGGTTGGAACCGACTCGGTATTCGCGTTCGATGAGGTAGCGGTCGCCAGGCACGTCGTGCACCAGCATGACCACGCATGGGGCGTGTCGGATCAGCTGTCTGCGGATTCGCGCGGTGCCGCCATCGGTTGTCGGCAGATCGAGAACGATATCGTCGATGGCGAAAATCGGGCCTTCGAACACTGTCTTGCGGCTGATTTCGCGGACGGAACCGTTCATATCGACGCCGTCCGACGAACGGTCGAGCAGATGCTTCGCGTCGAGTTCGCTCTGAGCATCATGAGGCAGGAGCGGCGTATTGCGGGTCTGCCCGTTGTGAGCTGAATCTTGTGTCATGTCCGTGTTCTCCTCTCTGCCCATCCACGGGCGGATCGTATGCATGGTCTGATGAGCCTGATGCTGAGCCTGACTCTTGGCCGGGACGGTTCAGCGAATCACCAGATCCCACGGGTCGGTGCGCGTATCAATCCACGTAACTTCGGGACGCTCGCCGGACCGCGTTTCAACCGCCGCAGGGACGTCATCCAACGCATACCTGAACCACAGGGATTCAATCGCCGAATGCGGGGTGTTGATGAGCGCCGGGCGCATATGGCCGTCCCCACTGCCCGCATGCAGGCCCTGCCGGCGAAGCGACGCCTCCCAGCGTGCCTGCTCAAGCGCATCCGTGGCCGGATGGTGGCGCAAATCGCTGGTCACGTACACGTCCGCCCCGCTGGCACGGACCACGTCGAACATCGAATCGCCGGAACCCGGCAGCACGACGACCGTGGACACCGGTGCGTCAAGCTCGCCGGCGACTTGGATACCGTATTCGGTGTGCGGCAGCTCACGGGCCACAATCCGTGCGAAATCACGCAATGGCATCGGCTGAGGCAACCGGCCGGCACGCCCGATACCGACCGCGTGCGGTGATTGCGGATCATCAATCGGCTCCAGCGGCCGCAGGTCTTGCAGTCCGAACGCGTCGGCTGCCGCCTGTCCCACACCGCGGTAAGCGGCGTCAGCATTGGTATGTCCCACCCACAGCGCACAGCCGTGGCGGTACAGTTCGCTGACAATCGCACCATGTGCGCCAGATCCGGAGGTCTCGTGCACCGCGCGGAAGAACAGCGGATGATGGGTGACCAGCAAGTCGGCATGCCATGCGAGCGCCTGATCGATGACCGTATGCGTCGGATCCGCCGCAAAGGCGATGCGGGTGACCGGTACGTCCAAATCGCCGACAATCAGTCCCGGCGCGTCCCACGATTCCGCGTATCGCAGCGGATACAGGGTCTCCAAAGCGTCCACGACGGTTTGCAGATTCGGCATTCTTCCTCGCTTTCCACTGGTATCGTCAACGCAATATCACCGTTGACGGCACCAGTTCAACTCGATACGGCTGTTGGCATGGTCCGTATGTCTCCTCTTACGAGGGCCCGCCATGCAGGGGGCTAATGGGCGGCAAGCTGCCAATCAGCGCCGATACCAACCGACACGTCAAGCGGTACCGCCAGACTCACGGCATGTTCCATCGCGTCACTGACCAGTGCAGAGACCTGTTCCTCCTCGTCGGGCGCGATTTCCACCACGAGTTCGTCGTGAATCTGCAGGATGATTCTGCTGGCCACGCCGGCATCCCTTAAGGCCTGATCGGCGCGGATCATCGCGATTTTCATGATGTCCGCCGCAGACCCTTGGATGGGCGCGTTGAGTGCGGCGCGTTCAGCGGCATTTCTCGCCCTTGCATTGGAGCTGGACAATCCCGGAAAGTATCTGCGCCGGCCGAACAAGGTCTCGGTATACCCAACCTTCCGCGCGTTACTGACCAACGACTCGAGATAGTCATGGACTTTGCCGAAGGTGGCGAAATACTTCTCTTTGAGCACGTCGGCCTCCGCAGGGCTGATATGCAGCTGCTGCGCAAGTCCGTACGTGCTTAGCCCGTACGCCAGGCCGTAACTCATCGCCTTGACGTGGCTGCGCTGGTCCGGCGTGATGTCGTCCACCGGAACCTGATACACCAAGCTGGCCACATACTTATGGAAATCAGCCCCGGAACGGAACGCTTCAATCAGCGCCTCATCCCCTGACAAATCAGCCATAATGCGCAACTCGACCTGCGAATAGTCGCAGCTGAGCAATGACGAGAATCCCGGCCCGGGAACGAACGCTGAACGGATCTCCCGCCCCATCGCATTGCGGTTGGGGATGTTCTGCAGGTTCGGGTCGACCGAGCTCAAGCGTCCCGTGGCCGCGACCGTCTGTTCGAAGGTCGTGTGGATACGGCTGTCATGGGGGTTGGTCGCGTCAATCAAGGTCTGGACAATCTGCTTGAGCTTGTTGGTTTCCCGGTGACGCAGCAGCGCACCCAGGAAATCGTTCGCCTGCTCATTGCCGTTCGCCGATTGTGCGTACAAGGCGGTCAATGTCGCCGCATCCGTCTTGTACTGGCCGGATTTGGTCTTGCGCAGCGGCCGCAGGCCGAGTTTGTCGAACAGTACGCTGCTCAACTGCTTGGGGCTTTGCAGGTTCACTTCGCTGCCGGCTGCACGCCATGCGATTTCCTGGGCTTGTGCGGCATCGGCGGCAAACTGGTCGCGCATGGCCACCAGACGCGTCTGATCGACGCACGCTCCCGCGTCCTCCATCCTGTGAAGCACCTCGGAAACCGGCAATTCGAGCGAACGCAACAGCCCGTATTGCTCGCGCTCGTCCAACGTGGCGGACAACCGCACTGCAAGCTCCTTGATGGTAGCCAGTTTCGCGGTGATCGTCGCATCATCCTGTGATTGGGCCGCACCTGAATCATCCAGGCCGTCAAGGTCAAGCTGGCCTTGAGCCGGACGTTCCGTCTGGTCAAGGTGGATGTCCGCGAACCGGACCGCAGCCTGCTCAAGGGAGTCGGGATGATAGTCGGGAAGCACCAGATAACAGGCGAGTTTGGTGTCAAATGCAGGCCGACGCAGATGAATGCCGATGCTTTCCAGAAGGTGCAGATGCTCTTTGTACCCGTGGACAATCATCGTGTCATGGTTGGCATCGATGAAAGTCTGGATTGCGGCAGCCACATCCGGTTCAAGCGGCGGGGTGAATGCCAACGCCTCGTCACCTGCCAGCAAGGCCACACCTGTGCAGTGTGGAGCGCCGGGTTTCGAATCGCCGTCGGCGTACAGCACCCAGCCTTGGGCGACTTTCGGGGCGCTCACGGCGTGATGGTCGATGACGATGCTTGATGTTGCGGTCTTTTCCGGTTCGCTCCGGCGCTCTGTTGATTCGTAGGTGTCACTGTCAGGCGTGTCGGAAGAGGAAGAAGCTTCCGGAGAAGCGGGCGTACCGGCAGTGGCTGGCACTGGCTTGGCCGCGGATTGGGCCGGGGCGACCGCTACTGTCTTCGATTGTTCGCTTTCGGCGAGGGTTGTCGCGTCGGTGTTGGCTGCGTGTTGTGCCTGATACCGCTGCGCCCAGTCCCGTATCAGGCTTGCCGGACAGTCCCTGACCAGGCTGACTGATTCACCGGGACGCTCGTCGGCGTCGGCAGAGGCGGTCTGGGTTGTATCGGGCAACGCTGCCGACGCGCTGTTGCCGCCGCTGAACGCCTTGACGACCAGATTGCGTGTACGAACGCCGAATTCAAGCTTCGAGAACAAGGCTGACAGCTGTTCACGATTCATCGGTCCGAAATCAAAGTCATTCATGCCGACGCCGAGATCGAGGTCGCGCACCAACGCGTTGACTTTGCGGTTGAGTTTGACCTGATCGAGATTGTCGCGCAGGGCCTGGCCTTTTTTGCCGCCGATTTCGTCAGCGTGTTCGATGATGCCTTGGAGCGAGCCGTATTGGCCGATCCATTTGGCCGCATAACCGTCACCCACGCCGGGCACGCCGGGGATATTGTCCGCGGTCTCGCCGCGCAGGGCGGCCAAATCGGGGTACTGCTGCGGGGTGACGTGGTACTTCTCCTCCACCGCCTGCGGGGTCATATGCTTGAGGTCTTTGAAATGGTGGCCCGGGTACAGGACAGTGATCGCATCGTCCACGAGCTGGAATGCATCGCGGTCGCCGGAGAGCACGAGGGTGCGGTACTGTTCGCGTTCACCCATGGTCGCCAGGGTGCCGATGATGTCATCGCCTTCAAACCCGGGCTTTTCGATGTAGGTGACACCGAGCGCGGCGAGCATCTCCTGAATCAGAGGCAGCTGTGACAGCAAATCCTCCGGTGCCGCTTCGCGCGTGCCTTTGTATTGCGGCAGCAGATCATTGCGGAACGTACCGCCTTTGACATCGAACGCGACGGCGAGTTTATCGGGGTGCTCGGTCTCGATGACCTGCGCGAGCATCTTGGCGAAGCCCCAGACCGCGTTCGTCGCCTGACCGCTCGCGGTTGAGAAGTTCTCGACGGGAAGGGCGAAATACGCGCGGAACGCGAGCGAGTGTCCGTCAACGACAAGCAAGGTGCCGCGGAAATCCTTATCCGCGGCACCTTGTTGAGCGTTCTGAGCTTGGGAGTTATCGCTCATCGTCGGCATCCGGCTTCTGATCGCCGTACTTCGCGATAATCGCCATGGCGAGGCGCTTCTTCGGGATGCGCTGATCCATCGACGTCTTCTGGATCCAGCGGAAGGCGCCCTGCTCAGAGAAGTCCGCCTTGTCCATGAGCAGCCCCTTGGCACGGTCGACGAGCTTGCGCTCTTCCAAGGATTCCTGCGCCTTCTTCAGCTTCTCCTCGGCGTCACGCAACTGGTCGCGGGTCTCGTTGAGCTCGTTTTCGCTGCGTTCAACATTGTCAAGCAGATCGTTGATTTCCTGGAAACGACCCATGGCGACTTCGAGAGCCGGCAACAGCTTGGATTCCTCATACGGCTTGGTCACGTACGCCATGGCGCCGGCGCCGGTTGCCTGCTTGACCAAATCAGGCTGCGAGAACGCGGTGAGCATGACCACAGGGGCGATATTTTCGTCGCAGATGACGCCAGCTGCGGTGATGCCGTCCATACGCGGCATCTTGACGTCCATGCAAACGACGTCCGGACGATACTTGCGCGTCAGCTCGACCGCTTCCTCACCGTTTGCGGCTTCACCGACGACCTCATAACCGTTGTCTTCGAGAATGGCGACCAAATCCATACGGTTGACGGATTCGTCCTCAGCGACCACAACGGTGCGCTTGCGATGCTCGTCCCCGTGAGCGTCATCATCCTGCTCATCCTGCGGCACAACCGGCTCGCCGGCGGCGACTGCCTTGAGTTCATCCTCCGTCAGCACCGGGGTATCCGGCTGTGCCTGTCCCGTCTCGTTCTTCGCAGTCATCCCTGCCTCTTTCCTAATCATCCGGCAGGCACGCTGATACGCGCCGCACCGACACCGAGACCGATCCATGCCCTTCTGTGCGGACCCACACCGCAGGCACGATCTGCCGTCATTCTGTTAGCGATGATACCAGCAGACAAGGTCAAGACAAAGGTTCCGACGCCGAATTCGGGCGTTGCCAAGCGATGTATGGCAAATATCAAGCATGAAATCGTCCGATTGCTGAAATGTTCGTGTCACTCGCAAAGATGTGGTACACTGTTATTTTGTTGCTTCGATTGCGAAGTATGCCCCTGTATCCCAATTGGTAGAGGAAGCAGCCTCAAAATCTGCGCAGTGTGGGTTCGAGTCCCACCGGGGGCACCCATCAACCCGCCTAAACGGCGGGTTTTTTCGTTTTTGGCTGTCTACTCATTTTTCGTGCCGTGACCGCCATACCGCACAAACTGTCTACGCAAACCGCCCTCCCAGCGTCACTAGTTCGTGAGATTGTAACCGGCAACGAGGGTTGATCAACGCGCGAGTCGCTGCGTGTCCCCTAACCTTCTACCGACACTCACCAGCCGTTCAACGTTGGTAAAGCCTTCTACCGACACTCAAAGGTGTCTCAACGTCGGCAGAAGCAGAGAACTATATTCAACGGCGTGCTGGCTGGCCTCAACATACCGCCACGTAATCGCGATTCATCATGAGTTCAATTTCGCGACACCATACTCCACCGAAGATTCATGTCAACGTCAATCCCGCTTCAATCCGCACGCATATAGTGCCTTCTGTCCATACAGACACAACAACCAACGAATGAAATCAATCTCAGGAAAGACTGGTACATATGATTTCCCTGCGTAAGGCACTCGCCATCCCCATGGCGGCGGTCCTCGCCCTGTCCATGGCGGCATGCGGCTCTTCCTCGTCCTCGTCTGCGTCGTCAGGCAAGGCCGTGACGGTCAACGAGAAATCCGCGAAGGCGACTTCGCTCAAGGATTTCGGCACGATGGACGACCTGGTCGCCGCTGCCGAGAAGGAAGGCGCGCTCAACGTCATCGCCCTGCCGCACGACTGGTCTGATTACGGCGAAGTCATCGCAACGTTCAAGAAGAAGTATCCGAAGATCAAGATCACCGAGCTCAACCCGAACGCCTCTTCCAAGGAGGAAATCGACGCCGGCAAGACGAATAAGGGCACGGACGCCGCGCCCGACGTCTATGACCTCGGTCTCGCGGTCGCCTCGACCAACACCGAGCAGTTTGCGCCGTACAAGGTGCAGGCGTGGAACGACATCCCTGATTCCGTCAAAGACGCCGACGGCAAGTATTACGCCGATTACACCGGCATCATGTCCATCGGCTGGAACGCCGACAAGTACGGCGATATCAGCTCGCTGGACGATCTGCTCGACTCGAAGTTCGCTGGAACGGTCGCTCTGAACGGCAAGCCCGCCGAGGCAGGTGCCGCCTTCAACGGATTCGTCATGGCCAACCAGCTGTCCGGCGGCACGATTAAGAACCTGCAGCCCGGCCTTGACTTCTTCAAGAAGCTCAAGGAAGCCGGCAACCTCACCACCGTCGACGTGACCGACGGCACCATCGATTCCGGCCAGACCGGTGTCGTGTTCGATTGGACCTACAACCAGGCTTCCTACCAGAGCAGCCTGAAGAAGAAGGGTGTCACCTGGAAGTACAAGACCTTCAAGGATGCCCAGGTGGTCAGCTACTACAACCAGGCCATTAACGTAGACGCTCCGCACCCGGCTGCGGCCCGTCTGTGGGAGGAGTTCCTCTACACCGCCGATGCACAGAACCTGTGGCTCAAGGGCGGTGCCAACCCGGTGTTGCTTGACGCGATGGAGAAGGCCGGTACTGTTGACAAGACCGCGTTGAAGTCCGCTACCACCATCGAAGGCGACCCAATCACCTACACCAATTCCGATTCCACCCGCATCACCACCTGGCTCCAGAACAACTGGGATTCAGCAATCGGCAACTGATGATTTTCAAGGCGTCGCATCACCAACCGGCAGACGCGGCAGGCTGGAGCATTCCCCTGCCGCTGTAGGCCGCAACCGTGATTGCGACGCTTTCATGTATTGCATCCCAATGAACCACACGAATGTATTCCCTCGAGAAAGCGCATGTCCTCAATGACTGCAGCAATCCAACCGCAACGCCCCGCAGACTTCGGCGCCGCCGGCACCTCGCGTGACCCGGCACCGGCGGGACCTTCCGCATCACAACATCTGTCCGTCGCAGCCCGCCATCACAAGCAGCTGGGCACGTTCGCGATGTCCATCCCGTTTTTCGCATACACCGCATGCTTCCTGCTCGCACCGACCGTTATCGTCATCGTCGGAGCGTTCCGCACATCGAACGGCGGCTTCACCCTCGCGAACTTCAGCAAACTCTTCGAAGCAAACACCGTATCTGCATTCGCCACATCACTGCTCGTCTCCGCGCTCTCGGCGCTCATCGGAGCCGCGGTGGGTGCCGCAGCTTCATACGCCCTGACCATCGGCGCCAAGCCAAACGGCCTGCTGCGCCGCGTGGTATCCGCCGTATCATCGGTGCTCGCGCAATTCGGCGGGGTGATGCTCGCCTTCGCGTTCATCGCGACCATCGGCATCAATGGCGTGTGCACCATGCTGATCCGCCAGCTGACCGGCCAGACGGTGAACCCGAACTGGCTGAGCACGCTGCCCGGATTGATCACCATCTATTGCTATTTCCAGATTCCGCTGATGATTATCATCTTCCTGCCGGCGGTTGATTCAATCCGTCCGCAATGGCGGGAAGCGACCGAGAATCTCGGCGGCACGACATGGCAGTATTGGACGCGTGTAGCAGGACCGATCCTGACTCCTCGGTTCGTTTCCGCGCTGCTGTTGCTGTTCGCCAACGCATTCTCCGCGTACGCCACAGCCGCGGCCCTGTTCTCGCAGCGCTCCATCCTCGTGCCCTTGATGATCCAAGGTGCGATGCGCAACGAGATGGATCCAAACCAGCAAGGATTCGCGCAGGTACTCGCCTTCGCGATGATCGTCGTCGTGGCGTTGGTGATGATGCTCAGCCACGCCGTGGAAAAGAGGGCAGGACGATGGCAGTGAACACCATCACAGCCGCACAAGATGCAGCTTCAACAACAACGCCGACCACGGCAGTTTCCGAACGATCCGTCATGCCACCACAATTGCGCGCCATGCGCGTGCACAAGCAGCGCATCATCAAAACGGCCATTCTCGCTGTCACGCTGCTGTTCCTCGGCGTTCCGCTGCTGTGCATGCTGATTTTCACGATGCGGCATCCGCTATCCGGACGCTGGAGTCTCGACCCGTGGAAGGCCATCTTCACGGGCGACGGCAGCTCGCTGGGCGCGGACCTGTCCACCCTATGGTCCGGATTGGGCACGTCGCTGGCACTGTGCGTGGTGACAGTCATCATCATGCTGTTGCTGCTCGTACCGGTCATGGTGATCGCGCACATCCGTTCCCACCGCATGGAACGGGTGATTGAATGGGTGGCCACACTCCCCCTGACCATCCCTGCCATCGTGCTTGTCGTCGGACTCGGCCCCATCTACCGCTGGCTGTCCGCCGACGTGCTGAGCACCAACCCGATATGGCTGTGCTTCGCCTACGCAATCCTCGTGATGCCGTACGCGTTCCGCGCCATCGCCGTCGGACTCAACTCAATCGACGTGCTCACGTTGTGCGAAGCGGCGCGCTCGCTTGGCGCCTCATGGCCGCGTGTGTTTTTCCGCGTGCTCATGCCCAACTTGTGGCAGTCCATCCTGTCGGCCTCATTCATCTCCATTTCCGTAGTACTCGGCGAATACACCGTGGCCTCGCTGCTCGGACGTATGAACCTGCAAGTCGCCCTGTACCAGCTGGGACAGTCCAATTCCCAGATTTCCACGGCGATGTCGCTGCTCGCGCTGTTGTTCGGCGTGCTGCTGCTCGTCTCGCTCGATCTCATCTCCGACGCGATGCGCCGTTCCAAGGAGGAACACTGATATGTCCTTGACACAAGGCAACACCATGACATCCCATACAGATGCGTCATCAGACGCCGCCGATTCAGGCAGCGTCACCCGAGCCGCACAGGCCGTACTCGCGCAATCCACGGATCGCGGCGGCGGCGTGCAAATGATCGGCATCGACAAGATCTACCCCGGTTCAAGCTCCAAAGCGCTTGACGATTTCAACCTCGAAGTCAAGCCGGGTGAAATGGTCGTGCTGCTCGGCGGCTCCGGCTGCGGCAAATCGACCGCGCTACGTTCCCTCGCCGGCCTTGAGGACATCCAACGCGGACGTATTCTCGTCGGCGGGCAGGATATGACGGCCGTCCCGGCCAACAAGCGAGGTATGGCCATGGTATTCCAGGCATACTCGCTGTTCCCACATATGAGCGCGTTGGAAAACGTGGAATTCGGCTTGGAAATCCGCGGTGTCGGCAGCGAGGAACGTCGGCGCCGGGCAATGGAGAAGCTCGACCTGGTCGGCCTTGCCGATCAGGCGGCCAAGTACACGCAGCAGATGTCCGGCGGGCAACAGCAGCGTGTCGCGCTCGCCCGCGCACTGGCCATCAATCCAAAGGTGCTGCTGCTCGATGAACCGCTATCCGCTCTCGATGCGAAAGTGCGTGTCCAGCTGCGTGACGAAATCCGGCGTATCCAGATCGAAGCCGGGACAACGACGGTGTTCGTCACCCATGACCAGGAAGAGGCTCTGGCGATCGCCGATCGGATTGGCGTGATGAATCACGGGCGTATCGAGCAGATTGCCGACCCGGTGACGCTGTACCGTGAGCCGGCAACTGAATACGTGGCAACCTTCATCGGCCTGACCAATCGTCTGCCCGGCCATTCCGACGGCGCACAAGCCGAAGTCTTCGGCCAGCGCATCCCCCTGCTCAAGGGATCGCATACCGGGGATGTCACCGTACTTGTGCGTCCTGAGAATATCGCACTGATTGCAGCCGGCGCCGAAGCGGATGCTCCGGAAGCGGCCCGCGAGGGTCTCAACGGTATCGAGGCGCGGGTCAACGTCATCCACTTCCTGGGCGCTCTCGTCCGTGTGGATGCGGTGCTCACCGGCAGCGGCACACCGTTGACCTTCCAGTTGCCTGCCGGTGAGCTGCCTCCTTCGCTGAACACCGGCTCAACCGTGCTGGTCGCGCCGCGGCCGGTGCCGGCGCTCGCAATGTGATGACGAAAACTCATTTGTAACGACAGTGCGTGAAGTCGGCAGTCTCACGCACACGCGAACTGACCGAGGCCCTGCAGCGCAACCCAACAGCTTTCTGGGTGCACGCTGTCGGGCCTCGCCGTACCCGGAGAAGGGAACAAATGCAAGCCGCCGGGTCCGAGTTCGCCGCAAGCCTAATCCTCCAGGAAGGCGGACATGCCCGGTGACAGCACACCTCAACGGCGTAGAATGAGAGCTGATGCACCCACCGCTCCGAGCTGTTTCGAGCGGTTATCAAGGAGGAACAATGAGTGAGACAACCTTCCGCAAGTTCGATCCATGGCGTCCTGCCCCGGTCAAAGAGGAATCTCGCCGGCAAATCATGCAAAGCCACTATTTCAATGTGGACCAGGTATCTTTCGATTCCTCAAAAGTTGGGCATTTTGAACGCTTCATCGTCGAAGAGAACAATGGCGACACGGTCGGTATCATCGGACTGACTGATGACGGCCGCATCCCCCTGGTCGAGCAGTACCGCCTGCCTACGCATCGCTGGACCTTGGAAATACCAGCCGGCCACGCCATGGATTCCAACGAGCGTCCGCATGATGTCGCCGTACGCAAGCTGCGCGAGGAGGCCGGGTATGAGGCCAAGGAGCTGGTGCAGGTCGTGCGTTTCATCAATACGCCGAGCTTTTCCACGCAGCATACCGCGGTGTTCTTCGCGACGGGTCTGACCGCCGTCGAACGCGGGGAACTCGGTCCGGAGACCCCTCGCCCGGACGTCCGTCTCGTCACCCCCGAGGAAGCCTCGGATATGATCCTCAACGGCACAATCATCGACGCGAAGACAATCATCGCCGTCATGCGGCTGCGCGAGCATCTTGCGGCGGAGGAAGCGGAGCATGCGGGCGCCCATCCGCGTCTGATTCAGCGCATTGCCAAGGCACGCGCGGAACGCAAAGCCAAGTAAACGCAAATCCCGGTGGTGTCGCCCACGCCAACAACCGCACTACTGAAGTACGCAGCAAACGCAATTGGCCTCCCACATGGAATGTGTGGGAGGCCAATTGCGTTTGCAATCTTGTCATCAACGACCGTGCAATCCGAACCATCGAATCGCGCAGTATGAATCATGCGGGGTTGGGATGAGCCAACCCCGCACAGCGCTGCTCATCGCAGCAGGTGGCTCAGTCGCAAGCGCCGACGGTGTGCACGTAGATGGAATCGGTGCTGCCCGGACGATGCTCGCCCTGTGCGGAGCTCAGCACGACGATACGATCGCCATCAGCGACCTTGCCCGCGGCACGCAAGACCTTGTCGGTGAACACCATGAGGTCACTGCGGTTCTTGTCGTGGTAGTCCTCATCAAGCAGGAACGCTTCGGTGCCCCAGCTCAGAGCCAGCCAGTGGTAAGTGTGCTCGTTGGTGGTCAGGCCGTAGATCGGAGCAGCCGGGCGTTCGCGGGACACGCGATGCACGGTGTTACCGGTCTGGGTGTAGGCCACGATGGCCTTCGCATTGACCTTCTCAGCCAGGTCAACAGCCGCGGAGGACACAGCACCGCTGTTAGACATATCCAGGTTCTTCAGTGCCGGGATACGGTCGAAGCCGTGCTCGGTGGCGTAACCGGAGATGCGGGACATGGTCTTGACGGTCTCGGTCGGGTACTCGCCAACGGCGGTCTCGTTGGAGGTCATGGTCGCGTCGGCGCCGTCAAGCACGGCGTTCGCGCAATCGGAAGCCTCAGCACGGGACGGAACCGGGGAATGCACCATGGAACCGAGCACTTCGGTGGCCACGATGACCGGCTTGGCATACTGGCGAGCCAGCTCGATGCAGCGCTTAGTGACCAGCGGGACCTCTTCGAACGGCATTTCGACGGCCATATCACCACGGGCGACCATGATGCCGTCGAAGGTCTTGACGATGTCTTCGAGGTTCGCCACAGCCTGCGGCTTCTCGATCTTCGCGACGATCGGGATGCGACGGCCTTCCTCATCCATGATTTCGTGGGCGCGATCGATATCGGTCGCGAAACGCACGAAGGACATGGCGATGATGTCGGCGCCAGTGCGAATGGCCCAGCGCAGATCGGCTTCGTCCTTCTCGGTCAGAGCAGGCAGGGAAACTGCGACGCCCGGGAGGTTGATGCCCTTGTGGCTGGAAACCGGGCCGGCCACAACAACCTTGGTGTACACGTTGTTGCCCTCGACCTTGGTGACCTCGAGACGAACCTTGCCGTCATCGATGAGAATCGGGTCGCCAGGATGGCAATCGCCCGGCAGACCCTTGAACGTGGTGGAGGTGATGTGCTCGTCGCCCTCGACGTCGTCGGTGGTGATGATGAATTCCTGGCCCTCGGTCAGCTCGACCTTGTCTTCGCCTTCGGCGTTCTTCTTGAACCAACCGCAGCGGATCTTCGGACCCTGCAGGTCAACCAGCGCAGCGACGTTGCGGCCGGTCGCCTTGGAAGCCGCACGCACGTTGTTGTAGACCTTGAGATGATCCTCAGGGGTGCCGTGGGAGCGGTTGAGACGCGCGACGTCCATACCGGCTTCGACGAGCTTGGTGATGCCTTCGAGGGACTCGGTGGCTGGACCGATCGTGTCGACGATCTTTGCTTTACGCATGAATACCTGCCTCTGTTTCAACTTACTTTTCTATCGAACAGGTGAGAATCCTGTTTCCGTGTGCTAGTCTACTCGGTTCCCCCACCATGCGCCAACCATTCAGGCAACTGTGTTGTGAACGCTCACATCGGCTTCATGTCGCGTTCACCGTCGATATGTCCGCGTGTTACCGCCGGGCAATCTGGACAGGGTCGGGAGCCTACGAACCGTTACATCAGGCGCCGTCTGAAACCTGCTGCGCCTGTTCCTTGCGATTCTCCTGCTTCATCTTGAGCACGCTGGCTACAGCGGAACCACCCAATGCAAGCACGATCACGAGCAAGGACAGCCAAGTCGGCACTTCCGGCACCCATGACACCGGGTGTCCGCTGTTGATGAACGGTAGCGAATTGCCCGACAGCGCCTCCATGATGAGCTTGATGCCGATGAATCCAAGCACGATGGACAGGCCGACGGGAAGGTAGACGAGTTTGTCGAGCAGTTTGCCGAGCAGGAAGTACAGCTGCTGCAAGCCCAGCAGGGCGAACACGTTCGAAGTGAACACGATGAACGGGTCTTTGGTCAGACCGAAAATCGCGGGGATTGAATCGAAAGCGAACATGACGTCCGTAGTGCCGATGGTCAGGAACACGATGAGCATCGGCGTCCAGAACCGTTGTCCGTTCTTGACAGTACGCAATTTTTCGCCATCGTATTCGTCGGTGATTTTCATGACTTTACGCAGCGCGCGGATTATGCCGTTTTCATGGTATTCCTCGTCATCGTCGTGCCCGGTGACCAGTTTGAGGGCGGTGACGATGAGGAAGGCGCCGAACAGGAAGAACACCCATGTGAACCGCTGGATGATCGCCGCACCGACGAGAATGAAGATGCCACGCAGCACCAGGGCGACGGTGATGCCCACGCTCAAGACATATTTCTGCAGCTCCTTGGGAACCGCGAAATTCGACATGATGATGACGAAGACGAAGAGATTATCGATGCTGAGCGAGTATTCGGTCATCCACCCGGAATAGAACTCGACAGCCGGCTTCGATCCGGCGACAGCCCAGATGATGCCACCGAAAATCAAGGCCGCCACGACGAAGAACGCAATATGTTGCACACATTCCTTGGTCGAGGGCACGTGGGGCCTGCGGCCGATGATGAACAGGTCTACGACGACGAATACCGCGAGAACGGCAAAGGTCGCGATCATGAATGCTACCGGAGTTTCTGCCATAGGAACAAGCATAGAAAGAACGGCTGACGCACCATCGATGCCGCTGTCAGAACGGTCGCGACGCATTGCTTTGTCTATGAGGCTTGGTACCACAAGCACGGCGCCCTGCAACGTCTATGGGGGCCAGTTTTGCGGTTTCAGCCGGCACGCCCTCTACTTTTCCCGATTTTCCCGACGCTTGGTTGCGCAAGCCGTCTGGCTGTAGAACCGGTCCACGCTATTGCTGCATCATCTCGCCGAAATACACTCCCGCGACGGCTTTGCGGCCTGATTGCGGAGCGCACCACGCTACTGCTGGGCCTGCGTCATATGGCGCAGTTCCTTTTTCAGGTCGCGGATCTCATCGCGCAACCGCGCGGCAAGTTCGAACTGGAGTTGTTCCGCGGCGGTGTGCATCTGTTCGCTCATCTGACGGATGAGATCGGCTAAATCCTGCGCCGGAAGCCCGGCTTTGAGGATTTCCTCATGCCGTTTCTCGATCTCATCCTGATCGACATTGGGCACACCGAGATGAGAATTGCCGGCTTTCCCGGCGTTGCGATACCCGCCTTCGAGCAGGCTCTGCGTATCAACATCCTCCTTGGCGATCATGTCGTTGACGTCGCTGATCTTCTTGATCAACGGCTTGGGGTCGATATGATGCTCCTTGTTATAGGCGATCTGCTTGGCGCGCCGCCTTTCGGTCTCCGTAATCGCCTTGTTCATGGCATCCGTGACTTCATCGGCGTACATGATGACCGTTCCCGACACATTTCGCGCGGCGCGGCCGATGGTCTGAATCAGCGAACGATAGGACCGCAGGAATCCTTCCTTGTCGGCATCCAATATCGCCACCAGCGAAACCTCTGGCAAATCAAGCCCCTCGCGCAGCAAGTTGATGCCGACTATTACGTCAATCTTGCCTTCACGCAACTCGCGCAGGAGCTCGACGCGCCTCAGCGTGTCGACATCGGAATGCAGATATTCGACTTTGATGCCTTTGTCGAGCAGGTAATCGGTCAGGTCCTCTGCCATCTTCTTGGTGAGTGTCGTGACCAGCGCACGCTCGTTCTTGGCTACGCGATCCTTGATTTCGGCGAGCAGGTCGTCGATCTGCCCTTCGACCGGTCTGACCTCAATCTTCGGATCCAGCAGGCCGGTGGGGCGGATGATCTGTTCGACCACGCCGTCGGAGAGCCCGAGCTCGTAATCACCCGGGGTCGCCGACAGATAGACGGTCTGTCCGACTCGCTGAAGGAATTCGTCCCATTTGAGCGGACGGTTGTCCATCGCTGAAGGCAGGCGGAAGCCATGCTCAACCAGCGTGCGTTTACGGCTGGCGTCCCCTTCGTACATGGCTCCAATCTGTGGGACGGTAACGTGGGACTCGTCGATGACGAGCAGGAAATCATCCGGGAAGAAATCCAACAAGGTATGCGGCGGGGTGCCCGGCTCACGGCCATCAAAATGCCGTGAATAATTCTCAACGCCGGCGCATGTGCCCACCTGGGTCAGCATTTCCAAATCGTAGGTGGTGCGCATGGTCAGGCGTTGCGCTTCCAGTTCCTTGCCCTGTTTGCGCAACTCGGCGACGCGTTGGTCGAGTTCCTCCTTGATAGTGTGCAGCGCGCGTTCCATGCGCTCGGGGCCGGCGACATAGTGCGAAGCCGGGAAGATATGCACCTGACTGACATGGTCGATGACGTCCCCGGTGATTGGGTGGAGGGTGGAGATCCGGTCGATTTCGTCGCCGAAGAACTCGATGCGGATGGCCAGCTCCTCATACACGGGGATGATCTCCACGGTATCGCCGCGCACGCGGAAGGTGCCGCGCGTGAAGGTGATGTCGTTGCGCTTGTATTGCATGTCAACGAATTTGCGCAACAGCGTGTCACGATCGATCTGCTGACCCTCTTTCAGGAACAGCATGCGACCCGCGTATTCCTCGGGAGTACCCAAGCCGTAAATGCACGACACCGTAGCGACGACCACGCAATCGCGACGGGTGAGCAGGTTCGCGGTGGCGGCGTGGCGCAGACGCTCGACGTCGTCGTTGATATTGGAATCCTTCTCGATGTAGGTGTCCGTTTGCGGGATGTAAGCCTCCGGCTGGTAATAGTCGTAGTAGGACACGAAGTAACTCACGGCGTTGTCGGGCATGAGCTCGCGGAATTCGGCGCACAACTGCGCCGCCAAGGTCTTGTTAGGCTCGAGAATCAAGGTCGGCCGTTGCAGTTTCTCGATAAGCCAAGCGACGGTTGCGGTTTTACCGGTGCCGGTCGCACCCATGAGCACGACATCGTTCTCGCCATTGTTGATCCGCTCGGCGAGCTCCTTGATGGCCTGGGGTTGATCCCCAGAAGGCTTGTAGGGGGCCTTGACGACAAATGGCTTGTCTGTGCGTTCGATGGAAATGCCCATATCGTCCTCCCATTGAGTCCCGCATGACCCGTCCGTATGCTGATTCTTCCAGCATATCAAGTGATTCGTACAAATGTTCGATATTGTTGTGCGGCCGTTCGCCGCCTGCTTCTGCTGCTTATCTGCCGCTCGCGCTCGCTTCATCCCGCCAAGTGGCGTAGAGCGAGTCGACGCGTGCGAGCATAGTCTTTACGTCTACATTGGAGTCCACGACCGTGTCCGCCATGGCAATTCGGGCCGACCGCTTGCTCTGGCTGGCGATCCGGGCTTGCGCTTGTGCCCTGTCCATTCCCCGTGTGCGAATCATGCGTTCGATGCGTATTGATTCCGGCGCTTCGACTGTGACGATATGATCGAAACTGAAGGGAAGGTCATGAAGGACTTCAGCGAGTAGCGGGATGTCATGGACGATTACGGCCGAGCTGTTCTGCCGGGCAGTCTGCTTGTCAATCCGTTTGGCCAACTCGTAAATCAACGGATGCTCGATGGCGTCCAAACGCTGCCTTGCGTGAGGATCGGCATGCTCACCGAATACACGTTCAGCGAGCCAGGTGCGATCCAACTTGCCGTCTGCACCAACGGTCTCAGGGCCGAACACGTCAACGATGCGCTGTAATGCCACTCCCCCGGGTTCCACGACCTGCCTGGCGAGGGCATCGTAATCAATAATTGTCGCCCCGAGTTCGCCAAGTCTGCGGGAAACCGTGCTTTTCCCGGCTGCGATGCCTCCGGTCAGTCCGATTCGTATCACCATGTTTTCCATGGTAGCCGCACGACATGCCGGTGCAAGATACGGTATGGCCCCGGTCACCGAAGTGCCGGGGCCATACCGTTGGTTTGTCAGTCAACCATGTCAGTCAGTGATGACTGGCATCGCTCACTTCTTCTCCTTGAGCAGCTGCTCACGAAGGGCGGCCAGCTGGTCGGAACCAGCGAGGGTGCCTTCAGACTCATTGTTCGAGGAGTAGTTGGAGGTCTCCTGGACCTTCTCTTCGCGAGGGGCCTGGCCGTCCTCGGCTGCGGAAGCCGCGGCGTTCTCCAGCTCCTTGGCGACGAAGGCCTTGTGCTCTTCCCACAGATCGTGGGCAGCGGCGTACTGGGATTCCCATTCCTCGCGCTGCTTCTCGTATCCGGCGATCCACTCGTTGGTGTTCGGGTCGAAGCCTTCCGGATACTTGTAGTTGCCGTCCTCGTCGTACTCGGCCGGCATGCCATAGAGCGCCGGATCGAAGTCTTCGGAGTTCGGATCGACAGCGTCGTTCGCCTGCTTGAGGGACAGGGAGATACGGCGACGATCGAGATCGACGTCGATAACCTTGACGAACACGGTCTCGCCCTGCTTGACGACGGTCTCCGGGTTCTCGACGTGGCGGTTGGCCAGCTCGGAGATGTGCACGAGGCCTTCGATGCCGTCTTCGACGGACACGAACACACCGAACTGCACGATCTTGGTGACCTTGCCCTTGACAATCTGGCCGGGAACGTGGGTGCGAGCGAAGCGCTGCCACGGATCTTCCTGGGTGGCCTTGAGGGACAGCGAGATACGCTCGCGGTCCATGTCGACGTCGAGCACCTCGACGGTGACCTTCTGGCCGACCTTGACGACCTCGGACGGGTGGTCGATGTGCTTCCAAGACAGCTCGGACACGTGGATCAGGCCGTCAACACCGCCCAAATCGACGAACGCGCCGAAGTTGACGATGGAGGACACGACGCCTTCGCGAATCTGGCCCTTCTTGAGCTGGGACAGGAAGGTCTCGCGGACCTCGGACTGGGTCTCCTCGAGATACTGGCGGCGGGACAGCACCACATTGTTGCGGTTCTTGTCGAGCTCCAGGATCTTGGCCTTGATCTTCTGGCCGATGTACGGGGACAGGTCGCGCACACGACGCATCTCAACGAGCGAGGCAGGCAGGAAGCCACGCAGGCCGATGTCGACGATGAGGCCGCCCTTGACAGCTTCGATGACGGTGCCTTCGACAACGCCATCGGCTTCCTTGATCTTCTCGATATCGCCCCAGGCGCGCTCATATTGTGCACGCTTCTTGGACAGGATAAGACGGCCTTCCTTGTCTTCCTTGGTCACGACAAGGGCCTCGATGGTGTCGCCGACTTCGACGACATCGTCGGGATCGACGTCCTTCTTGATGGAAAGTTCGCGGGAGGGGATGACACCCTCGGTCTTGTAGCCGATGTCGAGCAGGACCTCGTCACGATCGACCTTGACGACCGTGCCCTCGACCAGATCACCATCATCGAAGTTCTTGATGGTGGAATCGACTGCCTTGATGAAGTCTTCTTCGGTGCCGATGTCGTTGATCGCGACCTTGGTGACTTCCTTATTGTTTTCTGCCATTAAAATAGTGGTTTCTGTTAATGAATAGATGGATAAAATCGTTATTCAGTTATCTGGTATGCCCATGGAGACATACCTTGACCGAGTTTAGCGTGTACCATGCACAAATGCCGCCGGTGAAATACGGCGTGTCGTACCCCGGAATGCCACGGTTGCGTGGCTACCCCACACCGGCAGGCACGACACCGCATATACACGTGGTTTCAGCGAGCGGCGGCGCGCTCCGCGATCTCCACGACATTCGCCAACAGCATGGCTCGCGTCATCGGCCCCACTCCACCCGGGTTGGGCGTATAAGCGCCGGCCTTGGCATAGCACGCCTTGTCCACGTCGCCCTTGATGCGATACCTGCCCGCCTGCTCGTCCCAGACGCGCGAGACGCCGACATCAACCAGCACGGCGCCCGGCTTGATGTCATCCGGCGTGACGAAACCGGCCGAACCCATCGCCGCGATGATGACATCTGCCCGGCGCATATGCTCGCGCACATCCTTGGTGCCGGTATGGCACAAGGTGACAGTCGCATTGACATTCCGTCTGGTCAGCAACAGCCCGATGGTGCGGCCGATGGTGATACCGCGCCCCAGCACGCACACCTCCTTGCCGTCCAGCCCGATGCCGTAATGGTCAAGCAGGGTCAGCACGCCACGTGGCGTGCATGGCAGCGGCGTGGCGATTTCACCGGAGGTGTGCAGCACCAGCTCGCCCAGATTGTACGGGTGCATGCCATCGACGTCCTTGCCGGGATCGATGCGCGCAATCACCGAGAGTTCATCGACACCGACGGGCAACGGCAGTTGGACGATGAAGCCGGTGCATGCCGGGTCGGCGTTCAGCTCGTCGACCGCTTGTACGATCTGCGATTCGGTCGCATCGGCGGGCAGATCGCGGCGAATCGACGTGATGCCCACTTCAGCGCAATCCGCATGTTTGCCGGCAACGTATTTGACGGAGCCCGGGTCACTACCCACCAGAAGCGTTCCGAGACCCGGTTGGACCCCTTGCCGCTTGAGCGCTGCGACTCTGGTGCTCAAATCCGCTTTGATCTGGGCAGCCACGCTTTTGCCGTCCAATACGATGGGCATGCTGTGCCTCCTGACGCCGCCCCGACCACAACAACATGCCTGCGCCGCCCCGGAGCGGACAGGAGCGGCGCAGCTTACGTTTTCTGTATCGTAAGCTATCGTGGGGAAAGAACATGCGCGCATTCCGGCATGCGGAGCGCTCAGCAGACCGAGACGTTCAGCGAACAGGGCACAGCAGACAGAGAAAAGGTGGCAACATGAGCACACGGGGACTTGGCAACAGATTGGCGACATGGTTCGCGGCGCTGGCGGCCATCGCATTGCTCCTTCCCCTCGCCGGGTGCTTGCCCACCCCACGTCCAGCTTCCTCGACGACGCCCTC
This sequence comes from Bifidobacterium thermophilum, assembly GCF_002846655.1. Classification (NCBI taxonomy): domain Bacteria; kingdom Bacillati; phylum Actinomycetota; class Actinomycetes; order Bifidobacteriales; family Bifidobacteriaceae; genus Bifidobacterium; species Bifidobacterium thermophilum. The sequence continues at coordinate 332,963 of NZ_PCGX01000008.1, read as the reverse complement.
AGCTACGGCCCCGAAGGGTCCAATCCTTGTGGTGGCATCCGTCAATCAGTGGGGCACCCTCGCGCAGGAAATCGGCGGCGATGATGTCAAGGTCACCACGATTCTTCATTCCACGAACGTCGATGCCCACGATTTCGAGCCCAAGACCTCGGACATCGCCGAAATCCAAAAGGCCCAAGTCGTCGTGACCAACGGAGCCGGCTACGACTCATGGGCTTCGAAGAGCATCGCCAAAGGCACGGTCAGTGTCTCCGCAGCCTCCACCGTTGGCGCAATTTCAGGCGACAACCCGCATCTGTGGTTCTCGAAAGACGCGCGCAAGGCGATGGCGACCGAATTGGCCGACACTTTCTCCAAAATCCTGCCGTCCAAGAAGAAGTCCTTCGATAAGCGGCTCAAGACATGGCGAAGCGAGGAATCAGACCTTGAGGACGCCATGGCCGCCTTCGCCAAGAAGCACAAGAACACCACGTATGCAGCCACCGAAGCCGTCGCCTATTATCTGATGTCTGATATGAAGCTCAAGGACGTCACACCGCAAGGCTATCTGCAGTCCGTCACGTCAGGCGGAGAGGCGGCCCCGGCGGATTTGCAGGAGTTCCAGGAGCTTCTGGAATCAGACAAAGCAAAACTGCTGGTGGACAATCCGCAGGAATCCAGCGATTCTGCGGCTCTACTAAAGAAGACGGCCACGGCCAACAAGGTGCCCGTCATTGAAATCACCGAGCAGATGCCTTCCGACCAGCACACGCTGACCGGCTGGATTTCCTCGCTTGTCGAAACCATGACCAAGCAGGTCGCCGCCGCGCAAACCGATGAGAAGGACTCGTCGAACGATACGTCCGACGGCACTTCGACGGACGGGAACTCGCAGGATGCCTCCCCCAGCCCGTCTTCTGCAAGCCAGTCCGCCAGCGATCCGTCGAGCAGCGCGAGCCCGTCATCGGCGCAGTAACGGGGCGACTGAGCTCCATACCGTTGCGTGATTGTTTTGGTCACCTTGGTTGCGGTATTGGTTTCACCCCCGACTAAATGAGAATGATTGTCAGCATCATTTGTCATACTTGTTTTCATACGACATCCCTACGGCTTGATTTCAGACAGACAACGGGATGCGCCCGATTCCAACGACAATCCACGGGGAGGTCAGCATGACAGGATCAGCGCCCCAAGCCGCTCAGGACGGCGATCGGAATACCAGCGGCGAAAGAAACACCGCAAAGAACACAGTCCATGAGGCTGCCATCGTGTTCAACCAAGCGGCGGTCAGCCGTGGCGACCGTGTGATCTGGAGCAACGGGACCTTCTCAATCCCGCGCGGATCGGTCACCGCCATCGTCGGAACCAATGGTGCCGGCAAGACGACCATGATGAAAGCCGAGCTCGGTCTGCTCCCGTTGTCGCACGGCAATGTGGAAGTCCTTGGAGAACCGGCAGGCAAGTCCAATAAGCGCATCGGGTATGTGCCGCAAAGTTACACATCGGACATCGATTCCAATCTCACCGCGGAGCAATCGGTGCTGCTCGGCCTGACGGGCACACGATTCGGCTTCCATATCACCACTGCGGCGCAACGCAATCGTGCCCACAAAGCGATGGACTTTGTTGGCGTGGCCGACAAAGCGTCCTACCGTTTATCGCAACTGTCCGGCGGGCTTCGGCAACGTGTCGCCATCGCACAGGCGTTGGTGAGCGACCCCGAGCTGCTCATGCTCGACGAGCCGCTCGCCAATCTCGATCTGGCCAGCCAACGCGCAACCGTCCACGTGCTGGCGCGGCTCAACCATGAGCTCGGTATGACCATCCAAGTGGTCGCCCACGACCTCAACATGTTGCTGCCGATCCTCACCGGAGCCGTGTACCTGCTCGACGGGCATCCCCATTACGCCGCGATGAACGACGTACTCGACGCGAATCTGCTGACCCACTTGTATGGCACGACCGTCCAAGTCGTGACCACCCCGCAAGGCGATATGTTCGTCACCCCGTCCCCCGACGAGCCAGACGACATCGAACAGGATACGCATGCACCCGTCGAAGTGGCGCAATTCCACCATCATGCGCACCAGCATCAGCCGGATGCGCCCGCAACGGCACCGGCAGAAAGGTCATGACCCTAACATGAGCGATATCGATTTCTCCTTCGATCCCCAGTGGGCGCAGACCCTCGGCATGCCATTCATGCACAACGCGTTCCTCGCCGGACTGTGCATCGCAGTGGCCGCCGGTGCCATGGGATATTTCACCATCGCACGGCATTCCACATTCGCCGCCCACGCCTTGGCGCACATCGGTTTGCCCGGGGCGACCGGCGCGGTGCTTCTCGGATTGCCGGTATCCTTGGGCCTCGGGATCTTCGCGCTCGCAGGCGCGCTCGTCATTGGAGCGCTGGGCAAAAGAGCCTCGCAACGCGAAATCGCCACAGGAACCGTGCTAGCCTTCGCCACCGGTCTCGGCCTGTTCTTCGCACGGCTGTCAAGTTCGGCATCGCAACAGATGCAATCCATTTTGTTCGGCTCGATTCTGACAATCACAGACGATCAGGTAATCGGGTTCGCGATTTTCGACATCGTACTCGTCATCGCACTCGCCGTCATCTACCGTCCACTGCTGTTCAGTTCATTGGATGAGCAGGTGGCTCAGGCCAAAGGCGTGCCGATCGGGCTGATGAATGTGCTGTTCATGGCGATTATGGCGGGAGTCATAACCATTGCGGTGCCCGCAGTGGGAACCTTACTGATCTTCGCGCTCGTTGTCACCCCGGCTGCAACCGCGAATATCATCGCCGCATCCCCGCTGAAAGCCATGTGCACGGCGAGCGTACTGTGCTTGGTTTCCATCTGGGGCGGGTTGGTGCTCTCAGCAATGTTCCCGGCGCCGCCAAGCTTCATCATCGTGACGCTGTCCACCTTGTTCTGGGTTATTGCGCGTGCCGTCTCCGCCGTGAAAACCACCAACGCGTAAGACACAATAATGCTCGAATAGACCGGACTGTCGTGCCTAGACTATCGAGCCTGGATTATCGCATTTGACGACCAGCGCAGTCGCCATCGCTGCGAGGCCTTCCCCCGCCCCGGTGAATCCCATACCGTCGGTGGTGGTTGCGGTGATGGATACCGGGCATCCTGCGGCCTGGGACATCGCCCGCTGCGCCTGTTCGCGATTTGCACTCATTTTCGGCCTGTTGCCGATAACCACGACACTGGCGTTCAACGGTTTGAACCCGTGCTCACGCAGAGTGTCGCAGGTTGTGCGGAGCATATCAGTTCCATGGGCTCCGGCTCCCGCGCTGTCAGCACCAACGCCGAACAGCGTGCCGATATCACCCAATCCCGCCGCTGATAACAGTGCGTCGATGAGGGCATGCGCAGCGACATCCCCGTCAGAATCCCCCTCAATCCCGATGCCTTCCCACTTCAGGCACGCAAGCCACAGCGGACGGGCGTCCTTGGCGAAACGATGGGCGTCAAACCCCATTCCCACAAGCGGGATTTGCGGAACCGGGACTCCAGAAGCCCGTCGGTTCTGGTGTTCTTGAGGAATCGGCACGGATGAATCCCCGTACGGCACCGAAGCCAAGGTCACTTCTTCTTGCTCTTGGACTTCTTCTTTTCCGCTTCAAGACGAGCAAGCGTCTGCGATGCCGGCTCCTCGGGAGCTTCGGTGTGATGCTTGTCATCGCCCGGCAGCGGGTCGGCGTAGCCGAGGTTGACGTCAAGCAGTCGCTGCGCCTCCTCTTCGGAAATGTCTTCGGACAACGAAATTTCGGACGTGAGGATGCTCCGCGCGCGTGTCAGCATGCGCTTTTCGCCGGCAGACAGGCCATGCTCATCAACATTGCGCTGGGACAGGTCGCGCACGACCTCGGCGATTTGATTCACGTCGCCTGTCGAAATCTTCTCGACATTGAGTTTGTAACGGCGGGACCAGTTCATTTCCTTCTCGACGATCGGCGTGCGCAGGATGCCGAACACCTTCGACACGGCATCGGCATCGACGATATCGCGAACCCCGACCTTCTCCGCGTTTTCCACGGGGACATTGATGACCAGACCGTCGGAGGACAGGACAGACAGCTGCAGGTACTGCCGTGTAACGCCTTTCACCGTGCGCTCGGTAATCGCATCGACCCGTGCCGCACCATGACGCGGATACACGACCATATCGCCGACTTTGTAACCCATGAACCCTCCGTGAACGACGTAGTCAAAGACCGTAACCTTACATATTATGCCAAGGGGCCGAGACTTAGATAATTATGGAATCACGACACCTCCTCGAGCACGACCCCGTATTCCATCGGCAGCGAAAAAATGTGAGAAGAAACACACGACACGGCGGGACTTTTGCGCAAATTGCGGGTAGTCTCGTAATATGACCACTACGAACACGAGAGAATCAATGGAGATGTCATCATGTTTACTGTAGATCAAGGAACATTGGACGCCGTCAGCAACGCAAGCTATTACAACCCCCATGAGGTGCTTGGCGGGCATTTCGCACAGGATGACGAGCGCGCCGTGACCGTGCGGGTCCTGCGTCCGCTGGCATCCAGCGTCGACATCATCACCGAAGAGGGCGGCAAGCGGGTCCGTCATGTCGCCGAGCATGAGCACAACGGCATCTTCCGCGCGACCGTCCCTGCAATCGAAACGCATGACGGCTGGGGTGTGCCGGACTACCGTGTGGCCACCACCTATGAGAACGGCGAGACCCTCGTTGAGGACGACCCATACCGGTATCTGCCGACTGTGGGCGACCTTGACATGTACCTGTTCGGCGAAGGAAGGCATGAGCGGCTGTGGGAAGCGCTCGGTGCGCGCGTCATGCGTTATGACGACCCGATGGATTCCAACGACGGCACCAGTGGCGAACAGCTGGTCGGCACCGCGTTCAGCGTGTGGGCACCGAACGCCCACGCCGTGCGCGTCGTCGGCAACTTCAACGGCTGGGACGGTCGCAAGCACGCCATGCGCGAACTGGGTTCCTCCGGCATCTGGGAACTGTTCATCCCCGGCGTACAGGCAGGCGAGATCTACAAGTATCAGATTCTCAATGCGAATAACGAATGGGTGATGAAGGCCGACCCGATGGAGCGCTCTCACGAGATTCCGCCAGCCACTGGATCGATTGTGGTCGAATCGCATTTCGATTGGGACGACACGGCATGGATGGACCATCGCAAGCGCACCAATCCGCATGACGGCCCAGTCAGTATCTACGAAGTTCACGCCGGCAGCTGGAAGAAAGGCATCAAGAACTACCGCGAACTCGCCGACCAGCTCGTCGACTATGTCGCCAAGGAAGGCTTCACTCACGTTGAGTTCATGCCGCTTGCCGAGCACCCGTTCGCCGGCTCGTGGGGCTATCAGGTGACCGGATACTACGCCATCGATTCCCGTCTCGGCGGGCCGGACGATTTCAAGTATTTGGTCGAGAAATTCCATGAGGCCGGCATCGGCGTCATCATGGATTGGGTTCCGGCGCACTTCCCCAAGGACGCCTTCGCTCTCGGTCGCTTCGATGGCACACCGCTGTATGAGGATCCAGATCCCACCCGCGGCGAACACCCGGACTGGGGCACGTACATCTTCAACTTCGGCCGCAACGAGGTGCGCAACTTCCTCGTCGCCAACGCCTGCTTCTGGCTGGATGAGTACCATATCGACGCGCTACGTGTCGACGCGGTCTCCTCGATGCTCTACCTCGACTACAGCCGCAAGCCCGGCCAGTGGCATCCCAATATCTACGGCGGGCGCGAGAACCTCGAAGCCATCGACTTCCTCAAGGAAGCCAATGCCACGGCGTACAAGAACAACCCTGGCATCATGATGATCGCCGAGGAGTCCACCGCGTATCCGGGCATCACCGCCCCGACGGACCAAGGCGGCATCGGATTCGGCCTCAAGTGGAATATGGGCTGGATGCACGACACGCTGCAATATCTGCACGAGCAGCCCATCAACCGCAAGTGGCATCACAACGAGATCACGTTCTCAATGGTCTACGCCTATTCGGAGCATTATGTCCTGCCGATCAGCCATGACGAGGTCGTGTACGGCAAGGGGTCGCTGTTCGGCAAGATGCCGGGCGACGACTGGCAGCGATACGCCGGCGTGCGGGCACTGTTCGCCTATCAGTGGGCCCACCCGGGCAAGAAGCTGTCGTTCATGGGCAACGAAATCGCCCAATATGGCGAATGGGACCACAACGGATCGGTTGACTGGGATGCGCTCAACTGGAAGGAACATCGCCAAATCCAGCATCTGGTCGCCGATTTGAACGCCATGTACAAGGCGCATCCGGCGCTATGGAGCCAGGACTTCGATCCCGCCGGCTTCCAGTGGCTGACCAGCGATGACGCCGATCACAACACGCTGAGCTTCGTGAGGATCGGCGACAAGGGCGAACAGCTCGTCGTCGTTGTCAACTTCTCTGGCGAAGCGTGGGAGGACTACCAGGTGCCGCTGACGAGCGGCGGTCGCTGGCGCGAAATCCTGACCACCGATGACGAGCAGTACGGCGGTTCCGGCATCCACAACGGCGAATTCGAGGCCGACGCAGGAGCCTATCATTCCCGCGATTGGTCGGCGAAACTCACCATTCCGGCGTTGGGAGCGGTATTCTTGGAACCAGAGAACTGAAAGGCGGTCCTATATGCTCAACACTTCCGCACGCCAGAACCCCAAGAAATCGCGCACGATTCTGGTCGTCGAGGATGAACCCGATCTCGCCACTGCCATAGCGCAGCGCATCACCGCGAACGGATGGACGGCACGCGTCGCAGGAGACGGCGCGTCCGCCGTCCGGGCGGCAAAGCAGCTCAAGCCTGATCTAGTCATCATGGACATCATGCTGCCCGTTATGGATGGCATCGAAGCGACGAAACGCATCGTCGCCGAACGTCCTGTCCCGGTGTTGATGCTTACCGCCCGCGATGCCGAATCGGATAAGGTCATGGGGCTCGGAGCGGGCGCCGACGATTACATGACCAAGCCGTTCTCGCCGCGCGAACTCATCGCTCGCTGCGAGGCTCTGTTGCGCCGCGTGGAGCGCGCCACCATCATCGCCAAGAACCTGGAGAACGAGAAGATCCTCGACTTCGGGTCGCTGGTCATCGACCCGCGGCAGCGCATCGTCACGCTCAACGGCGAACAGGTGCACCTGACGCCCACAGAATTCGACCTGCTTGCAACACTCGCACGCAAGCCGAAAACCGTGTTCAAGCGCGAGAAACTGCTTGAAGAAGTCTGGGATTGGCCGGATGCTTCAGGCACCCGTACCGTGGATTCCCACGTCAAGGCCCTGCGCCATAAGCTTGGCTCGGAAATGATCCGCACGGCGCACGGTGTCGGGTACGCCTTCGAACCGCCGGAGCCCAATGAAGACGACGCCGAAAGCGAGACCCGCTGATGACTCACCAGTCAGATTCGCCCCGGCCCAATCAATCTTCGAAAAAACGGCCGCGGGCGAACCGGCTGTTGGATAGTGGACGGCCTATCGGCTTCTTCTCATCGCTAAAGTTCGAATTGTCCGTCCTGATTGTCATTTCCACCGCCATCGCGTTCGTGATGGCATGGTTCCTGCTCAAAGTCGGCCTGACCGGATGGGTTGCCATGCCGATTACGCTCGCCGTGGCCTTGGGCATCACCTATTTCTTCTCACGCGGGCTGACAACGCCTCTGCGGCAGATGCGAGACGCCGCGGAAGCCATGGCGGAAGGCGACTACACCGTGCGCGTGCAGACCGGCACGGACAGCAACGATGAGATCGGCATGCTGGCCAGATCGTTCAACGAAATGGCCGAGGAGCTTCAACACGCCGACCAGATGCGCAACGATTTGATTGCGAACGTCAGCCATGAGCTGCGCACACCGGTTTCGGCGCTGCAGGCGATGCTTGAGAATCTCGCCGACGGCGTGGTCGAACCGACCCCGGCGAATATGGAGAGCATTCTCAACCAAACGCATCGATTGAGCGATCTGATCGCATTCCTGCTCGATCTGTCCCGTATGGAGGCAGGCGCGGCGAGCCTGCAAATCGAGCGCTTCAATTTCGCCGATTTCATCGACGAGACCATCGAACCTTTGGAAATCGCGGATTCCGGCCATGCCCACACCATCGACATGCATGTGCCTGATGATCTGACGATGGAAGGCGACCAGGACCGGCTGCGTCAACTGTTCACGAATGTCATCGGCAACGCGCTCAAGCACTCCCCCGATGACACGGCGGTGTTGATTGAAACGCACGAAAACAAAACCAACGACACCATTGTGACCAATGTGGTCAATTTCGGTTCGCAGATTCCGGTTGAGGCCAGAAGCGATATCTTCCGGCGTTTCGTCAAAGGCAAAACCGGCCCCGGCACCGAATCGGGCGGCACCGGGCTCGGGCTGTCCATCGCGCGGTGGGCCGCCCAGCTGCACGGCGGCACGGTGCGTGTCGTGGACGACCCGCGCGGTGCGGATTTCGAAATCACACTGCCCAAGCATCATATCCAGGCGGATGTTGCCAAGTCCGCGCGTAGTGGGGACGCATAAGGGCGCTGGCTATAGGCCGGCGCGGTGCATTCGGTGCATTCGGTCAGCACATTCGCATTTCGGCGGGTGTCGCGGTTGGTTCTGCGGCACCCGCCGCTGTTTGTCGTGGCTATCCGACATACTGAATTCGAACATGTGTTCGAATGGAGGTATGTGATGGTCGTCAGCATCAGAACACGCCAGCCGGGCATCACCGGCGTTGACACCGGCATGGCCCGGCTGTCAGATGTCATTTCCTCGATTCACCCGGCATCGGAATCCCCCGTACCGGTGCCGCAGGCACTTGAGGCAGTACACGCCGGCTTTCCCTCGGTCGCGCAGGATTATTTCGATGGCGACTTCAGTCTTGACGAACATATCATCATGCACCCGGACACCACGTTCATCGTGACCGTGGCAGGCGATTCCATGCAAAACGCGGGTATCTGGGACGGCGACTTGCTGGTGGTTGACCGTGCGCTCGATCCGCAGGACGGCGATGTGGTCGTCGCCGTCCTCGATGATGAGCTGACCGTAAAGCGGCTGGTCATGCACGGGCATACCCCGGTGTTGCACCCGGAAAATCCCGCGTATCCGGATTTCATCCCCTCCCCCGACCAAGACCTGCTGATTTGGGGTGTGGTAACCGGGAACTACCATTGGCAGCGTAAGACGGCCCAACGCCACGCAGAACAACCAGTTCCGTCGGTCACCTATCCGGGAGCGAAATCCAGCGGCGGCGCAATCGTCGCTCCCAAGCATCCGGGTGCCTACCGGCACGGAGGGTGGGGATCGCGCCATGCCTGACCCCCGTGTGCAAGAGCATCCAATTGTGCTCGCCGACGCCAATAACTTCTACGCATCCTGCGAAGCTGTATTCCACCCAGAGGTAGCCGGGAAGCCTCTTGTGGTCCTGTCGAACAACGACGGGTGCGTGGTTTCCCGGTCGTACGAAGCCAAAGCGCTTGGCATCGCCAACGGCACGCCATGGTTCACCATCCGTCAGGAGGCGGCATACGACCAAGTCATCGCCCGGAGCTCCAACTACGAGCTGTATGGCAGCCTGTCAAAGCGCATGATGTCTATCATGTCGGGATTCCTGCCCGGACAGGAGGTGTACTCCATCGACGAATGTTTCATGCATTCGCCGTGGGACAGCGAGCAAACACGCCGAATCGCCGCCGTTATGCGGCGAGCCGTATTGCAGGGAGTAGGCATACCGGTGAGCATCGGCATCGCCCCCACCAAAACTCTGGCGAAAATCACAAACCATTGGGCCAAACGGCATCCATCGTCCCGCGGGGTTACCACATGGGGCGATTTGTCGCGCGATGACCAAGGAACAGCCGTGCTTTCGTCCATCGAAATCGACGATGTCTGGGGCATCGGCAGAAGACTGGCGAAACGTCTGCGCGGCTTGGGCATACGGCAGGCCGCGCAACTGCGCGATCAGGATCCGGTCAATATGCGCAGGCGCTTTTCGGTGCAACTTGAACGGACGATTCTGGAGCTGCGGGGCATACCGTGCATCGCGGATGACAGCGACGCAACCGGAGACAAGCGCGACTGCCAGATATTATGCTCCCGTATGTTCGGCACCCCGATTCTTGGCGAGGAAGGCCTCAGACAAGCGGCGTCCGTATACGCCCAGTACGCCTGCAGGAGGCTCCAACGGCAGCACAGCCTGTGCACGCGGGTTTCAGTGTTCTGTGCCAGCAGTCCTTTCAGTAAGCATGATCAGTACTCATCAGTCTGCGGCAGTATCCTCCTGCAAGACCCGAGTGACGACCCGGTCATCATATCCGCGGCCGCCAGGCAGGCGCTCCACGGCAGAATCACCCCTTCGGTGCGTTATGTGCGGGCTGGTGTCATGCTCACCGGATTAGTTGATGCCGCGTCCTATGGCACTCTCCCCGCTTTGGGCGCACAGACAGATCCTGGTCTGAGTGAGGCGTTCGAACAGGTCGCCAGAAGATTCGGCCCGGCCCGCGTAGGCATCGGTTTCGCAGGCATCCGGGGAGACGGCAGGAACAACGACGGTACCGGAGCCGCATGGGCCATGCGGCGCGAGATGCTGTCATCGCGTTGTACCACGCGTTGGAACGAGATGCCGGTCGTGCGTGCCGACTGACAGACGGACTGCCGACTGGCAGACAGACTGGTGCCGTGACACACCGCACTCCACAAACCGTCTATGCCAACAACACCCTCAGCGTCACCAGTTTGCGAAACCGTACAAACCAGTGACACAAAACGAGAGACTTAGCGTAGATAGATTGTGAAGGAGCGCACTGTGGTGAGGTGCGCTGTGAGGAGGTATGGGCTGGTGTGGCTGAGGGTTGATTCTTGGTGCGAATCAGCAATCAGCTGACACGCGACGAACCACCTCGAGGCGGCGTATCCGCCAAGGCGATTGCGGCAGAGACATGAATTCCAGCGGCGGCAAGCACATCGGCGCATCCACGCAATGTGGATCCGGTTGTGATGATGTCGTCCAGCAGAATCACCGTCCCGACACCCACGTCGCGGCAACCCATATCATGTAGACAACCATCATGCAACCGACCGCGCACACGGAACCGATCGCCCATGCGGTCATGACGCTGCTGCGCGCTGGACAGGCTGACCGACCGTCCCCCGTGGCGCGCGACTGTCAGCACATCGGCGACCACGGCATCGTACCCGTATTCCCCACATAGCAGACGACATACCGCATGCGACAACACAGTCATATGCGGTCTGCCGCGGGCCCGAACGGACCGTCCGGATGAAGGTACTGGGACAAGCGCCACCCGATGATCGCTGCCGACACCCGAAACACCCGAGGCAGCACCAATCCTGCCCAGCATCATATCGACGGCAAACGCAAGATACCGGGCGAACACAGTATCGCATTCCCGATCATCATGATCCTTCCATGCGAGCACCGCCGACCTTGCCCGACCCGAATACCGCGCACATGCAAGCGTACCGCCGGGAAGGCCCGGAAACTGCCGGGACGGCCACACAGTAAACAACGCCCGGCAATCGGCGCACAACACCGAATCGGGTTCACCGCACCCCGCACATCCGCGCGGCAGCACAACCATCGCGAACGGGGATGACAACAGGCGGGAAGCCAAATCACGCAATCGCATGCATCCGACTGTATGCGAACGCCACGCGGCGATGCCAGCCCGTACGACGCATGTGGTCAGAAGTTACGACTGCGCTGCTCTCCAAAGCATCACATCACACAATGCCGCACGATGCACACGATGCCGCACAATACGCGCAATACGCAGCACAACATCACTGCATCAGACCATCATGATGCCCGCGCCGCATCACAGCGCGGTAAGCCACGCCGCGCGACACGACTAGGCTCATGCCCTTGACGGCACAAACACCTACCTGCATTCGGCAAAAGGCCACCGGTGATTCACGCAACCACAGGCAGACGGCGAATGAGCTCACCGCACACCTCAAGGGTCTCCTCCGGCCCCGTGACACGAATGGCAATCGTTCCGGCGTTGACAGCAGGGTAATCATTGCCGTCCGGATCCATACGGTCGCCGAGATAAATCATCTGCGACACGTCGATATGCAGCGCGGTCGCCAACTGCCGGACGGCATACGCCTTATCCACACCGCGCAGCGAGATATCAACGCTTGTGGACCCGCCGGATCGGACCGCCAAATCAGGCACATCGGCGCTGACAGCCTCGGCGAGCCGGTTCTTCTTCTCATTGGTCGGATCCCAGGATTCCTTCGCTGCAATCGGCGCGAGCTGCCCCAAGGCAGAGAAGGTAATCTGGCTGCCGCGGTCTTCTATGCGATCGCCCCACACGTGGTCTTCCCAAATGCCTTGTTCCTTGGCGTGTCGTTCCAGCGAACTGATGGCGGCCTGCCGCTCGGCGACGCTGAGATTATGCTCGTACACGCACTCCCACTGCGTGCCATCCCAGCGGTAGTAACGGGTTCCGCTGGTCGGCATCAAATGCATATTCGCTTTGCAGGCGCGATCGTCCAACATATCGAGAATCTGGCTGCGTACCAGGGCGAACCTGCCGCCGGTGACAATCGCCACCGGCAGACGGTGGGTCAGCGCGGTCAGGCAATCCGCGATTTGCGGGGAAATCGGTTTCTTCGATCTGGCGAGCGTACCGTCGAGATCGAAGGCAATCGCTTTCGCTTCGGACGCCACTGCGTCGAGATCAAGCTGCTGCCATGCATGGATCGCTGTGGCGTTCATTGTTCCTCCTTGCCGAAATGCACCCTGCTATCCTAGCTCAATCCTTGCCTCGACATACAGTTGACGACATGCTGCGAGCACCTTGGCAATTACACGTATACCGCAACAGGCACGGCCGCGGAAGCCGTACCCCGATGTTCGGGGTGAGAATGCCCCGGTACCGGACGAAAAGCGGCATGTTTGACGATATGGTCGCATCCCAGTTGCGCCGGCTGCACGGAGCATGGCCTCAATTGGTGCAGCCCGTACAGTTCGCCGTCGAGGACGTTCCGCCGTCCGATCCGGCACCCTGGCAGGCGGACCCGGATTTATGCTCCCAATGCTTCCCCGCCGGGCGCGGCACGCCAGCACGCATCGTCCTGTACCGCATGCCAATTCAGATGCATGCGCGCACCCGTATGGACCTTCAGTTCGCGATCCGCGACGAGCTGGTCAGCCGTCTCGCTGAGCTGTATGGCCGTAGACCTGAGGAAATCGACCCCGATTGGGGGCTTGATTAGCGAACGGTCAGTGCACGATGCGCTGGTCGTTCGCCGTCAGCACTTCACGGCTCTGTGGCTCCAACGATGATGCCGGCAGATATGCTGCCTGTGCCACCTTGCCTGAAGACAGCGAAGTCTGCGACAGTCTCGCGCCCCACACCATGTTCTTGCCTGCACGGCATGTGAGCATCTGGGTACCGGCGCCGATATCTTCGGGATCGACCGACACGCCTGTCGTGGCATCCACCTGAATCTTCTTGCTTCCCGTCGCCTTACCGGACGCATCGAAGCCACGCACCGTGACAGTCTGGTCATTGTCAGACAGATTGACCAGTTGCAGACTCGCTGACGTTGATGACGGGATGACCAAGCCTGAGGCCTGTTGTCCCGACTCTCCGGGGACGAACGCGAAATCCGCCTGTCCGGAACCACTCTGGCTGACTGTCGCCTGTATGTTGATTTCGGATGTGGCGTCGGCGAATAAGCCCAGCGTACCGTCTGGGGCGTTGCCGAGATCGACCGCGGTGACCCTGTTGCCGGGTACGGTAACCGTTTTCGCCTCCACCCGGCCTTCGTCGGTCACCCACGACAACGTCACTGTGGTGCTGCGCCGTGCGAAGACGAGGGCAGTCACAGCATCGCCTTTAACCACTCCGGGCATGGCCTGGGTGAGCGCCGCGGTCTGAAGCGGGAGAACGACATCCGATCCCTGCGGCTTCAACCCCTGCATGCGAATCACTTTCACGACGGACGAAATCGGTGTCTCCTTGCTGGACACGGTGACGTACACGCCCTGCTGTCCGGGCGCGGCAGCGGCGATATCAAGGGTCGCCTGACCGCCTGCGGAGACCGTCAACGTGCTGGACGTGGACAATGACATCTTCCCCGCATGTTTCGTGCCGTATACGGTCACATCAAGTGACGTAGACTTCTGCGAAGGATTGGACACCACGAGCTGCTCGGTGACACCAGTCTGCGTCGCAGGCAGCAGGAATGTGTCACTCAGGGCGGTCGGCACGCACGAAGCGGCCGACATACCCTTCAAATCCCCCGATGTTGCCCACGACGCCATCGAGCCGATCACACCGGTCCCTGATTTCGCCTCAAGCAGTTTCGCATCAATGTATTGCGCGCTCTTCGTGACGTCGCCGGCGAGCGTCTTCACGTTCGCGGAATCCAGCAAATCGCTGTCGGACAGCTCGCCGGGCTGCGCATCGTCAGCAACCGGATAATCGTAGACATCGGCACCATACACGGAACCGAAGGCCGCATACAAGGCGGAAGACGCAATGTTGCCCGCGGTCGCCTGGTATTCGCTGTCCCCGAAATTCTCGTCATCAGCAAGCGTCATCTGCTGCGAACACAACAGCCCGTATTGCGTCTGGCTGACATGTTGCACGGTCGTCCCTGACGTAACCGAAGGAGAATCGACCAGCCATCCGGCGGGCTTGAGCACAATCAAGGCGGCAAACGCCGCAAGGATGACCACCATAGTCAGCAGAGCAACAAGGACGCGACGGACCGTCGACGCGGTGTGACGGCCCGACCCGCCACGCTTACGATTGGATAGCTCCTGACTCATGCTTCATCCTCCTCGTCATCGCTCATCACCTTGGCGCCCGGACGAGGCAGGGCGACCAGACAGTATGCGGCGATGACAATACCCATGCTCCACAGCCATACGTAACGCCATCCGCGCGCCTGCAATCTGCGCTGCGCCGAGGTGTTGACGTGCTGAGTCGCGGTATCGGTTGCGCCGGCGACACGGTAGTAGGTGCCGCTATCCGCGCTGACGACGGTCTGCACGCCGTCGCACGCGGTGATATTAGCGATCAACTTCCCTGTCGCAGTCCGTGCAGCGCGGTTCGAGGTATTGGGAACCACGTAAATGCCGCCGAAGCCCAGCTGGCTGATCGCCGCGATGGCATCGTCATCAGAGCCTGACAACAACGCCGCGCTCGCCTGGGCGAGGGTCTGGTATGCGGCATCACGCTCCCCCGACACGAACTGGGCCCGCAACGCAGGCGAAGCGTCAATCAGGTCGCCTTTGCCGGTGCGCAATATCGAATAATTGACTGAATTGTCGGTCTGGGCCTGCAAGGCGAGCACGCGGTAATCGCTGTTCTTCGCCAGATAATCTGTGGCAACCATCGGCAATCCGCTCGTGCTGCCGCCGATATGCTGGCTGGGAGACACCAAAGCTGCGAAACCGCACCATGTGGCGGCAAACGCCAGCATCACAATGACCAGCAGGGCACGTGCGGCACGGGTCAAGGCCGTCGTGCGACGGGATTGTTCAGGACTTGCATGAACAGCGCCTTCTTCGGCACCAAGAGACGTCTTCAACGGGCGGAAACGCTGTACAGCCCCTCCCGCGACCAAGCACAGGCAGGACAGGAACGCCACCATGACCAAGGCCATGCCCGGAAGCACGGAACCGGCCACCTGGCCGTCGGCGTCAACCGCGATGGCCACGCGGGACGATGCCAGACACAACACCGCTCCGCACACCGCGACCACCCACATCATACGCGACACTCTGAGCGCAAACGGCAGGAACAACGAGATGACAGCCAAGGCGGCCACGACGGCAAGCACCACAACCGAAGCGACGTGCAACGCGGTCTGCGGATCAAGCGAGCTTAAGTCGCCACTCCCGCTGACGCCGAAAGTCCTGCGGACCACATCGGTCAGACTCAACGCCGTCGGCGAGCCGTTCACACTGCGCACAGGTATCGCAATATCGCCGAACAGCTGCCGCCACATGCCCTGCGTGCCGTTATGGATGGCATTGAGCAGGGTCGGAGCAACGGCGAATCCCGCGGGGAACGGGATGAGCAGCAACATGGCACGATGCTTCGGCACCATCATGAGGAACACGATGAACGCGACGACCAAGGCGAGCAGCGTCTGCGGCTCTGACAGTACAACGACGACAAAGCACAAAGCCGCGCACGCCGCAGCCTGAATCGACGCCTTCGGCTTGATCGGGTCCTCGGTGTGGTACATACCCACGGCGCGGAACACGAAGGCGAATGCAGCGGGCAGGAAGACCATCATGGTCAGCATCGCGAGGTTCCCGGATTGGTACAGCCCCATCGCTGCGGCGAAGGAGACCCACATCAGCCCGCCGGCGATACGTACCGAGTCGGAACGGGTGAACACTCCCGCCAGCGCCCAGAACGACAATGCCGCGAGCGGCGCGGAAGCACAGTACATGATGCTGACCGCCGTGGCGACATGCCCCAACGTGAACACGGAGGCGACCATGAGCACCAACAGCCACGGCGTCGGTGGTGCTGCGCGGCCGACACCGCCGCCGAACACCCATTGTGTTGTTGCGGAATCAACAAGTTGGCGCCAATTCGCGCCAGTGGCCAACCATTGGTCCGAATACAGCGTGCCACCGGAGGCAAGGGAACGCACCAGCGACCATTGCGAGCCGATGAGCAGGCACAGCACCACCACGGCCATGAGTATCGCCCCGGTCCACCGCCGGATCAGACGGGTGCGCAGATGCGCTTTGGCCAACGGGCTGAGCAAAATCACATGGCGTTGGCTGTCCAAGGCGCGTCGGCGGTCACGCCAGCGCGCAATCTGCTGTCGGTCAGCAACCAGTTGCTCCAGACGGGATTGGGATACTTTGCTCTGCCGGGCGACCAGACGACGAGCCTTGAGAGCGCGCGGGAAGGACACAAGCGCGGACCACGGCATCACGAGCTCGCACAGTGCATCATACGGTTTTTTCGCGAACAGTTTCGCCACGGCACGCCCGATCGCGGCGGGCAGGCTGCACAGCCACCAGACCAGCCACCACAGCATGCGGATATCCGTATACGCGTAGCGTTGTTCGGCGCGCATCCGCGCCATCGACGCATGCTGAGGTTCATCCTCATCGATGGGCATGCCCGAACGGGTACGGATGCCTTCGAATCTTGCACGCCGATGGGCGATGCGAGCACGGGGCACGACGACGACACGCCCACCGCTGAGACACACGCGACGGCAGAAATCCGCGGATTGCGCGAAGGTACCGAACCACGATGAGATGCCGTGGAGCATACGCAACGTATCGACGGGAACCAACGCACCGGCGAGTGACACGGCGAAGACATCCTGTCTGCCGTCGTACTGCTCTTGGTCGGGTTCACCATCCACGACCAGCGAATACAGGCGGTGGTGGCCGGCGTACTTGCCGACATCATGAAGGTTCTGTCCCAGCCAATCGAGCTGTTTGGCCCCCAGAATTGAAGCGGTCGGCGCGTTGTGCCATGTCTCAATCAGCGATTCAAGGCAGATATTGTCAGCCGGGCGGGAATCATCATGCAACATCCACAGGCCGCGGATTCCTGCATCGAGCCGTGCCGTCTCGACAGCCTCCGAAACGGCTTGTGCAAAGGATTTCGCAGCCGTAACCGGAACGATGCGCACGGACACCTGCTTGGTCTGCGGCAACCGCATCGCAGGTCCGGCAGGCATGGGAATCACCTCGAATGAGGTCTGGAGGGGTTGTGCCAGCGTTCCCGTGCAATCAGCGATGACCACGACCCCCGGCAGCACGCTCTGTGCCAGCACGGCGGACAGGGTGGATGGGAAAAACCTCCTGTCTTCCTCGACGGTGATCACCGCCGCCACGGAGTCGTCAACGTCCTGGCTGTGCGTGTATGTGCGCGACGCCAAGACATCTCCCACCAACTGTTCGATGCCGCTGCCTGTCAAATCCATAGTTCCAGTGTACGCAAGGGGGTGAGAGCGTCACGCCCGACGACGTTCCTTCTTGTAGCGGCGACGCTCCCGCTCGCTCATTCCTCCCCAGATGCCGAACCGTTCATCATGGTCGACAGCCCAGTCGAGACACTGTTCACGTACTTCGCACAATTCGCATACCTGTTTGGCGTCGCGTGTCGAACCGCCTTTTTCAGGAAAGAACACCTCGGGGTCGGTTTGCGAGCATAAGGCCCTGTTGCGCCACGACAGCCCGTCATCTTCGTCAAAAATCCCCCAGGTCCCATGCAGCGAGCGCGAACCGGCGGCACCATTACCGTCGTGATCCCGTGACTCACCCCACATATCTCCTCCTTGGTATATCGAGTATCACTGCCTTCCAGCATATACACAGAACCGCCGATGCTTCAAGCTTTTATGCACCCTTGCTGCCATTTTCGTGGGCATGGCGAGGGCATTCCGCGTCGTCTAGACGGGGCCCGCAACCCGGTGTCACGGCTGATCGAAGAGCCGTTCGGGGTGCAATGTCGGGGGAATAGTGTGAATATGAAACGTTTCATCACTCTGATGGTCTACAATGACTTGGTCTAGAAGAACAAATCATCCAAGTTCGGCCAAGGCTGACGGCTCATAGGAAGGTTCCAAGCGTGACATCCCATCGCAGCAACCCCAAGCTTCCCAATCTCAATGGTTGGAATCAGCCCAAGCCCCGCCACAGCCTCGGGTACCGCACCCGGCACCAGGCTCGTTCCGTGGTCGTCAGCGTCGTCGCGGCGGCCTTGGTATTCGTCGGCAGCGCCGCCGCAATGACGTGGTACGACATCAACCATGTCATTGACGACAACACCATCAGCATCATCCCGCAGAAGTCAGGGTCCACGCAGGATACCGTCGTCGATCCCAACGCCGGCCAGACCATCAATATCCTGCTGCTCGGGCAGGATACGCGCAGCGGCGAAGAGAACAAGGCGTTGGGCGGTCCGGGCGAGGCGGAGAACCATCAGTCGGACACCGCAATGGTGTTGCAGATCAGCGCCGACCGCTCATACATCAACCTGGTGTCTATCCCGCGCGATTCCATCGTGAACGCCCCCAGCTGCCAGACCAGCAAGGGCACGATTGCGGCTCGCTATGACGTGATGTTCAACTCGATTTTCGCCAACGCGTATGCGAAAGGCGGAGACTTGGCCTCCGCCGGCAGCTGCACCTTGGCCGCGGTCAATTCGCTGACCGGACTGGACATTAAAAACTTCGTGGTTGTGGACTTCGCCGGCATGCGGGACATGGTCGATGCGCTCGGCGGCGTCGACCTATGCATCCCCGTCGCCACGAAAGATGCGACCACCGGTATCAATCTTCAGCCCGGCATGCAGCATCTCGACGGCACGACGGCGACCGAATACGCCCGCATGCGCCATGGGACCGGCACCGACGGCTCGGATATCATGCGTACGACACGCCAGCAGTACCTGGTCAAGGAAATCATCAAGGAAGCGCTTTCCAAGAACCTGTTCACGCAGAGTTCGCAGCTGTATCAACTGGCCAAAACTGCGCTCAAGTCCCTGAGCATCAGTTCCGGGCTGGCCCACGCATCCACGCTGGTGGGCTTGGCCATGAGCCTGAAGGATCTCGACCCGACCCACCTGTACATGCAGACGATTCCGGTGACCTCGTGGTCCAAGGACATTTACCGCGTCGTCTGGGCTTCGAACGCTGACGACGTGTGGGAGAAGCTGCGCAAGGAGGTGCCGCTGACACAAGCCGACGACACCACGTCCAAGACTTCTTCCGATTCATCCCCCTCCCCCAGCAGCTCGGACACCCCAAGCTCCTCCGACTCTGCATCCGCATCCGCAACGCCGACTGAGACCGTCGACCCGAAGACCGGCCTGATCACCCGCGCCGACGGCACACTGATCGACCCGAACACCGGCGGCATCGTCAACAAGAAGAACGGCACCATCACCGATCCTACGACAGGACAGTATCTAGGCATCGCCGACCGGTACCTCAATGCGACAGTATGTGCGGTTAATGCGCAGGAATGACGGAAATCCGTGATAATACGTCCGCGCTGAGTAAAAGTAGCACCGTATTCGCACAGGAGGTCGTATGTCACAAGGATCATCGCAGTGGGAGGCTGGCGGCAGCCAACCGCCGAGCTTCTTGCCTGCGGGGACCCCGAAACACCGAGTCCGCACCCCGTCCGCCCCGGCGCAGCCGGCGACAGGACAAGTCGTACCTCCAAGTTTCTCTCCGGCACAAGGCCGTACCTCTGGTTCGCGTGCGGCATCATCCGCACCACGAGCAGGCGCCGCACAGTCCGTTCGGCAATCCGCACGCGTATCCGGCGGATCGTCCCGCAACGCCACGAACAACGAGCATGCGATGGAATCCAGCGCCAACGATATCCGGCGTCCTTCCAGTTCACGGGGCCCTTCCGGCCCGGCACGGCCCCGTCGTCACATCAGTGCAGGCCGTGTGTTCTCCAGGTTCATTGTCGTACTGTTGGTCGCCGTCATCGTCGCAGGAATCGCGGCCTACAACTGGGTCAACAGCAATCTCAGCAAATCCGCGTGGCTGAGTGATATGTCCAGTGGACAGGCGACGTCGTGGCTTATTCTCGGCTCCGACGAGCGCGACGGCTCAATCAACGAATCCTCTGGAGATGTCCCCGGAACCCGCACCGATACGATTCTCGTACTGACCAAACCGAAAAGCGGGCCGAGCTCGCTGATCTCCATCCCCCGCGATTCACTCGTGAAGGTCGATGACAAGTCCATGAAAATCAACGCCGTATACGAGCTATACGGCAAGAAGAGTCTGGTTGGCGCAGTCGAAAACATCACCGGACAGAAAATCGACCATGTCGCCATGGTGAAATTCGGTGGCGTGCAGGACGTGGTCAACGCCTTGGGCGGTGTGGAACTGTGCTATGACAGCACAGTCAACGACGCGAATTCCGGGCTCGTATGGCAAGCAGGATGCCATGTCGCAGACGGTGGGACCGCGCTGGCGTTCTCACGTATGCGCTACTCCGACCCACAGGGCGATTTCGGCCGTGCCGCACGGCAGCGCCAAGTCATCGCCGCGATTATGAAAAAAGCAACATCACGAAGCACGCTGACCAGTTTCTCGACCACGTCGAAGGTTGCGAAAACAGCCTTGGCCTCGGTAAGCGTGGATGACAAGACGACGCCGACCACCCTGCTGGCCATGGTGATGGCGTTCCGCAGCGCCTCGAGTTCCAAGGGCATATCAGGCAGTGTCTATTGGACCGATCAGGGATATTATGTGGCCGGCGTCGGATCGTGCGTACTGCTTGACGATGACAAGAATCTGCAACTGTTCAGCGAACTGGCGGCTGGCACTCACGCTTCGGGCAGTGTCGGCACGCTCGCCGAGGCCTCCTGACGCGGGTTCGAGCCGCGTATCGTCGGCGTTCTCTGTGACGCATAAGGCATCACACAGGAACGTGTGAAGTCCTCTCCCCTTGCGAGGTCACTCGCGCACTCGGGCACACACGCGAACTCGGGCATTCGGGCAACTCGCGCATCATCGCGCACTATCGTCCAATTGAAGAGCGCCGGTGAACAGCGTTATCGCATTGGCTCGTGCCGTCATCATCTTTCGTCCACATTTTCCCGGGCGTCTAGACGACACGCCGATTGCACCTTCATACTGTCGATATGACTTTGGGTTCTCGATCATCAACGCATATTCCGCAGCAATCAGCTCGGCCGCGTCAGCGACACCGACTTGTGCTACGGGGTAATCAGCGACGGCAGACGCACCGTCGTGCATCTGTGCTGCACCATCGCCGGATCCTCATCGCATGCAGCGCCCTAGCGCCGGCCGCCACGCAATGCACGATGGCGATCATCATGGGGCTGGAAGGACGCTGGATGTTCATTCCTATGGCAATCCCGGGATTGATAGGTTGTCTTGCCTCCGCCATATTGGCGATTGGCGGACGCGATGCGTACGAACACGGCGATATCGGCACGCCGGCGCATGCCTCCGACGATGCTTGCGTGACTGCCCGGTCTTCGCTCGAATTTCCGACGGGAAACGGCGCTCCCCCGCCCTCCGAACTCGATACGCCCGAACCGTTGGAAACGCTGCTGGGGCTCGACCATGACCCGATGTTGTGGCGTACCATCGTGCGCACATGGGCGCAAGGGTTGGATTCATCCTGTCCCGGTTCACGCGGCTGGCAGTCGCATGGCCCGGCCGCCGTCCAAAATCATGCCCGACACAGGCGTGATTCACCGCATCTCGACGTGCCAATCGGCACATGCGAAACGGGGGTATTCACACTGGACATCGCCAGACAGGGTCCGCATGCGCTAGTCGCCGGCACCACCGGTTCCGGAAAATCCGTGGCCTTGCTGGTCTGGTGCCTCGCGCTTGCGACGAGGAATCCGCCCAGCCGAGTGAACTTCGTGTTCATGGATTTCAAAGGCGGTGCCACATTCCAAGGGCTTGCCGACCTACCGCATTGTGTGGGCAATGTCTGCGACCTCGATCTTGCCCACGCGGCCAGGGCGTTGCTCGCGCTGGAGCGTGAGCTGCGGCGGCGCGAACAGCTTGTCGCTTCACAGGGTTGTTCCAGCCTCGCCGAGCTTGACAATCCACCACCCGCACTGGTCATTGTCATCGACGAGTTCCACGCGATACGTTCGTTGCTGCCCGATTATCTGGAACGGCTGACCCGTGTGACCTCACTGGGCAGGTCGCTGGGTATGCATCTGATCGCCTGCACGCAAAACCCGCTCGGCCAGGTCAGCGCCGAAATGAAAGCCAATATGCGGCTGCACCTGTGTCTGCGCGTCAACGACGCCATGCAATCGCGCGAGCTGCTCGATTCCCCGGTCGCACAGGCCATCAGTCCGTCGTGCCCGGGAGGGGCCTATCTGTACGATGGCGAAGCGTTGCAATCATTGAGGTGCACAACCCCTGGAGATTCTCGACGTCTGATTCGTCATATCGCCACCGCGGGGCTGTTCCTGTCGCCGACGCCCACGCCCATGCTGTTCACGCCTCCGCTGCCGGAGCACCTTGACCGCATGCCAGACAATCTGGCAGTTGCCGACCATGGCAACGGAAGTATGCAAACCGAGCGCCCCGACCGGGTGATCATCGGTATCAAGGACGACGGGGTCGTCTGGCACCCGGCATCCATTGACGTGTCGTTGGGCAATATCGCGATTATCGGCAGGCCTCGGAGCGGGAAGAGCAGACTGCTCGATGTGCTGTGCGAGCAGTCGCGGATGATCGGCATCCACGTCACCTGGTGGGCGGTCGGCGCCGACGGTGCCGCGGCGCGAACAGCGATTCGCCGCGTTGAGGCCGTCTCAGGGGCCGGCACGCGAACTCATCGTTGTCGACGACGCCGACGAACTCGCCGATCCGCTGTCCACCGACCCATATGCCGACCGATTCCGACGGGCGCTGCAATCACCCGATGTCACCGTCGCCTTCGCCGCGGGGTCCCTGCGCCATATCAGGGTCCCGCAGGATGCGCCGACACGCGTGGTCTTCCCTACCGGCGATCGCGTGCATGATCTCGGGCTGGGCATTCCCGCCCCCGTGCTCGCCTGCATGCAGCAGCGTGATTTCACCACCGCCGGTCGCGCGGTGGTACTTGACGGGCCGAGTGCAAGACCTGTACAATGTTTGCGCTATCAAGTAAAATGTTTGCGTTATCAATCTCCACACGACGATGACATTTCTCTGGGCCAAACCTCTTGAAAAGTCCTCGATTTCGTGATTATCTGGTAGTGGACTTGATTAAGACATGAAGGAAGGCAACAAGCAATGAGCAGTGCTTATGATTGGCGGGCAAAGGCCGCATGCCGCGACAAGGATCCGGAACTGTTCTTCCCTGTCGGCAACACCGGTGCGGCCTATCAGCAGATTGAGGAGGCGAAAGCCGTCTGCCGTACCTGCAAGGTCATCGACGCGTGCCTCAAATGCGCGCTTGACACCAACCAAGATTACGGTGTGTGGGGCGGTTTGAGCGAGGATGAGCGCCGCGCGTTGAAGCGCCGCGCAATGCGCGCACGTCGTTCGCAAAATATGCAGATGCAAATCTGATTGCCGCGGGCAGCCCGTCTTATTCGCAGTGGGGCCGGTCATCGATTCGGATGGCCGGCCCCACTGCGATTCTGCGGTATGGTATCGGCAAAATCTGCAATATCTGCGGTATCTGTAGTACCTCGTGGAGCCTATCTCACCTATGCGTGTGCGCTGACCCCTGATACACGCAGCAGCATCGTTGACATGCTGCGGATCGTACTTGCGATATCGAGTATCACCGCACACACATAGGGCAGATATGGCCCGCGAGGTACTACAGTCAGGCGAGATGCACGATTGTCGGCATCGTGGATCGGCACCTTATCGGTGTCGACTCCTGCATGGGCCACGGGCGGCCGAACGGCCGAGGCTGGATTCGATCCGCACTGGCGCAGTCCCAGAGACGACAGAACCCCACGCCGGCAAAATCCCGCACTCCATAGGAGATTACGGCGAAATCGGTCATCCGAAGATAATCTCCCAGGCCAATCCGGGAGTTCTTCAACGTGACGTGTGTTCCGGCATGATCTCCCGAACAGCAATGGCGGAATTCCGCGGTTCTGCAATTCAGTCTCAAAACCCGATCCGGGAGGTTACCGTCCGACGATCCCGGATTCGGCAAACTCCCGGCGAAACCGGCAGATTACGCCGAAAGAACCAAGCACCGAAAGAGCTCTCGCGCCTCCACGGGAATTGCGCCGATCCAGCTGGCTGTGCGGCAATCTCCCGGGCTGAGCTTTGGTACCGCAATCCCGGTTCTCAGAGCGTCAGAGTACCAGGCGCCTGAGGCCAAACACCCCTGAACGTCAGGTAGCCGAAACACCAACACGGCACAAGACTAATTCTGCTCGGCTTGGGCCGCCCTGAGATTGATGCTCACAATGACCTTGGTGCCACCCTGCTCGCCCGGCTCCCAGTGGACGCTGCCGGCGAAGTCGTTGGTGACGAAGGTATTGATGATCTGCGTGCCGAGCCCGGAACCCGATGATTTCGCCATCCCGTGTTCCTCCTCGGCTTCAATGCCAGAACCGTCATCTTCAACCGCGATATCAAGATGCGTGCCCGTTCGCTTCGCGCGGATCAGGATATGACCTTGCTGGCGGCCCTCGAACCCGTGCTCCACCGCGTTGGTGACCAGTTCGGTCAGCACCAGGGACAGCGGAGTCGCGTCCTGCGCGGGCATGAGCCCGAACGAACCGTCGAAATCGATGTCGATACGCTGATCGCTCATGGTGGCCAGATCGACGCTCATCTTCAACAGCTTCGAAATCACCTTGTCGAAGTCGACCATTTCGTCCGCGGTCTGGCTGAGGCCTTCGTGAACCATGGCGATAGTCTGCACACGGCGTTGTGCCTCTGCAAGTTCCTTCTTGACTTCCTGCGACTGAGTCTTGCGCGCCTGTAGCCTGAGCAGCGCGGAGATGGATTGCAGATTGTTCTTCACCCGGTGATGGATTTCGGAGATCGTCGCATCCTTGGTCTGCAGTTCGACATCCCGGCGACGCAGCTCGGTGACATCGCGGCACAGCACGATGGCGCCCGTCCGGCCGTTTGCGTCGTACAGCGGCAGAGACCGCATGGACACCGCGGAACGATTGGCTTCGAGCTCAGAATCGACCGCCGCTTTGCCGCTCAAAACCAGCGGCAGGCTTTCAGGGAACGTGTCGTTCGTATGCAGCAGCTGCGTGCCGACTTCGCTCAGATACTGGCCCTGCATGGTGGACAGCGAGCCGAGACGACGGAAACAGCTCACCGCATTCGGAGCGGCGTACCGCACGATGCCGTCGACGGTGAGGATGATGAATCCGTCGGCGACACGGGCGTTGTGCCGCTGGTTCATCACTGGATCATGATACGGGAACTGCCCGCGCGGAATCATCTCATAGAGCTGCTTGCCGGCGTTGATGCTTTCGGACTCATAGCGGCCGTTGGATTCGCGTGTCGCCATATTGGTCTCACGCACCACCAGTCCCAAGGTCTTGCCCTCATGACGGACCGGGGCATACACATTGCACACCGTCGATTTGCCGATGCTGCGCATCACAGTCGAGCGGAAAATCGACGTCGCATGCATCGCAGCGTCCAACTCGCCGTCAAGCTCACGGTCGACTTCCTTGCCGACAACATCCTCGCTGCGCAAGGTCATCACCGTGGATGGACGGCACTGGTCGGCGACGACATAGCGGCCGTCCGGCATCGGTAATATCAGCAGCAGGTCGGCGAAACTCAGGTCGGCGATAACCTGCCAATCAGTGACGAGCTGGTGAAGCCATTCGCGATCGGCGTCGGTGAAGTCCGGGCGCATCGCAAGGATTTGCGTGAATACTGCCATGCTCCCATCATACGCACCACGGTCGTCCCGGTGGTGTCAGATTGACAAATACCTCGCTTACGGTAACGTAGGTTACGTTAGCGTAACCGAGGATGTGAGGCAGATGACAACACCAGAGGAAGCCGCCATCGAAACGAACCAGTCGCAGCAGCGCGATGCGGTCGCGCAGGCGCGGCAACGCGAAATGCGCGCGAAGGCGAAGGCGATCCGCGTCAAGGCACAGGCGAAGGCGGACCGGATCCGCAGCACAGCGGATGCGAAGGCCGAACACAAGCTCGCCAAAGCCGAAGCAAAGGCCGCCAAACTCGAAGGAGTCAGCGTCCCGCAAATCGCGAAAAAAGTCCGCCTGGACGTCCACGGCAGGCCGAAACCGCTCATGCGCGGCTGGCTGCACGCCTTCGCTTCCCCACTGTCCTTGGCCGCCGGGATCGTCCTGATCTGTCTGGCACACGGCACCGGCCTGAAATGGGCGTGCGCCGTGTTCATGACCTGTTCCCTCGTGCTGTTCACGAATTCGGCGGTCTACCATCTGGGCGATTGGTCGCCCAAAGTGACCAATGTGCTCAGGCGCATCGACCACGTCAACATCTTCCTGCTCATCGCCGGCACTTACACCCCGGTGTCCTTCGCCCTGCAGCCGCGTATGCGTGACCTCATCATCGTGAGCATGTGGGTGTGCACGGCGATTGTCATGATTATCCATGTCATCTGGATTAACGCGCCACGTTGGCTGTATGTGCTCGTATACATCATCTTCGGAGTCTCCGGGGCCGCTTACATGGGCTTGTTCTGGATTTCCCCGGCGGCGGGTCCTGCAGTCGTGGTATTGATTGCCTCCGGCGGGCTGTGCTACATTCTCGGCGCGATTGTGTACGCCCTGCGCAAACCCGACCCGTGGCCGAAAGTGTTCGGATTCCACGAGATCTTCCATCTCGGCACCATCGCCGGGTACACCTGCCATATGGTGGCGATCTACATGGTGATCTGCAATCTGCGGTGATTGTGCCATCTGGCGTATTTCACGCCGATGTGCGAGCCCTCCGACCTATCAGACGCGTGCCTGACATGCCTTCACGGCACGTAGAATCGGACGATTGCCGCATCAACCGCATCAAGAAACGTCAAGATATGGTTGTGGCCCGACACGCGACTCACGTGCCGGGCCACAACCATATTCACTTCCATCCGCATTCAACGCAGCGGAACGAGGGGCGTGACACCTCCCAGGGTGACACGCCCGAAATCTCAAGCCTTCAGCGGCTCCGCCGTCTTGATCGTCACGGAAATCTGACGTCCCGTCGGCGTCGAGTACGAGACCGTGTCACCGGCTTTGGCGCCCATGATCGCGGCGCCGATCGGCGATTCCGGGCTGATGACGTCGTAATCGGTAGCCACCGCGATATCGCGGGAGCCCAGCACATACGTCATTTCCTTGCCGGCGAGCTCGAGCGTCACCACTGAGCCATTGCCGACCGTGCCTGCCTTCGGGGCCTGAAGAATCTTCGCATTGCGCAGCTTGACGGTCAGCTCGTTGATGCGGCCCTCGTTCTTGCCCTGCTCCTCGCGAGCAGCCTGGTATCCGCCGTTTTCGGACAAATCGCCTTCCGCACGCGCCGCGGCGATACGTTCGGTGATCTCGTCACGATACTGGCCCTCGCGGTACTCGAGCTCTTGCTTCATCTTGTCGTATGCTTCCTGCGTGAGCAGGATCGTCTTCTCTTCCTCGGCCATTGTTACCTCCTGACCTTGATGGATTGCACCGCCCACGAGCACGTGCGCGAGGCGGCCATGTCATAAAAAAGCGCCGGCGACCACCGGCGCCTGAAAAGGATGCGTGTCAGCGCGTCGAGATGATGTCGATGACGAACACGAGGGTGTCCTCTCCCCCGATGCCCGCCTGCGGAACGCCCTGCGAGCCATACCCGTAGGATGGCGGAATCGACACCACGAGACGGGAACCGACATTATGACCGGGAACCGTCATATCCCATCCGCGAATCACCTGGCCGACGCCGATACCGAAACTCGCCGGCTGATGACGCTCAAAACTCGAGTCGAACGGGGTGTCCTTGCCCCAGACCACACCGTGATAATTGACCGTCACCGTGTCGCCACGGCGGACCATCGGGCCGTCGCCTTCCACGATTTCGATTGACTTGAGCCCGACCGGCGGTTTATCCGTCGGGAAAGCGATTGCCGGTGTGGCGCCGAACTCAGCGTTGACCTCGGGCATGTTGCTGACCATGCTTGCCTCCTTGATGACGTATCTGTGCATTCCGCCGCCCCCGTTTGACACGGGTCGCCGGCGTAATGCCACTGAAACAATGTCACTTAGATTAGCACGCTTCGTGACGCTTCGCAGGGCATGACCGCCGGTACGAGGTTCACTGGTCAGCATTCGACGACATTCACCGCAAGCCCGCCTTTTGCAGTTTCCTTGTATTTGGCCATCATGTCCTCGCCGGTCTGTTTCATCGTGCGGATCGCCTGGTCAAGGGTGACGATATGCGAGCCATTGCCGAGCATGGCGATACGAACCGCGTTGATTGCCGTATTCGCTGCCACGGCGTTACGCTCAATGCAGGGGATCTGTACCAATCCGCGAACCGGGTCGCAGGTCAGGCCGAGATTATGTTCAATGCCGATTTCCGCGGCGTTCTCTACCTGCTGGACGGTCCCGCCGATTACCTCGCATAATCCCGCGGCGGCCATCGAACACGCTGAGCCGACCTCACCTTGGCAGCCGACTTCGGCGCCCGAAATCGACGCGTTGCGTTTGAACAGATACCCGATCGCCCCTGCAGTGAGCAGGAAGCGGACGACGCCGTCCTCGTCGGCGCCATCGACGAAATGCCAGTAATACTCCAGCACAGCGGGGATGATGCCTGCGGACCCGTTGGTCGGTGCGGTGACCACTCTGCCGCCGCCGGCGTTTTCTTCGCTGACAGCGAGCGCGAAGAGGTTCACCCATGCCGCATCCGAGGATTCCAAGACGACATCGATGCGATGGTGGCTGCGCCGCAGCACATCGCCCGTGGACATGAGCAGACGGTACATGCCGGCTGCACGACGGGGCACGTCAAGACCGCCGGGCAGCACCGGCTCGTCACTGCTGCATCCGGCTTGCACGCACTGCCCCATGGCTTCCCAGACGGCAAGCAGCCTGGAGCGCACATCGGCCGCCGGGCGCACTGCGGTTTCGTTCGCCCAGATAACGTCGGAAATCCGTTTATGCTCCCGTTGGCACAAAGTCACCAGCTCGGTGCAGGTGTCGAAATGGTATGGGGCCTTGTCCGGGAATCTGGTGGTCTCTTGTTCATCCGCATCGGCGAATGCCGTGTGTTCAGGCGGACGGTCATGAATACCGATCAGCGTGTCTTCTGGGCTGCCTTGTGCGATGAATCCGCCGCCGATCGAATACCACACCTGTTCGTCCAGCAGATTGCCTTCCCTATCGAATGCCTGGAATCGCATACCGTTGGGATGCGCGGCGAGACGCTGCCACTTTTCGAAGACGATGTCACTGTCCGGATCGAAAACGATGCGCCTGCCGCCGGGCAGGTCAAGACGCCGGCTGCGAGCGCATTCCTCACGGGCGTGGAGCAGATGCGCGGTGTTGACCGTATCGGGCATGCTGCCTTCAAGCCCGGCGATGATTGCGCGGTCAGTTCCGTGGCCGAGGCCGGTCAGGGACAGCGAACCGTACAGGACCGTCCTGACGCGAGCGACCTGGTGCAGGATTCCCGAGCCACGCAGCGAACGGGCGAATCGGCATGCGGCCTTCATAGGACCGACCGTGTGCGATGAACTTGGGCCCACTCCGATGGAGAACATGTCAAGCACGCTGAACAAGCCGTCACCTCCGAATTCGATATCGCAATGCGGGTAGGCATCCGCATCGTTGTCTTTGCACACCCCGCCGACGGGAGTCCGTCGACGGGCAGGTCGATCTGTCAAGCGGGGGTTGCTGGGCGGACTCAACCCATGTATTCGCTCAATAGAGTAGCGCGGCCATATGTACGACGAAAAACACGCCGAACGCTGCGAACAATATGGTGCAGGCGAACAGGCCCCACACCCAGGTGCGCAATGTGGCGAGACGTTCGCCGAAAGCGGATGCGCAGAAGAATGACGCCAGTCCCACGGCGGCGCAATTGAATGCGATGGATCCCAGCTGCGCCCCCGCCAACGCGGCATGGCCGAGCGGGACGATAATCGAGTTCAGTACGGCGGCGAACACGAAATATCCCCACATGCCGAACAACACGAGGCCGAAGAGGGCGGCAATCACCGGACGCCACGCCTGCGGCGCTTTCTTCGAGACTTTGCCTGCCGCCCACAACGCCGCGAATCCGACCGTATAGGCGAACACGACCGACAGCAGTCCGGCGATCGCGGACCATGGCACGAGCGCCAACGAATGGTAGGACATGCCGGTGTACAGCGGCGCGCAGAGT
The DNA here is from genome assembly GCF_002846655.1 of Bifidobacterium thermophilum. Taxonomy (NCBI): domain Bacteria; kingdom Bacillati; phylum Actinomycetota; class Actinomycetes; order Bifidobacteriales; family Bifidobacteriaceae; genus Bifidobacterium; species Bifidobacterium thermophilum. The sequence continues at coordinate 302,130 of NZ_PCGX01000008.1, read as the reverse complement.
ATCTCTCCCAAGCACAGCGCCAGCGCTACGATGACCGCTTGGGCGAAGATGAGCGGGACTCGACGGTTGCCGTCGCGGGTTGGAGTGTTCGTCTGCTTGACCATGATGTTCCTTTGCTGCATACACATTGACCGTACGTGTTTTGAACGGTTATCCGCCACTATAAGCGTCGCAGGCGGCAAACTCGAATGTGACTGCATCCGTGACTCGTTTCGCGGCCGATGCGGGTCACGTGACGGATGCCGGCAGATGCTGGCAGCGAGCGCCATACCCATGCCGGTTCCTTGATAGATTTGCGACGCTCATGTCTCGCGAGACACCGATAACCGTTCTGGAATTGCGCCATGAGGGGCGATCTGCCGCCGCGTGTGGCACTATGGTGTTCATTTGCAAGGGCGGTAATCATGGTCTTCGTGATGTTGACCTTGGTGTCGTAATTGCCGTACTGGAGATTTCCGTAACGCCCGGCGTAATCCCGTACGTACATATGTTGAGGTAGAGGACGAGTCGGAAACGGCCGAGGAGACCACGTGCTGATCGTCGCTTTCACGCTGGTCTGCCCCACTTCGGGACAACTTCGCGCGGCGACCAGCTGCCTGTCTCGTGCATTGTCGGTCTCGCCGGCGGATGCCTGTACCGGGACCATGGCGATGATGGCAAGAACCGGTACCCGTGCCGTCCGACCGGCGGGACCAGCGCATCAACGCGCCTACCGCCACCAGCCATATGAGATTCGCCATCACAACTATGCCCGTTCTCCCCCATTACTGCGGCAGCGATTGCAGCAGCTGTCCCTAGAACACTCTTATATTGATGCTGAACATTCATCACAGGCTCCTTTGCCTGGATGTAATGCTTATGTTTAACGCATCCCTGCGTGGTTCCCAGTATACCTACATCTTGGCGATTACCATGGTCTTGGCGATTTTATCGGCGAAAGTCTGTCCACGGCCATCCCACAACGGCCAGAAAAATCCGATGCCGAGAGACACGATATCAGCAAGATGCGCGAATTCCCTCAAACCCATCCTGCTACCCGATATCGGCATTCCTGAGTCTTGGTCAACGACTTGAAGCCGCATGATCCGGTGACCCCAGGACTGCCCATTACGCGTGGACAAGGCTGAGACGATACCGCAGGACAATAGACAGAGACAGTCAATCCAAGTCTCTGCGGTCCCCCCTGGCGAAGACCTACCGAACAGCAACGTCCCGATGAGCTGCGACATCAGCGATGTCGGCAGCACAATGCGAAGAAAATACGCTGCGGCCCTGCGCAGCCATAAAGCAAACATCATCGTCTCCTTTCAAGGCAACTCGATGCTTTTATTGTATCCATGTTCTATGATTCTTATTCGATATCGGAGTGTGTGGCGGCATCCGGCGATATCGGCCGGGACGTATGCACGCGGGATGGCGCCGATATCAGATGAGGCGCACGCGAGCGCCGGCATCGATATAGGGCCGGACGCCATGTATCCGATATCGATAGCGGACCCCTCGGCACCCGGGGACTGCCGATCGGCAGGGTGTCTCCCGGGCGCTGATATCGGCCACCGGTCCGGCGGGCATACCGGTCTGCGCGATATCGATGGACACATGGCGACCCGCGATATTGACTGCAGGCTTGCCACAGTTGTGGGCACGCGTGCGGACCACGGAGGGCAGTTCCCGGGTCGCTTTGATTCCGGCTGTGTTTCCGGGCTGTGCATAGGACGATATCGGGGTGACGTCATCGACCGTCGATATTGGTCACCGCAGTGGGGTGTCTGATATCGACGGGGTTGAGGCACGGCATTGGAGTGGCCGGACGGGCGCCGATGTCGGGGCGTGCAGTGCCGGCGCGGCGATACCGATGCCGGACGTGTTCGTCGATATCGGTCACAAGGGATACCGCGATATTGGTGTCCGGTCCCGGCGCGGAACGGGGACGATGAGTGGATCCGGCGCACGGGCGGCCTGGCGTGCCGTGAATCCGGTGTCGGCGGCGGTTCAACGCAGTGGGAATGAGCGTGTCCATGGGGCGCCAAGGGCGGACGGCAACGTCGTCCGTCCGTCTTGCGGGGTTACCGATAGAGGTATTTTCCTTGGTCGATTTTTCTGGAGATTTCGCGTAGTTCCTTCGCCGATCTGCGGTCTTCATCGTTGCCGTGTTGCATCCGCGCGGCCTTGGCGTCCAGATGATGCTGGGTCGCCGAGTATGAGAGAATCCCGAGTATCAGTATCAGGACAATGACGAGAAGCCATTTCATCGGCTACCCCCGTGTCCAACTCCGAACAATGCCATGCATGCCGCCTGTTGCCTGGCGGTTCCCCAGACTCCTACCCCTTTGCAGGAGTCGGGCGTGGGGATCCAGTGGTCGTAGCATTGCCCCTGGTAGTAGAAATCGCAGCGGATGCGGGCTACCGGTCTCAATGGCGCTTCCACCGCCGAGGCCAGTGGCGCTGCGGATATCAGACCTAGCGGCATGATTGCATCGCTGATGGCCGCGAGTATTTTTCGAATCATGATGGCTCCCCTTGTTTCGTTCACTGGTTTCTGCCGTGGAACGATATCAATTTAGCTTTCCGAAGTAACGTATGGGTGAATACCGTGTCGGCCCTTATCCGTGTTCCGGAGTCTTCCGATTTCGATGATGCGATAAGTGTCCTTCGTCGGTCACAGTTCTTGGTGGTGCAGTCGCGTTGCATGTATCGCCCGGCCGCGGCGACTCGCGATATCGGTGTTCCCGACCCTGCGGGTGTGTGGCGGCATCCGGTTGATATCGGATACCATGCGAGGCGACATCGGTTTCCCGATCTTGCGGCCGCTTGTCGTATCGTTCGCGGCGGCGGCCTGGGGCCGGGGCGGCGTGGCAGGCGGCTGGCATGGCGACTTTCCCCCCACGAAACAACGGAAGCAGTGGCCTGTCCGATACGGTAACCGGTCAGGCCACTGCCTCCATGGGTCTTGTAGTGTTACTGCTGCCTGTAGTACAGGATCTGGTATCCGATCATGCTTTCACAATGCTCGGACGGCGTGATGGTCACGGTCCTTTCGCTTGCTGTGCCATCAGTGTCGATGATCAGGTTGGACTGGTTCACCTCGTCGGGCGAGCATTGCAGGAGCCCGTGTTTCGAGGCGCCGCCGACGGTGAAGTCGACGTCCGCGCTGCCCTCGCCAATGCAGTAGGCTGTCAGCTGGTACTTGCCCGCCGGGATTTGCACATCCTCGACGTTGCGCAAGATCGCCGGCTCGTGCGTTCCGTCCGCGCCGATGCGGTAACTGGGCGTGGCACGTGTTTGCACCGGCACCTGTGTATTCCCCTGGTCTTCCTTCTGTCGGTCGAGGGCGGTGAGCGTGTCGTCGAGGTAGTGGTCGATCGCCCGGGCATAGGATGCGGGGAACTTCGGTGTCGCCGCCGTGTTCGGTGACCGTTTCGTGGTCGCGGTCGTAGTCGCTGAGGGGCGCAGCATAGCGGTATCCCGCGTCGTGAGCGCGACCGTCAGGGCGACCGCCGCGGCGACAACCGCGACCGCCGTAAGGATGATCCAAACGGTCTTAGCGTGTCTGTGGTCGTTTCTCCCCGTTGCGATTTTGATGTCCATGACAATCTCCTTCGACTGCACTGAATGGAACCTTGCGATATCGACAATACGCGCCCGACAAAGCAAAGTAAAGGATATCGCCGATATTCCATTTGATGGCGCGCCGAGGATGATAACCGTTGTTCACAGCGATGGCCCGGCCACAGAGTCGCCCGTCCTGGCGTGGCGTGTCGGGTGAGGGCGTGTCGCCGAACAGGAGACGCGCCTGCAGTTCGTTCTCCCGGTCAATCATGGCTTGCAAGGCCAGGCCGGTCCACGCGCGTTCCTGCACATGGAGGATGATTTCTTCGGCGCCAAACCGGTGTCTGGATCAGCGGCTTCCCGCCGCCGCATGTTGGGTGCCCCCTGCGGGACTCGAACCCGCAAGCCAATGGCGATGGATTTTAAGTCCACTGCGTCTACCAATTCCGCCAAGGGGGCAACTGTTCCATGCTAGCATGCAGGCAGACCGGGCGCGGCTGAGACACGCGTTTCGCGTCTTGCCACGCCAGGCATCGGCGACGGTGGCACGCCGTTCAGTGCGAGGCGAGCAGACGACGACCGTAATCGAGCACGATGCCGTCGAGCAGCCCGTGTTCGCTCGCGACGAACGAATCGATGGCCTTGCCGTGGTCCTCCAGCGCCGCCTGCGAGACACGGGCGAGCACCCGGCTCCACACCAGCGCGCCGCCGCCGACCACATCGATCCTGCCCGGGTGAATGGTCTTGTACATCCGGCGCTCCTCGCGCGTCATCCGCAAGAACCGGTCATCGACCGTATACGCGTCCTCGAGTGAAAGCCGCCTACCATCAACCGCGGAATGGTCGTATTCCTTCAGCCCGATGGCGAGCGCGGTCATCGTGGTCACAGTGCCCGACACGCCGATGATGGTGCGGGTCTTGCCTGCCGGGACCGTACGGAAGGCCTCATCGATATGCTCGTCGATATCGGCGACGGCCTCGTCGATCTCCTGCTGGGTCGGCGGGTCGGTGTGCAAGTGACGTTCGGTCATGCGCACCGAGCCGATGTTCATCGAGAATGCAGCCTGGACATCGGTTTCACTCTGTTCGTCTCCCCCGCCGAGCACCAGCTCAGTAGATCCGCCACCCAGATCGACCACCAGATATGGGGGTTCGAGCTCACCGCGCGGGACAACGCTCGTCGCTCCGAGGAAGCTCAACGCCGCCTCTTCGGTGCCGGGGATGACTTCCGGCCGCACGCCGAGAATGCGTTGGATCTCGTCTTCGAATTCCGCACGATTCTCAGCGTCACGGGTCGCGGACGTGGCGACGAAGCGAAGCCCGTCGACCGGATGCTCGGCCAGGATCTGCGCGAATTCGCGCGCCGCCGCGTACACGCGTTCAAGCGCTTCATCGGCGAAACGATGGGTTTTGTCCACGTCCTGCCCGAGCCGGACGACCCGCAGGACGCGCGGGACGATATCCTCATACCCGTTGGCGTCGACCCGCGAGATTTTCAGCCGGATGGAATTGGTGCCGCAATCGATGCCGGCAACCGTCACCGACTTGCCTGTGCCGCCCTGCTGTTGCGATGCAAGCTGTGTCATGCTGTTTCCTTTCCCTGTGCGCCGACTTACGCTGTCGGCGGATGCGATTTCGGCGCGTTCCCGCGCGTACGAGACTACCGTTCCTGCAATAATCGCTCGATCTGCTCGTCGTCGACGACCGTGGTGCAGCGGCAAACCGTGGGGCTGAACTCGTCGCGGATCCGTTCAAGGGTCATATCGCCGATCGGGTTGGCGCCATGGCCCATGACCAGTGTCTGGGCGAGCAGCGCATGGAGGCATTTGACGCGAGTGGGCATGCCGCCGGCGCTGATGCCCGCGATATGCTCCTCGCTGTCGCCGAGCCGTTCGGCGAGCTCGTGCCGAAAGACAAGATATCGTTGGTGTGCGAGGGCGTAGGCTTGGTCCAGCTCGGCGTCTTCACCCAACCGCTCGTTGAGTTGTTTCATGACGCCTGTGGCTTCGACATGGGACACCGCCTTGACCGCTTCAGGGCTCGTCAGGTAGCAGGTCGTGGGGAACGGGATGCCGCCAGGCAGCAACGGCCGGGTCAGCACCGCCAGCGGACGGCCGCACACGCAACGAGCGCCGACCGCGACCATGCCGCGCGGAAATCGGCCAAGCTGCACGTTAACCGTCGCGATGTCCTTGGCTGTCGGCGGCTGCGCCATGAGGCGGTCAAGCAGCGCGCGAGCCTCCTGCTCAAGCTGCTCTCGCTCGAGCTGTTGCGTTGGGGTTGCACTCGCCGGTGTCATCGGATGATGTTCCTCCTGTGGTGTGTGTTGCGGTTGTGATGTGGTTTCGTGATGTCGTAGTACGTCCATGGTGTGTTGTCATGAGCCGGCGGCGTGCAAGTCCGGGCATCGGCGGGATTGGACCCTGCTTCCGGTCTGCCATCTGTCGGCCCCCTTTACTGGGATGCCGACGGCGAAGACGAATCGGATGCGCTCGCCGAAGGCGAAGAGCTGGCGCTTGAGCCCGAGCTTGGCGTCGAACCCGATTCGCTGCCAGAAGAGCCATTCCCGCTCGACGAAGACGATGATGACGAGGACGAGGATCTCGACGGGGTGTCCGCCTGCTGGAACGCGTAAGCAAGTTCCTTGTACCACGGCAGCGTCGTCTGCTCATCCTGCGCGCTTGAAGTGCCGCTGCTCTTCGAAGTAGTCGAACCGGTGACCGCCTCGGGATGTTCGACCCGGACCGAAACCTCCCCCGGGAACACGAATCCAAGACGTTCTCGCGCCTGCGCGGTTACATACGCCTTGTCGTCCCAACGAGCGATATCGTTCTCCAAATCCTGCTTCTGCGCTTCGAGCGTGGCTTCCTGCTTTTTCAAACCATTGAGTTCGGAGAGGTTCAACGCGTAATCATGAAAAGTTGACACCAGCTGCATCAGGCCGATGATCACGATGATCACCGCGATAAAGAACGAGACCGGTCCGCTGTTCCTGCGTGTCTTGGCGGTCTGCTGAGTGCGCTGACGCGCCGGTTTTCGCGAACTGGTTGTCATACTGACGAAAATACCCGCCGCATTCGACTTGCGAACACGACGGGTATTGCGTAATGCGCGGCACGTCTAGGGACATGCCGTCAGCACACTGCCGGTGAGGCTAGGCTCACTTGGCGATGTACTTCTTGCAGGCTTTGAAGGCGCTGTAGCCGGCGTACTGGGCTTCGGAACCGAGCTCGTCCTCGATCTCCAGCAGGCGGTTGTACTTGGCGATACGCTCGCCACGGGCCGGGGCACCGGTCTTGATCTGGCGGGTGTTCTTGGCGACCGCGAGATCGGCGATGGTGGTGTCGGAGGTCTCACCGGAGCGGTGGGACACCATGGAGGTGTAGCCGTTCGCGGTGGCCAGCTCGATGGCGTCGAGGGTCTCGGTGACGGAGCCGATCTGGTTGAGCTTGACGAGCAGGGAGTTCGCCGCACCCATGTCGATGGCCTTCTGCAGACGAGCCGGGTTGGTCACGAGCAGGTCGTCGCCGACGAACTGCAGGCGATCGCCCAGGCGCTTGGTGATGGCCGCCCAGTCGTCCCAGCCTTCTTCCTGGAACGGATCCTCGATGGAGACGATCGGGTAATCGTTGATCAGCTGCTCGTAGAAGTCGAGCATGTACTCAGCGTCACGCTCGCCGCCTTCGAAGTGATACTTGCCTTCCTCGCCTTTGCCGTAGAACTCGGAGGAAGCCACGTCGAGGCAGATGCCGATCTGCTTGCCAGGCTCATAGCCGGCGTCCTGGATGGCCTTCATGATGTAGTCGAGCGAATCGCGGTTCGACTTCATCTTCGGAGCGAAGCCGCCCTCGTCGCCAAGACCAGTGGACAGGCCGTCCTTCTTCAGCTCGTTCTTCAGGGTGTGGTACACCTCGACGCCGGCGCGCAGGGCCTCATGGTAGGTGTCGAATCCGTACGGGGAGATCATGTACTCCTGGATGTCGGTGGCGAAGTCTGCGTGAGCGCCGCCGTTCATGATGTTCATGTTCGGAACCGGCAGGATGTGGCCGTTGGTGCCGCCGATGTAGCGGTACAGCGGCAGGTCCGCGGACTCTGCGGATGCATACAGCGCGGCGAGGGACACGCCGAGGATGGCGTTGGCGCCGAGCTTGCCCTTGTTCGGGGTGCCGTCGAGCTCGATCATCGTGTCGTCAAGAGCACGCTGATCGGCGGCATCCATGCCGATGACCTTCGGAGCGATGACTTCGTTCACGGCCTTGACGGCGTTGAGCACGCCCTTGCCCTGGTAACGGGACTTGTCGCCATCGCGACGCTCCCAAGCCTCTGCGGCACCGGTGGAGGCGCCGGACGGAACCAGGCCGCGGCCCTGTGCGCCGTCTTCGGTCTCGAGATAGACCTCGACGGTCGGGTTGCCACGGGAATCAAGGATTTCGCGCGCGTATACGCTTTCAATTGCTGCCACAACTACTCCTTTTGCTCAGGTTGTGATGACACTGTCAAGGATAGTGGAATTGTTGGACGATATCGCCGATTTCACTCACTGTTTCCTGTGAGCGTTCACAGCCGGCACGTGCGCTTCATGATGACGCACCACCGCTCACATCCCGATCTGCGGCGATCCACATGGTTGTGACCCATTGCGGGATGAGGCCGCTCGACTGCGCATCAGGTTCGCAGCGTCCGAGCGAACGATCCGAGGCAGCGTCATCGTGGCGCATCGGGCGGATCGACCCATCATCCTGCCGGACCAGTGTGACGAGCTCGGCGGCACAGCTGTCCAGATGCAGCGCCTTCGGGCCATCGGCGACCTGCTCGACGAACTCGTCGTCAACATCCTGCGGTACGGCGACCGTGATGGCGGGTACGCGCTCAGTGTCGGATGCCGAGGCGACGATATGACCATCGCTTTGTGCAATACGGTAGCATCCGGGGCCGGTGCTCCGAAGGAATCAGAAGGCCGGAAATCAGGGGTGGACGAGGTTCGCACGGTACCGGGCGTGACTACGAGCCGCTCTTCGAACGGCTCTTCGCGAGCTGCCATGGAAGGTTCCGCGGATGGCACGGCCGAATCGGGAACACGGCTGGGATTGCGCGGGCACGCCCGGCTGATCGAGCATCATGGCGGGTCGATGACGTGGGATCAGGCCAACGGAAGCTTCAGCCTTGAAGCGGTGGTTCCGTTGCACGATGATGCCCGGTGATGCCAGTGAAGCCGTTCGCGGCGACCATCACCGACAACCGGTTGCACTCGGGCGTGTGCCGGCGGCAGTGGGTTCGGCCGCCGGCCCAGGCATGGTTGCCATCATCAGATCGTGCGCGAATACTCGACGATACGCCCGGTAACGTCTTTGAGATAGTCGATCGAACGCGACCAATCGCCGGGAACCTCGATGGAGTGGTTGGCGTCCGGGTACGTGCACACCCGTTCGGTGAGCAGATGCGCCTTGGCATCATCGAAATACGGGTCCGCGGTTCCCGCGCAAATCAGCGGTTTCGGCGCGCGCTCCGCACCCGGCAGCGGAGCTGGGATCACCGACTTGTGCACGTCGAAGGGCGGCGGGTTGAGTACTGGGGTCAGCAGCGCGACATGCAGGCCTTCCCTTGCCGCATGCGGGAAGGACAACGTGGACAAGGATTTCGTGACTACCAGCAGCTTCGGAGCGGAGTCCGGGGTGAGGGAGGAAACGCTGGAATCGGCGGAAGCGTTGGAACCGGCGTCAGCAGCGGAATCCTGTGCATCGTCTGTGTCGCGATTGTCTGACGCATGTTGCGCGGCGATGGTTGCGCGGGCGACGGATTTCGCCTTCCACACGTCGATGACGCGTTCCATGCAGGAAATCATTTCGGGGAATTCGACGTCTTCGGTCAGAGTGAGCGCGAGCCGGTCAACGTACCAGCCCTCGGCGGCGAGCGCCTGCGACGCCCAGTACAGCAGCGGGCGATCGACGGTATAACCGATGCCCGGCATGATCAGCGCATGCTTGACGGTTTCCTCTGGTTTGACGCGGTTCTTGCCCCACGGAGTGAGCGCGGGGATGACGTTGCGCCATTCGTTCATGGATGGCATGGTGCTCTTCGTGTTGTGTTTCATGGCGCTTCCAGCTTCGCGCGACGCTTCGACAGCGGCGGTGTTCTGCGACGGCCGGCTCCTATGAACATCCGCTATCCGCGGCGTGATGCGACCGGCCAATCACACAACAGGCCGGTACCACACGCTCAGGGGCATCTTCCCCTGCTATCACGTCAGTACGCAACCGCCCAGTCACACCACAGGCTCAACCAATCGCACCGGGCTCGCCCGATCAATCACTTGCCGGCCGTCCGGGGCTTCCATTGCAGGTCGTCGAGCAGCTGGTTGGTCCAGGCAATCACTTGGTCGCCGGGCATGGGGCCCGAGCCAAGCGAGCCAGCGAACGGCGCCGGAATCGTCAACGTGCGGGTGAGCGGCCGGTACTGGGCTCCCGGGTAGATGCGTTGCAATCGCATCATCAGGGATTCTGCCGGCTCAATCCCACGAATACGCACGTTCCGCCCCTGGGCGATGATTTCGGTGATACCAAGATCTCGCGCTTTGTTTCGCAGTCTGGCCACGGCGAACAGCGAATCCAGCTCTACTGGAGGCTTGCCGTAGCGGTCGGTCAGCTCGTCTCGCACATCGTCGAGATCCTGTTCGCTCCTCGCCGAGGCAAGCTTGCGATACGCCTCAAGCCGCAGCTTGTCGGAATCGATGTAATCCACCGGAATCGACGCCTCGATCGGCAAATCGATGCTGACGGCTACCGATTCCTTGCGCTCGGGCTCCTTGTACTCTTCTACCGCCTGCGAAACCATGCGCACGTACAGGTCGAAACCGACGCCTTCGATATGTCCGCTCTGCTCGTCGCCCAGCAAATTGCCGGTGCCACGCAGCTCGAGATCCTTCATCGCCACATCGAAGCCCGACCCAAGCGACGTGTTCTGCGCGATGGTCGCGAGACGGTCGTGCGACTGCTGGGTCATCGGCTTGGACGGGTCGTACAGGAAGTACGCGTACGCGCGTTCCCGTCCTCGGCCGACACGGCCACGCAGCTGATGCAGCTGGCTTAATCCGAAACGGTCGGCATGGTCGACAATCAGCGTGTTCGCGTTCGATATATCCAGCCCGGTTTCGATGATTGTCGTGCATACGAGCACGTCGATATCGCGATGCCAGAAATCGCGGATGATTGCGTCGAGTTGTTTCTCTCCCATCTTGCCGTGCGCGACGCCGATTTTCGCCTCGGGCACCAGCTGGTGGATCTTGTCTGCCGTGGCACTGATGGAATCGACGCGGTTATGCACGTAGAACACCTGGCCGCCGCGCAACAGCTCGCGCCTGATGGCCGCCGTGACCTGCGCGTCCTCGTATGGGCCGACATACGTGAGCACGGGCAGACGGTCCTCGGGCGGGGTGGCGAGCGTGGACATCTCGCGGATGCCGGTCACCGCCATTTCCAAGGTGCGTGGAATCGGCGTCGCCGACAGGGACAGGACGTCGACGTTCGTGCGCAGCGCTTTGAGCGTTTCCTTATGCTCGACGCCGAACCGCTGCTCCTCGTCGATGATCAACAACCCGAGATCCTTGAACTTGATTTTCGGGTTGAGCAGCTTGTGCGTGCCGATGACGACATCGACCGACCCGTCTTCCAGACCTTTGATGGTCTGTTTGATTTCCTTGGGGCTTTGGAAGCGGCTCATCGCGGCGACATCCACCGGGAAGCCCGAGTAACGTTCCGTGAACGTCTCGTAATGCTGTTGCACGAGCAGCGTGGTCGGTACGAGGACGGCCACCTGCTTGCCGTCTTGTATGGCTTTGAAGGCGGCTCGTACCGCAATCTCAGTCTTGCCGAAGCCGACATCGCCGCAGATCAGGCGGTCCATCGGCACCGGTTTCTCCATATCGGCCTTGACCTCGTCGATGGTGGTCAGCTGGTCGGGAGTCTCCTGGTACGGGAAGGCGTCCTCGAGTTCCTTTTGCCACGGGGTGTCCGGGCTGAACGCGAAGCCTTTGGTGCGTTGGCGGGCCGAATACAGGCGTACGAGGTCCTGGGCGATCTCGTGCACATGCTTGCGGGCTTTCGCCTTGGTCTGCGCCCAGTCGGAGCCGCCGAGTTTGTTGAGTTTGGGGGCGTCCGAGCCGATGTATTTGCTGACCTGGTCGAGCTGGTCGGTGGGAATGTACAGCTTGTCGGCGGGGGCGTTGCGTTTACTGGGCGCGTATTCGACAACCAGGTATTCCCTCGTCGTTTTCGCGCCGGCAGGGCCGATTTGGCGCTGCTGCATGCCGGTGTATCGCCCGATGCCATGCTGCTCATGAACCACGTAATCGCCGGGTTTGAGCTCCATCAGGTCGATGGCCTTGCGCCGGCGCTTCGGTGTCTTGGTTTGCCCGACGGCGCTGGAACGGCCGGTCAGGTCGCGTTCGGTGAGCAAGGCAATTCGCGCGTCCCGGTCCACGAACCCGTCGACGGCTCGCGAACGCAATACGTCAAAGCGCGTGATGCCGGTCTCGTTGACAGCTCGTTTGAGTCTGGCGAGCGTTCCTTGGGCTCCGGCGGTGATGGTCACGACGAATCCGGCGTCAATCAGCCCTTCAATACCGGTGGCGGCTTTCGACTCGTCGCCACGGTATTCTTGCGGGGAGCTTGCGCCGATGCGCACATTGCCCGGCAGGCCTGGGTCCACGCCGAAATCAGCGAGTTTCCACACCTCATCGCGCGAATAGGCGAGCGAGCTGACGGTCTCCTCGTAGTCGAGGAAACTCGCCTGGTCGAAGCTGATCGGCGCGCCTGCCCCATGGCCGCTGGCGGCGACATGCCAGCTGGCGGCGAGGAATTCGTTGGCTGTTTTCGTCAGGTCGTCCGCTGCCCGGCGCAACCGTTCCGGGTCGGAGAGCATGATGACCGCACCTTGGGGCAGCATGCGCTGCACCGGCTCCATGTTGTCGATCAGCGCAGGCATCAGGGATTCCATGCCTTCCACGGGGATGCCGTCCGCGATGGAGGCGAGCATGTCCTCGGCGTTGGGAATCTGCCCGATGAGCGATTTCGCGCGGTCACGCACCGCTTGCGTCAGCTGCAGCTCGCGGCATGGCGTCGCCCAGACGGTGTGTAGGCCATCGCCGTAGGTGCGCTGGTCGGAGGCGTGGAACTCCTTGATGGTGTCGATTTCATCGCCGAAGAATTCGATGCGGACCGGATGAGCGATGGTCGGCGGGAACACGTCGAGGATGCCGCCGCGCACCGCGAACTGTCCGCGGTCCATGACCAGATCGACGCGGGTGTAGGCGTTCTCGACAAGACGGGCCGCGGCCTGGTCGAGCGGAAGCTCCTCCCCCGCCGCAAAAACCAACGGTTCGACATCACCCAACCCGGCGACAACCGGCTGGATGAGCGAACGCACCGGCATGACCAGAACCTTAATCGGTCCAAACAGGGCGTTCCCGGGTTCCGGATGCGTCAAACGACGGAATACCGCCATGCGGGACGCGACCGTGTCTGCACGCGGGGAGAGCCGTTCATGCGGCAGCGTCTCCCAGGCCTCAAGTTCCGCGATATCCTGCGGATCGCCGTCATACCAGCTGCGAATCGCCTCAACGGCTTCCTGCGATTCCCGTCCCGAAGGCACGATGGCAACGACTGGGGCTCGCTGTGCGGTCGCCGCTGCGAGAGCCGGTCGAATGCCGGGCACGGCTTCCACATTGAGCATCGGCTCGCTGCCCTCATTCGCAGGCACGTCGACCAGTCCGTGCGACAAATCATGGAAGGACCGGTCGTGATCGAGCTGGTCGAGCAGTCCGGAAAGCGCTCCGGCGGTCGGTGCAACAGACGGAGCCGCGGGCGCGGCGGAAGCGGACGGCGCCGCGGGCGTATGCTGCTCACCGGCCATTGAACTGCTCCTGCGCGCGGCTCAGCCCAGAGAAGATAATGGTTTCAGCGGCATCGGCACCATCGGCGAGGAATTCAGGCAGCTGCTTGCGCTGGTCCGGGCCGAATCCGCCCAACACCCAGTTGACGGTGTTGTCATGCGCGTTCGGGCCTCGACGGGCATGTCCCACTCCAAGCCGCACACGCGCATAGGCATTGGTTCCAAGCGAACGGTCAATGGACTTGATACCGTTGTGTCCGCCGGCGGAACCACCTGCCTTGACTTTGATACGACCAAATTCAAGATCCATATCGTCGTGGATGACCACGACATGCTCGGGCGGAATCTGATAGTAGGAGCTGATGGATGCCACCGCAGTACCCGATTCGTTCATGTATGTGAGTGGTTTGGCGAGGAAGAACTTGATCGACTTGCCTTGCAGGTTCATCACGCCCTTGCCGAGCATCGCGATGCCCTTATGGTCGCTGAAGTTCACCGACCAGCGTTCGGCCAGGACGTCCGCCGCCATGAATCCCATATTGTGCCGGGTGCCCTCGTATTGCTTGCCCGGGTTGCCCAAACCTACCACCAGCCAGAAATCAGACGCCATGCCGTTCCTCTCCCTCATCGCCGCCGCCCGCCGCATACCGGGCGCGGCTCATCATGCAATCATTCGCTACCAGAATGGTCAATCCTACCCTCCACGGCTGACTCGCCTGCGCGGCACCGGCCTGCGATCCGCGACGGCCGAACATTCGTGACGCCCGGTATTTCAGTCGTTGTCCAGCGGCAACCACCAGTAGGACATATCAAGATACCGCGTGCCATCGAAACATGCGCGGGACAGAAAACCGTACCGTTCGAACCCGAAATGGTTCATCAGCGCGATTGAGCCCGCGTTCGACGCGAAAATCAGGGCGGTCGCGATGCGGTAACCACGCGTACGCGCCGCGTCGAGCAGCCATGCGACCACAGCCGTCCCGTACCCGCGGTGGCGGGCCCGCTCATCGACGTAATAGCTGAGTTCCACCACGCCGTCGTACGCTTCGCGCGGATGGAATTTCGACAGCGACCCGAAAGCCACGACACGCCCGGATGCATCTTCAAGCACGACCACCGGGTAGCGGTCACGCGGCTGGTGCGAATCCACCCACTGCCTGCGCTGCTCGAGGGTGCGTGGCACCAGATCGGCGGTCGAACCGCCGGCGACCACCGCTTGATTATAGATATCGGTAATCGCCTTAAGGTCGCTTTCCCTCGCGTCGCGGATGGTGACCGGTTGATGCTCAGCGGACCGTTCGCCGTTCACATTGCCTCCCTGATGTCCGTATGCCGTCGTATCCGACGCCAACGCCGGATTCGGTTCGACGATATTCCATCATGACAGCATGACCGCATGACGGCATGACCGCCGAGACGTAGGGCCGCCGACAACGCACCGCTACGCGACCCGCAACCCGCACGACATGCGACTTGCAATTCGCGACTGAGCGCCGTTACTTTGCCAAACGCTGGGACAACGCGGAAATGCCGCCGGTGAACATGTTGAGGAACCTCATGGAATCCACGGCGATCGCCACATGTGTGCACGACGCCGTCGGATCGTTGAGGCGCGTCATATCGCCGATAGTGCGGCCGCGCACACCCTGGCGGTCACCGGTCGCCAAATCCACCCGCAGCGCGATGTCGAGAGTCTGCACAAGCGTCGGATCAAGCGCGGCAGCTACAGCGAGCGGGTCATGCATAGGCGCGCCGACGGAGAATGCCGGGTCGGCTTCCTTGTTCGCTTTGATCATGAAGGAGGCGAGATCGGCGAAGAACCTGCCGACACCGCCATCGATCTGAGACCACGGCTCAGTCAGCTCCGACGGCAGCAGGCACCGATGGGTGACATCCAAGCCGATCATCGTCACATCCGCCTGGGAGCGCAATACCAGATTGGCAGACTCGGGGTCCTGCATGATATTGGTTTCGCTGACCATATCGAAGCAATTGCCCTGCTGGGTCAGGGCGCCGCCCATCATCACGAGCCGCAATTGGGGCGCGATATCAGGGGCGAGAGCGATGGCGGCGGCGATGTCGGTCAGTGGGCCGGTCGAAATCACGGTCAGGTTCTTGCCCCACTGACGGACACCGTCGATAATCGCTTTGACACCCGCAGTGTCGCCCGGCATGATCCCCATCTCGACCTTGCCATATTCGTCGGCAAGTGCGCCAAGCGCGTTCCGTCCACGCTGCGGCACCGAGTTGTCGACGGGTTGCTTGGGCAGATATCCGCCAATCGAAATGATTGGAGATGACAGTTTCGCACACACGTCAGGCTGGGCTGACTGCACCGACAGCGCCTCGTCCTGCCATGATGCCTGCCGCTGCTTCTTCTTCGCTTCCTTCTGATTTTCTCCGAACATACCGGCGGAAACCGTCCCGGCGGCGGTGAAATCGATGTTGTTCGAGGAGAAGTCGTAGACCGCGCCGTTGTACAGCACGGACGCGGTGCCGCCTGCGGTGGTTTCCATGCGCGCGTAATCGTCGATATTCAAGTCGGCGATGCCGTTATCCCCATGGAAATGGGCGCAGGCCTTGTCCGCGGCGAATCCTTCCGCCCATGAAGGGCAACGGCACCCATCCAGCACCGGAATCTTCGAACCGCCGAGGAGGTTGAGTACGTCACGCGCGTTCTGCTGCGCCACCGACTGGATGACATTGCCGTACGTGGCGACGACCGACACCAGCCGCTCAGGCGCATACGCCATCAGCAGGCCGATGGCGAGCGCGTCATCAGTGCCGGTGTCAGCGTCCAAGATGATGGGCGCGGTGATGTCCTGCGAATCGCCGGCAGCCCCTGCCTCAGCGGTGCCACCGGTGTCACCCGTCTGGTTCTGCGGATCCATGATCTATTCTCCCTCGACTGCTCGGCGGGCGTCCTGCCCGCACGAATCACATGGCGTCAGTCCCCATGATATCGCGCGCTGGACAAATTCCAACCGATGGACAGGTAAATCCGGCCAACACGCGCCGTCAGGGGCGTGATTATTGCGCGAGGAAACGGTCGGTGACGAGATTCTTGGCCTTCGGAGCGGTGCGTACCACCTTGCCGGAGGCGTCCGTGTAGGCGCCGGCGTTCGCAAGGAAGTCGAAATACTGCTGCGTGGAGACGGTGTCGTTGGTGCCGAAGACGAGTTTGCCTGAGGCGATGTCCTTCGGGTTGCCCCAATACTGGCCGTCTACGATGACATGCATACTGCGTTTGACAAAGGCGAGTTTCAGATTGGCTTCCGGGGCTTCGTCTACGAGGGTCTGCGCCGCCTTGTCGGGATGCGCGTACGCGTATTCGTACCCCTGCTGTGCGGCCTGGGTGAAGGCTTTGACCAGTTTCGGATTGTTCTTGATGGTCTTGCTGTTGGTGATGATGCCGATGGAGTCCGCATTGCCGGGCACCCCGTAGTCAGGCTCGGTGAAGCAGTTGAGCTTCGGGCCGTACATATCGGCCTGAACACCTTCCCAGGTCGCGTAGAACCCGCCGAAATCCGCTTTGCCGCTGGACAGGGTCTGGAATGTGGACGTGCCGACCGTCACCTTGTCGAATTGCCCTTTGCCGCCATCGGTTTGAATCATCTGCTTGATGACCGCGTCGGATTCGTTCGAGCCGAAGGTGGCGAAGGTTTTCCCGTCGAAATCCCGCGGGCGGGTGATGGACGTGTTCGAAGCCAGAGAACACCAGATGGCGCTCGGCTTGCGCTGCACTTGCAGCACCTGCTTGAGCGTGGCGCCTTTGAGGCTGTAGGTGGAGACATTGGTGAGATTGGACAGGGCGAAATCCGCGACACCGTTGTTGACCGACTGTTCGGCGCCCGCCTGGGCGACGGCGACGATATCGACGTCTAGACCGGCTCGTTTGAAATACCCGTTGTGTTTGGCCACATACACGCCGATATGGTTGGTGTCGGGTGCCCACGAGAGCATGAAGGTGGTTTTGGTCAGTCCGTTCGCGGATGTTCCGGCGGTGCCACACGCGCCGAGGGACGCGATTACGGCGATGGTGAGCGTGGCGGCGAATCCTGCACGGATACGGCTGATGATGGATGTTGTGGTGCGCTGCCGTGCATGGGCAGCCTGTGGCAGATGGCTCATATGATGTCCTGGATCATGACGTGTTCCGTTCTCTGGATTCGGGCGGATTCGGCAGAGAACGAACGTGAGGGCCGGCCCCGCCTGTCCCATGTCCCCGCCCGGCCGTCATGATGTCATGCGCGTTGACCACGGCCGGATGGTTTGCCACACATGGGCACGCAAGCGATGTCAAGGATATCTTCAGCCGTGGTCATCCTTGTGAGCGGGCGGTTGCATGTTGCGGACCGGACGCGGCAGACGGCGGTGGCGGCGGTGGTAGGTGTGTTGGCTCCGCTAGCTACGCAATATTCTCGGCAATATTGCGGTCGCTTTCTTCCAGCCGTCACACTGTCAGGGACGGTTCATCGCGGCAACGGCCCGGACCAGGTTTTGATCACCGATTGCGGGACACGCGAAGCGTCGAACCGGTAATGCCCGGTGACCGCCATATGCGTGCGGAACGCGAGATAATCGTTCTCCCGTTGTTTCTGTCCCATGTTGTGAATGATCAGCGGCATACCTTGCTTGTCGCGCCGGTCAGAGACGACGCCGATGTGCCGGGCGTGTTCGAAGACGACGATGTCGCCTTGTTCCCAGTCATCGCCATGGATATCCGTGCCGAGCGTCACGCCGTAGGTGCTGAAAAAGACGTCAAGCACGCCTGTGCGGCGGAAATCGATATTCGGGTCGGGTTTGGAAATCACGCGCGAGTAGGCTTGCGGCCGGGCGGTGATGTCGGCGTCGACCATGGCTTTGAGGTCGTACCCGGCGTTGGCGAACGCCCGCCAGACGACATCGGTGCAGGCGCCACGGTCGGACGGCGGATACCCGCCCTGATAGTAGCCCGTATCGTAGGTCGGCATCGCCTCGGCGTCTTTGCGGGCACCGCGGACGATATCCGTGTAATCGTCCACGCCGTTACCGTTCGCATCGACCGTACTGGTGAACGTCGGCGACGGGGACGGCAGGTTCGCGGCCTGGTTGCTGCCGGTGCCGTCTGTGTCGCCGGTTTGGCCTCGGCGCACGTACTGCGCCCACAGGAATGCCCCGGCGATCAATGCGACCACGACCAGCATCACGGTTACGGTCACCACCATCCGCCGGCTTCGCTGGTGGCCTCCGGGCTGTGTGCGTGCGCTCCCATCCATGCTGGTATCGGCGTTGATACCTGCCCTGATACCTGCATTGATATCTTCCCTGTGCTGTGGCATATTGCTCCCGTCGTGCCAAGGATATGTCACTATTGTGTCACCGGTCGGGCCTAGAGTTCGTCGGGCACGCCGACGGATGGGATTGATGGCGGGCTTGTCAGGATGTGCCGAGGCATCCTTCCGCTCGCTGCGAAGGCTGCCACTGGCTGCGCGTGGTATACGGCGGGGTGCACGGACTGGTGTGCGGTACCGCGAGGTGCCGCGTGGCTGTATGCGCTGCGCAGTGTGCCGATGTCGGACGCGAACTGCGGCGGTCTGCGGGTCCGTGATAATGGAATCAGCAACGATTGTTCCGGCCGTCTGGCACGCGGGCTCCTCACCTTACTGCGTTCCCCGGCGGCGTGTGCGCCCTGGCGCGGAAAGCAAGGTGATTATGGCTCGTCCATCACGTCAATCCCATCACTCCCGCCGATACCTGCGATGGCTGCCCACGTTCGCGGCGGTGCTGGCGATTCTCGTGATATGGCAGGTATGGGTCGAGGCCGCGCATGTACCGCAGACCGTCATGCCCTCCCCCACGCAAATCGTGGATGCGACGGTGGAAACGTGGCCGACCTTGTGGCCGGCAACCTTGACGACCCTTGAGGAAGGCGCGATCGGTTTCCTGTTCGCCGTGGCGGCGGGCATTATGGTGGGGGTCGGCTGTTACGCTTCGAAAACCTTGGATGCTGCGCTGTTTCCGCTGCTGTACGCTGCGCAGACCATGCCGCTGATTTCCATCGCCCCGCTGTTCCTGATTTGGTTCGGCTTCGAAACGAGCGGGAAAATCGTAATCGTCGCCGTATTCGGGCTGTTCCCCATCGCCGTGCAAACCATCCGCGGGCTCAGGGACGTGCCGCGCTACTACGTCGACGTCGCGCTGACCTGCGGTGCCACCCCGGTGTGGACGCTGTGGCATGTGAAGCTGCGCGTCGCGGCACGGCAGATTTTCGGCGGCATCCGCATCAGTGCTGCCTACACATTCGCAACCGCCGCCACGGCGGAATACCTGGGGGCGCGACGAGGGCTCGGCATCTGGCTGCAGGCGGCGTACAACTCCTTCCGCATGCCGCTCATTTTCTCGGCGACATTCATGATCATCGTGCTGACCTGCGTGTTGCTCATCGCGGTGTCCTTGACGGAGCGAGTGCTGCTCGGCCCCGCGGACGAGGATGAGGACCCGGACGCCGACCAGCTGTGACCGCGCCGGGTATCGCTGCAACATCGGCGAATGTACCCGAGAACGGACTTGACCAGAACGATGACGCAGTGCCAAGCTTCTGCCGACGCTGAGACTGTTGTCAGTGTCGGCAGAAGCTTGTGTAGACACTGACAACAAACACCCCGCACCGTTTGCCGACACTGACGGTTTATATGCATCGCGAAAGACCCTCTCATCGCCAAACACGCGATCGGGGCAGACTGCCCAACCGGTCGTTGTGTGAGCGAATCCTCACACAGTGGCGGGTCGAAGCGGCGCATCAGCCATTCCGAACCACTCTGACCGCCAGTATGTGAGCCAATCCTCACACAACGACAGATGAGGGCGGCCAAACAACCGTCCAGTACCACCCAACCAATCATCGTGTGAGCAAATCCTCACACGATGGCGTCCGGAATGCGTCGGCCCCGCCGCACTGATGCGTACGGCGGGGCCGAGACGGCCGTCACAGCTTGCGACGACTACTTGGTGGCCGAGGTCTTATTCTCCTCCTCGATGGCCTTGTTGATGGCGTCCTCCAACTGCTGCTGCGCCTTACCGTACGCAGCCCAGTCGCCGGATTTCATCGCGGCATCAGAATCCTTCATCGCCTGCGCGGCATCGGCAAGCGCAGACTTCAGTGCCTCGCTCTGCGAACCACTTGATGAGGACTGGCCTGTCGTTCCTGACATACCGCTGGATTTCCCGCTGTCTGCTCCGGAGGAGCCAGACGATTCCGACGACCCCGCGGAGCCGGCAGCCCCGCCATCAGACGCCGCGCGATTGTCGACATCGCCCGCATCCGCGCCTGAATTGCCGCCGAACACCTGGTCGAGTGCCTGGTCGAGTGTGTCGGCGAATCCGACCTGGTCGCCGAACGCGACGAGCACCTTCTTGAGCAACGGGAACTGGGTGGAGCCGCTCGACTGCACGTACACGGGTTCGACGTACACGAGTCCGCCACCGAGCGGCAAGGTGAGCAGGTTGCCGCGTTTGACGGTGGTAGAGCCGGATTCAAGCAGGTTGAGTTCCTTGGATACATCGGCATCCGCGTTGAAGTTGTTCTGCGCCTGGCCGGGCCCGGGGACGTTCGAATCCTTGGGCAGTTCCTGCAATCTGATGGTGCCGTAGTTCGCCCCGATCTTGCCGGCGGTAGTTCCTGCGTCGGAGTCCACGGAGAGGAAACCGGTGAGGATCTCACGTGTGGAGGTCGAGGAACCCGCCGGGATGAACGAAGATGTCAATGAGAACACCGGCGCTTTGGATCCTCCGGTCTGCAAAGTCAGATAGTAGGGCGGCTGGAGCACGTCCTCCTTCTGAGCCTGCTGTGATTCGGTCGGGTCGACCGGCGACTGCCAGAAATCCTCACCGGAGAAGAACTGGCTCGCGCTGTCCACATGGTATTTGGTCAGCAATTGGCGCTGGACCTTGAACAGGCTTTCCGGATAGCGCAGATGGCTCATCAAATCGCCGGAGATCTCGGAGATCTGATGGTAGTTGCCTGGGAAGATCTGTTGCCAGGCCTTGAGCACCGGGTCGTTCGGATCCCACGCGTAGAGGGTGACCGAGCCGTCGTAAGCGTCAACAGTGGCCTTCACAGAATTCCTGATGTAGTTGGCGTTCTGCGACCCCAGCCCCTGCACGGTCTGCGAAGTGCGGGTGGTCGAATCCTGGGTCGCCGCGCCCAGATCGGTCATCTGCGAATACGGGTAGGCATCGGATGTGGTGTACCCGTCCACAATCCATTTGACACGCCCGTCGACGACTGCCGGGTAGACGCGCCCGTCCAACGTCAGGTACGGTGCCACCGCGGCCACACGCTCCTTGGGGCTGCGCGTGTACAGGATCTGCGACTGGGAGTTGACACGGTCGGAGAACAAAATCTGGTCGGAGCCGAAACGAATCGCATACAGCACGCGCGTGAAGATGTTGCCGATACGCGGACCGCCATTGCCGTCGAAGGTGTTGGTCGCGCCCTTCGAACCGGTCGGATAGTCGAACTCCCACGATGTGGTGCCTTCGGGCGCGCCGACAATCGAGTATTCGGGCGCGTTCGGTGAGAAGTAGATGCGCGGCTCGTAATGCTCCGACTCAGTGAGCTTGCCCTGGGTGGGGATGCCGGATTCGAAGAATTTCGGCTGGCCGTCCGCCGTGACCTTGTTGCCGTAGGCCGCGACCACACCGTAACCATGCGTGTACACCGTATGGTCGTTGACCCAGTTGCGGTTGTCGTTGCCGTCAAGATTGAGCTCGCGGGCGGCGATCACCGTGTCCTGGCTGGTGCCGTCAATGGTGTATTTGTCCACTGCCAGCGTGTCGGCGAAGGTGTAATACTGCTTGGACTGTTGCAGTTGCTTGAAAGTCGGTGAGACGATTTGAGGGTCCAGCAGACGGATCTGCGCGGTGCTTTCCGCGTCGGAGCTCAGTGCACCGGACTTGCCTTCCGTAGTCGCGGCATACTGCTCGACTTTGATGTTGTCAAGCCCGTACGCCTGCTTGGTGGCGTTGATGTTGCGCTGGATGTAGGAGGATTCCGCCTCCTGCGCATTCGGGTTGACACGGAAGCGCTGCATCACCGCCGGCCAGACACCGGTCAGCACAAGCGAGATGACCAAAGTCGAAGCGACTGCAATCACCGGGACTCGCCATGCCTTGAGCGCCGCCCGAGCACGCACACCGACCGGTGCAGGCCCCTCAAGCTGGTGCGAACGCATAAGCCAGATGCCCAGCACGACGCCGAGTATGGCCGTTAACGCCGCCATGATGAAGGTGACGGGAATCGTGGCATGGACGGTGGTGTACGTAGCGCCGGTGATCCGGTCACCTTGTGCGGTAAGGCTGGAGAACACGCCAAGCACTTGGTTCACGGCCCACACGAGCATGTTGAGCATGAGCCACACACTAATCTGCCGGCGCGCATGCTTGGTGATGGCGAACAGGCCGCGGCCTTTGACCGGCATGGTCAGTCTGATGCCGCCGACCAGCGCGTGCGTGACCACGGAAAAGATGATTCCCATGAGCAGCAGCATCGCGACGGCGGACATCACAAGTCTCAAGCCTGGGAGCACGAAGACGTAGAAGCCGTTGTCGATGCCGAATTGCGGGTCTTTGGCGCCGAAGCGCTGCGCGTTGAACATGAGCAGAATCTGCGACCAGTTCGAGTTGAACTGCGAGCCGAACATGATGCCCACAATCAGGGAGACCACGACTGCGACACGCGTTGCGGTACGGGTACTCACCCCTTTGCCGATTTCGATGACATCACCGTTGATTCGTACCGTGGAGCCGTCAGCACCGCTAGGACGCGTGCGGATGGCGAGCACTGCGGCGATGAAGCTGACCAATGCCATGAGCAGCGCATAGGCGGCCCACAAGCCCACTTTCACACCGAGCTGCGTCCAGATCACACGTTGGAAGCCGAGTTGGTCGAACCACATGACATCCGTGATGAACCGGGCCAAACCGAAGAACAATCCGACGATCACGACGATGACAGCGATGATGCCAAGGGCGATTGCCGAACCGTTGTGCCTGCGCACTTTCGGCCGTTTCGCCGCGCGGCGGCCAAGCCGGGGCACCGACGTATTCCCATGCGGTGCCTGAGTGTTCCCACCGCCCTGCGCATCCCCGTCGACCTGGACGTCAACGACCTCGGGGTCGTCGTCCTTACGCCCGGAACCGCCGGGGAAGCCGAACATCATGCCGAAATCATCAAACAAAGCCATATTCCCAGCCTACCGACCGGCAAGGAACAGCGAAACGCCCAGCTGAAACGAAGGACGATATGGTATAAGGCAGGCCATCGATACGGCGGTATCTACGGCAACCGTGTCTCTCGGCCGTGTCGACGGCATCGACAATGCCAGCAAGCGGCGAAACACCGTCCGATTGCCCAACACTGCACTTGCAGACGCGATAGCCTGTATCCATGAGTACGCATCTGTTCAGCGCACGCGACATGACGTGCACCGTCCCCTCGCAGGACGGCGAGAAAACCATTTTCCAAGGACTGTCCTTCGACATCGACGCCGGCGAGATCGTCGACCTGGTCGGCCCGTCAGGCACAGGGAAAAGCAGCCTGCTCACCGCATTCGCACGGCTCAATCCCCATGCCAGCGGCACCATGTTCCTCGATGGCCGTCCATCGACGGAATTCACACCGCAGCAGTGGCGGTGTAGCGTCGCCTATCTGCCGCAGAAATCGGTGCTGATCGGCGACAACGTCGCCGAAGTCATTCGTTTGCCGTGGACCCTGGCGATCCGCAACGAGCAGGATGACAGCTCGTCTGACACGAATCACCCTGCTGACCCCCAAGCCCACGCCCGTACCCGCGGCAAACGGCATCGCAGCGGCATCTGGGGCGCGGTGCACAACGGCGTCGATATGCTGCCAGATGACAAAATCCGCGCCACCCTCGACGCCATCGGCTGCGAAGATATCAATCTTGGCAGGGCGCCGCACGACCTGTCAGGAGGGCAGGCGGCACGCGTGAGTCTCGCGCGCACGCTGCTGACAGATCCAAAACTGCTGCTCGCCGACGAGGTCGATGCCGGGCTCGACGATGACAACGCGGCAAAAGTCGCCGCCATCCTCAGCGACGCCGCACAACGCGGCATGGCGGTGATCCGCATCCGGCACCGCCCGCCGGACGGGGTCGCCACCCGAACCGTCACCCTCGACGAAGGAGGACTGCGATGAACACGATCAATCTGGCTTCGGCATGGGCCACTCTCCCAGGGAACACACCCCACGTCACTCAAACCGTGGCACAAACAGCCACGCAGACGACATCGGGCACCTCCTACCCCATCGACATCTGGGGCCTGCTCATCGCACTCGCGATGGTGATGGTCGCCTCCGGGCTGTCATGGCTCATGCATCTGGGCATCGGCAAAACGCTCCTGTGGTCCGCATGCCGCGCGCTCATCCAACTGTGCGCGATGGGCCTCATCATGGGCTATGTCATCAAATCCGGCAACCCGTGGCTGGTACTCGCCTTGGTCGCCGTCATGCTGGTGGCGGCCGTGCAAATCACCCTGTCACGCGCCAAAGGCGTGCCGAAGGGGCTTGCGGGTCCGGTGCTGCTGACCTTGGTCATCACCATGCTGCTCATGATTTCGATGGTCACGGAACTGGTCGTACGCCCCCACCCGTGGTATGCGCCACAGCTGGTAGTGCCACTGACCGGCATGCTGTTGGGCAATACGGTTTCCGCGCTGGCCGTAGGTCTGAGCCGCTTTTATGAAAGCATGAAGGAACGGCGGGACGAGGTCGACACGCTGCTGGCGTTAGGCGCGACCCGCTGGGAGGCCGCACGGCCATCGGTGATTTCCTCGATCCGCCTCGGCTTGCTGCCGACCACGGCGTCGCTCGCCTCAAGCGGCATCGTGACCATCCCGGGCATGATGGCCGGCCAGGTCATCGCGGGCGGTGACCCGCTCAACGCGGCGAAATACCAGTTCGTGATTCTCGCCTCCATCGCCGCGCTCACTTTGCTTGCTGACACCCTGATCATGGTGATGGTGTATCGCACCTGTTTCACGGCCGATGACCAGTATCGCGACAAGCCCGTGGTCGAGCGTGGGAAGAAGCGGTGACGATTTGCTTGCCGAGTGAATGTCAACAGTCAGGTAGGTCGGCAGGCAGGAACCGCATCAACTCGAGTACCGGGCAAACCGGGCGATACAACGTTTTGGGCCGCACCCCGGAATACGGGATGCGGCCCAAAACAGTAGGGATGCCATCCGGCGAATTCATGTACCCGCCGAGCAGCATCGTGGTCATTCAATCACAGCACGTCCGGATCGTCCTTGGCGATTGTGCCGGTCGCCTTGCCAATGGCCTTGAGGCCGTGGTACATGACGAGCACGACGATCGTGCCGATGGCGATGCCGTTGAACTGCACGCCGCTGACCGCGAAGGTGAAGTCGGCGATGCCGATAATCATCGTGACGGCGGCGGTCATCACATTGACCGGCTTGTCGAAGTTGACATGGTTGTCCACCCAGATGCGCACGCCGATCATGCCGATCATGCCATACAGCAAGGTGGTCACGCCGCCGAGCACGCCGGCGGGAATGGTGTTGATCACGGCACCGAACTTCGGGCACAGGCTCAAAATCAAGGCGAACGCCGCCGCACACCAGTAGGCGGCCGTCGAATACACCTTCGTGGAAGCCATGACGCCGATGTTCTCGCCGTACGTGGTTGTGCCGGAGCCGCCGCCGAAGCCGGCAATCGCGGTGCCGATACCGTCGGCCATGAGCGCGGTGCCAATCTGGTTGTCATAATCGCGGCCGGTCATCTGTGCAACGGACTTGACGTGGCCTACGTTCTCGGCGACCAGCACGAGCACGACTGGAATGAACATCGCGAGAATCGAGAAATCGACCTGCGGCAGATGGAACTGCGGCAAACCGACCCAGGCGGCGCCTTCCACGGCCTTGAAATCGACCTGGCCGCGGGCGCACGCGTACGCATAGCCGACCAGTACGCCCAGCAGGATGTTCAGACGCCCGACCAAGCCGCGGAACAACACGCCGATCAGCAGGACGGCGACCAGCGTCACCACAGCCGTGTCCGGGGCCTTCTTGAAGTTCGTCCACACCGACGGGGCGAGGTTGAAGCCGATGATCGCCACAATCGCGCCGTTGACCACCGGCGGCATGATCTTGTCAATCCACTTGGCGCCGGCGAAATGGACAAGCAGGCCCACCAAGGCGAGCAGCAGACCGGTGACCATGATGCCGAAGCTTGCGACCGCGATGCCCTTGTGGGCCGAGGCGACCGCCGCAATCGGGGCGATGAAGCCGAAGGAGCTACCGAGGTAGCTTGGCAGTTTGTTCTTGTTGATGAGCAGGAACAGCGCCGTCGACATGGCGGTGAAGAACAGGGTCGTCGACGGGTCGAAGCCGGTGAGAATCGGAACCAGGAAGGTCGCGCCGAACATCGCGATGACATGCTGGGCGCCGATACCTGCGGTGCGCGGCCAAGACAGGCGCTCGTCGGGTTCGACCACCTCCCCGGGTTTCAAGGTCTTGCCGTCACCATGCAGTTTCCATGTGAACAAGCCGCTACTCATCTACTGCTCCTTTGTCTTCTTGGAATTCGCCGGACGCACATGGCGCGCCGACGCCTTGCACAATGGTAGCGGTGTCGATGTCACGAGAGACGACAATACCTCAAAACCCGCAGATTTTCAGGCGTGTCGCACTCTCGTCGTCTGGGTGCCGGCAGTCAGGACGCATCGGGTGGCAATACGGGTGTCACTTGGTGTATTGCGTCAGATGCGGGTCAACCGAATGCACGACATCAACCAGATCGCCGTTCGACAGCAGCGGGCGCTGGAACTCGCGCCACGGTTCCACTTCAACCTCCCAACGGCCGGTCTGCTCGTCGAGCACCGGGCGGGCGGTCTGTTCCCAGCGCAGCCGTTCGGTCGTGCGGCCGGTGTGCGGGTCGCGGCGGGAATAATGCAGGCACGTGCAGTTTGTGATCTTCCAATCGTCGCTG
Organism: Bifidobacterium thermophilum; assembly: GCF_002846655.1. NCBI lineage: Bacteria > Bacillati > Actinomycetota > Actinomycetes > Bifidobacteriales > Bifidobacteriaceae > Bifidobacterium > Bifidobacterium thermophilum. Next base: position 274,682 of record NZ_PCGX01000008.1, on the reverse strand, counting down.
TCCGCACGGTGCATGAATTCCTCGTCGGAGAGGTCCTCGAGCGTGAGCATCATCGCCAGCATGAAATCGCCGTGCGTGACTACGACCACCGATTCCGACTCAGACCGGCGGTCGAGCGAGGTGAGCAGGTTGTGCACACGGTCTTCGGCGACATCGGCGATCGATTCGCCTGCCGGCGGACGCCAATACAGCGGGTCGGTGCGTTTGAACAACCAGTTGCGCTCGTAATTGGTTTTGAATTCATCTTGCGTGATGGTGTTGATTTCACCCCACGACCGCTCACGCAGCACCCGGGTCTCCTCCCATTTCGCCTTGGGCAAGGCCATGGTGGCGGCCGTTTCGCGGGCGCGGACGTACGGCGAGACCAGGTAGCGGTCGAATAGCTGCTGCTGGGAGACAAGCCAGCGGCCGATGCAATCAGCCTGGCGACGGCCGGTCGCCGTCAAACGCCACGAACGATCCGGCACCGTCACGTTATCCTGCGTGTACAGGGAGGTATCGCCCTGCTCGCCGGCCTTGATGATGACATTCGCCTCGGATTCTCCGTGCCGGATCACATACAAATCAAGCGGCATCCCCATAGGCGCTCCTTTCCGAACAATGCGTCCAGACCGCGACCACGCGGCCAATTCCTGATACTACGCTATCGCAACATCCCGGGACCATGCCGGCGAATCCGCGGGGCGAGAACAAATGACACCGACAATTCACCGCGTGTCCATCAGACGGTGTTTATCGGGGGTGTTATCAGACGGTGTGTATCGTCCATGTGGCGGCACCGTCAGATAGTGTTCCGCAGACTGCAGCGTCCGGCAGACGGTGTCCATCTGACAGCATCACCGGACAGCGTCACCAGACGGTGCCCGTCGCCCATCAGACACGTCAGCTGATATGCACGGGCGTGCCGTCAGGAACCTGATCGTAGAACCACTTCGCGTCAGACAAGGTCAGACGCACGCATCCGTGCGATGCCGGATGCCCGAGTTTCACCGCCTCGCTGACCACATACGTCCCCGCATCCTGCTTGGTGGGCACGGTGTGGAACAGGAAGACGTTGTTGCGGAAGGACACCCAATAGTCCGCGCCCCAGCCATCGGAGGGGTTGTAGAAATGGTCGCCCCGGCCATTGATGGTGAAATCCCCGTGTGGAGTGCTGTCGTTGAGCCCCGTGCTGGCAATCATCGTGTAAATAGTCTTGCCGTTGGAGCACACGTACACCCGTTGGGCGGACAAATCGACCGTGATGCTCAGGTTCTTGTATTCGGACAGTTTCGGCTGCGCCCCGCCAGATGCGGCACGCCAATCGACGGTCGTGCCCTTGTTCTGGGCATTGGTATGTGTGCCAGGGGATGCGTTAATCGCCGGTACTGCGGATTTGTTCAGTGTATGAGTACCGTCGGGGGCGGGAACTTTGCGGTGTACGACAGTAGTGGATGACCCGGATACAGCTCGGGTCGTCGCTCGCATATCCGCACGATGCTGCTGGATGGAGAAGAATCCGAAAATCAGCGCGATACATGCCAACGCCGCGAGAAGAACCCTGGCATTGCGGCGGAGCGGATGATCGCTCTGCCCGCTTCGATGCGGGAAAACCGCCATAGTCGCCTCCGTTCGTCTGCAGTACGCACGCTGAATTATGCCCCCGTGGTTGGTATCGCCACGGGGGGATTCATTCATGCCTTTCTACAATAACGGTATCCGCACCGATGACGCGCGGGTGGAGCCGTTTTCGTCGCTACAAGCCAAAGTTGACAAGGCGGATGGGAGATTGTTGCCGCGCGCGGGAGACTGGCAGGAATCGGTGCGAGACGGTCTACGCTCTCTCCCCGCCACCGCCCGGTAACCGCCTGCCGTGCAACACGACAGTCGCACCACGGCGGAGTTGAGCGCTTGCCGGCCAACTATGAATAGCGGAATCGTTGCTGCGAGAACACCAAAACAAGAATGACACCCGTCCTCCTCCGCCCTGCTCCCCACCAAAAAGGAAAGGAAACCACGGCGAGTTCTAGTGAACGTCGCAACTGTGCGGCGGCATGAACCCAGATTTCGCAGCAGGTCATACACGAACCGCGCGTTGTGCCTCGAAATGAGGAGCGCAACGATTTGTTTACAGGCAGCGAATCGATTGCGACCGTCATCATGGAAATCACAGGTGTGGCATGGCTGCAGCAAAGCATCAGCATGTTGGCGCAGTCGAGGGTTCGCCGGTCTCGGAGACCGACTGAGGCAGCAATCAGCAACGCGGAAGCCAATCCTTGCACAGCACAGAAACTAGTCTGGTCAAGCTGGCCACAGTCGTGTCATGTATCCGAGCAGGAACATGCTTGCCCGCGAATCGGGAGGGGTGTCATCACTAACAGCCTCTTCGTCAACGGGTCTCATGGTCAGCAGGCGTCATCGCTCAGCGTGGGACTTCTCTCGTTATGTGCAGTTTGACGCGTAAACTCCCAGGGGTCTGATTTCGAGCATGTTGGTATTTCAACGTTTTCATTGTCGCATCAGCGCGAAACCCCGTCTTCGTCCATAAACTCCCGGGAGATTACCGCCATTGGCGCCATTCCCGCCAAAAGTCCCGGGAGGTTACCGCCATTGTGACGTTTCCGTCAGAAGTCCCACGTACCGGACCTGTCGCGTCCGACTGTGCCGGCGAGCGCCATCGAAAGTGCACTCTAAACGCACTCATTCGATGGCGACAACCGCCCGGAACGTGTCACGAACGGCCTGTTTCCGTACATTCAAAAACGGCGCGATTGCAACGTTCCATGGTGTGGAATCGTTGGAATTGCGCCGTTTTGGCGGGGTGCGGACGGTTACTTGGATACGTTGAACTTGAATTCGACGATGTCGCCGTCCTGCATCACGTAGTCACGTCCTTCAAGGCGGAGCTTGCCTTCCTCCTTGATGGTGTTCATCGAGCCGTTGGCTGCGACGAAGTCATCGTAGGAGACGATTTCGGCCTTGATGAAGCCACGCTCGAAATCGGTGTGGATCACACCTGCTGCCTGCGGGGCGGTCCAGCCCTTGTGGATCTGCCAGGCACGCACTTCCTTCTCGCCTGCGGTCAGGAAGGTCTGCAGGCCGAGAATATCGAATCCGACACGGGCAAGCTGGTCGAGCCCGGATTCCTTCAATCCGGCGTCCTCAAGCATCTCACGCGCATCCGCCTCGTCAAGCTCGGTCAAATCAGCTTCGAACTGGGCGTTGAGGAAAATCGCCTTCGCAGGGGCCACCAAATCGGTGAGCTTCTTGCGCAGCTGCTCATTGGACAGTTCGGCGTCGTCAACATTGAACACGTAGATGAACGGCTTGGCGGTCAGCAGGTGCAGGTCGTAGATGTCGTCCTTGTTGATCTTGCCTGCCTGGGCCGCGTGGTCGATGGTCTCGCCCGCCTCGAGGATCTTCTTCGCCTCGTTGACTGCGTTCACGTATTCAGGCGTGACCTTCTTGCCGCGCAGTTCCTTCTCGAGCTTCGGCAGCGCGTTTTCGATGGTTTGCAAATCGGCGAGGATGAGCTCGGTGTTGATTGTGTCGATGTCGTCGGCGGGATCGACCTTGCCGTTGACGTGCACGATGTCATCGTCCTCGAAGGCGCGCACGACCTCGCAGATCGCGTCGGCTTCACGGATGTTCGCGAGGAACTTGTTGCCTAGGCCCTCGCCCTCGGACGCACCCTTGACGATGCCGGCGATATCGACGAAGGTGACGGTGGCGGGCACGATCTTCTCGGTGTGGACGAGCTTGGCGAGCACCGGCAGCCGGTCGTCCGGCAGGGGCACGATGCCGGTGTTCGGCTCAATGGTGGCGAACGGGTAGTTCTCCGCCAGCACATTGTTGCGGGTGAGCGCGTTGAACATAGTGGACTTGCCGACATTCGGCAGGCCGACGATTCCGATAGTTAAAGACATGCTTTCCAGTGTAGAGGCATGATGGACGTAGCGCATGCCGACGGCACGTCATCACCCTTGCGTAATTCGCGCCGACTGGGAGAACAGCCGTCGGATGAGCCGCCGCGACACGAGCGGCGGCCGGTGCCACGATTTGCATCGTCAACACCGGCCGCCACCGCAAACATCAAGGAACCGTCAGCCTTCCACAGCTTGCACCGCGGAAATCACATCGCCACGGAACCCGTGCTGTTCCAACGCGACCACGCCGCGGATGGTCGCGCCGCCCGGAGAGCAGACCGCATCCTTCATGGCCGCGGGCAGCCGCCCGTCACTGACTTGCAACGCGCCCGTACCCTCGACCATTTTCGCGGCGAGCCGGTACGCGCTGGCACGCTTGAGCCCATACTGCACGCCCGCGTCGGCGAGCGCCTCGATGTACATCGCGGTGAACGCCGGGGCACAGCTGGAAATGGTACCCGCTTGGGACATGTGCGCAGTGTCGACGGTCTCGAGCATGCTGACCGGCTCGAGCAGCGCGCGGACGAGCCCCGCCTGGTACTCGGTGAGATTGTGCTTGTCTTCGACGACGCTGACGCCTTGGCCAACGGCGATCGGAGTGTTGGGGATGATGGAGATGTGCGGAGTATGGTCCTCGAGCACGGTTTCAAGGCGGTCGAAAGTCCACCCCCAGGCCACGCATACGACGATGCTGTTGGCCAGTTCATGCAGAATTGGGGTCACGACCTCTTCGATGAGGTTCGGTTTGACGGCGAGGATGACGATATCGCTTGCTGCGGCAACCTCGGTGGCGTTGTGCATCGGACGCACGCCAAGCGCGGACGTGCTGTCCACGAGCTTGTCGTAATGTCCTGCGCAGGCGAGAATCTGCCCGCCTTCGAGGACTCCCCCGTCCACAAAGCCTTGGGCCATGGCCTGTGCCATGGCGCCGTAACCGATGAATCCGACGGTGATGTCGCTCAGTTGCTGGGTCATTGGGTTCCTTTCTTGGGTTGTTCGCCGGCGCCATGCCGGCCACGGATGCGTTCGGGCGCGGTTGCGGGCCGCGCCGGGCTGGTCACTTGATGCCGGCGAGGTCTCCCCGCCCCAGGGCTTCCCGGTATTCGCGCGTGAAAACCCGCGGGTCGGTGCGCAACCCGTCATGCTCATACTCGTTGGTCGCCCAGTAGTGGCTGTTGCCGACACGGGACAGGGTATCAAGCTGAAGTGTCGAATCAACATACATGTCGTCCACGTAGACAGTCGCCTGCAGCGGCACCTCGTTACGAGCGAGCTGGTCGGCGTCGTAGATCTTGCCGAAATGCGTGTCCTGCATGAGGATGTCCATCGCTGCGGCGAATGGGTGCAACGCCTGCTCCTGCCGGAACATCCACGGGAAAATCGCCTCCCCGGTGAACAGCAGCGGCCGCGCGGATACGGAGAATTGAGGGCGGGTGTCGTAGGCGCGTTGGGCAGCCCAGTTGACCGGATGTTCGAGCTCGCCGTCGGCGTAAATGAATTCCTGAAGCGGCCAGTACAGGGGGCGGGATGCGGTCGTGTCCATCACATGGGTGAGGAATTCGTCGGACAGCGGTGACGAGCTGTCCACGGAACCATCGCCGTCAACGAAAGCCTCGTCGAACAGCCAGTGAATCTGTTCGAAACTCGGCTTCATACCGAACCCGCCACCCAAAGTCTGCACGCGTTCGACGGTCAGCGGATCGCCGTTGGGCAACGCCACTCCCCCTTGGGCCACCCGGTCGGCAACGGCGGCGACACGCTCGCGGTCCTGCGGATAACGCACGTAATACTGCATGGTCTTCGATTCCATACGCGGGAAGGTGTGCGCGTATACGTCGTCCGGGTCAGCCGGCACATGCGGGATGCCGCCGTTGGTGAAGCATGCAGCCAATCCTTGCGGGAACAGGGACAGGTAGCTCAAGGTCAGGAACCCGCCGTAGCTCTGCCCGAGCGTGACCCACTTGCGGCCGCCGAACGCACTCAGGCGCAGATGCTCGAAGTCCCGGATAATCGAATCGGCAAGGAAACGCTTGAGATACGCAGCCTGCGCCGACGCGTCCCCGATACGGGACATGGCATGCGAATCAATACGCGAGGAACGGCCAGTGCCACGCTGATCAGGCAGCACAACCCGGAAATGCTTCAATGCCTCTGCAAGCCAGGCATCCCCGCCGTCATGGCCCATCGGGCGCGGGCCCGCACCTCCCGGGCCTCCTTGTAAGAACAGCAGCAGCGGCAAGTGCTCCTGCTCGTGACCTGCCTCGCATACCACCCGGTAGAACAGCCGAATCGTCTCTCCGGACACCGTTTTGCCGGGCGTGTCGCCCCGCCAGTCCAGCGGCACATCAATCGCATGATCTTCGATATATCGCCCCGGAACGTAATACTGCGCCAACGCCGTCATCGTGCACCTCCCGACCGTGAATCGGCCCATCAATCCGTTATGCCCACCATAGCGCCACCCCGGCCTTACCTCACCTTTCCCTGTCTTTGCTTCGTTCTTCCCGCCTTTCATCCTCGCGCATGATGGCCGCGGTGCCCGCCGGACGCTAGGGTGAATGGCATGCATTGGATGACACGGATGACCTCATGGGCCAAAAGCCACGTTCTGGCGGTGGATACCGCCATGACCGTGCTGGTTGCCGCGCTGTTCCTGGTGATTGTGACCGCCACCGGCTCCATTCCCGGCGTGTTCTTCTCCTGCCCGGCAACCGCGTGTACCCTGTGGCAGATCGCCATCCTCATTCCTGTGGCTACCCGCCGGTGGCGTCCGGAACCGAGCGCTTGGGCGATTACCGCAGTTGCGGTCGCCCAGCTCATCATTGGTCCGGCGCTGGTGCCCGCGGACTTGTTCGCGTTGAGCGTCCTGTACGCCGTCATCGTGTACGGCAATCCGAACCGAAGCCGCCTGTTCGCGTGTCTTGCGCTGGCCATCGGCATCCTCGCCTCGCTCGCGCTGGCAATATCTACCAGTGTCGGGCCGGTATTCGGCGACCCCGGGTCCCCGTATACCATCTCCCTGTGCGAAGGCAACGACCCTCACACCTGCGCGCAGAATTTCCTCTCAGCGTTCACGGGCGGACTCATTGTCATCACCCTGTGCATCGTCACCGCGATTTTCCTCGGTTACTGGCAGCGCGCACGCAACGTGACCATCACGATGCTGCAAGAACGCAACGAGGCTTTGCAGGCCGGGGAGGACGAGCGACGCCGGATTGCCGCGTTGGCGGAACGAGCCCGAATCGCTCGCGATATGCATGATGTCGTCGCGCACACCCTGTCAATCATCATCGTGCAATCCGATGGGGGCAGGTATGCCGGGGCTTCGAACCCGCAGATCGCCAAACGCACGATGCACACCATCGAACACGAGTCACAGCGTGCGATGCGCGATATGCAGCATCTGCTGGGCGTATTCGGCGAACCCGACCATGCCGACTACCGGCATGTCTCCGCACTGCTTGACGAGGCCGAGCGCTCTGATGCCGACATCCAGATCCGATTCCACAGCTCAGGAGAGCCGCATCCGGCGCGGCTGAGCGAAACCGCAAGCACGGCGATGTACCGTATGGTGCAGGAAGCACTGACCAATGTGCGCAAATACGCCGGCCCCGACGTGCACGTGGATATCGAGGAGGCGTGGTCAGAAACCGGGTTGACTGTCCGTGTCACCGATGACGGTCGGGGCGCGAGCGCCGCCGCGGACGGACATAAACCCGGCTTCGGTTTGCTCGGCATGCGCGAACGCATCGCGATGGCACATGGCAGTGTCCAAGCGGGACCAAGGCTCAGCGGTGGTTTTGAGGTCATGGCGAGTGTGCCGTACCGGGACGCCGAGCATGAAGCCGAACTACGTGTCACCGCTTCGACCGCAACTTCGCCGGCACCGGGCGCGGGCGAACCAACCATTCCGGCAACTGACCTACAGCGCAGTAGTACAGTCGGCGGCGCTCCCGCCCCCGTCCGGCAGCCACGGCAGAACACAATCGGCGGAGGAACGCCAGTGCGACAAAGCATCGCACCCGCATCACTGCCGTTGCAGGCGCGCCCTACGCGGATTCCTGACTTGCTGCGGCGGTGCTTCAACGACCGCCGTCCGGCGCTGCCTACTGCGGAAGATCGCACAGACGGCGCCACGAATACGGTCGAACGCATGTCCATGTGGTGGGAACGCCACTATCTGGCGTCAGACATCCTGTCTGGTCTCATCTTCATCGCGTTCTTCGGCCTGTCCGGGGTGAACGTGGGCAACAATCTCGAATTCGTGCTCACCGGTAACCAGACGCATGCCATCGGTCAAGCCGTCATCTGGGCAGTGACGGTACTGGTCATCCTGCCGTGGATGTTCAGGCGCCGTTTTCCACAGGCGAGCGCCATATTCGCCTTCGTTTTCGCCATATTCCAACTGCTGGTTATGCCGTGCATCCTGTTCGTCAACATCATGTCGCTCGGTGTGCTCGCCGCCGCAATCCTCTATGGCGACCGGCACTCCACCAACCGGGCGATCGCCGCGGCCTCAACCGCCACATGCATGTGCGCGCTGTGCGTGTTCTCCGGAGCCATGGGGTATACCTCCCTGCTCGCCATGCTCGCCGATCTTGCACAGCTGCAACGTCCCAGCGGCGCCATGCTGATTGAAACGGTCTCCGCCTTCGTCACCGTCGGGCTCATGTGCCTTATTGCCATCGTCGCAGCGATATGGAAACGCACAAGCGGCAACGATGCGCTCGTCTTGCAGGCGCGTGAACAGGCGCTTAACGAGGAGGCCCGCCGGCAGCAAGTGCTCGCCGCGAACGTGGAGCGTGACCGGATCAGCGCGAATATCCAAAGCGAGGTCACCGACACCCTCCAATCCGTAATCGCTTGTACCCATGAGGGGCTCGCCATGTTCGAACACGCGGAACAGGAAGGGACCGAGCCGGATGCAGCCGCAGTCTCCGAAGCGTTCAAACAGATCGGCGAGCAAGGACGGGCCGCTCTGGCACGCATGCGCGAATTGCTTGGCGTGCTGCGCAAAACCGGGTTCAGCGACGAGACGCACGACCGGTCTGCGGATATCGCCCCGCTCGCCCCGGTTTCTCCGCCTGCCTCAGCCTCCTCTGCCACCCCGGCTACGCAGGATTCCCAGGCCACACCAGCTGCCCCGGCCGCTGCGATCACTCCTGCCGCGGTCTCGGATGCGCTACCGGCCGCCGAAACTACCGCCTCCGGCACCGCCGCCACCACCGCCGAATCCGCCGGATGACCCCGAACCTGAGGAGCCGAGCGTGGTCTGTACTGCGCTCTGGACTTCAACGAACCCGTCGTTGAGCTGCGCGCCCAAATCCGCGAAAGACGACGGCGCGAATGCCGCGACACCGGACCCGCCGCCAGCGGTCAAGCCAGCGACGACACCGCCGGGCAGAATCGTCGGACGGTACATCCAATACACGAGCGAACCGGAGGCATGGTCGTCAAGCCACTGCGGGTCGGATAGCTCAGGAACCGAACGGGCGAGTTGACTCATCACCTGTTCTGACAGCCCGAAAGCCGCCGCATAGACGAGGTATTTGTCCCACAAGGCAAGCTCCTGCGTGCCACGATCTGTGAAATCGCTGAAATCATTGAGATATCGCTTAAACGCTTCCAGTTGCGAAGCCAGCTGACGGCCGTGCTCGTTCAAACCGGAGAACCTCATTAGGCCCATGCACAGGCCCACACACAACGCGACCGGAAGAATCGTCACCAATTGCAGGAACAGGTTGCTCGATAGCAACGCGCAACTGGCCACCAGATAGATGAACGCGATGATGCTGACGACGATGCTTCCCCGGCCGACAGGCACAGTGAGGTTCAGTTTCGAGAACTCCCCCTCAAGCTGCGTCACCATGGTCTGCTGTTCTTTCGCGCCGCGTTTCCAGTCATTCATCAGGGAACGCATCTGCTTCATGTCGAACACCCGGGTCTTACCGCGTTTGCCCACCGCCTCGAGGAAATCCAGCAGGTCGGTCTCGCTGTCGCACAGGTGCAATGCCGCATGGCCACGGGAATCCTCGCCATCTGCTTCGATTACGATGGTCACGTCATCAGGTTTGACGGCGATGCTCGTGCGCCCGTCCGACCGGTCCACGTAATATTCGACGGCCGGGGTTTGCTCGACCCCTGACAAAACGGTGGCGTCACTCGCGCCGGATACATCAATGCCGTCATAGGATTCCGCCGTACCAGGCAGGAGCCTGATAGCATGTTTGGATGCGAGCGAGAGCATGGTGGCGCTCAGTGCACGCGCATTCGTCTGCGATGCAGGGCAATGCTCAATCAGCGCGTTGAGGCGCGCCGCGTTGTTCGGCGTCATGTCGGGCGGCTCACGACGGTACGCGGCGTCCTTGGGGAACGACGTCTTGCGGATGCTGCCGCGCAGGCAGGCGAGCATGGCGACGCACAGAGTGATGCCTATGGCCGCGATGATGAACGCGCGCATCACCAATTCCCTGTGTTTGGCGTCGCGGTATCGCGCCCAGCGGTCCATCTTGTCCTGCTCCGAGGTGATCAGGCTCTCCCGGTGTTCGCCCGGTTCATGACGGGCGACATCGTTCATCTGAGCGATATCGACCATGGCGACCACATCGAGATACATGCCGGATTCCACGTTCTTCGCTGAGAAATGCAGCGTGCCGTCTTTATCGCGTGTGGTCTGTGAGAACGGGCCTTCGAAGTGCAGCCAAGTCGCTGAATTCTTCGTCGTGACGCCATCGGGGAAAGTCACCGTCCCCGTGACTTCACCGATCGGGACGGTGTTTCTGGTGCCAATCGGCTCCCACTGGAATGTGGCGACATCATCGTAGGCGGTGGACACCCCTTCGAAGGTCATCGTAATGTCGAACCCCATGCTGTCGGTGTCGTCGGTCGCGGGGATGTTCCAACCGATTTCAATAGTGGGGTACTGATCCGAGTAGCCGCCCGAGGCGTCAGGCTTGTCACGTTCCGGGTCATACGTCTTTGTGCTCACCCCGGCGCGTTTGATATACCAGTGCCCAGCATACGTGGAGTCCCATAGTGACGTGGACTGGCTGCCGGGCACGACCGGGTCTGCCTGGGTGTAAGTTTCGCCGGTCGTGGTGTTCTTGACGCTCACCCCGGTGATGGCGGTGAGTTGGTCGGGGTCAAGGCGATACTGCTGGTACAGTTGTCGCCACGGCTTGCCACGCTTCTTGAGCGTCACATCGATATGCTCGCGAATCTTCAGATCGCCATTGCGTTGCACTTCGACCTCATAGTTGGCGCTCCGATACGTCATGTCCGCAGACGGATAGATGTCCAAATAGGTCCTGACGATGATATAGGTGCACGCGAGCACCACTGCAAGCGCGATGCCGACCGCCCTTTTCCACGCGCTGGCTGTTGACTTCACAGCTGGCAACTCCTTGTGCTCCATGCCGCAACGGAATCGCCGCCGTGGCTTGTTCCGGATGCCTTGTCCGGTATCAGCCCACACGTCCGCCATGGTCGTTCCCGAGCATGATACGTCGTTCAGTATCTCAGGAGTGCGGTACATCACCGCGCCAACCGCGCATCCGCCCCTCCCTGTCATTGCATCTCAAGCCTCGTACGCCGTGTGGGTCGCGCGCGAACCGTGCCGCATCCTAGCGCACGCCCCCACCTGCGGATACAGTGGAGACTATGAATCAACAGCAGCACATCCGCGTGGTCATCGCCGACGACCAGGAACTCGTCCGTGCCGGATTCGCCATGGTCATCGGGTCCCAGGCGGATATGGAGGTCGTCGGGCAGGCAGACGACGGCGATCAGGCAGTCGCGCTCGCTCAAGAGTTGCATCCTGATGTCGTGCTCATGGACGTGCGTATGCCCGGCATGGACGGAATCGAGGCGACACGCCGGATCACTGCGATGGAATCGACGACGTCTCATCCCAGTGACACGCCGGGCGGCCATACCGAGAACATCGATGACGCCGGGCATGTCACCCGTGTCATCATTCTGACGACTTTCGATCTGGACGAGTATGTGATGTCCGCGATCAATGCGGGTGCGTCGGGCTTCCTGCTCAAGGACACTGAGCCGGAAACGCTGCTGGCCTCCATCCGTACCGTGTATCAGGGCAACGCGATCATCGCCCCGTCCGCAACCAAGCGGCTTATCGAGAACATGGTCGAAGGCAAGCTCGCCCCCACCGTACGACCGGGGACGTCCGGCGGCAATGAAGCGCAGTACACCGATCCGGAGTTGAACGAACTGACCGAACGCGAGCGCGAGGTGCTCATTGAAATCGCGCATGGGCTGAGCAATCAGGAAATCGCCGACAAGCTGTTCATCAGCCTGCCGACCGTGAAAACGCATGTGGCGCATATCCTGGCGAAAATCAACGCGCGCGACCGGGTACAGGCGGTTGTCTTCGCCTACGAGAACGGACTGGTCCGCCCGTAGACGCTCCGTAGAAGCGACACGCAAACCATATGCGGGTATGCAGATACGCTGTGGCCCGCCACTGCATTGAGCAGTGGCGGGCCACAGCGTATCTGTCGAACTATCTGCGATCCACATCCGCCGGTCGCTCCCGGCCGGCGGAACACCTAAATCAGGCTTCAGCGAGCGCTTCAACCGGCGGGGTCTTGACCGCGCGCCGTGCCGGGAAGACGCTGGCGAGCAGGGCTGCCGCAGCAGCGACCACCAGCACGATCAGATCGAGCTTCCATTCGCTGATGAACGCGACCTTGCCGTAAGGACTGAACACCATGTAGGAGCCGATCCATCCGAAGGCGATGCCGAGAATCTCGCCTGCGATGCCGGCGACCAGGGAGATGACCAGCGATTCGACGGCCAGCGACCATCGCAGCTGGCCACGGGTCATACCGATGGCTCGCAAGGTCGCGGATTCGCGGGTGCGTTCGATAACCGACAGGCTCAACGTGTTGGCCACGCCGATCAGCGCGATCAGCACAGCGACCGCAAGCAGCGCGACCAGAAGCGTGAGCATCGTGTCGACAATCTGGTTCCACCGGACGCGTTCGGCGATAGGACCAGACAATGAGGCGCCTGCGCTTGTGCCGATGGCGGTCTGCGCGTTGGTAAGGATGTCCACGGCGGAAGCCTTCGACGTGTCGACCGCGGCGAGGACGATATGCCCGTCCGCCTGCACTTGCTTGTTCTGGAAATAGGATTCGTTGACGAACAAGGTGACGATGACATCCGGGTCGACATTGCGGTAATCCCTCTGGGTGACGATGTAGGTCAGCGTGTTGGCGTCGGATGCGCCATCGCTGCCGTCATCGTGTGAAGCGCTGAAGCTCACTTCGTCGTTCTTGAACGAGAAGACCTTGCCGGTGAACGACGAGTATGTGGGAGCCAAGGCCTTGCCTTCGTCAAGACTGACCCCGCTGAGATTCGCGTGCAGCACCTTGGACAGCGTGGCTGCGTCGGGCACCCCGATCAGGGTGGCGCTGCGCTCTTCACCGTCGATGATAACGCTGCCGCGGGCTATGGGCGCGTACAGTGTCGTTGTCACGCCGTCGATCTTGCCGATCTTGTCGGCGACGGACTGGCTCAGTGCGCTGCCCTTGGCGATCATATCGACGCTGTAGTGCGTGTCGAGCGTGTTGTTCATCGTCTGTTTGGCGCAGGCGGCACCGGTCCCGATGCATGAGACGAGTGTCACGCCGATCAGCAGGGCGACACCGGTGGATGCGACACGCCTCGGGTTCTTCTGGATATTGGCATGCGCGATTTTCGCGGCAGGACCGAATAGTGCGGCGAATGCACCGCCGAGACGCATAAGCAGTGGCATCCAGAAGGCCGCGGTGACCACCAGACCGATAAAGATCAGGGCGCAGCCTGCGATGGCGGACAGCAGCATCGTCGGATAATCGTCGCTCAGATTCGAGGAGGACATGGACGAGCGGAGCATCATCACCGCGCCGACGGTCAACGCCGCACCGAGGGCGATCAGCAGGAAGCCGATGATGCCCCGGGCGATGCCGGCACGCTTGTTGTCACTGATATCGATGGGACGCAACGCTTCCAATGGTGTGACTCGCGTGGCGGAACGCGCAGACCCGATCGAGGCGAGCACGGTCATGATGACACCGAACGCGAGCGGGATCACGAAGACCTTCCAGGTGAATACCAGTCCGCCGGTCATGCCCAGGCTCTTGAGCGCGTGGCTGTGGACGACGATCGCCATGATCGCGGAGCCGAATGCGATGCCCAGTATCGAAGCAATCACGCCGAGGATGCCCGCCTCGCCGATGACGGAACGGTACAACTGGCCTTTTTGCGCGCCGATCGTGCGCAGCAACGCCAAGGTGCGGCGGCGTTGGGCGACCAGCACTTGGAAGGTGTTGGCGATGACGAGCGCCGCCACGAGCATCGCGAGGATGCCGAAGCACATGAGGAACACCGTCACGGCGTTGGTGCCTGATTGGCTGAGCGCCTTGAGCGCCTCATCCCCCGCTTTCTGCCGGGTTTCGATGCTGTAGCCGTTCGGCAGTTCCTTTTTGATCGATGCGACGGCGGTATCGGCCTTAGTTTCGTCGATGTCCAGGGTCATGCCGGTGAACATGAGGTCGGATTCGCTGTCCGCTCCCTCAAGGTTCGCCAAGGTTTGCATGCTGATGACAGCGGCACCGCCATAGGCGCCGAATGCGCCCTTGGCGTCTTCGGTGAAGCCGCTGACCGTCAACTCGACGGAATCGCTGCCTCTCATGCCGGAACCGTAGTTCGCGGCGAGGGTCACCTTGTCGCCGATGTTCACCGACAGTTGGTCGGCGAGCTTGGCCGGCAGTGCTATTTGCTTATTCCCCGTCGGCTGATGGCCTTTGACCATGGTGACCGGCAACAGACGGTCATCGCTCGACGCGTTGATGGCGAGCAGCGTGGCGCTGTTGTCTCCCGTTGACACGTTGACCGGAATGTTCTGCTGGATGTACGTGGATTTCACACCGTCGGTGGAAGCAATCTGTTTGGTGTTCACCTCACCGATGGTGGGCGGTATCGAGCCTGATCCACGCATCTTGGACGCGCTTTGGATGATGTAATTCGCTTGCGCATACTGGGCGGTCAGCTGGGTGCGCAGGGTGTCGTTGAGTGTGTTGCCGAACAGGAAGGTGCAGGCGATGAACGCCGTGCCGATCATGATGGCGATTCCCGCAGGAATCAGCATCTTCATGTTCTTCTTCATCATTTTAATCGTTATCGACCACATGGGAATGTCCTTGCTTGTCTCGTGTCTGTCATTCAGCGTTGGATGCCGGCACACGGCATGGCGGCAGCAGGCGGCAGCGGCACGCCTTCGGACAGATTGAGTGTGGCGCGACGGCGTTCCTGCATGAGCAGTTCACTCATCTGGTCGGCGCTGGGATGTTCGACATCCGCGACAATCTGGCCGTCAGCGAAGACAATGGCGCGATCCGCATAGGAGGCGGCGACAGCATCATGCGTGACCATGATGATGGTCTGGCCGAGTTCTTTGACCGAGCGTTTCAAGAAACTCAGGACTTCGGCGCTGGAGACGGAATCAAGGTTGCCAGTCGGTTCGTCGGCGAAGATGACGGATGGTTTGCCGATGAGCGCGCGGGCGATGGCGACACGCTGCTGCTGCCCGCCCGACAGTTCGTTCGGGCGGTGTCCCAGGCGTTCACGCAACCCGAGTGTGTCGACCAGCATGTCGAACCATTGGCGGTCGGGCTTCTCGCCGGCGAGGGTCAGCGGCATCACGATGTTCTGTTCGGCGGTGAACATCGGCAACAGGTTGAAACTCTGGAAAATGAAGCCGATCTTGTGGCGGCGCAGCAACGTCAGCTGCTTGTCGTCCATGGTCGTGATATCGGCGCCGTCAAGCAGAATGCGGCCGCCTGTCGCTGAATCAAGGCCTGCAAGAGTGTGCATCAGCGTGGATTTGCCGGAGCCGGACGGCCCCATGATCGCGGTGAACTTCCCTCGTTCGAACGCGACATTCACGTGACGCAACGCCTGGACCGCGTTTTCGCCTGTGCCGTAGATTTTCACCAAGTCGACAGCTTCGACGGCAATGGGATTCGGGGTTGTCATGGATCTTCCCTCCATTCGTTCGTCCGGACCTTTCCTGGACGTCTACCCCCAATCTATCGAATGGCGAACGGAAAACCCATCATGCGCGAGACGGAAAACCCATCAGACCCAACATCATCCCCAAGAATGACCTCATGGGTGGAATCCCTGAACGTGCAGGTGACACGCCGGATACGGCATAGGGGCGAAACCCGGAGACAGGACGGACCAGCGGGACAGAACGGACCGATTTCCGGCAGTTTCGACGATCATACGCCTCACAGCATGGCCATCGCGACCAGCGCGCCAGCGGTGCAGACCATCGTCACCGCGGCAATCGCCCAGTCGGCCGGCCGCATCGACAGGCGCACACGATAGGAACGCTTGACACCGGGCAATCCCAAACCACGTGACTCCATAGCCCAGCCGACACTTCGACTCATTCGGTAGGCGCGTATCAGTACGGCGACAATGACGGGAACCCACGCGCGGGCACGGGCCAACAGCAGTGCGCATGGATTGCGGATGCCGCGCGCCCGGGCCCCTTCGCCGGACAGATCAAGGCCTCGCGCACGCTGGGCGTCACGCACCTGAGTGACAATCCGCGCGAAAACCGGGATGTACCGCAACGCGGTCGCCAGTGTCAGACCAGCGCTGTACGGCATGCCCAAAGCGACCGCCCCGCGGATGAGTTTCGCCTGGCTGGTGGTGAACAGGGTGAGGAAACAGGCGAAACCGAGCGCGGGAATGCGCAGGCCCATCACCGCGGCCATGAGCAGGTTCTCCCGGGTCAGCCGCAGCCACCCCCAGCCGACGAGCACATGCGTGCCGGAACGGTCGAATATCGGCCACAGCACTACAATCAGCACGATGATGACGGCGAGAATCTTCCACACCCATGCGATGTTTTTCCACGGAATATGGTCGGTGAGGAGCATGAGATGTTCAAGAATCAACGCCGCGAGCATGAGCGGCCAGCTGCGCCAGATGAGGCACAGGACAAGCAGGACGAGCGAGATGAGGAATTTGACACGCGGGTCGACGCGGTGCAGCCAGCCGTTGCCGGGAACGTACAGGTCGGCGTCCATCAGTGGCCCTCCCCGTATTCGCAAGGTTCCGGCAGTCCGAGTTCCGGCTGTACATGTTCCAGTTGGCCGTTTTTCTGCGGCTCGATCCGCCCGGCGGCGCGCACATGCCCGTCCTCGAGTTCGATGAGATAGGTGCAGCGTTCGCGCACCGTACGCATATCGTGGCTGATCATCACGACGGTTGTGCCTTGCCGGCAACGTTGCGACGCCGCGTCAAGAATCATGCCGGACAGTCGGCGGTCCAGTCCGGCCGTCGGCTCGTCCAGCACAAGAATCGGCGTATGCATGGCCAGAACGGACGCGAAGGCGACCAGTCGACGTTGGCCGTAGCCCAAAGTCGCCGGCGATTGTCCTGCGATATCCTCGAGACCGAAGCGGCTGAGCAGCCGGCCGACGCGGCGGCTGATTTCCTCGCGCGACACACCGAGGCACAACGGGCCGAAGGCGATTTCCTCGCGCGTGGTGGAGCAGAAAATCTGATGATCGGGGTTTTGGAACGCGTACCCGACATGGGAGGCCATCTCGCCGACACGGCGCCCGCCCACATGCAGCCCGTCAACGGTGACAGTGCCGGCGCTGGGTTGCAACATGCCGTTGAGATGACGGGCGAGGGTGGTTTTGCCTGAGCCGTTGCGCCCAATCAGGCCAACGAACGCACCGCGGTCGATGGCAAGGTTCACGTCGTCGAGGGCGGCGGAACCGTTGCCTCCTTCGGGATACCGGTAGGTGACATGCTCGAAGCTGATCGCGGGCCGCCTCTCCCCTGTCCGCATGGCAGCATCCGTGACAATCGCCGGTGGGCCTGGTTCTCGCCCCGGCAGGGCGACCCCCAGCTCGATCAGCTTGTCCCGATGTGTTGTAAACAGCGTGGTATCGCCAAACGCGGTGATGCTGCCAGAATCCAACAGCATGATGTGGTCGGCGTATCGGGCCAGCCCGTCTGTATCCTGCTGGGCCATGACAATCGTCAACTCGCGGGTTGCGCGAATCGTGTCAAGCGCTTGGAATACTTCCCGAGTGCCTTCCGGATCGAGCGCCGCCGTCGGCTCGTCGAGCACAAGAATGCGCGGATGGCAGGCCAAAGCCGCGGCGATCGCCACCCGCTGCATCTGCCCTCCTGACAGGCTAGTCGGTACACGCCGGCGATACCCGTCCATGCCGACCAAGTGCAGCAACCCGTCGATGCGCTCGTCCATACGGCCGGGATCGACACCGCGGCTTTCCATTGGGAAGGCGAGTTCGTCTTCTACACTGGCACAGAACAGTTGGGATTCCGGGTCCTGCTGGACGTATCCGACATCGCTTGACAGTTCGGCGATGCTGCATTCGGCGGTGTTGCGTCCGGCGACGGTCATCGTGCCGCGCATGGTGCCGTCGTCCGGATTCGGGATGATACCGGTGAGCGCCATGCACAGCGTGGATTTGCCGGCCCCGGTCTGGCCGATGATGCCTGTGAATGATCCGGGCAGGATTGAGAAATCCAGCTCGTTCAATGCCTTGACCGGTTCACCTTCGTCCGTTTGCGGGGTATACCACCAGCTGAGGTGGTTCGCCGTGATGATCGGGGCGTCGTTCATATCAGGTCGTTCGATTGCCTGTGCTGTCAGTGCCGTTTGTGCTGTCAGTCGCCGTCAGCGGGCTTCAGTTGATGCTGTCCGCTGGACGGTCGGAACCCGGCGTTTCGGCTCGCTCTGCGGTATCGCTACCGGCATCGTCAACGGTGTTGGCACCGACATTTGCGCCGGTACCGGTGTCAGCGGATGCCCCAGTGTAGTCCTGAGGAATCGCAACGGCGGGCTGCACGCCCAGATTGCCCATGCGCACCAGCGGCGGATAGGCCTTGCGGACCGCAGCGAACAGGGCGTAGGCGATGACCAGGCCGACAACCATCTGGCCAGTGTTGCCCAGGACCTCGCCCAAGGCCGGACCCCAGCCGGACAGGATGCCTCCGGCGATGAGGTAGCCGAACACTTTCCACACGCCGGCGATGACGGAGCCGGCGATGATATTGGCCGGACGGAACTTTCGCACAATCAGCCCGACGAGCACGGCTTGCAGCCCGTCGATGACGAAGGTGAACGCCGCCCACTGCGGATAACCGGACAGCAAATCCGACAGCGCCGGCCCCAGTCCGCCGATCACGCCGCCGACCCACGGGCCGAACGCGTAGGCGGAGAAGAAGATCATCGCGTCGGACAGGTTGAGGTATCCGCGTGTCGGTGTCGGTAGCTTCACCAGCATGGTCAGCACCGTGGTCAGTGCGGTCATGATGGCAATCAGCGGAATCATGCTTGCTTGGAATTTGGCTTTGGTTTGTGCAGCCATATTTCCTCTCTTCCCGAACATCAATCCTGACGCACCCGAATGAAGGTACGTCAGGCCAATATCTTACGGATGCCGGCGGCGCGATCGGCCCCCACGTCCATATCGCGTGAACCCTGTGACTCAGCCTTTCACGGTCAGCTTGTAGTAATCAGGCAAGCCCATGTAATTGAAGGACAGCGAACCGACTTGCTTGCCGGCGGCCGCAGTCACATTCGTATACCACAGCGGAATCACAGGAAGATCCTCAAACAGCAGTTCCTCGGCCTTGTGATAGTAGCCGATTGCCCCGTCGAGCGTGGTCTGCCGGGCTGCCTGATCGATCAGCGCGTCGAACGCCGCGCTCTTGTAGTCGCCGTTGTTCAGGCCCTTGCCGTCCGCCGACGCGGAGTCATACGCCTGTACCAGATACCCTTCGGGGTGCGGATAATCGGATTGCAGGCCTTGGATGAACGCAGCGCCGACCGTTCGGTTATGGATCGCGGTGCTCAGCTCTTTGGATGTCGAGAAAATCAGCGGTTGCGCGTCGATGCCGAGCGCGTTCGTGATGGAATTGCAGATTGCGTCGATCCACGGCTTGTTGCCGCTGTCCGTGCTGTAGGCGAGTCGGAAAGTCCCTTCCCATGGGCTGATGGCATCCGCCTGTTTCCACAGTTTCTTGGCTTGTGCAGCATCATAGTCGAGTACGGATGTCCCGGCGAGGATTTTGCTATACCCTGCGATAGTCGGCGCAGTGAAGTCAGTCGCCTTGGTGGCGGTACTGTACAGGACTTTCTTGATAATCGTCTCGCGGTCGACCGCATGGGCGATTGCAGCACGGCGCAACTTGCCCTCCTCGCCGGAGAAATGCGCCATATTCTGCGGTATCGTGAAGGATTTGAAGCCGGGGCCGGGCTTGCTGACGGTTTGCAGCTGTTCTTTGCTGTAGGTTTTCAGCGCACTTGACGGAATGGAATCCAACACGTCGAGGTTGCCTGCCAGCAAGTCGGAGTATGCGGCGTCGAGGCTCGTGTACAGTTCGTAGGTCACTCCCCCGTTTTTCGCCTTGCGCGGACCGGTGTATCTGGGGTTGGGCACGAGTTTGATTTCCTTGTCATGTGACCAGGATGCAAGCTTGTACGGCCCGTTTCCGACCGGGTGTTCACCGAATGCGTCGATGTCCTTGTACGCGCTGGCAGGCAATGGCAGGAACGCCACATCACCGACCTTGTACGGGAATGAGGAGTCAGGGGCGGCGAGCGTGACGTCAAGCGTAGTGTCGTCGACAACCTTCAGGCCTGACAGCTGGGCGTTCTTGTCGCCGTTTTCGTCTTGCAGTGCGTCGTAGCCCCTGATCGTGGAGAATATGGCGGCCCCTAGCTGCCCGTTGGCAGCGTTGGCGGCGAAGGACCATGATTTCGCGTAGGTGGAGGCGGTAATCTTCTCGCCGTCGGAGAAGACGAGTCCCGAACGCAGTTTGATGGTGTATTCCGAGGCATCGGCGTTCGGGGTGATGGATGTGGCGTCCGCGTAGACCAGTTTGCCGGCAGCGTCGAAGGTGACCAAACCCTCATACAGCTGTGTAACCACCTTCCAGCCGGCAAGGTCATCAGTGTTGCTCGGAATCAGTCCTGCGGCAGGCTCCACATTGTTGACGGTGACGATATTCCCGGCGCTCGATGACGCTGAGGCGGATGCGCCCGCGGACGGCCCCGAAGAACACCCCGACAGCATCATCGCGGATGCGGCGAGGACCGCGATGGCGGCCCGTTGCAGGAAGGTACGACTGCTGTTCTTCATGGTCGGCTCTTTCTCTCTCGTTCGATGTGGTCTACCGTGCGGTTGCAGGACGAACAGGTCACGCAGGCACGGTCAAGGACGTGCATGGCGCGCAAGCGTCGGCATGCGAAGTCCAATATCAACATTCCATAGTGTCGAGGACATTGTGCTCAGAACGCAATCCGCGGACCGCCCCGATCACGAGTGCCCGCACGACGTCACAAAAGCCCGACCATCAGGTCGCGCCAATCATGCCTTGACGACACCACCACAACAGCAGCATTGCGAAAAACGCGGGTGCAACGATCACTCGCCGCGCCCGCGCAACCAATCGCACAAGGCTATGCTCGCACTTGAATGTGCTTACTTTGCGTCACTTAGCCAGACCGGACTCGCGCAGCGCCTTGAAGCCGCCTTCGAGGTCTTCGATGATGTCGTCGATGTTCTCCAGGCCGATGGACAGGCGGATCGTGCCCTGATGGATGCCCTGATCCTCGAGCTCCTCCGGGGATTCCTGGGAGTGCGTGGTGGAAGCCGGGTGCACGACGAGGGACTTGGCGTCGCCGACGTTCGCGAGTAGCGAGAACAGGTGCAGGTTGTTGATGAATACGCGTGCCGCGTCCTTGCCACCCTTGATGTCGAAGGTGAAGATGGAGCCGCCGCCGTTCGGGAAGTACTTGGCGTACAGGTCGTGGTCGGCACGTCCCGGCACGGCCGGGTGGCTCACGGACTCGACTTCCGGCACGGTCTGCAGGTATTCGACGACCTTCAGGGCGTTCTGCACGTGGCGCTCGACGCGCAGCGAGAGCGTCTCGGTGCCCTGCAGCAGCAGGAACGCCGCGAACGGGGAGAGCGTGGCGCCGGTGTCGCGCAGCAGGATGGCGCGGGCACGGGTCACGAAGGCCACGGGGCCGAGGGCCTCATAGAAGTTGAGGTTGTGGTAGGAGGGATCCGGTTCGGTCAGGGTCGGGAACTTGCCGGGAACAGCGGCCCAGTCGAACTTGCCGCCTTCGACGATCACACCGCCCAGGGTGGTGCCGTGACCGCCGATGAACTTCGTGGCGGATTCCACCACGATGTCGGCGCCGTGCTCCAGCGGGCGGAACAGGTACGGGGTGGCGAAGGTGTTGTCAACGACGAGCGGCAGGTTGTGCTTGTGGGCGATGTCGGCGATGGCTTCGATGTCGGCCAGGTCAGCGTTCGGGTTGCCGAAGGTCTCGATGTAGACGAGCTTCGTGTTGTCCTGGATAGCGTCCTCGAAGTTCTTCGGATCGCTCGGCTCGACGAAGGTGGTGTTCACACCGTCACGCGGAAGCGTGTGGCGAAGCAGGTTGAAGGTGCCACCGTAGATGTGCTTGGAAGCCACGATATGGTCGCCGGTCTGCGTGATGTTGCGCACCGCGTATTCGACGGCTGCTGCACCGGATGCGACGGCGAGGCCGGCGGTGCCGCCTTCGAGCGCTGCGATGCGGTCCTCGAACACACCCTCGGTGGTGTTGGTCAGGCGGCCGTAGATGTTGCCCGGGTCCTGGAGGCCGAAGCGGGCCTCAGCGTGATCGAAGTCATGGAAGACGTAGCTCGTGGTGGCGTAGATCGGGACCGCGCGGGAATCGGTGGCGGGATCCGCCTCTTCCTGGCCGACGTGCAGCTGGAGGGTCTCGAAGCGGTAGTGGTTGTTCTTTTCAGCCATGGTGGTGCTCCTTGGTTCGGTGGTGTGGTTGTTGTCCGTCTTGCTCTCATATCACCGGCCTTGCAACCGGTTGGTGAGGTGTTGATTGAGACATTAGGTCAGCCCCGCAAGCCTTGCAACCTCGCCGTTATCGCACTTGCCTATAACCGTTTAATGTGCCTTGCGATCCATGGGATTGACGGCATCGGGAAACACGAAAAACTTGTCCGCAAGCACGCGACACGCCGGACATGCGACATGGGTACGACACCGATGCGCGGACAGGTGGCGGCTTGAACGCAGGCAGGACAAGGCCGCAGACTACAGTCGTTGGCGACGCCGCCACAATGCCGACGAGAAGAAAGGCTTCCCATGACCCAAAACGTAAACGAAGACGCAACAATCCAGGATGTGACGCTCTACCAGCGAGATCCGAAGTACATTCCGCGTGTGGCCGCGGTACATGACATGTGCGGATACGGAAAATGCTCGTTGACGGCGGCGATCCCGATTCTTTCGGCCGCTGGGTGCGACGTGTGCCCGGTACCGACCGCCTTGTTCTCAGCGCACACCAGATACCGTGTGTTCACCATGCACGACACGACCGATATCCTGGACGGCTACTTGGACGCGTGGCGGCAGGAAAACGTCGATCTCGACGGGGTGTACAGCGGTTTTCTGGGTTCGGCAGATCAAGTCGCGATCATCAAGCGGCTGTATCGGGAATACCCGCATGCCTTGCGTCTTGTGGACCCGGTGATGGGCGACGGCGGCGAGATGTATCCGACGTACACAGACCAGCTGTGCCAGGCCATGGGCGATCTGGTCGATGGCGCCGACGTGCTCATGCCGAATCTGACCGAGGCGAGCATCCTGACCGGCCGGGACTATCCGGGGCAGAATCTCGACGACCGTCAGGTCGACGACTTGCTGGAGGCGCTGCTTGCTTTGGGCGCCAAGAACATCGTGCTCAAGGGCATCGATCGCGGGGACGGCACGCTGCGCAACTATGTGGTGAGCGCCTCCACCGGCATCGCGGGCAAGCGTGAGCTGATCCACGACAAGCTGCCGTATATGACACATGGCACCGGGGATGCTTACGCCTCCGCCATGTGTGGGGCGATCATGGCGGGGCGCGGTTTGGCGCAATCCGCGAAGATCGCCGGCGAATTCGTCCGCCATGCGATGATTCATACGGCCGATCAGCCGCATCATGAGGAACGCGGCGTGAGTTTCGAACTTGATTTGGGCGATTTGACCGGACTGGTCCGTCACTGACAGGTGATTTACGGCTGATTACAGGGACTTAACCGCTTCCGTTCAACTTTTGACCACATTGTCTCGTCGGGCTGGCGCCGGACGGTCACGGCATGGTGCAATAGGCCCATGAATGACTATCAGACACCACAGCCATGTAGTTTTCCGCACGCCCATGAGCAGGCTTCGAGCATGCTCACCCACTGCCGGGCGGTCATGCTCGACCCCTGCACTTCAGCGAAAACGCTGGGTACCGCCGGGGAGCAATACGCCGCATACTCGCTGATCGGACGCGACTGGCATCTCATCGCCTCCAACTGGCGGACCCGTTATGGGGAAATCGACCTGATCATGCTGGCCGACGACCTCACCCTGGTGTTCGTCGAAGTCAAAACCCGGCGTACGACCCGGTTCGGCGCCCCTGAGGAAGCCGTGCATGCAGCCAAACAGGCGGCGCTGCGCAAGGCGGGACGGTTGTGGCTTTCCCAACGGCGGGAGAACACGCCGTATTACCGAGGCATTCGGTTCGATGTGGTCAGCATCCAGGTTCGCGGCTCGGATGTCGACCTGCGGCATATCCCGGGGGCGTTCTGATGGCGAGGATCGGCAGCGCTTCCTCCATCGGGTTCCTCGGCTTGCGCGCGTTCACCGTGCATATGCAGGCGTTCGTATCGCAAGGATTGCCGTATTTCTCAATCATCGGGCTTCCCGACACCTCCTTGAGCGAGGCGCGGGAGCGGGTCAGATCGGCATGCCAGGCTGCGGGATTCTCATGGCCGCAGACCCGGGTGACGGTGAATCTCTCCCCCGCTTCGATGCCCAAACGCGGTTCCGCACACGATCTGGCGATTGCGGCGAGCGTGCTCGGTGCGGCCGGGAAAATCAGCAGTGAAGCGCTGGAACGGACTGTGGTGCTCGGCGAGCTCAATCTCGATGGCAGCGTACTGCCGGTCCCCGGGGTGCTTCCAGCCGTTGTGCACGCGAAATCACAAGGCATGTCACGTGTCATCGTCCCGGCGGCGAATATCGAGGAGGCCGAACTCGTCCCCGACATCGCCGTGACCGGCGTACGGCATGTCGGTGAGCTCATCGAGTTGTTGGGCGGCCATGCGAAGTACACGCTGTCGCCGTCGCATGGTGACGATCTGCCTGATGGCGAACGCATGGACGCGCCCGCGACAGGCGATATGAGCGAAGTCATCGGGCAGGATCACACGAAATGGGCGTTGCAAGTCGCCGCGGCAGGCGGCCATCACGCGCTGCTGGTCGGCCCTCCCGGGGCGGGCAAGACAATGCTCGCCTCACGATTGCCCGGCATCATGCGCCCACTCGGCGAGGACGAGCAGCTTGAAGTCGCGTCGGTGCGTTCGCTGTGTGGGACGCTTCCACGATTCGGCATCACCGATGTTCCGCCGTATGAGGCGCCACACCATACCGCATCCTCGGCCGCCTTGGTCGGCGGCGGATCAGGCGTCGCCGTCCCCGGGGCGATCACCCGCGCGCATCGCGGCGTCCTGTTCATGGACGAAGCCCCGGAATTCTCCACACGGGCGTTGCAGACGCTTCGTGAACCGTTGGAATCCGGGTGCATCGCCTTGTCCCGGGCCAAAGGCACCGCTTGGTATCCCGCACGGTTCCAGTTAGTCATGGCCGCCAATCCGTGCCCGTGCGGGTACGCCTATGGCGACGGCGAGCGCTGCACGTGCAGAGAACGCGACCGGATCCGCTATTTTTCAAGGCTGTCTGGCCCGATTCTCGATCGTATCGACATCCAAGTGGAAGTCCCGCCCATCAATGAGATCACGCTCGGTGATCAGGGCGCAAACGGCAAGGACAGTGCGACCATGCGCGCTGAGGTCAGCAAAGCCCGCGATTGTGCGGCGGAACGGTTCCAGGGGTACGGCTGGACATGCAATGCGCAGGCGGACGGCGTGTGGCTGCGGGAGCATACGTCGCGGCAAGCCGTCGAACTGGTCAACCGCGCCTTGGATTCCGGGCGGTTGAGCCTTCGCGGTGCCGACCGGGCGATGCGTCTGGCGTGGACGCTTGCGGATATGCGCGGCGGGACGTCGCCAGACAGGCAGGATATGGCGCAAGGTATCGCGCTCAGGACCCGCATGCGGTGACGGCTCTCCGGCGGCGCAGCCCGTCTGATCTGCCTTCTGGTTCCGTCCGCGTGGTTCCGCCAGCTTGGTTCCGTCACCCGTTTTGCCGCCTATCTGATTGCGCTCACCCGGCGGCGAAGCCCATCCGATACCGTCCATTCAGCACATCCGACAGCATCCGCTCATCCCGACACGCCGCATTCCAAGTGGATTACACCGATTGCTCTGAAAGAGAGAACTCCATGTCATCAGTACACCCCTCCTCCACCACACCGTCCGCATCGACCACGCCGTCCGCATCGACCACGCCGGCCACGCCGACGACCGTGCCGCCATCATCCCCGACGGGGGAACACGACTATGGTTCGGCCCGGCCGAGCGACGACACACTTGCGCGGGCGGCTCTCACCTATTGCACCGACAGCGCTGACGCCTTGATGTTCGCGACACTCAAAGGCGCGCCCGACGCGTGGAGTGTGCTGTCGGCGATGTATTCGAGCGCCTCATGGATGCCGGAACGCATGCAATGGCAGCGACCGATGGCAGCCAGCCGACTGGAAGAATGGTTCGTCACCGGTGCGGCGCGGTGGGGGCTGCGGGCGGATTCCCGCGCATTGACCACCTTCCGCAAGTCTTTGGAGGGGTGGCAGACCCGTCTGCACGATCTGCTCACCAGTTTGGCAGTCATACACCATGATTTCGGGGTCGAGGAGATGCCTTGGTATGACCGGCATGATAACGGGGAAGATGACTGTTGCCCGATGCCCCAAACACTGGCCGAAGCGATATGGTCGCATGCGACGGTGGATGGGCGGTACTGGCTGATTGGCCCGGACAGCACGCTGTGGCCCGAGCAAGTCGGCGATTTGTGTGTCCGCAAGGATTGGGCGGCGCCGCTGTGCCTGTGGGGTCTGGGACATGCTCCTGCGCTCAAGGCCTGTGACAGACCGCTGGCCATCGTCGGTTCACGCGGTGTCAACGAATATGGACGCACCGTCGCATACAGCCTCGGACGTCATGCTGCCGGCGACGGGCATACCGTGGTCTCCGGTGGGGCGATGGGCGCCGACGCCGCCGCCCATTGGGGAGCGATCCGGGCAAGGGAACAGTATGGGGATTCAGCCGGGTCGACCATCGCCGTATTCGCTGGTGGACTGACCCATATCGGCCCGCGCAGCAACCAGTTGCTGTTTGACGCGATCGTAGCAAATAAGGGTGCCCTCATCAGCGAATCATTCCCCGGTACCGTGCCGCAACCCCACCGGTTCTTGCTGCGCAACCGCATTATCGCCGCCCTCGCGTCCACCGTGGTCGTGGCGCAGGCTCGCCGGCGATCAGGTGCGCTCAACACCGCCACATGGGCGACGGAACTGAACCGTGACATCTACGCCGCCCCTGGGGATATCACCACGCCAAGCAACGGCGGATGCAACCGGCTAATCGCGGACGGCAAAGCGATGCTGCTGTGCAGCTGCGAGACGGTGTCCGACATCTGCCATGCCGCCCACCGGCCTGCCACAAGCGGTGTCGCAGACCTCGCAGGCACCGCGCAGGCAGCGGAATCCGCACAGACACACCTCGCCGAACCGCCAGACATTGAGACTGCCGGCGCGCCGTCACCCGAGGGTCATGGTCTGCGTGAGCGTCTGATCGCCATCATGCGCGCACTGCGTCGCCCGATGCCGCCAGAACGCCTCATTGCAGCGATAGCCCAAGATGATTCGTCGACAAGCCCGCCTCAATCCCAGGATGTCCTCGCCGAACTGGGGCTGATGGAGCTGGACGGCGTCGTCACTTGCGGGCCGGAGGGATTCAGGCTTGCCACTGGCAGCGACTGAGATCGACTCGTAGGCCGTCCGCACCGGCATTGCCTTGTTGACTGGCCTCGGTGAACGCCACGCCTTCGCTTTCAAGGAGCGCGCGCTGCCGGTCTGGTCCACCGAATGCGAATCCGGGAGCGAGCGAGCCATCCCTGAACACGACCCGATGACAGGGAATCACTCCGGGTTCGGGATTGCAGTGCAACGCATAGCCGACCATGCGCGCATTGCGTGGTCTGCCGGCGAGCGCGGCGATCTGCCCGTATGTGGCGACGCAACCCGCGGGAATCCGTCTGACGATGTCATACACCTGAGTATTAAACGATTGGCCCATACCACCATTATCCGGCCGATACCCGCCGACTCGCCCCGTTGCGCCGAGAGCTGGGCGCTTCGTCCTGCCTTGTGCGAGAATCGAAGGTATGAGTCCGAAACATGTGGAACAGATGTACGATGCCCTGATTGTTGGAGCGGGTGCCGCCGGATTGTCCGCGGCGCTCGGATTGCTGCGTTCGGAACGCATCGCACAGATGACGCAGGAGGGGCGCGCGCCGAAGATCCTGGTGGTCTCCAAGCTCCAGCCCTTACGTTCGCACACCGGTTCCGCGGAAGGCGGCATCGCAGCGAGCCTCGGCAACGTGTCCGAGGATGATTGGCATTGGCATTATTACGACACAGTCAAAGGCGGTGATTGGCTGGTCGACCAGGATGCGGCGAAGCTGCTCGCACAGGAGGCGCCCGTCACCGTCATCAATCTTGAACGTTCGGGGGTTGCGTTCTCGCGCACCGCCGACGGGCATATCGCGCAACGCAAGTTCGGCGGCCATACCGCACACTTCGGTCAACAGCCGGTGCCGCGCGCAGCCTATGCGGCGGACCGCATCGGCCATCAGATTCTGCATACTCTGTGGCAGCAGTGCATAGCGCAAGGTGTCGAGTTCGCCGAGGAATGGTATGTCACCGATCTGGTACTCGACGAGCGCCACGAGCGTGTGGAAGGCGTCGTCGCCTACGACACGCACACCGGCAAGGTGCACGCGCTGCATGCACGCAATGTGCTGCTCGCCACAGGCGGCGCCGGGCGCCTGTTCCATACCACGTCGAACTCGTGGGATCTGACCGGCGACGGCATGGCGCTCACCCTTGAAGCTGGTCTGCAGCTTGAAGACAGCGAATTCGTGCAGTTCCACCCCACCGGGCTCGCCCATACCGGCATCCTCATCTCCGAAGCGGCGCGCGCGGAAGGCGGCGTGCTGCGCAACAGCGACGGCGAAGCGTTCATGCAGCGCTATGCGCCCGGACACGCCGACCTCGCGGCGCGTGACGTGGTGAGCCGCTCCATTATGGCGGAAATCGACGCTGGCCGCGGCGTCGCCGATCCGAAGGACCCACAGGGCCCGCGCGATTGCGTCTGGCTTGATATGACCGGCATCGACCCGGAGCATATGCACGCCGTGCTCCCCCAAGTCGTGGAAACCATTGAGGATTACGCGGGCATCGATCCGACCAAGGACTATGTGCCGGTCAAGCCGACCGCACACTACACGATGGGCGGTATCCCCATCACCACTGACGGCGAAGTCTACACTTGGGCGGACGGCGCTCGGCACAAGGTCGCTGGCCTGTATGCCGCGGGCGAATGTTCCTGCGTGAGCGTCCACGGCGCGAACCGTCTCGGCGGCAACTCCCTGCTGGACGCCTGCCTGTTCGGACAGCGCGCGGGTGCCGCCGTGGCAGCGCGTATCGCCGATTCTCATGCCGTTGTGAGCCCGGATGATAATGCCGTGGCGGCAGAGGACCCGTCCCAAGACGCCGTCGAAACCACCGCGCAAACGCGCCGAACGGAGCTCGCCGGCCTGCTCAAACCGACCGGACAAGCCGGTGAAAACACAGGAAGCGAAGCGTCATCGCAGCCGCAAACCCTGCAAGACGACAACGCCTACCAGCTACTGGCAGACCTCGGCTCCGCCATGGAACGCGCACTTGCAGTCCGTTGCAATCATGACAGCATCGCCGAGGCCTTACAACTGGTGAACGAGGATTTCGCCGAGCGGGCACGCGCACTGCATACGCACAGCGACTCAACGGCGTTCAATCAGGAGGTCACCGCCATCTGGGAAGTCCGCCATCTGCTGGAACTCGCCAAGGCGATGCTGCGTGCCACGGACGCGCGGCATGAATCCCGCGGATCACTCAAACGCACCGACTACCCGGACCGCGATGACAAGCAGTACCTCGCCCACTCGATGGTCGCCAGCACAGGTACGGTCGCCTGGCAGCCCGTGCACATTCTCGACATGCCTCCACAGGCACGCGAATACTAATCGGGCACCGCTCGTGGCACACTATATTCGGTTTTGACAACAGGAGGCTGGCAATGAATGGCAATGACGGGACCCGTGTCCAGGTGACGCTGCGGGTGCATAGGTTCACCCCGCGCCCCGAACGCGATCGCCCTCGCTCCGGCAGCCCGTTCGCGAAACAAGGCTCCCCCTTCGGCTCAGGGACGGCGCGCAGGCGTCCTCGCGGCAAACAGTGGACCCAGGATTATCTGCTCTCGGTACTACCGGACACCACAATCCTGGATTGCCTGCTTGATATCAAACGCACGCAGGATCCAAGCCTCGCGTTCCGCTATTCCTGCGGACACGGCATGTGCGGTTCGGACGCCGTCGCCATCAACGGCACCCCGACGCTGCTGTGCACGGCGAAAGTCAAGGACTGGGCGGTTGCCCAAACCGCGCGGAATACCACTGACGCCGAGGGTTTCCGCAAGACGACGGGAACGGATGACGACCCCGCCGACAACGCCGCGGATGTCTCAGGTACTTCAGGTGTCTCAGGCGCCCATGACGGCTCCCCTCTTGTCATTGAATTGTCGGCACTGCCGGGATTCCCTGTGCAGCGTGACTTGATTGCCGACATCGACCCGATGCTCGAGCAAATCAAGCGTCTGAAACCGTATCTGCAGGCGGACGGCAAGCTCGCCACCACGAAGGACGGCAAAATCGACGTGTTCGAATATCTGCAGCGGCCGGAACAACTTGCCGCGTATGAAACGCTGAGCAACTGCATCGCGTGCGGCGTGTGCGAAGGCAGCTGTCCGGTGTTCGCCGGCGGCGAAGCGTTTATCGGACCAGCCGCCCTGATTACGGCTTCACGGTTCATCAATGATTCGCGCGATACCGCGGCCGACGCGCGTATGGACGCAATCGACGCCGCGGATGGCATCGCGGCATGCCAATCGGTACGCGCCTGCTCACGTCATTGCCCGCGCGGTATTGATGTCGGCGAGGAAATCTGGCAGCTCATCGCCAAAGTCAAGGAACGCTGAGCGTCAGGGAACGCCGGGACACGGCACATTCCGCAATCCGCATCCGGTGACGGCACACCCCATGCCGTCACCGGCACCATCCATCTCATGGGGACGAATGTCATGGAACACACACCACAGTCACTACTCACCGCTATCTGGACCAACGTTGAAGACCACGCTCTTGAGCGTCAATCCCCCGGTCTCGCGAGGGCCAGGGCCGATGCGACCGAGGCTGGCATTCCCCAAGGGTCGGCGGCGCAAGCGGAGCTGCTGCGAGCGCTCGAGCACATGGTGGGCGCGACATCCGTGATTGTGGTCGGCACCGGCGCGGTGGTGGAAACCTACCAGCTGCTTGACGGATTGGACGGGCACGGCCAGCTGACCGCCGTTGACTCGTCGGCGCAGGGCATCGCCATGATTCGCAGCCTACTGCGCGAACTGGCTGACAGTACGCAGGCATCCTTGCGGGCGGTCAGTGCCCCCGCCAAGGTGTTCCTGCCGCGGCTGAATGCCGCTGATTACCATCTCATCGTCGTGGCCGGCGATGTGGACAACTACCGTGCGACCTATGAGCAGGCTCCTCGTCTGTTGAACAAGGGCGGGATCATCGCGTTCACGGATATCCTCGCGCTCGCCGGACAGACGGCTGACGGCGCGAGCATGGATGACGCGCCTGACACGAGGAAAGCCGACGCCATGCGACAGCTTCTCGCTGATGTCGAGGAGGACGAGCGGTTCAGCAGCACGCTCACCCCCAGCGGCACAGGCCTGCTGCTTGCCGTCAAACGCTGAAGACGCACCGCTTGGAAGCTGCCGTGATCTGTAATTCAGACTGAACACCCCGCGCTGGACGCCGACAGGCAGAGTCGATCGGACCGGCTGGTTGCTGCTGGTTGCTGTCGTCGGCGGCCAGTTTCCGGAAACGACAGCAGACAACCGCACCGACGCGCTTTGGCACTCCGCGTCTCTGTGCTTCTACGGCTTTCGCAGGAGTACAGATTACGCCGTTGAAAGATCTTACGGGATTCCGGGGGCGTTATTCGCTTACCGTCTCGTCCGCCCGCTCGGCGCCGAGCGCGATTCGCACGGCCTCGTCAGGGTCATCGGTGAACCGCACCAGATGCGGGTCGAGCGGCGAAATCATTCGTCGCGCCTCGACCGTGGTCGTGACCCAATCGAATAATCCGCGCCAATACGCCGTATCGAACAGGACAATCGGGATGGATTTGACCTTGTGGGTCTGCACGAGGGTGAGCAGTTCGAACATCTCATCCAAGGTGCCGAATCCGCCGGGGCAGACGATGACTCCGGACGAGTATTTCATGAACATGGTCTTACGCACGAAGAAGTAGCGGAAGCTCATGCCGAGGTTCACCCATTCGTTGAGCCCCTGTTCGTGCGGCAGTTCGATGCCGAGCCCCACCGATTTGCCGTTCATTTCGCTGGCGCCACGGTTCGCGGCTTCCATAATGCCCGGTCCTCCCCCGGTAATCACTGCATACCCGGCCTTCGCGATACCTCGGCCCATCGCGCGTGCCGCTTGGTAAGCGGGATCGTCTTGTGGCGTGCGGGCAGATCCGAACACGCTGATTGCCGGGCCGAGTTCGGCGAGTGCTCCGAATCCGTCGACGAACTCGGCTTGAATGCGCAACACACGCCACGGATCCATATGCAACCAGTCAGTCGGCTGGTTGTCACGCAACAGATTCGCGGTCGCGCTCTCCTCGGGAATCATACGGCCGCGCAGCATGACAGGGCCGGACATATACGTCATCTGCTCGTCTCCGGCCTCATGGTCTGGCTCGTGCACAGGCTGCCTATGTACGAGCTCATGTGCGGACTTGTGCCCAGTGCTGGATTGAGTGTTGCGCCCGTGACCTTCGTCACGTCCAGTCTCAGCGCCGGATTCAATCCCGGCATCCGGCTCATGTCCGGTTTGCTGATGCCCGATTTGCTGGAATGATGATGCCTGCGACGGTTCCTTCCGCATGTCTGTCATGACTGCTCCTCAGTGTCCTGCGCGCGCGGGTGGCTCTGCCGGTACGCGCGTATCCGCTCTTCAGGGAACACCCTGCTGCTGACAATCTCCGTGCCGTCAGGCAGCAAACCCGGCTCTTCCACGGCGATTGCCGGCGTATGGGCGCCAACGGTTTCAGCGCTTGATTGTGCAAGACGCTCGTAACGCTTCGATTGCCGGCTGAGCAGCACGCCTGACACCGCCGCGGCGAGCAGCGAAGCCAGCAGCACGCCGAATCGTGCTTCTGCGGACAGCTCGGCATCGGTGTAGGCGAGCGTTGCAATCAGGAACGACACTGTGAAGCCGATGCCGCATGCGCAGGCCGCCGGGAACAGGTCGCGAACCTTGAGCTCCTTCGGCATGCTCAGCCCGCCGAATCGCGTCGAAAGCCAAGCGGTAAGCATGATGCCGAGCGGTTTGCCGACCACGAGGGCGACCACGATGCCGACGACAATCGGGGAAATAAACAGCAGCAGCGACAGCGAACCGATATGCACGCCCGTGGCGAACAGGGCGAACACCGGCAACGCGAGCAATGCGGAGAACGGTTGCAGTTTGCCATGATAACGTTCGGCGCGCGGCGTGGCCTCGCCGTACATCTCGCGCGACGGGGTCAGCAGGCCGACCAGTACACCCGCGAGCGTGGGATGAACGCCAGCTTCGAACATCATGACCCATGCGAGGATTCCGACGGCACCGACCGCCAACCACGGCACACGTTTGCGGCGGACCAGCACGTACCAGATGGCGGCGCACACGGCGATGCCGACGAACCAATACCAGGCGTTGAGCGAGGAGAAGAACACGGCGATCAGAATGATGGCGAGCAGATCGTCAACCGTCGCAAGTGTCATCAGAAATGCCCTGATCGAGCCGGGCAACGCCTTGGCGAACAAGGCGAGAACCGTCAGGGAGAACGCGATATCGGTCGCGGTCGGAACCGCCCAACCGTGGGAGGCGGTACCGAATGGTACAACTGCGCCGGTTGCGATGGTCATGCTACCGGGCGCCGGAGGGGCGAATTGCGAATACAGGCCAATCACCGCCACGAACAGGATGGGCGGAACCAGCATGCCTCCCACCGCGCACAGCATCGGGACGGCGGCGGCTTTGGGATTCGCGAGCGAGCCAGTGGTCAGCTCCTGTTTCAAATCAAGCCCGACCATAAGGAAGAAGACGGTCAGCAGGCCGTCCTGCGCCCAGTGGCTGATTGGCAGCATGAGATTAGTTCCCGGAATGCCGATGGTGTATTCGGCCACCGCTTCGAAGCCGTGCATCGTCCACGGCAGATTCGCCAACAGGAAGCCAAGTAGGGCGAATCCGAGCATAATCAAGCCGGATATCCGGTCCGAGGCGGCAATGCGCCTAATAGTCGTCCATACTGCCCTGTTGCGCTGTGTCATATCACTCCCGTCGTACCATGATGCCTGTGGCATGCGGAACACATATGCCTCCATTGTAAAAAACGGTATGTGAACTGTTCCGCCCGGAGCAGACAACACCGGGCTGTATCGGATACGCGGGCGCATTAGGAGAATCGGCGTAGAGGAAAAATCGTGGTGCCGATGATGTCGATGTGCGGGCTGTGGCTGTATGTCCGGACATGCAAAATCCGTCGGATACACCGGATGTCGTCCTCACGAGCGAAGAAGCGGCAAGCCCCGTAGGCCCAGACATACGCAATCTGACAGATGTCACTGAATCTCAGCGTCTTCCGTGGCGTTTCCTCCGTTTGCGCGTACCGGACATACACAATCCCTAGCACGTTGCCCTGCGCCGCCGTTTCGGCCAATCATTCTACAAACTGTCTATGCGAACCGGCCTCACAACGTAGACAATTTGCGAAACGGCACAAACCGGTTACGCAAACAACTCCCCCAACGTAACCAGTTTGTGGGAGGAACCAGTTTTTGGGTTATTGGGGTTTTGGATTATTGGCCGATACACCCCTCGGCCGATACCCCCTACAACGCAAAAACCCTCGAACGAATCCGAGGGCTTGTTTGTGCGCCAGACAGGATTCGAACCTGCAACCTGCTGATCCGTAGTCAGCTGCTCTAATCCATTGGGCTACTGGCGCATGTGCTTTCTTCGCGCTGATTTCTCAGCTCGTTTCCGGCAACTCAATTAATATACAACAGGGTTGCCGGAATGCCAACTTTCGGCGTGTCGCCTTATAACAGTAGGGCTTTCGTATGCTCAAGCACGACGTGAGCCGGCCTGTTCCCCACGATGTTCTGGACGAATAATCGCGATATCAGCCGTCGGTGCGGCATCCTCATCGCTCAAAGCTCCGGTATCATCCGAACTACGGGAGCCACCCGCACCACCGGAACCGCCAGCGCCACCGACACCAGGCACACCACCGGCCACCTGATCGCCCAGCGCAACACGAGTACCCTCAAGGCTCTCC
Source organism: Bifidobacterium thermophilum (assembly GCF_002846655.1). NCBI lineage: Bacteria > Bacillati > Actinomycetota > Actinomycetes > Bifidobacteriales > Bifidobacteriaceae > Bifidobacterium > Bifidobacterium thermophilum. The sequence goes on along the minus strand of NZ_PCGX01000008.1, from coordinate 238,991 downwards.
CCATCCGCAAGCAATACCGGTTTACCAGTCCCCGCAATCGCATCGGCATCCACCACAACCCGGGCAACACCCTGCATCTGCGGCAAGTCATACATCGTGCCCTCAAGCGCATGCTCGATGATTGAACGCAGTCCCCTGGCCCCTGTCCCCTGCCTGATGGCGGTTTCTGCAATCGCCTCAATCGCCTGAGGCGTGAAATCGAGCCGCACCCCGTCCACCAGGAACAGCTTCTGATACTGCTTGACCAACGCATTCGCCGGATCGGTGAGAATCCGCTCAAGATCCTTGCACTCCAAGGCGTGCAGGGTCGTCAGCACCGGCAGTCTGCCGATAAACTCAGGCAACAGCCCGAAGGCCTCCAAATCGTCCGCATTCACCTGCGCCAGCAATTCATCCTGTGTAGGCTCATGGTCGTGCCATGACGCGCCGAAACCGCTCTCATGGGCTCCTACACGCTGCGCAACAATATCAGTCAGTCCGACGAACGCACCGCCGCAAATGAACAGGATATCCCGCGTGTCGATCTGGACGCTTTCCTGCTCCCGATGCTTCCGCGTACCCTCCAACGGCACGGTCGCAACCGTCCCCTCGAGGATTTTCAACAGTGCCTGCTGGACACCCTCCCCGCTCACATCACGGGTGATGGACGTGTTCTCCCCGCTTTTACGCGCGATCTTGTCGATTTCGTCGATATAAACAATGCCATGCCGCGCGCGTTCCAGATCTCCATCGGCCTCCTGGATAAGCCGCTGCAACACAGTTTCGACATCATCGCCGACATACCCCGCCTCGGTGAGCGTGGTCGCGTCCGCGATGACGAACGGCACATGCATGACATCGGCCAATGTCTGTGCCAAATAGGTTTTACCGACACCAGTAGGGCCGAGCATCAGGATGTTTGACTTCGCGACGCGAACATCAGCGAACGGATCTGGAGCGACGTGCCCCTCTCCCGCGTTGCGCAGGAGTTCCAATTGCCGACGTTCCGTTCCGGCAGCGGCTTCCTGAAGCTCCATGTTGACGCGCTTGTAATGGTTGTAGACCGCCACCGACAGCGTGCGTTTCGCCTCCGTCTGACCAATGACATGCGTGTCGAGATAATGCATGATCTGCGCGGGTTTTGGCACGTCCAGCGCATTGTGCTCGGCATCACGACGTTCCTCATCGCCAATCATCTCAACACACAACGCGATGCATTCGTCGCAGATGGCGACCCCGGGGCCGGCGACCAGTTTGCGGACCTGACGTTCGGTTTTTCCGCAGAACGTGCACTGCCGAATATCGTCCTGATAGCTGATGACCCGGCTCATGAAACCTCCTTTGGTGCGGCCGACGCGATGCGACACATACGGCACGGCGTACCCCAGTATACGGGAATACCCCCGACGCATTGCCGCCGGGGGTATCGTCCGTCACGCTACTTGCGTGGAGAAAGCACGGCATCAACCATGCCGTAGTCCTTGGCCTCTTCGGCCGTCAGGAAGGTGTCCACCTCGATGTCCTTGCGAATCTTCTCGACATCCTGGCCGGTATGCTTGGCGAGTGTGTTCTCCAGCCATTCACGCATGCGAAGCATCTCTTTGGCTTGGATCTCGATCTCCGTGGCCTTACCGAATCCTTGGTCGATGGACGGCTGATGGATGAGCACGCGCGCGTTCGGCAGAATCATGCGCTTGCCCTTGGTGCCGGCCGCCAGCAGAATTGCCGCCGCGGACGCCGCCTGCCCCAGGCACACAGTCTGCACGTCGGGCTTGATGTACTGCATGGTGTCGTAAATCGCGGTCATCGCAGTCATGGAACCACCCGGGGAATTGATGTACATCATCACATCGCGGTTCGGGTCTTGGCTTTCAAGCACCAGCAGCTGGGCCATGATGTCGTCCGCGGACGTGTCATCCACCTGCACACCCATGAAAATGATGCGATCCTCGAACAGCTTGGTGTACGGGTCCTGCGTCTTCATGCCGTACGGGGTGCGCTCACCAAACTGCGGCAGTACATACCGGTTCTGCGGCTGATACCCGCCGAAGCCCTGCGGGCCTGCGAGACGCTGCGCGCGCTGAACGAATCGTGCCTCTTCACTTGCCATACGTCACTCCCCCTTCACTGCGTCAGAGTTCATCGTGCCCGGCGTGGTCACGATCTTGTCGACGAAACCGTAGTCCAGCGCCTCCTGGGCGGTGAACCAATGGTCGTACTCGTTGTCGCGGTATATTTCCTCGACTGTGTGGCCGGTCTGCTTCGCGGTCAGTTCCGAAAGCGTCTTCTTCATATCCATGATGAGTTCGGCGTTGATCCGCACATCCGTCGTCGTACCGCCGATGCCGCCGGACGGCTGGTGCATGAGCACACGGGCGTGGGATGTGATGAAGCGCTTGCCCGGCGTACCGGAGCTCAGCAGGAACTGGCCCATGGACGCCGCCATGCCGACAGCCACGGTGGCGACATCAGGCTCAATGAGCTGCATAGTGTCGTAAATCGCCATGCCGGCGGTGATGGAGCCGCCCGGCGAATTGATATACAGCCAGATATCCTTCTTCGGATCTTCGGCTGCGAGCATGAGCATCTGGGCGCAGATGATATTCGCGTTGTCGTCCTTCACTTCCGAGCCCAACCAGATGATGCGCTCTTTGAGCAGCCGGTTGAAAATCGGGTCGGTTGGTCCTGCGGGCGCGTCATCTGCAGCCATGACGGGCAGGATTGCACTGGAATTGCTCAACCTTGTCTCCTTCGGTAAATCGTATGTCCTCAGCCTACCGCTTCGAATCGACGCCGGCCGAAGATTGCGCGGTCAGCGCATGGCATCGCCCGGGTATACAGATGCGGCGGTCCGGATTGTCCGGGCCGCCGCATCATTCACGGTAACAAGGCCACACACTGGCGCGCATGCTTCAAGCGATGCCTCGCTCTCGGCGATGTCTCACGCACGCGTGCGTGTTGTCACTCAGCGTCCTTGTCGTTGGAGAGCTCGTCCGCCACTGCGGCGGCTGCAGAAGCCGCCTCGACGCTTTCCTCTTCCTCGTTCTCCGGGGTGTCGCCAAGGAACTCGCTCAAGTCGAGCGGCTGGCCGTCAGAGGTGAAGGACACAGCGCGCATACCGGCGAGCATACCCTTGGAACGGCCGACTTCCTGTACCGCGGAGCCAAGCTGGCCGTTGCGCACGATCGCGTTGATGAAGGCGCTCGGATCCATGCCGTACTGCTGGGCGATGGAAGCGAGGAAGTTGGTGACGTCCATCTGGGAGACCTTCACGTCAAGCTTCTCGGCGAGGGTGTCGAGCACGATCTGGTCGCGAAGTTCCTTCTCGACTTCCTTCTCGGCTTCGTCCTTCTGCTCCTTGGTGGCCTTCGTGGCGTCCACACCGTTGTTCTTGAGCTGCTGTTCGAGCAGTTCGGCCTTCACGCCCTTCGGCACCGGGATGTCGAGACCTTCCTGCAGCTTGGCGAGGAACGCGTCGCGAGCCTCAGTGGCCTGACGGCCCTTGGCGTCCTGCTCGGCGGCCTTGCGCACGTCGGCCTTGAGCTCGTCGAGCGTGTCGTACTCGGAGGCTTCCTGAGCGAAATCGTCGTCCAGCTCAGGCAGTTCTTCAGCCTTCACGGAGTTGACCTTCACCTTAATCTGAGCCTTCTCGCCCTCATGCTCGCCGGCTTCCAGCGTGCCTTCGAAGGTGGTCTCCTCACCGGCGGACAGGCCTTCGAGAGCCTCGTCCAGACCGTCCAGCATGGTGCCGGAACCGAGCTCGTAGCTAACGCCCTCCTGGGAATCCACGGACTTGCCGTCGATCTGGGCGTCGAGGTCGATATTCGCGTAATCGCCCTTGGCAGCCGGACGGTCAACGCCAACCAGCGTGGCGAAACGCTGACGCAGGGAATCAAGACGCTTGGTGATGTCTTCGTCGGTGACGGCGGCAGCCGGCACGTCGATGGTCATGCCGTCGAGCTCAGGAAGCTCAATGTCCGGGCGGCGCTCCACGGTCGCGGTGAACTTGAGCTTGGTGTCGTCCTTGGCGGAAGCCGGGACGTCCTGCACGTCAAACTCCGGCTGGGCCATCGGGCGAATCTTCTTCTCCTCGAGAGCCTTGGAGTACAGCTCTGGCACGCCCTGGTTGACGGCTTCGCCGGCGACGGCACCGAAACCGACGCGGGTGTCGATGACCTTGCCGGGCACGTGGCCCTTGCGGAAGCCGGGGACGTTGATCTGCTTGCCGATTTCCTTGCGGGCTTCGTTGAGATACGGGTCGAACTCTTCCGGATCGACGGTGATGGTGAGCTTCACCTTGGTCGGCTCGAGGTTCCTAACGCTGATTTTCACGCTTGCGCTCCTGATTGACGAGTATGCATTCTTCTGCCGTATAAGGCAACCGTTACATGATAACGCGACTTACGGACGCTGCCAGCAGCCGCACCTGCCAGTCGCGCGCGCCCTGCTCAGTGAAGAAGCGGGCCACGTCACGGCGTTCGGGATGATCCGTCCAGCACAGGTTGCGCACGATCTGCGGTTTGATGATGACATCGGCCGGGGTGTGGGTGTCTTCAGCAATCTGCTGAATCACACGTCTGACCTGCTGCAGCGTGTCATAGCGGCCGGGATGGTGGATCTGCCAGTATTTCATGGAACGCGGGGCGTTGGTCTGCGCGTCATGCTGGGGCTGCGGCATGGTTGGCCACTGGCTGGCGGGCAAATCGAGCGCCTGCTGGATCGTGGTCTTCCACAACGAGGGCTTGATGGACCTCTGGATTGGCGCGTACCGTTCAAACATCTTGTCCTGCTCGCTGCCGGTATGGATACGCACCCGTTCATTGAGCGAACGAATGGCCCGGAATTCACGGTTGTTGTGCGGTTTCTTACGGGCTGCCTCGATGATGGCCGAATCGGGCAGTAAAAGCGCCGGCTCGATGTCATACTGCCGGGCGAGCCGGTCGCGCTGTTCCCAAAGCGCCTTGGCGACCGCCTGGCCAAGCCGGTCATGGCTCAAGACGTTGATATGCGAGATCCGAAGCCACGGCACCGGGTGGGGTTTACGCGGCTGAAGTCCTTCGCGCAGGGCGTAGGCGAATTCCTCCCGCGCCCACTCATCCTTACCTTGGCGCACGAGGTCACGGGACATATGGTCCATCAGCTCGGCGAGCAGCTCGACATCGAGCGCGGCATAGTTGCGCCAATCGCGCGGCAGCGGACGATATGACCAATCCGCGGCGGAGTGTTCCTTCGCGAGCGTCATTCCCAGGTAGTATTCCGTCACCGCGGACAGACCGAATCGGTGCAATCCCAGCAATCTCGCGGCGATTTCCGTATCGAACAGCCGCTGGGGGCGCATGCCGATGTCATAAAATCCGGGCAGATCCTGCATGGAATCATGGAGAATCCATGTCACATCTCCGACGGCGTCATTGAATTGCGACCAATCCGCCCCCTGCTCGGCCAATGCCACCGGGTCAAGCAAACCAATTCCCGCGCCTTCGCGTTTAAACTGAACCAGCCAGTCCTCGTGGCCGTACCGATATCCCGAAGCGCGTTCGGCATCGGCAGCCAACGGGCCGGAGCCTTCAGACAGTAACTCACAGTAGTGCTTAAAGCCATCCAAGGTGTCGATGATGTCGGGCACGCCCGCTCTTGGCTCGGCCAACAGATGTGGTTCACCATGGAACCGTGGGTCGCCGCTGGCCGTCACCGCCCGTAATGGGCCGCCCACTCCGGTGGTATCCGTCGGTCGAACACTCACTGCGTCTGCACTCCTTGTCGTCGTATGTTCCGGTGTACGGGACGCCACCCGCGCGCCGATACGACATAGTACCGTCACCGTTGACCGTAGGATGCAGCATAGGTGCCGCACGCGGCCTCAGCACCGGCAACAACATTGAATTAACGAATCAATGCTGAGCCATCGGTGCCCGGCACAGCCCTTCCATCAGCAGTCTCGACCACATGGAGATCTGGAAGCCCGCATCGACCGTGTCGAGCGCAGTACCCGGTCTGGCGGGCGGGGTCCACGACACACGGAATTCGAATCGTGACGGCACTTCGCTGTCCGCCGTGCCAAAGGATGTGTCATGACTGACTGTGACCGTGCCGGCGATGGAATCTGCGTCCGTACCGGCATCGACCAGTCGGCCTTTGACCGTCTCCCAACACCGTGTGGTGTGATGCTCTGCGAAACCGCCGTCCCACTGGTTGATCGGCATGCGGCAGAATCCCACGCAACGCCAGTGCGAGTCCCATCCGCGCGGAGGATTGTCGAAATACAGCAAGGTGATCCAGCCCCATGCCGTGTCCTCGGCAAAACGATGCAATCCCAATCCATAGGAGAAACCGCCTATATCGTGCGAACTACGATCACCACCGGTATAGGGATCAGAATCCGAAGCAACGTGCCGAGCGGCGGTCGAGGGCTGTAAATCCCCACGACTGCCAGCGGGTTCTGAGGCATCGGCAACGCAGACGATGCCCACGCCAATCCCGTAATCCGCGATGGAGTGCGGTACCGGCACCTCATGCCAATGGATGCCGGGTATCTGCGGAGTGCCATAGACCGACAACACCGCTTCCCACACCTGGTCGGGTATTCCGTCGGGGCGTTTCGGCGGGCGACGGGTATTTGACCGTCCAAAGCCGTCTGAAGAGCCGCGGCCGGAAAATCCACCCGGGAATGAGAAAATCTGTGCCATGGCTACAGGTTAGGGCGTTTCATGCGATTGCGGTAAACGACACCCCGTACCGAACGAGGTCACGGAACAACGCATGCACGGAACAACGCAGTCACAAGCAACAACAAAGTCACGCACAGCAACGACGTCAGCTCAACACGGGGTCGCGCATACCAACGACACCCGGCACACATCAACGGTGTCAGTACACCTTGAAGCCGTGATCTTCGAATTGCTTGGCGACACGGGCGCGGAGCTTCGCGTCCGGCCCCTTGGCATCCTCAAGCGGGTACGGAATGCGCAATTCGTGCCATTTCGGGCGTCCTAGCTGGTGGAACGGCAGCACATCGATATGTTCGACGGCATCACCGAAAGTCTCACAAATGCGCGCCACATTCTCCACGTTCTGCGGGTCATCGGTAAGGCCTGGAACGAGCACAAATCGCACCCAGATCTTCTTGCCCGCCGCGGCGAGCCGCTGCCCGAATTCGATGGTCGGGGCGAGCACTCCCCCAGTCACCCGGTGGTAGGTCTCCTCGTCGCCGGATTTGACGTCTAGCAGGCACAGGTCGATATCCTCAATCATTTCGTCGGTGTAGTTACGGTTGAGGAAGCCCGAAGTATCAAGGCAGGTGTGCACACCCATCTCCTTGGCTGCGCGGAACACGCGCGACACGAAGGCTGGCTGCATCATGGATTCGCCGCCCGAGAAGGTGATTCCGCCGCCGGTGGACTTGAACAGGTCCTGATAGCGGTCGATCTTCTTGATCATCGCCTCCAGATATACCGGCTGGCCGTCACGCATCTTCCAGGTGTCAGGGTTCTGGCAGTACTGGCAGCGCAGCGGGCATCCACTCATGAACACGGTCATCCGTGTGCCCGGACCGTCAACGGACGTGTTGATATCCCACGAATGTACGAAACCGATATCGCCCGTATGAAGCGCCTCGATACGGTCTCGACGATCCAAGCCGATCGGTGACTCGAAACCAGACAATCCGCCCATCAGGGTCTGACTCGCATACTGCTTGGACGTCTTGAGCATATGTGGCGTGGTCGTATGGAATCCCTGGGAACCGGTGGCCGTGGGCTCTGTCCGCGATTGCGATTGCGTATCTGTCGATGACATCATTGTCCTCCTTGTCATGACCTGTGCCACATATGGCACCGGGAAACGGCTGGGGGCGGAACCTTTCGGCCCCGCCCCCAGTCATGCGGCTCGTGTGGTCATGCCACACACGCCTGCTTCAGCCACCCGAGGGCGACAGGGTCAGTCGACGACAGCGCCCTGATGGAAGGTGCGCGAAATCACGTCGAGCTGCTGCTCACGGGTGAGCTTGACGAAGTTCACCGCGTAGCCGGAGACGCGCACGGTCAGGTGCGGGTACTTCTCAGGATGCTCGACGGCGTCTTCAAGCTGCTCCTTGCGCAGGACGTTGATGTTCGCGTGATACAGGCCATGGCCGTTGCCCGCGTCAAGGATGCCGACGAGGTTGTTGATGCGCTCGTCCTCATCGCGGCCCAGGCCTTCAGGCGTGATGGTGTTGGTCAGCGAAATGCCGTCAAGCGCGTCGTTGTAGTCGATCTTGCCGACCGAGAACATCGACGGAAGCATGCCGTGGGAATCCATGCCGTTCTCCGGGTTCGCGCCCGGGGCGTACGGGGTGCCCTTCTTATGGCCGGACGGGAAGGAACCGGTGTTCTTGCCGTACTCCACATTGGAGGTGATGGTCAGAATCGACTGGGTCGGAACCGCACCGCGGTAGACCGGCAGACGCTTGACCTGGCCCATGACCGTGGAAACGACCCACTTGGCGAGATCGTCGGCGCGATCGTCGTCGTTGCCGTAGATCGGGAACTCGCCTTCGGTGCGGTAGCCGACCACCAGGTCGTCATCGGCGCCTTCGACATATTCCTTCTCGTGGCCCGGGGTGTCCTTCGCGTCCTTGTTGTAGACCGGGTACACCTTGGCATACTTGAGTGCGGACAGCGAGTCGGCGGCAATGGACAGGCCGGACATGCCGCAGCCGAGGGTGCGGTACACCTCCTTGTCGTGCAGCGCCATCTCGATGGCCTCGTACGCGTACTTGTCATGCATGTAATGGATGATGTTCAGCGCTTCGACGTAGGTCTCGGACAGCCATTCGAGGGCCTTCTCGTAGTTGGTCTTGACCTTCTCGAAGTCGAGCGTGCCGTCGGCCTCGGGCTTGATCGGGTCGATGACGCCCTTCTCGATGACCTGCATACCGGTCATCTCGTCGCGGCCGCCGTTGATCGCGTACAGCAGGGCCTTCGCGGAGTTGACGCGAGCAGCGAAGAACTGCATCTGCTTGCCGACGCGCATCGGGGACACGCAGCAGGCGATGGCCGCGTCGTCGCCCCAATGGGAGCGAATCTCCTTGTCGGACTCATACTGGATGGCCGAGGTGTCGATGGAGATGCGGGCGCAGAAGCGCTTGTAGGCTTCAGGCAGCTTCGGATCCCAGAAAATCGTGATATTCGGTTCGGGGCCAGGTCCAAGATGCTCCAGCGTCAGCGTGTTAAGCAGGCGGAAGGAGGTCTTGGTGACCATGCAGCGGCCGTCGTCGCCGAAACCGGCGTCGGACCAAGTGGCCCAGTACGGATCGCCGGAGAAGATCTGGTCGTAGGCCTTGGTACGCAGGAAGCGTACGATGCGCAGCTTCATGACAATCTGGTCGATGAGCTCCTGGGCGCCCTGCTCGTCGAGCTTGCCGGACTTCAGGTCGCGCTCGATGTAAATGTCGAAGAACGCGGAGTTGCGGCCGAAGCTCATGGCAGCGCCATCCTGGCTCTTGACGGCGGCGAGATAGCCCATGTAGGTCCACTGGACGGCTTCCTGCGCGGTCTGCGCCGGGCGGGACAGGTCGAGGCCGTACTCATTGCCGAGATTGATCAGCTTCTTCAGTGCCTTGATCTGGTCGTCATGCTCTTCGCGGAAGCGAATCCAGTGCTCGATCTCCGGCTCGGTGAAATCGTTGCGGTACGGCACGGAATCCTTGTCGCGCTGCTTGAGCTTGATCAGCGTGTTCACACCGTACAGGGCCACACGGCGGTAGTCGCCGATGATGCGGCCACGGCCGTAGGCATCCGGCAGTCCAGTGAGAATCTTGTTGTGGCGGGCAATCTTGATGTTCTTCGTATACACACCGAACACGCCATCATTGTGGGTCTTGCGGTACTTGGTGAAAATCTTCTTGACTTCGGGGTCCGGCTCCTTGCCGGCCTCGAGAATGGCCTGCTCGACCATGCGCCAGCCGCCGTTCGGCATCATCGCGCGCTTGCACGGCTCGTCGGTCTGCAGACCGACCACCACGTTGTCGACTTCCGGGCTCTCGATGTAGCCGGCCGGGAACGCGTCGATGTCGGCCGGGGTGTGGGTGTCCACGTCGTAGACACGCTGGCGGCGCTCGACGGCGAGATAGTTGTCGTCGAGGTACTTCCACATGTGCTTCGTCTTGTCGGTGGCATCAGCGAGGAAGGACTCATCGCCCTCGTACGGGGTGTAGTTCTTCTGGATGAAGTCGCGAACATCGATGTCCTGCTGCCAATGTCCGCCGTTGAAGCCGTCCCATGCCTTGGCTTCGAGTTCCTCCTGGGAGAGGGCGGTCTGGTCAACTGCTGTCATATCCACTCCTTGGTGTCAGTCGCCGCAACGCACCGTTACGCTGCGTTTGACTTCTATTGTAATGCCATGATGATGGCGTCGTGTCGGGCGTGGACGTGACTTATATCACAATCGGTTGGAGCGCAATCAAGTGGAACGCAATCGGCGAATCAGCGATGCACAGTACACGCGTATACATACGATTCTGCTTCTTCCGACGCTGAGGCCGTGTTCAGCGTCGGAAGAAGCAGAAAGAAAAACCGGCCTACCGCGATGATGGAGGCCAGATGGTCTCGGAACCGGCAGCTGCCTGCATGGCCTACGCTACTTGCCCCAGCGTTTCCACTGGCGGTCCTGCTCGTTCCACGTGGCGTTGCGTTCCTTGACGATCTTCCACGCGTCGAGCGCGTCCTGCCTGGTCCGGTACGGCCCCATGCGTTGCGAATCAGGCGAGATCATACCGTATTCCGGTTGCCCGGTGACCATATTGAAATACCATTGCTTGTCAGCCATAGACATCCTCCCGATACGAGTACCTTACTCGCGGAACGCGCTCGTCACTGGCAGGCGGCGGTCGCGTCCGAAGGCGAGCGCGGTGACTTTCGGGCCGAGCGGGTACTGGCGGCGTTTCCATTCGGCGCGATCGACGAGACGCATCACCGTATCGACGGTCTTCTCATCGAAGCCGTCGGCCAGCAGATCGGCGCGGCCGTGGGCGTGTTCGATGTATGCGGCAAGCACCTGGTCGAGCAACGCGTATTCAGGCAGGGAGTCGGAATCCTTCTGTCCCGGGCGAAGTTCAGCACTCGGAGCCTTGGTAATTGAATTGACCGGGATAATGATGTCGTTCGGGGCGGGCTTGCCGTGCTCCCCCGCTTCGTTCCCGACGATATGCAGCCCACCGATGCCCATGCCGTGCGCGCAAGCCTCGTTGCGCCACCGGGCGAGTTCCCATACACGGGTCTTGAGCAGGTCCTTGATGGGCGCGTACCCGCCGACGGCGTCGCCGTAGATGGTCGAATATCCGCAGGCGAGTTCGGATTTGTTGCCTGTGGCGAGCGCGAGCACGCCCTTCGAGTTGGAATACGCCATGACGATGACGCCGCGGATGCGCGCCTGGAGGTTTTCGGCGGCCACACCCTCGAGATGCAGCTGGTTTTGGTAGGCGACGAACAGCGGTTCGATCGGTTGGATGTCATAGTGGGCGCCGATGTTGGCCGCAAGGTCAGCCGCATCGTCCTTCGAACCGTCGGAGGAGTACATGCTGGGCATGGAGATGCCCCAGACATTGGCCCCTCCGCAGGCGTCCGCGGCCATGGCCGCTACGAGCGCGGAATCGATGCCGCCGGACAGACCGAGACACACGCCGCTGAAATGGTTCTTGCGCATGTAGTCCTTGAGCCCGAGCACGCAGGCGGTGTAGACCTCCTCGTCCTTGTCTGGCGCCGGGGCGATGACCCCAGTCGTCTGACGCTCGGCGTCGGTGTCGAAGTCGAACAGGCCCAGATCCTCCACGAACATAGGCGAGCGTTGCAGCAGCGTGCCGTCGGCGTCCACGGTGAAGCTGCCGCCGTCGAAGACGAGATCGTCCTGACCGCCAACCTGGTTGACGTACACCACGGGGGCGGAGACCTCCCGGGCGCGGCGGACGGCCAGGTCGAAGCGCGTATGGGTTTTGCCTTCCTCGTAGGGCGAACCGTTCATGGTGACGAGCACGTCGATGCCGCGTCCGGCGAGTTCGGCGACCGGGCCGCCGTCCTGCCAGATGTCTTCGCAGATGGCGAATCCGAGCCTGACGCCGTCGACTTCGACAACGGTCGAATGATCACCGGGCGAGAAGATGCGAAACTCGTCGAACACCCCGTAATTGGGCAGGAAATGCTTGTCGTAGCCAGCCCAGACGATGCCGTCATGCAGCACGACCAGCCGGTTGCGCGGCTTGTCGGAGGCGTGGTCGGTGCCGACCGTGCCAACGACGACATACAAGTCGCCCAGCCCGTCGGCTTCAAGTTCGGTGGCAAGCCAGTTCGCCTTATTCCACGCGGCTTTGCGGAAGGTGCGCCTGAGCGCCAAATCCTCAATCGGGTATCCGGTCAGGGTCATCTCCGGGAACACGACCACCTGCGCATGCTGTCGAGCCGCGCGGTGCGCGTACTCCAGCGTCTTCTCGGCGTTGCCTTCAAGGTCGCCGACGCAGGTGTCGATCTGAGCGAGTGCTATGCGAATCTGTGCCATACCCCCAGCATAATGAGGGCATGGCACAACAAGATGTCCCGCTTGTCACGACCTGACTTCGTCAAGCACGCGCAACGCGGCGTTGATATAGAATTCGGCACCCGTCTTGACAGCCGCATCCTTGGCGATGAACTTGGGGCTGTGCAGGCCGTGGTGCCCCGGGCCGCCGTTGGAACCGACGAATGCGAAAACCACCGGGCAGACCTTGCTGAACTCGACGAAGTCCTCCCCCGCCATGGACGGGTGAATTGGCTGCAAATCAGCGTAATCCGGCACGTCGGCGGCGACAACCTTCGCAAGGTCGGGGTCGGAGACCAGCGGGTCCTGGAAATCGTCCCAGCGGAAGTCCGCACTGATGCCGTACGCGGCGGCCGTGTGCTCCACGATCGCGCGCATGCGGCGTTCGGCGAGCTGCGAGTCTTCCTTGTAGAAGTAACGGACGGTGCCGAGGAATCCAGCTTCGGCGGGCACGACATTCCACACGTCGCCGCCGTGGACTTCCGTGACGGAAACGACCAGCGGGTGGAACGGCGTCGCATTGCGGCTGACGATGGTCTGCAGGGACAGGATCATCGAGGCCATCGCCTCCAACGGGCCGGTGCCCAAATGCGGGTAGCCGGCGTGCGTGCCTTCAGCGTGCAGATCGACGTAGAATTTCACGCATCCGGCCATCATCGGTTCGATGCCGACGGCCAGCTGGCCGGGCGTATAGTCCGGGTTGTTGTGTGTGCCAACCATCGCGTCGAGATCGTCCACCATTGCGGAATCGACGACGGATTTCGCGCCGCGTCCGGTCTCCTCCGCCGGCTGGAACACGATTTTGAGGCTCCCGTTGATCCGGTCGCGGTGGGAGGCGAACCATTCGACCGCCCCGAGCAGGCTGGTCATGTGGATGTCGTGCCCGCAGGCGTGCATAACGCCCGGATTGTGCGAGGCGAAGTCCAGGCCGCTTTCCTCGGTGACCGGCAGGCCGTCGATATCGGCGCGCAGACCGACGCGCGGACCGTCGTGCTCGCCCTGAATCAGACCGATAACACCGGTTTCCAGCGGGCTGTCGAGCACTTCAACACCGAGTGAACGCAGCTTGTCCGCGAGGAACGCGGTGGTGTTCACCTCCTTGAAGCTCAATTCCGGTGTTTCATGCAGATGGCGTCTGGTGGCAACCAGATCATCAGTGAGCTCGATGTGTTCTGCCATATAATCCTCCCCTGAACTTGTTTTTCGCGCCGGAATCGTTCCGTACCGCGAAATCACCGCGTGTCGTCAGCGCTCAACGCTGCCGTTTGAGCACATGCTTGGCGAGCGCATTTGCAATCGCTTGCACGACCTGTACCAAGACAATCATGATGACCACCGCAGACCAAGTGACCGTCTGGTCAAACTTCTGGTAGCCGTAGGCGATGGCGAAATTGCCCAGACCGCCGCCGCCGATGTACCCGGCCATCGCGGACATGTCGAGCACGCCGATGAACAGGAAGGCGTAGGCGAGAATCAGGGGCCCCAGGGCCTCGGGAATGAGCACGGTGCGGATGATGGTGAATTTGGAGGCACCCATGGCCCGGGCCGCTTCGATCATGCCGGGATCTACGGGCACGAGGTTCTGTTCGACCAGTCGTGACGTGGCGAAAGTGCACATGACGACCATCGGGAAAATCGCGGCCGCCGTGCCGATGGAAGTGCCAACCACCTTGATGGTCAGCGGCTGCATCGCGGCGAGGAAGATGATGAACGGAATCGGGCGGATGATGTTCACAATCACGTCCAGGATGTGATACACCACGCTGTTCTCGAACAGGTTGCCCGGACGCGTGCCGTACAGGACCACGCCAAGCACGAGTCCCAAGAACCCGCCGATCAGCAAGGTGACCAGCACCATTTCCAAGGTCTGCGCCACGGATTGCAGCAACAGGGGTTTCAACACCGTCCAATCGGATTTGCTGGCGAGACTTGTCGCAGCGTCAATCGTCCATGCGTTCATCGTGTCTCTCCTTCATCCGCCGCGACCGCCCGGCCATACTCCACCGGGTGGCTGGCGGTACCGAAATCAATGACATCGCTGTCTTCGCGCAATGCCGTGAGGAATTCGCCGAACCTCGGGTTCGTGTCGTCGAACACGTAGGTAATCGCGCCGACCGCCGAACCGCCCACGGTGTCCATGCCGCCGTAAACCAGACCGCTGTGGATGCCGTACTGCGCGATGAGGTCGGAGATGTTCTGTCCGGACGCCTTGACCGCCGGACGGCCGTCCGCCGCGGGGATGTCCTTCTGCCGTACCAGGACGCTGACGAGCCTGCCGTCCCACTCCTCATGCAGTTTCGCGACGCGCGGGGCGTCCGGCAGCCCGGACAATGCGGTGGCGATGAACCGTCGCGTCACGCTGCGCTGCGGGGCGGCGAACACGTCGTACACGTCGCCGCGTTCCACGATTTTGCCTGCACTCATCACCGCCACCTTGTGGGCGATTTGTTGGACGACGTTCATCTGGTGGGTGATGAGTACGATGGTGACGCCCAGCTGTTCGTTGACGCGTTTGAGCAGGGCAAGCACTTCCGAGGTGGTTTCCGGGTCAAGCGCGCTGGTCGCCTCGTCGGCGAGCAGAATCTTCGGGTTCGTGGCGAGCGCACGCGCAATGCCGACACGCTGTTTCTGCCCGCCGGACAGCTGCGAGGGGTATTTGTCTTTGTGCTCGCGCAATCCGACGAAATCAAGCAATTCATTGACACGACGATCCTGATAATCCTTGCGCCAATGGTCCAGTTGCAGCGGATAGGCAATGTTCTGTGCGACCGTCTTGGTGGAGAACAGGTTGAACTGCTGGAAGATCATGCCGATTTTCTGCCGGACCGGCCGCAGTTTCGACTCGCTCAGCTGGTCCACCCGCGTGCCAAGCACCGTGACCGACCCTGATGTTGGGCGTTCCAACGCGTTGACCATGCGCACCAGCGTCGATTTACCGGCGCCCGAATACCCGATGATGCCGTAGATGTCTCCGGCGTCGATTTCAAGACTGACATCGTCCACCGCGCGTGTCGTCCCGCGCTCCTGCCCACCGCCTGCACGACGGCGATACTCCTTGACCACATGGTCGAAGGTGATGACTGCTTCTGCCATCGTTGCCTCCTTGGTATGCCTTCCGCAATACGTCTTCCACCGCTCTAGGCCCGGCCCAAGCTTTCGCCTGGCACCGGGCCTAGAGCTTCAGGATAATCGCGATGATGCCATCGGCGAAGTCACTGCTGCGCCTTGGCTTCCTTCTCGATGGTCGCCAGGTAGCTTTGCAGCTGTTTGGCGGTGAACTTGCTCGCCGAGACGGCGGTGCCGTCGGACTGGGCGTTGAGCTTGTCGAACACCTTCTTCGACTGGGCGATCTTGACGAGCTTGAGATAGGTCTCGTTGTTCACATCCGCCTTGCGGGCGACGAAGGCGTTGATGTACGGGCGGGCCTCCTCGCTTTCGGCGTCATCCTGGTAGATGGCGTCCTTGGCTTTGAGTCCTGCGTCCGCGACGTAGTCGTTGTTGATCACGCCGGCGACGACCTGCGGGTCCTTGAGCGAGTTGGCAACCTGCTCGGCCTTCAGCGGGGTGACCTTCACCTTGGATTTAGCGGTGTCGATGTCGTTCGGGGTGGCGAATGCGGTCCACTTGCCCTTGAGCGTCACGAGACCCGCGGACTTGAGCACGCCGATGGCGCGCGCCTGGTTGGTCTCGTCGTTCGGGATGGCGACCGTCTGGCCGGCCTGGATGTCATCGACGCTCTTGACCTTGGTGGAGTAGACGCCCAGCGGGAAGATCGCGGTGCCGCCGATCGGCTGGAGGTCCTTGTTGTTCTTCACGTTGTAGTTCGCCAGGTACAGCAGATGCTGGAACTCGTTGAGGTCGAGGTCGCCGGAGTCAAGCGCCGGATTCTCGGAGGTGTAGTCCTGGAAATCAACAATCTTCACGTAGATGCCCGCTGCTTCGGCTTCCTTCTGGAATTCCACCCATTGCGGGTCGGTTGCGCCGACTACGCCGATTTTCACCGGGTTGGACTTGGAACCCTTGGCGGCGGAATCGCTGCCGCCCCTGGCTGCGCGGACGCCGAAGAACACCGCGACAGCGATAAGCGCGATGACGATGACGGCGATGACGATATTGCGGCCGGTGTGGTTGACGCGGACCGGTTCCTGCGGGTCGGACAGCGGTGCTGCCGGCTGGTTCTGCTCGGATGATGCTTGTGCCATGATGTTCCTCTCTCTTGCGCGATGCCATGCACCGCGATTCATTCGCCGGATCCCTCCGGCTTGCCGTATCCAACACCATAGCCGCAGTTTGGCGTGGTTCCGCCGGTTTTGCGCTAATTGCCCTATTCATGTTCGTTATAGCCTGCATCGAAACCCCGTGGATTCAAGGATTTCTCAGTTGGCGTACACCTCGTTTCCTCCCCTATCGTGTTGCCGCCGGTGTCGTACCGCGCTCCCCGGTTCACGCTCCGGGCGCGGACAGGCGTGCCGCGTACACTGGTGGCAGATACAGACAAGGAGCGACACCGACATGACTTTCCAACTTTCCCCCGAGGCGGCCGCGCAGATGAAAGCCGCGTTCTTCGACATCGACGGCACGCTGACCAGCTTCGTCACGCATATCGTGCCGCAGTCGACGATCGACGCGCTCCATGCGCTCCAGAATCGTGGCATCCGCGTGTTCATCTGCTCAGGGCGCGCACCCTCGCATATGCAGGTCGTACTGGACACAATCCCTGTGCATTTCGACGGCATCGTCGCGCTCAACGGCCAGTATTGCTTCGATGAATCGGGATATCACGAGAGTGAGTCACTCGACCCGGACGATATCCGCACCATCGTGGCCTGGCTGGATGCGCACCCGGACGTGGTCGCGAATTTCTGCGAGCGCGACTACGTGTATTTCAACCAAATCACCGACACCATGCGCGAAACATGGCGTCAGCTGGGTAAAACCGCGCCCAAGGTGTTCGTCGACAACCCGCATGAGCGCATCCCCCAGCATGTGACCTACCAGATCAGCCCGTATATCACGCCTGAAGCCGAACGCGAACTGACGGCGTTGTGCCGGCACACCACGGGGGTCCGCTGGCACCCCTCGTTCACGGATCTGATTCCCGCGGATGGCGGCAAACCGCGCGGCATCCAGCGGTTCTGCGACCATTACGGTTTCACCCGCGAGCAGACGATCGCGTTCGGCGACGGCGGCAATGATGCGACGATGCTCGCCTATGCGGGGCTCGGCGTGGCGATGGGTAATGCGACCGATGATGCCAAGCAGGCAGCGGATTGGGTGACCGATGACGTAGACCATGACGGCATTCTGCACGCCTTGGAACATTTCGGCATCCTGTGATGCCGACTGCGGGGTTTCCGTGCATGGCCCGCATCGAATCCGCCAAGTAGCGCAATGTCCGGTCAACGCCGCCGACCGGCGCTTGGCGCGGGGAGCGTAACAGCCGCTCCCCCGTCCCCTCGCTATGAGACGATGGAGACATGACCACAGTTATCATGCATACCACCGAGGGCGATATTACCCTCAATCTTTTCGACGACCAGACCCCGAACACCGTGGCGAACTTCCTCGGTCTCGCTACCGGTGAACAGGCGTGGCGCGACCCCTTCACCGGCGAGGAGAAGCACGACCCGTTCTATGACGGCCTGACTTTCCACCGCATCATCAAGGATTTCATGATCCAGGGCGGCTGCCCGATCGGCAACGGCACCGGCGGCCCCGGCTACGAGTTCGATGACGAGATCGTTCCCGGCCTGGTCTTCGACCGCCCGTATCTGCTGGCCATGGCGAACGCCGGTCTGCGTCGCGGTCGCGACGGCCAGCCGCACGGCACCAACGGTTCGCAGTTCTTCATCACCACGGTCCCCACCCCGTGGCTCAACGGGCATCACACCATTTTCGGTGAGGTTGCCGATGACGCTTCGAAGGCGGTCGTCGACAAGCTCGACGCCGTGGCGACGGACCGTTCAGACGCCCCGTTGGAGCCAGTCGGCATCACGTCCGTGGAAGTCGTGAAGTAAGCCGTCGGCTTGGCGCGACCCACACTGGAACGACGCCCCCGTACAGGTAGTGCGGGGGCGTCGCCATATGTTACAGGGTATTGTGGCAGTCTTGTCCAGCAGCCTTGGCGTTCACGGCATGCTGCTACTCCTGCATACGGCGCAGACGCGGTTCAGCGGAATCTTTCGCACCGGTGATGCGGTAGACGTCGAAGACGCCGTCGATCTTGCGCACGGCTGCCAGCAGCGTGTTGAGGTGCTGCGGCTCTGCCATCTCGAAGGAGAACTGGCTGGTGGCCACGCGGTCGGATCCCGTAGAAATCGAACCGGAGATGATATTGACCCCGTGATCGGACAGCACGCGCGTCACGTCGGACAGCAGGTGCGGGCGGTCCAGCGCCTCGACCTGGATCTTGACCATGAACAGGCCCTTGGTGCTAGTCCATTCCACCGGGATCACACGCTCAGGCTGTCGCTTCTCAAGGTCGAGCATGTTCTGGCAGTCGGTGCGGTGCACGGAAACACCCTGGTTACGGGTGATGAAGCCGATGATGTCGTCGCCAGGCACCGGCGTGCAGCAGCGTGCGAGCTTCACCCACACGTCGTCCACACCCTTAACGGAAACGCCGATCGAGTTCGAATGCTTCTTGCTGCGTTCCACCTGCCGCAGCGGCAGCACCTCCTGCTCGACCTCCTCGTTGACTTCGGAAGGACCGGCGTCCTTGACGAGGCGGGCAATCACGTTCTGTGTGGAGATCTGGCCGTTGCCGATCGCCGCATACACAGCGTCGGGGTTCGGGAAATTGAGTTCCTCGGCCACGCCGACCAGCGCTTCCGGGGTCAGCAGCGTGGAAATCGGCAGATTGCGCTTGCGCATCGCACGCGTCAGCTCGTCCTTGCCTTCCTCAATCGCCTCGGTGCGGCGTTCCTTGCTGAACCATTGGCGGATCTTGTTGCGTGCCTTCGGGCTTTTCACAAAGCTCAGCCAGTCGCGTGACGGACCGGCGGTGTCGGATTTCGAAGTGAGCACTTCAACCGTGTCGCCGCTTTCAAGCTTCGTGTCGAGCGGGACGAGCCGTCCGTTGACGCGGGCACCCATGGTGCGGTGGCCCACCTCGGTATGCACGGCGTACGCGAAATCAACCGGAGTGGCGTCCGCTGGCAGAGAGACGATTTTGCCTTTCGGTGTGAACACGTACACTTCGGAAGCGCCGAGGTCCTCCTTGAGTGAACCGAGGAACTCGTTGGAATCCGGCGTTTCGCTGGTCCAGTCGGCCAGCTGCTGGATCCACTTGAGGTTGTCAGCCTCGTCGAGATCCTTGCCGTCCTCGCGCTTGCGGTCGTCCTTGTCCGGATCGCTCAGCGCGCGGCCCGCCTGACCGTTCGCCTTGTACTTCCAGTGCGCGGCGATGCCGAATTCCGCCCGCCGGTGCATGTCCCACGTGCGGATCTGGATCTCGACAGGCTTACCGCCAGGCCCGACCACCGTGGTGTGCAGGCTCTGGTACATGTTGAGTTTCGGCATGGCGATGTAGTCCTTGAACCGGCCGGGGACCGGGTTCCACCGCGCATGCACGGCACCGAGCGCCGCATAGCAGTCCTGGATGGTGTCGACGATGATCCGCACGCCGACCAAATCGTAGATATTCGAAAAATCGTGCCCGCGCACGATCATCTTCTGGTAGATGGAGAAGTAGTCCTTCGGGCGTCCGGTGACGGTCGCCTTGATGTTCAGATCGTCGAGATCCTCATTGATTTCGGCGATGATCTGCTTGAGGTAGACGTCGCGCTGGCCAGCTCTGCGCGCGACGAGCACGACAATCTCGTTGTAGATCTTCGGGTAGAGAACCTTGAAACTCAGCTCCTCGAGCTCGGTTTTGATGGCGTTCATACCCAGCCGGTTGGCGAGCGGCGCGTAGACGTCCAGCGTCTCGCGCGCCTTGCGTTGGGCGTTCGCCGGCTTGACATAGCGCCACGTCCGGGCGTTGTGCACGCGGTCGGCGAGCTTGACGACAAGCACGCGCACGTCACGGCTCATGGCGACTACCATTTTGCGGATGGTCTCAGCCTGTGCGGAATCGCCGTACTCCATCTTCGAAAGTTTGGTGACGCCATCCACGAGCCCGGTGACGGTATCGCCGAATTCGGCACGGCATTGGGCGAGCGTGTAATCGGTGTCCTCAACCGTGTCGTGGAGCAGCCCGGCCGCCACGACGACCGGCCCCATGCCCAAGTCCGCAAGAATCTGCGCGACGGACAGCGGGTGGATGATATACGGTTCGCCGGATTTACGCCGCTGGGTGGAATGCTGGACAACCGCACGCCGATAGGCGCGCTCCAGAATGTCCATATCCTCGTCCGGATGATGGGATTGGCACATGCGCAGGATGGGCTGGAGCGGATCGAGCGGATCAGCGCTGATCTCGCAACCCAGCATATGGGCGGAGGCGAAATCGTCATCCTGCGGTGTCTGACCGGATGCGTCCTGCCCAGCCGGGACACCTGTCTTCGCCCCCGGCGTCTGCCGTGGCTCGGTGTCCTCGCCGTCGTGCGATTCGTTGAACTCAGTCATCGCTCCACCTCCCTAAACACGTACGCCTGCCGCCAAGCGGCATAACAAGCCCGTTGTACCACGGATAGTACCACTTCGACGCGCGCGTCAGGAACAGGACAGCCCTGTGGATCCGAATCCGCGTTCTGCACGGTCTGAACCGGGTAGCCGCTCGGCAGGCACGAATGTCGCCTCGACGTACCGTTGGATGACCATCTGCGCGATGCGGTCCCCCGCGTGCAACGACACCGTGCGCTCTGGGTCGAGGTTGATCAGCGGCACCTTGATTTCGCCGCGATACCCTGCATCGATTGTGCCGGGGGCATTGAGAACCGTAACCCCCTGCTTGACCGCTAGCCCGGAGCGCGGATGGACGAGCGCGACATACCCGGCGGGCAGCGCGATCGCGATCCCGGTGGGCACCAAGGCGCGCTCGAATGGACGGAGCGTGACGTCCTCGGAGGCGGTCAAATCAGCGCCGGCGTCGCCGGCATGCGCGTATCTGAGCGTGTCGGGGTACGGCTGACGCAAGTACTTGACCAGTACCTCGGTGGTTTCCGGCTCGACATAGCCTTCATCGACCGCCATCAGGCCGCGCACTCCTTGCACACCGGCTGGCCGTCCTCGTCCGTATAGGCGAGCTGGCTGCGGTGCTTGACCAGGAAGCATTCGGAGCAGATGAATTCGTCGCCCTGCATCGGGATGACGGTCACCGAAGCGTCCTCGTTGCTCAAATCGGCGCCCGGCAGCTCGTAGTCCTCAGCGATGGCGTTCTCGTCATCGTCCTCGTTCGACGTGTTCTGCGTGCTCTTGCCGAGTTCCTGGAGCGACTCCTCATCCTCGTCCTTGCCGCGTGGGGAATCATAGTCCTGGGCCATCGCATCCTCCTCATGAGTTATGTGTTACGCGCCATAGAATACATGACCTGTACCCCGCATAGGATACACGTTTCCAAAACATCGTAAAATACGACACGAAGCCGGTGTTTTCCGGGGTAGTGTAGGAAGTGTTCCCAAAGACGAGGAAAGTGGTGCGCACATGCCTGAAAATCCTATACAGGAAGCCAAGTTCGACCATGTCGGACGCAACGGGGAGCTCGTGTTCTCCTTGCGCGGCATGCTCTTCGGCGTCACTGTGGACGACACGCTGGAACACGCCATCCTCGAAGCCAAGCAGCTCAAGGCCGAAAAACAGCGGTATCAACAGACCCCGCCAACTTCCAGTCTGCCGATTTCGCAGATCCAGTCGCTGATTCGCGCCGGCGCGGAACCCGAGCAGGTCGCGCAACGCTACGGCCTGAGCGAAACGCTGGTCAGGCGCTTCTCCAGCGGGGTGGAGACCGAGAAACAGTATGCAATCGAGCAGTTCTTCATGCTGCCCGCCCCCAAGGATTCCCGCGTGCACACCATCTCCGAGCTCATCGAGCGCACGCTTGCGGCGGCGGGAATCGGCATGGAATCGGTATCCTGGAGCGCGACACGCCGAGGGTTGGAGCCTTGGAAAATCACCGCTCGGTTCGAATCGGCCGGCAACCGCGTCAGCGCGTCGTGGTCATGGAATATGCACGACAACGCCATGGTGTGTCTCGATGCCACGGCCAAGAAACTTGTCGGTGAAAACCGCGCCAGCGATGACGGCGACGAGGGGCCGAACTTCCCCATTTCTCTGAACATCCCGGGCGATTCGGTCCGTTCGGCACGCATCGAACGCGCCGTTTCCGCGTGGAGGGCGCCGCAATCCGATTCCGCGACTTCATCACCGGCCCGGCCAGCGCCTGCGGCGGCATCGTCTGCCGCAACCCCCTCTGCCGCAGCCCCGTCGCAAGACCGCGGTGCCGCAAGCAAGCCGCCACTGCCGTCAGTGTCTAAACCGGTGCCGAACCCGGCCGCCGCGACACGCCCGCACCAACAGACAACACCGGTTTCCGCATTGACTCCGGCACACGACACGCGCACACAGCAGGCATCGGCATCCCCGGCCAGCGCCCGGCGCGACACGCCGACAGAACACGATGTCCACCATGTGGACACTGCCACAGGGCAATCAAGGCAATCCGCCGTCCAGAACGCATCCGATGCGGACGCGACCGCCACACGGAAGTTATCCGGAGATACCAACCCGGCTCAGACCGCTGCCGATCAGGCCCATGACGCCAAAACGCAGCGGCGTGCCCACGGCAAAGGCCGCAAAATGCCCAGCTGGGATGAAATCCTATTCGGAGACTGATCGCCGCAGACTTATTGCCGATTGCACCGCTTGCCGCGGTATAAAAACCGCTCCCCCACTTCGCGTATACAATCGACACTCACGCCACGTCCATCAACAGCGGGATATCCGACTCGGCCATACTGAGCGAACCATGGACGCTCGGCAGCCGGGTCGCCTTATCGGTCTGGGTTCTGGAATCCACGATGGTCACGCGCCCCGCCGCATGGACGAGCACATCACCAATCATGGGCCTGACCCGGTCATCAACAGGTCCGAACATCCCCGAGGCGATAGCCTGCGCCCGCGTACGCACCACGGCACGCTCCCCGAGGATGTTCTGCCAGCGTTCCGCAACCTCATCGGGGTCGGCGTCGTCCTCGGTGTACAGCATGACCGCGCGCGGCTCGCCGCCGACCAGACGCACCCCACGGGCGAGATCAGGCTGCTCGGCGATGTCGATACGCTGATCGGGATCGACCTCGATCATGCCGTGGTCGGCGGTAATGACAATCAGCGTGCCCCGGGGCGCACGCCGACGCAGCAGATGCAACTGCGCGTCCACCCCCTCGAATGCTGCAATCCAATGGTCGGAATTCCACCCGTAATTGTGCCCGACCTTATCAGTGTCCCTGATGTACAGGTATGTCAGCCCCGGCTCCCGGGCGGCCTCGCACGCCAATCGCACCCGGTCGGTCGGCCTGATGCTGCCGTGGTAGTCCGGCCCGCGCAACGCGGCACGGGTGAGCGGGGAATTCGAGAATTTCGGCAGCCCGACACTGGTCACCCGCACACCGCGACCGGAAAGCGTCTCGAACACGGTCGGCATCCGTTGCAGATCCTGCGGGTCGGGGGCGTCGCGGAACTGGATGAGCTGGCACAACTGCCTGGTTGCGGGGTTGCATTGCGTATACCCGGTCATGCCGGTCAGCCCCGGGCAGGAACCGGTTCCAAAGGTCGCCATGGCCGCCACCGTGGTGGACGGCGAGCATGTGCTGATAGGCCGGCTGTTCACACTATCGGCGAGCAGCGAGCGCAGATACGGGGCATGTCCGATCCGTGACGCGATATTCCAGTAGCCCAGACCGTCCACGAGCACGACAATGACACTGGAGGCGCGTGGCATGCCCATCGCGTCGCGCAAGGCCGCCGGATCGGCGTGGACGCGGGTCGTCACAGGGCTGCCGATCGCATCGGATACCGCAGGCAAAACCGATGAGAGGTGAAGCGCCCCGCCGCGCGCCACACCGCCGTCACCATAGACCGCAGGGGACGTCAATCGCAGCAATTCATCACTATCCGGCACTTCGACACTCATATGCACCATTGAAGCACCGCGACCTGAAAATGGCATGCTGGGTGGGCTTGAGGGTAGAATAGTCCGGTTATCTGTGAAGGAGAGCACATGGCATCACACCGCAAACCGGCACGCCCGTCGTATGATCCGCGTTCGGTCAAGGAGAACATCGTCGAAACGCCGTTGAAGGACGAAATGAGCAAGTCCTTCCTCGAATACGCGTACTCGGTGATTTACGCGCGTGCTCTCCCCGACGCCCGTGACGGTTTGAAGCCCGTGCAGCGTCGCATCATTTACCAGATGGGGCAGATGAACCTGAACCCGGATCGGCCATACATGAAATCGGCCCGTGTGGTCGGCGAGGTGATGGGCAAGCTTCACCCGCACGGCGATTCCGCGATTTATGAAGCCATGGTGCGTCTCGCTCAGCCGTTCGCGATGCGTCTGCCGCTGGTGGACGGGCACGGTAATTTCGGCTCGCTTGACGACGGCCCCGCGGCCTCGCGATACACCGAGGCGAGGCTGGCGCCTGCAGCGCTCGGCATGAACGCGGACATCGACGAGGACACCGTTGATTTCACCCCGAATTACGACAACAAGCTCAAGGAACCGTCTGTTCTGCCGTCGGCCATCCCGAACCTGCTGGTCAACGGTGCGTCCGGCATCGCCGTCGGTATGGCGACCAATATGGCCACGCACAATCTGGGCGAGGTCGTCCAAGCAGCGAAACACCTGATGCGCCACCCCGATGCCACGCTTGAGGAGCTCATGCGCTATGTGCCGGGGCCTGACTGGCCGGGCGGCGGCATCATCATCGGCCGTGACGGCATCCGGCAGGCGTACGAGACCGGCCGTGGCGCGTTCGTCACCCGCGCGGCGACACATATCGAGAATGTGACGGCCCGCAAGAAGGCGATTGTGGTGACGGAGCTGCCGTTCATGGTCGGCCCGGAACGCGTGCTGGAACGTATTTCCGAAGGTGTGAAGAACCGCCGTATCGAAGGCATTTCCAGCGCAATCGACCTGACGGATCGGCATAACGGCACGCGGCTGGTCATCGAAATCAAAACCGGGTTCGACCCCAATGCCGTGCTTGCGCAGCTGTTCAAGCACACGCCGCTTGAGGACAGCTTCACCATGAACAACGTCGCGCTTGTCGACGGGCGCCCGCACACCATGGGTCTCAAGGAGATGCTCGAGGTGTGGATCGCGCACCGGCGCAATGTGATCCGGCGCCGCAGCGAATTCAGACGCAAGAAGGCGTTGGAGCGTCTGCATCTGGTTGACGGGTTGCTGCTCGCGCTGGTGGATATCGACGAGGTGATCCAGGTCATCCGCACCTCCGACGACGCTGACAAAGCGAAAACCCGTTTGATGGCGGTGTTCGACCTTGACGAGGTGCAGGCGCAGTACATTCTCGACTTGCGGCTTCGCCGACTGACCAAGATGAGCCGGATCGAGCTGGAGGCCGAGCGCGACGAGCTCAAGCGCAAAATTGAGGAGTTGGAACGTATTCTCGGCTCCGACGAGGAGCTTGACCGTGTGGTGGTCGAGGAAATGGACCAGGCGGTCGCCCAATGGGGTACGCCGCGGCGCACGGTGCTGCTCGACCTCAATCCCGACGGGTCGCTCTCCCCTGTCCCGGTGCAAGGCCGCAACGAGGACGGGGTGCAGGACACGGCGTTGGAAGCCATCCATGCGGCATCCCGCGTGTCGGCAGCCGCGGAGGATGTCGCCGCTGCAGCGGCTGCCCGCAAAGCCGGCAATGAAGAGGATGCGACCGCGGCGCTGCAACTGGACGACACGCCGTGCGCGGTGATGATGAGCGCGTCCGGGCTGATCGCTAGAACCGCGGCGAGCGCCGTCGACGTGTGGAAATCCCATGCATCCGGCGGGATGGAAGACGACCGGCGTCGCGCCGCGGACGACCAGATTGTCACGGTGTTCCCTACCACGACCCGGTCGCGCTATGGTCTGGTCACCTCCGCCGGGCGTCTGGTGCTCGCGGATGTGGCCGAACTGCCCGCCCTGCCCGCGCAGGACACGCTGTCGGCGGCCGGCGGAGTGCACGCCGAGGAACTGCTGCGTTCTACGGAAAGCACCGACCCGGTCATTGGGGAACGAGTGGTGACGGCTGTGTCGATGTCGGATGACCAGCCGCCGCTCGCCATCGGTACGCTCAACGGCGTAGTCAAGCGCTGGAACCGCGAATCGCCGACCACGATGGATTCCTGGGGCATCATCGATTTGAAGGACGGTGACAGCGTAGTGTTCGCTGCCCCGGCGTCCGATGAGGACCGTCTGGTGTTCATATCATCCGATGCCTCGCTGCTCACGTACGAAGCGGGCAATGTCAGGCCGCAAGGGCGTACCGCGGGCGGCATGGCGGGCATCAGGCTGGCCGAAGGCTGCCATGTGGTCGCGTTCAACACGATTGAGGCCGGCAAGATCGCCTGGACCTATGAGGAAGGCGACAATGGCCTGTTCTCCGCGTCCGGAGCGGTGGTGCTGACGGTTGCCGGCGATGCCGAAGCGCTGCCCGGAACCGATAACGGGGCAGCGAAGGTCACACCGCTGGAAATGTACCCGACCAAGGGCCGCGGTACAGGCGGCGTGAGGTCGCAGCGCTTCCTCAAGGGACAGAACGCGCTGCTGTTCGCCTGGGTGGGCATGTACCCACTGCATGCAAGCACAGAGCACGGCACCCCGGTGGAGTTGCCGAAGCCGGATATGCGTCGCGACGGTTCGGGTGTCGAACTCGCCGCCCCGATTGCCTTCGCCGGCTGAGCTGAACCCTATTTTCTGCTTCTGCCGACGCTGAGGAGCGTCCCAGCGCCGGCAGAAGCAGAAGAAGTCGAGCTTCGCCGTTCATACCCACGCGGTTCAGGCGTCTGCACGCTGACGCCGAAGCACCTCATGCATGGCGGTCATCACAGCGAGCAGAACCAGCAGATACCACGGGTAGGTGGCAATGGATGTGTGTTGCGCAATCAAGCCGAACAACGGCGGCATAACCATAGAACCCATGTATGCGCAGGCCATCTGCACGCCGACAATGGCCTGTGACAGATCAGCTCCAAAATACGCCGGCGTCGAATGGATAACACACGGATAGATCGGCGCGCAGCCGACGCCGGCGAGCACCAAGCCGCAGCACGCCGGAACCGTTCCGGGCAACGGAAGTACCATCAGCACCAGCCCAATCAACAGGATCGCCTGTCCCATGCGAATCATCGTAGGGTCGTCGAACCGCATGGTCAGGAATCCACTGATGCCACGGCCGGCAGTAATCCCGAGGTAGAACAGACTCGCCCAGCTCGCGGCGAGGACCTTGTCGACCCCGTGATACATCACCAGATAGCTGCTCGCCCACAACCCGGCGGTCTGCTCGATGGCGCAATAGCAGAAGAACATGAGAAGAATCGCCTTCGCGCCACGGATTCGCAGGACCCCGCGGGCACCAAGCGGCTTTCGCGCTGCGACGGCGCCGGCATCATCCGTAGCGGAAGACGCGTTGTCTCTCATGTTGTTCTGTCTGTTCTTCCACAACGGCAGGCTGAGCACGATAATTGCGGTCAGCACAATCTGGACAATGGCGATATACCGGTACCCCCAATGCCAGCCTTGACCGCGGGATAGCGCGAAGCCCATGATATACGGTCCGGCGGTAGCGCCGAGCCCCCACATGCAGTGCAGCCAGCTCATATGCCGACTCGCGTAGTGTAGGGCGACATAGTTGTTCAATGCGGCGTCCACTCCCCCAGCCCCGAGACCATACGGTATGCCGATTGCGAGCAGGATCCAGTAGTTCGGCGCGAATGAGAATCCGAGCAGCGCCGCGGCGGTCAGTCCGACACTGGCCGCCGTCACCACGCCCGGGCCGAATCGAAGCGTCAAGCGATCCGACAGGAGCGCGGAGACGATGGTGCCTGCGGAGATCACCATCGATATGCCGCCCGCCCATGACATCGGTACCCCGAACTGTTGGTTCATGGACGGCCACGCAGCTCCAAGCAGTGAATCAGGCAGGCCGAGGCTGATGAAAGCGAGGTAGATTACAGGAAGCAACAGATTGAACACGCCGGTCTTCTCCTCTCGTGGTCCGTGCCAGTTGATGATTGTCTGCGCCGGGAGGCTCCCTCGACGTCGGCAGAACGTTACCACCCTGTCTCCACCGACGCTCACACCCTGCTCAACGTCGGCAGAAGCAGGGGGAGTCAGGCTTCGTTCGCGACATCATCCCCGTCATCTTCGCGGACCCATTGCAGTACGTCGCCCGGCTGGCAGTCGAGCGTGCGGCAGATGCCTTCGAGCGTGGAGAAGCGGATTGCCTTGGCCCGGCCGTTCTTGAGCACGGAGACATTCGCCGGCGTGATGCCCACCTCTTTGGCGAATTCCCCTACCGACATACCCCGCTGGGCGAGCAGGACATCGAGATTGACCTGGATCGCCATTCAAATCACCGCCTGAAGTTCGTCACGCTGCGCCGTGGCCGAGACCAGCAGGGCGCGCAGGACGATGATGAGCAGCAGCATTGCGAACAGTCCCAAGGCGACGAGCAGCGCACCCAACGGCACGGCGAGTGGTTTGAGATGCGCGATGAACGCGGTATGCACAAACAAGGCGAGCGCGATGATTGCGGCGATGCTGACGCAGGCGATGATGATATCGACCCAGATCAGGGAATCATGTGTGAATACGATGCCGCGGCCCGACAGCGACGCCAGTTTCCATACGGCGACCAGACCGATTTCGAAACATGCGAGCGCTGCGATCACCGCCAGCAGGTAGCCGGTCGCATATGGCGCGTATTGCGGGGCGTCCTGGGCGCTGCGCCGTGCGACAAGCGGCAGGGCCCATATCTGCGCGGCAACGGACATGGCGATGAATACGACCAGCGCGACTTTGAGTACCACAATCACGACCGGGCTGATGCCGCTGTCTGAATCCGCGGCTTGTTGCACTGCGGATGGATTGTCGCCCAGATCGTCCAACGCAGCCGGTTCGTTGTGTCTGCTGCGCACAGACGGCTTCCCATTGTGCTGCCGTGGATGCTGCGGCTGTTCGATTGCCATGGATGCCTTCCTTCCTCACACGGCGGTTGCCGCGTCGGCATGTCCAGCATAGCAGTATCGATAAACGAGAGAAACATATCGTTTCTCGATGTGTAATTTCTGTGATAAATCGATTATCGATAGACATGTATCGACATTCGATACTTACGATGAGGATATCCAAGGTCGAGAAGGAGCAACCATGACATCGCCAACACCATCGCAGCATCAGGGCGAACCAGTACATCAGACCCAACAAACACAGGCACAGCAGACACAGGCGCAGCAATTGTCTCGACCCGTGCAACAGCAGCATCCCATGCCACCGGCACGGCCGTATCCGCACGGGGCTGCCGGCACACCGTACACTACCCCGCCCGCAGTGCCCTTCGCACCAAGACACGACCCGCTCGCCGCCCCCGACGGCTCGACACCGGCCGACCGCAGGCTCCTCGCCATCACCAGCGCGGCGATCATCCTGCCGATTCTGTGCGACCGTCTCGTGTTCGCATGGTCGGACGCCAACACGTATACGCCATGGTTCGACGGGTTCTGGCTCGCCGTTATCGCCACTGTCACCGTCCTGTTCTTCCGCACCGCGCATCGCAGCCTCATGTGGTGCTTCACCACCATCGCCACGGCGATGCTGTGCGCCTATGCGATTGCGATGCATGCGGCCGGCAAAATCGACGACAGCTGGGTGACCACCACCTTCCTCGCCGTTCCATGCCTGTTGATGATGACGTTGCAAATCTCGGATGGCGGCTTCGACCCCCACCACCCATGGCTGACCGTCAAACGCTGGCTGCTTGGATGGATTTCTCCCTTCACCAAACTCAATGCGGTCGGCTCGACGCTCAGTCACGCCCAACACGCTATACATGCATTCTCATCGAAGAATGACGACAATACAACCCCATCGGATAGCGATAGTACACGCAGCGAGTCGCATGTTGGACAAATGACCACAGCCCGCCGCATCCTGCTTATCATCGTGGTCGCCGTTCCCCTGCTCGTCGCGCTCACAGCGCTTCTGGCTTCCAGCGACCTGGTGTTCAATTACGCGCTGCGCCGCATGATCGGATCGATCGACATCTCCGAATTCGTGTGCCACGTGCTCATCATCGTGTTCCTGTTCCCCTTCTGCCTGTCCATCCTCGCGCAGACCGAAGTCACCAACCGGCTGCGCATGCACGCGTGCACGCCGGCGACCGCATCCGCCGCCCAGCCCAGCCAAGACAAACACGCCTTCGACACGGCAGTGGCCGCCGTTGTCCTCGCACTGGTACTCGTCCTGTACGCTATGTTCTGCGTGATCCAGTTCGCCTTCCTGTTCAGTGGCAGGCAACTGCCCGACGGCTACACCTACTCCCAGTACGCCCGGGAAGGATTCTTCCAGCTGCTCGCCGTCGTATGCGTGAACCTCGCCGGCTACGCGCTGATCCTGTGCCGGGTACGCCACACCGCTCCCCTGACCGGTATGCTCATCGTGCTGATCGGCGAAACCGGGGTCATGCTTGCCTCGGCTCTGTGGCGCCTGCACTTGTACATTGGCGCGTATGGGCTCACCTGGCTGCGTTTGGAATCCCTGACCTTCATGTGGATGCTCATCGCCGTGCTCATCCTGTGCCTCGTACGCCTGTTCGTGCCTCGTCTGCCGCTGGCAACCATCGGTTTCATTCTCGTGGTCGTATGGTATGTGGCACTGGTGCTGTCGAATCCGAACAACATCATCGACGCCTACAATCAGGCGCGTCAGATCACCGACGCGATATGAGCGCCAGCCGCTGAGCACGGTCCAGCCGGAACGGCACTAGACTGGAGACCATGTCTTACCGCATCGCATTCGTATTCGATGACACGCTCGACGTGCTCGACGGCGTGCAGCAGCATATCGTGACCCTGGGCAAGGAACTCGCCCGCCGCGGCCATGACGTGCATTACCTGGTCGGGCAGACCGAACACTCCCCTGTACCAAATACGCACGTCATGTCACGGAACGTGATGGTGAGCGCGAACGGGAACCGCATGCGCATCCCCCTGCCGGCAAGCCGCCGGCTCATCGCACGCACGCTTGCGGAAGGCGATTTCGACATCTTGCACGTTCAAGCGCCTTACAGCCCGTTCATGGCGGGTCGGGTGCTCAAGGCGGCGTCGCCGAATACCGGCGTCGTGGCGACCTACCATATCGCGGTCAGCGATCCGTTATCCGCCATCGGCGGGCTGGCGCTTGGGGCGATCAACGCGCACACTCACCGGCGCATCGACGAAGTCATCGCAGTGTCCGATGTCGCGGCGCGCTATGCGGCGCTGACCGCACATACGAACGCACGCGTCATCGCCAATCCGGTGGATGTGGCCATGATGCGCGATCGGGCTGCCGCTGTCAATGTCGGTACATTGGACGGTGACACCATCGCCCCGCATATCGTGTTCCTCGGCCGTTTCGTCAAACGCAAGGGCGCGGATATCCTGCTTGATGCAATCGAATACGGCGAACGACATCGGCTCTTCCCCGCCGGCACCCATGTGACGATGGCCGGCAAGGGCCCGTTGCTCGAGGAATGCCGGCGCCGGGCCGCCGGGTTCGACACGCCGGTCACCTTCACCGGATTCATCGAGGAATCCGCCAAACCCGCCCTGTTGCGCAGCGCCGATGTCGCTGTCTTCCCCGCGACGGGCGGCGAGTCCTTCGGCATTGTGTTGCTGGAGGCAATCGCCTCGGGCGCGAAAGTCACGCTGGCTGGAGACAATCCCGGATACCATTCCACACTGCTGGGCGACACCGATGCGCTGTTCCCCGTGCGCGGGCGCGAAACCGCGCGGATACTGGCACAACGCATCGCGCGCGCCATCGATGATGCCGCATGGGCGAAACAGGTGCATCGACGCGAGGAACTCCTGCTTGAGCGTTATGACGTGCGCACCATTGCCGACCAGGTCGAACAGGTGTACGCGCAGGCGATTGCCAAGCGCCGGGCAGGTCGGGCAGCCTGAGAACACAGCCTTCGCAGAACAGCCCGATACAACGATTGAGGCCACACAACAGGCGGGGATCGGGATGCCCGCAAACCCGGCCCGATGCGGCCTCAATCGTAATACCGGCATCCGCCAGCGGTATTCACGCACACGCCGGCGGACACCAAGCGCGCCAAATCAGGTGTCGATCTTGCTGCGATCGAAATCGTCCGCGTTCTCGACGATGAACTGCCGTCTCGGCGGCACCTCCCCACCCATGAGCAGGTCGAAAATACCCGCCGCCTTCTGCGCGTCCTCCATGCGGATGCGCCGCAGCATGCGCGAGCGCGGGTCCATGGTCGTGTCCGCCAGTTGGTCGGCGTCCATTTCACCTAAGCCCTTATACCTCTGGATGTCGGGGTTGTAGTCGATATGCCGGCGTTCAAGGTCGGCGAGCTTGCCGGAGAGCTCATCGTCCGAATACGTGTAGATGAACTCGCCCTTGTGCTTGCCAGCGAGCGCGATGCGATGCAACGGTGGGACAGCCGCATATACGTGGCCGGCTTCAATCAGCGGCCGCATATACCGGTAGAACAGCGTGAGCAGCAGGATGCGGATATGCGCGCCGTCAACATCGGCATCGGTCATCATGATGATCTTGTTGTACCGTGCCTGGCTCAGGTCGAAGCTCGCGCCGGAACCCGCGCCCACCACTTGGATGATCGAGGCGCATTCCTTGTTGGACAGCATTTGCGACAGGCTCGCCTTCTGCACGTTGAGAATCTTGCCTCGGATCGGCAACAGGGCCTGGAAGCTTGAGTTTCTGGCGGCTTTCGCCGTGCCAAGTGCGGAATCGCCCTCGACGATGAACAGTTCGGCGATATCGTCGTTGCCGGGCTGGCAGTCGGAGAGTTTCGCCGGCATGGATGCGGCTTCGAGCGCGTTCTTGCGGCGGGTGACCTCTTTGGTCTTGCGCGCCTGGATGCGCGCGTGCATCTCGCCGACAATCTTCTCGAGCACCCTGCCGGACTGCTCTTTGTAGCCTCGTTTCGAGCCGGTAATCATCTCGCCGAACTGCTGCTCGGTCATCTTCGAGACAATCGGGCGCACCGGGGCCGTGCCGAGCACGTCCTTGGTCTGTCCTTGGAACTGCGGTTCTGCGATACGCACGGTGACGACCGCGACCAGGCCAGCGAGGATGTCATCGCGTTCCACGCGGGTCTTGGCGTCCTTGAGGTTGACTTTCAGCTTGCGCGCATTATCTTCGACGGTTTTGCGAATCTGCTTGGTGATGCCTTGCAGGAACCCGTCGACGTGCATGCCGCCGCCCGGAGTCTCGACGACGTTGACGAAGCTGCGCAACGTGGTGTCATAGCCGTTGACCCAGCGCAGGGCGATATCGACTTTGCAGGTGCGCTCGATGTTCTGCGCGTGCAATTCACCTTTACTGTCAACAGCCTGTGTTTCCTCGGTATAGGTGTCTTCGCCGCTGATGCGCCAGATATCGCATACCGGTTCGCCTTTGGACAGGAAGTCGACAAAATCCTTGACGCCGCCGGTGTGGAGGAATTCCTCGACCCTGCGGTGGGGGCGCGCCGCGGATGCGAGGACTGCCTGACTTGCCGCCTGCGCTTCGCGATTGTCGGTGGTGTCGTCCGCCGCAGTATCTTCGACTTGCCCGGTGTCGGAGTTGTCGTCAGCATGGTCTGCCTTGTCGATACTGTCAGCGCCGTCGGAACTGTCAACGTCGCCGATACCTGCCTCGGTATCGTGTCCGAGCGTGTTCCCGGCAATGCCCGCGGCGTTCTGAGGCGTGTCGATTTCAAGCATCGCATCGACGGATGCATCGCCGGTTTCAGGGATGTTCTCGTCGATGACGGTGATTTTCAATCCAGGAACAAGGAAGGTTGTCTGACGAACCCGATCGATAAGCTGCTCATAGCTGAACCGCGCGGTATCGTTGAAAATCTCCGGGTCGGCCCAGTAACGGATACGCGTGCCCGTGGTCTTCGGCGAGACCTTGCCGATGACTTCAAGCTCAGTCGCACGGTTCTTGCGCGTGCGTTTGAACGGGGAGTCAGGCGATGGCTTGGACGGGTCGGCGTCCTGGTAAACGCCGGGATGCCCTTGATGGAAGGCCATGTGGTAGGTCTTGCCGTTGCGGTCGACTTCGACGTCGAGACGGGAGCTCAACGCGTTGACCACGGACGAACCCACACCATGCAGACCGCCTGCCGCATTGTAAGAGGCGTTGCCGAATTTCGCGCCGGCGTGCAGCTTGGTCAGGACGACCTCGACGCCCGTCAGACCGGTTTTTGGCTCGACATCGACTGGGATGCCTCGACCGTTGTCGTCGACCTCGATCGAGCCGTCGGTATGCAGGATCACCTTGATGTCGTTGCAAGCGCCCGCGAGCGCCTCATCGACGGAATTATCGATAATCTCCCACAGGCAGTGCATCAGGCCCTGGCTGTCGGTCGTGCCGATATACATACCGGGGCGTTTGCGCACCGCGTCGAGCCCCTCGAGCACGGTCAGGCTGTCGGCGCTGTAGTTTTCCTTTGCCATAATCCCCATTCGTTGTCTTGCGTTTCGTTTCCCGCCGTCGCCCGTCCGTATGCGTGCCGCTCTGACAATCATGAGCGGCACACATACGGCGTCACGTCACTGGTCGAGGAAGTCGCGCAGGGTCTGCGAACGCGAGGGGTGACGCAGCTTCGACATGGTCTTCGATTCGATTTGGCGGATCCGCTCGCGGGTCACGCCGTACACACGCCCGATATCGTCCAGCGTCTTGGGCTGGCCGTCTTCAAGGCCGTAACGCATCTTGATGACGCCCGCCTCACGCGGCGACAGGGTTTCCAGCACCTGCTTGAACTGCTCCTGCAACAGCGAGAAG
This sequence comes from Bifidobacterium thermophilum, assembly GCF_002846655.1. Classification (NCBI taxonomy): domain Bacteria; kingdom Bacillati; phylum Actinomycetota; class Actinomycetes; order Bifidobacteriales; family Bifidobacteriaceae; genus Bifidobacterium; species Bifidobacterium thermophilum. The sequence continues at coordinate 203,509 of NZ_PCGX01000008.1, read as the reverse complement.
GCCACGGCGTCGGACGGGGCGATAGCATCGGTGTCTTCAATCAGATCGCCGAATTCGGAATCGCCGTCCTCACCGAGCGGGGTGTGCAGGGAAATCGGCTCACGGCCGTACTTCTGCACTTCCTGCACCTTCTCGACCGGCATGTCGAGTTCGCGTGCCAACTCGTCGGGCGTAGGTTCACGGCCAAGATCCTGCAACATCTGCCGCTGGACACGGGCGAGCTTATTGATGACCTCGACCATGTGGACGGGCACGCGGATCGTGCGCGCTTGGTCGGCCATGGCTCGTGTGATGGCCTGGCGAATCCACCACGTGGCGTAGGTCGAGAACTTGAAGCCTTTCTTCCAGTCAAACTTCTCGACCGCACGGATCAAACCGAGGTTGCCTTCCTGAATAAGGTCAAGGAACAGCATGCCGCGGCCGGTGTAGCGCTTGGCCAGCGACACAACCAGACGCAGGTTCGCCTCGAGCAGGTGGTCCTTGGCCTTCTTGCCGTCAGCCGCGGCCCACTTGAGTTCGCGCTTGCGCTTGAAGCTCATGCCTTCGCTCTCGGTGTCCAGCAGATGCTGGGCGTACAGGCCTGCCTCGATTCGCTCGGACAGATCGACTTCCTGTTCGGCGTTCAGCAGGCTGACCCGGCCGATCTGCTTAAGGTAGTCCTTGACCGGATCGGCGGTGGCCCCAGCCGCAATGACACGGCGCTTGGGGTTGCCTGACGGGGTGAGGTTGTCATCGTCATCGTCGTCGCGCATGACGAACGCGCCCTTGGCCTTCGGCAGGACTTCGGGCTCGCGGTGCTTGGGCTTGTTCTCCTCGTCATCCTCGGAGTCGTCCTCGCCCTCCTCGTCATCCTCGTCGTCAGAATCGATGTCGTCGTCAAGGTTGTCGGGATCGTCGCCTTCGTCGAGGTCGTCGAAGTTCTCGATGTCCTCGTCGTTGATGTCCTCGTCCTCGTCGTCGAGCTGCGTCTCGTCATGTTCGGCGGCGGCTGGCTCTGTGCGCTTGGCGGTACGCTTGCGCGGCGTCTTGGTAGCGGTTGCCGTGCGGGATGCCGTTTTCTTGGCCTTCGGCGCCGTGCTCTCACCGCCCGACGCCTTCGCCGCCTTCGATGTCTTCGCACTCTTCGCCGCCGCGGTCTTCTTGGCGGATGCCGACGTTGCGGACCTCTTGGTCGCCTTGGCCGGTGTCGCAGCCTTCTTCGCCGCGCTCTTGCGGGTGGATGTGGTCTTTTCGGTCTGATCAGCGTCCTTCTTGCTTGCCGTCGTTTCCTTGGCCAAACTTATCCTCCTGCGTGTTCCCGCCATACCGCGGCCAAACGAAGGGCGCAGTTATGGCAAGGGCAAATCGTCAACTATAGAAGTTAACCATCTTTCGTGGACGAATATTCCCGCGCAATTGCGACAGTGAGGCGAGATATTGCCGCCTGCACACGATGTCACAGGGAGCACCACTGCGGTTTCGTGCCGTTGCCCAGCGCGTCGATGACGATGCCGGCGAGCGTGCACGTGGGGTCGAGACGCAGGGCGATTCGCGCGAAGATATCCGTTCGCTCATCGTCTCCCCACCACAACAGATAGGCCAGACACGCCGCGATATTCGACCGGTAGGACACCGGCACGAGTTCAATCATGCGATCAAGCATCTTCGCGGAGGCGCGCAGACAACCGATACGCGGGACGGCCTTGGGCTCGTCGAACGCTTCGGTGAGCAGCCTGCCCATCGTCACTGCATTACTGGGACAGGACGGTTCCGCAGCGAACCGCAGCAACGTCTCCTGATCAATCGGATCGATGCTGACCGACGAGACGATCAGAGCGTCACGAATGGCGATATTCTGCCGCATCCCCACCGCAAGTCTGATCAGAAGCTGGTCATCGGCAGGCAGGTGCGACCCTCCCTCACGCTGGTTACGATGCCACATCTGCAATGCCTCACCAACCCACAGCCGAGTGCCGATAACAACGCCTTCCTCATGACGCAATCGCCGGTATCGCGCATTCTGGAAGTCAACCCAGGCTTCAGGCAACAGCCCGGGCGATTTCCACGCCCTCCACGTCCCTTCCGGCTCGGGCAACTCCTCCCACCGCCGCAACGGCAAGCGGCCCCCTTGCGAATACCAGTATCGTGGAAAAAGCCGCGAGGCATCCGCCCCGGGCAGCGGCTCACCCTTTTCATATGTCCATTCCCAGTAGCGTGCCAACGCGTTGAAAACCAGCCGACTCATTTGTGGCTGTGTGCCGTCCTTGTTGTCGTCTTCCATGGTTCCCCCATCCCCCAGGTCGATGCCGGGACTTCGTGCGGACACCCCGTGCATCCGCCCTTGTTCAGCTTGCAGTGCGGCGATAGCGTCCGTCCAGCGTGGCAGACGAATGTGGTCAAAAGATGCGAACCGCCATAGGTATCGCTTCGCTGTCGCCTCGCCGCACCAGCCGCGCCCGCCGGAACATCCCGCTCGTCGGCGCTCGCCGCGTTCATTACCGACCGCAGGGTTGATTGCCAACCGTCCCCGTGCGACACGCCCTCTGCCACCCGCCGGGAATGTCGCAACGCTGTGGATACCCTCGTAGATATGAGCATGCCGTCAGATCTGGAACGTATTGAACAGCGCATCGATGACCTGGTCCGCGAACACCTCGCCGTGCCCGACGCCGAAATCGCCGCGTCGTGCCGAGATGTCCTCCACGAGGTCGCCACGCAAGCGGTCGTCTCAAGCCAAGGAGGCAAACGGCTCAGAGCCCGCCTGGCGCTCGCCGCGTTCGATGCCGCAGGCCTTCCGGTCACGTCGCAGGCACGGGATGCGATGACCGACCTCGCCTGTGCGATCGAGGTGTTCCAGACCGCCGCGCTTGTCCATGACGACATCATCGACGATTCGGACCTGCGCCGGGGCAAGCCGAGCGCTCATCGCGCGCTCGCACATCAGACGCACAGCGAATCCATCGGCCGTGGCCTGGGGCTCATGCTCGGAGACATCCTCGCGACCGTAAGCATCTCGATCGCCAACGCCGCGGCATCGTCGCTGGGCAATCCCGACACGCTGCGTTCGGTGTTCCTGGGCATGCAACGCGATGTCAGCGTCGGCCAGGTGCTTGACCTCGCGGTCGAGCTCACCCCGTTGAGTGACCCGGCACGCCTCGCGGATGCCTCACTCAACGTTTTCCGTTGGAAAACCGCCAGTTATACGACTATGGCACCGCTGCAACTGGGATTGACGGCTGCGGGGACCGACCCGCAGGTCGCAGGGCCGCTCAGCGAACGCGTCGGCAAGCCGCTCGGCGTCGCATTCCAGCTTGCAGACGACTTGCTTGATGTTATCGGGTATACGAAAAACACCGGAAAACCCGTCGGCGGCGATATCAAAGAAGGCAAACGCTCCGTTCTGCTCGCCGACGCACTCGCTTTGTCGAACGCCGATGACCGCAGCGAACTGATCGACATGTACGAGGCCCCCTCGCGCGACGCACGGCAGGTGCGCCGCGGCATCGAAATCTTCACCACGAGCGGGGCAGTCGAACTCTCACGCGAACGGATCCGCAAGCTGTGGGCGCAAGCCGGCCAGGCCATTGCCGAAGCAGAACTGCCGCAGACCTCACGCGACATGCTCCTCGAGGCGTGCCGCACCTTCATCCCCGATTCCTGCCTGTGATCCGGCGGCAACGTTCGCAGGCCCCGGCAGCCGGCGAGTAGCCCGAGGCATGTAGACTAGTGTCATCACCATTGAGTAAAGGGCCTGCGAACATGACTGAAACTGCGAACGAAGGGCAGATCATCGACGACCGGTACCGTATCGTGCGCAAAATCGCCGACGGCGGCATGGCGACCGTGTATGAGGCGATTGATGTGCGTCTTGACCGGCATGTCGCTGTCAAAGTGATGCATGCACAGCTGGCGCAGGGGCCGCATCGCGAACAGTTCGTGGAACGATTCCATCGTGAGGCTCGGTCCGCGGCGGCCATTGCGAACCCGCACATCGTCCAGGTCTACGACACCGGGGAGATTGACGGCCGCAACTATCTGGTCATGGAATACGTCCATGGCGTCAATCTGCGCTATGAGATGAACCAGCAGGGTCCGTTCACCGTGCGCGAGACCCTGCGCGTCGTCGCGGAGACGCTGGATGGGCTTGCAGCCGCGCATCGCGCAGGCGTCGTGCACCGGGATATTAAGCCGGAGAACATCTTGCTCAACGACCGCGGCCATGTCCAGATCACCGATTTCGGGCTGGCGAAGGCCGCGTCGCAGGCCACGCTGTCCACGACGGGTATGCTGTTGGGCACGGCAGCCTATCTGGCACCGGAGATGATCGAGAACAACCAGGCCACACCTCAGGGCGACCTGTATTCAGTAGGCATCATGGCCTGGGAGATGCTTGCCGGTGAGCCGCCATTCCAGTCGGATAACCCGGTGACGATGGTGTTCAAACATGTGCACGAGGACGTTCCCCCGGTGATTACCCGCTGCCCGGGCATCGAACCGTCCGTCTCTGAATTTATCGCGCAACTGACGGCACGTTCGGTTGAGGACAGGCCAGCGGACGCCATGGAAGCGCAACGACTCCTGCGCACAGTGATTTCCGGGATGCCGATGGAGGCTTGGCTGTACCGGCGGTCGGACGATCCTATGCGCGACGAATCCACTGGCGACGGCGAATCCCCGTTGGCGCCCAACGGTTTGGTCGCCCCGCGCGGCGAGAACGGGCATGATGCCGCGGCATCAACAACGTCAGTGGCACAGTCGGATTACCCGCCGCAGCCGCCGGCACCGTCGTCACCGTCGTCACCGTCGTCATCCGCGGCGACGTCCGCCGACATGTCCCCCGACATGTCCCCCGACACATCTGTCACAACACCAACGGATGGGCGTTCCGGCGCCGCTAACACGCAGGATACGCGTACCCGCATCCTTGCAACCGACTCGAACGCCGCAAGGAGGCCGCGCAGCATCACCAGCCAGGACGCCTTCACCCAGGCGATCACCACAACCGACACATCGGATATCGAGCCTTCCGGCGTCGCGGAGCATTCCCGTGGCGGGCGGCCACGCAGCAAGGTTCCAATCATCGTCGCCGCCATCATGGCCGTCGTGCTCGCCGCCGGCGCAGGATGCGGCGCATGGTGGTATTATCTGGGCCCCGGCAGCTACTGGACCATGCCGAAACCCACTGATCTGACATGCAAAACAGGCAAGACCTGCACCATCAAGAATGTCAGCTGGAGCTCGTTCCGCAGCACGCTCAACGTTGCCGGAATCCCTTATTCCGTCGCCCAGGAATACAGCGATACCGTCGAAGAGGGCAACATCATCTCAACCACGCCGTCCACGGTCGGCGCGCATATCAGCAAACGCAGCGCGGGCAATGTGAAAGTCACCGTGTCCAAAGGCGTGCGGCAGGCGACCATTCCCTCAGATATCACCGACCCATCGACCGACAACGGAAAGGACCCCCTGACCGCCCTCGAAAAGGCTGGCTTCACGAACATTTCGCATAATATCAACGATGACGAGTATTCGCTGACCGTTCCAAAGAACGCCCTGCTGAGCATCTCCCCCGACCCTGGCACCACGATGGAACATAACGACAGCGTGGTGGTGAAACTCTCCTTGGGACCGATGCCGGTCAATATGCCGGATGTCGTCGGCAGAACCAAAGACGAGGCGCAGGCCTTGTTCGACAGCTTGCAGCTCAAGGCCGCCTACGGCGAGGAATATAGCGATACCGTGCCAAACGGCAGCATCATCTCGGCATCACAGACGGTCGGCACCCAACTGCACTGGGGAGACACCGTCGACGTCGTGGTTTCCAAGGGCCCACAGATGGTGACGCTGCCTGATGTAACCGGCAAAAGCACCAGCGATGCGACTGCGGCCTTGCAGGCGCTCGGTTTGGAGGTGAAGGTCAGCGCCCCGCTTGGCGACTTGACCCACACCGTGCGGTTGCAGTCGCCGTCCGCCGGTCAGCAGGTGCGTGTCCGGGACGCGAACGGCAACAAGACTGTGATCACACTGACTGTGGTGTGACCGCCGCGGACTGCGCCTCCTGTTCGGCCTTCATCCTTGCCTTGACGGTCTGCGCATACTCGTCGACATACTCCTGTCGGCTCATCTGCGCGATGGCGCGAACCACCCGATCAGTCAGCTCACGCAGCTCCTCATGCGTCACATCCTGCGGGTCCTTGCGCTCGACCGGAATCGGCGCACCGTATATCACTTTCGATTTGCCTTTGTTTGGAATCACCTGACCGGGCTTTTGCAGGTCGCGAGACCCGATGATCGCCGTTGGAATAATCGGGCAACCGGTTTCGAACGCGAGACGAGCCGCACCAGTGTGCCCGCGATACAACCTGCCATCGGGGCTGCGGGTGCCTTCGACATGGATGCCGAACAGGTGGCCGTCTTCAAGAATCTCCTTGGCGTGGTTCAACGCGCCCAAGGACTTCGATCCTCCCGAACGGTCCACCGGGAACACGCCCACGGACGTGAACCACCACTTCTTGAAGCGGCCCTTAATGCCTTTGCCTTCGAAGTATTCGGCCTTGCCCATGAAATGAATCATGCGCGGGCATGTCATCGGCAGCAGCGCGTCATCAATGACCGCAAGATGGTTCGCCGCGATAATCGCCCCACCCTTGCGCGGAATATTTTCAAGCCCTTCGACAGTTGGATTGAACCGACGCCTTGCGATCGGACCCAAGGTCCGGACGAAAAACCAGTAGAGCACGAGGGCTCTCCCTCCCAGCGACTTGACTTGACGCTCGTTTACAGTGGTACCTATGACTGAGCACAACAATACCAATGCGTCAGGAGAGCGTCCAATACCCGGGCCCGGCGAAGGCTCGCAAGGCAGCTCCTCCCCCGGCGAGCCGCTTGACGAGGCATGGGAGGCGTTCGCTCACGATCACGCACGCGATCTCGAGGACGTGGAGCGGTCTCGAAATGCGAAACGATTCGAACGACACGCCCGCCGTGCTGAGAAGAAAGCGCTGCTTTCGGTCGATGACCTCGATCAGGGCACTTTCACCGACGATGCCATCGGGGCCGGTCGCGGCCCGCGAGACAACACGAGCTCAAGTTGGTTGGACACCGATGACGTGATGGACCGCTACAGCGACCGCTTCGTGCCGCCGACTTCCTTCGCGCCCACGCCGCACAGCATCATCCTGTTCACCGCGTTGACAGTCATCGGTGTGTTGGGGATCATCGCCTCGGTGCTTGTGCCCAAATTCACGGGAATTATCGGAACGGTCTGTGCAATCTGCTTGCTGCTTGGCATTGCCGGATTAGTGGCGAGCCGACGGGGGCATGTCCATCACGACAATCCGTTCGATGATGGCGCCCGTGTCTGACTGAACGGGTGAAAGCAAGAACGCACACACCCTGCTAGGGGAAACGCCTGGACTTGTGCGGAAATCCAGAGGGGCTGTCCGGAGGTTTCCCGGACAGCCCCTCTGATATGTATCCGAAGGTGATGTATTTTCGAAGATGATGTGCATCCGGAGGTCGGATACATACACGGACTAGCGCTGCGGCTGTGCCAGCGGCAGGGTTGCCAACGACAGGGTTGATGTCACTGCGTCACACCCATGCCGCCGTGGGGTGTGACGCTGGCTGTCGATTGTCTCGTTGGCCGGCGCGTCACACGCCACGTCATAGCCGCACCACGGCGTGAATCATGCTCGCTTGGACTGCGCGAGCTTGACCCAACGCTCCAGCAGGTCCTTCGCCTTGCCGGAATCAACGGCTTCCTGAGCAAGTCCGTACGCCTGACGGAAGCGATCAGTAAGCGACCCATCGGCGATGAGATGGCCGTCGGCGACGATGGCGGAAGCGGCGTTAAGCAACGCGGTCGTCCGCGAAGCAACCGGCTTGCCATCAAGGAAGTCCCTGAAAATGCTGGCATTGAGCTCAGGCTCGCCGCCGCGAAGCTGTTCAGGGGTCACCGGGTCAAGGCCAAGCTCGGTGATGGGATTGAATTCGGTGGCCGTGACCTTGCCATCTGCAATCAGCCACACGGAAACCGGGCCGGTCGGAGCCATCTCGTCAAGGCCTTCGCTCGAGGTGTACACCATGCCGCTTTGGCCGCGATTGGCGTACACTTGCGCCATCAGCGGGCTTAATGTGCGGTCTGCGCAACCGATGGCGACATGCTTCGGATTCGCCGGATTCGTCAGCGGCCCCAGCACGTTGAATACGCACGGGATTCCCAGCGCTGAGCGGACCGGGCCGACAAAGCGCATGGCTGGGTGGAAAGTCTTGGCGAAGGCGAAGGTGATGCCGATTTCATCGCCGATTTCCGTCACTGCTTCCGGAGCGAGATCAAGCGGAACACCCAAGGCCTCGATGACATCGCCTGAACCGCACTTCGACGATGCGGCACGATTGCCGTGCTTGACGATTTTGACTCCTGCCGCCGCGGCAACCACGGCGCCCATGGACGACAGGTTCACGGTTGCGGCTTTGTCGCCGCCCGTTCCGACGATATCGGTGGTTTCGCCCGAGACGTTGAGCGGCACGGCGTGAGAGACCATTGCCTTTGCTGCGCCTTCGATTTCGTTCGCGGTCAGGCCAAGCTGCTGCTGGGTTGCAAGGACGGCGCCGACGCATGCAGGATTGGCATTGCCGTTCATGAGATCGTTGACGAACCACCAGGACTCGTCCGCATTCAAATGATTGCCGTTGACGAGTTCTGCGAGAATCGATTTCCAAGTGATCTCGGTCATCATGCCCTCCTGTGCATCTGATGTTATTGTTTGTGGCTTATTGTATCGATTTCATGTGTTCTGCCTTGTGAACGTCCACATTCTGAGGCTTCTACCGGAAATTCGTGCGATGTCAGGGCAATTGCGGCAGTCAGTCCGGGTTGACCGGCACCGCTGATGCGGCGGATGATGTTCAGGGACGTGCAGATTTGCATCATTCGCATATATATCGTCCGCATATGCAAAACGGACGGCGGCGCCACCATGGGTTTCCATGATGACGCCGCCGTCCGTTAATCAAATCACGCCGACCGCTATTCGGAGCGATCAGGCCTTCTCGTTATGGCCGTGGCACATCTTGTACTTGCGCCCCGAGCCGCACGGGCACGGCGCGTTCTTCGGCGTGCCCGGGAAGGTGCGGCCGTCCGCCCACGGGCTCTTGAGCTCGTCGCTCTTGGGTCGCTTGCTGGCGGGCAGCTTGACATCCTCGTGGCTGATCGGTGCAGGGCCGACGACACCGGGCTCGCGATGCTCGGCCGCATCGTCCTCATCAGCCGTCTCGTCGGACTCGCTGGGATCTTCCGGAGCGGAGCTGACGGTCGTGGGCTCGTCCTCGGCGTCAGTCGAGGTGATGCCGACCGCCGCTTCGGCCTTGTCCACAGCGACATCCTCATCATGCTCGCTGGAGATGTCCTCGTTCTGCGCAACTTCCTGGATGTCGACGTGGAAGAGCAGCTGAATGGTCTCTTCCTTGATCGCCTCAATCATCTGGTTGTACATCTGGTAGCCTTCGCGCTGGTATTCGACGAGCGGGTCACGCTGGCCCATACCACGTAGGCCGATGCCGTCCTTGAGATAATCCATCTCGTAGAGGTGTTCGCGCCACTTGCGGTCGAGCACGGCGAGGACCACACGACGTTCCAGCTGGTGCAGCGCCTCTTCGCTGAGCTTCTCGCCCAGTTTCGCATAGGATTCCTTGGCGGAATCAACGATGAGCTTGCGCAGAGCCTCGGAGGCCTTGTCGCCCTTGAGACCGCTCACAGCCTTCTTGGCTTCGTCCTCATCAACCGTGATGGTCACGATCTGGGACAGCGCCTTGAACAGGCCGTCGAAATCCCAATCCTCAGGCTTGGCGGAGCCGCGGTTTGCGCCGCGGATGTAGCTGGCGACGGTCTCGTCAATGAAGCGCAGGATGTCCTCGTGGATATCCTCGCCCTTGAGCACGGCCTGACGCTCGGCGTAGATGACTTTGCGCTGCTTGTTCATCACGTCGTCATACTTGAGGACGTTCTTACGGATTTCGAAGTTGCGCGATTCGACGGCCTTCTGCGCGTTGCGCACGCCCTTGGACACGCTCTTCGATTCGATCGGCAGACCTTCCGGAAGACCGCGGGACATCACACGCGCAACAAGCTGGGTGTTGAACAGACGCATGAGGTCGTCCTCGAGGCTCAGGTAGAAGCGGGATTCGCCCGGATCGCCCTGACGGCCGGAACGGCCGCGCAGCTGGTTGTCGATACGGCGAGACTCATGGCGTTCGGTGCCGAGCACGTACAGGCCGCCCAGCCTGGCGACTTCGTCATGCTCGTCCTTGACCTGTGCCTTGACCTCGGCCAGCGTGCCGGGCCAACGCTTCTCGTACTCCTCCGGGGTGTCCTCGGGCGAGTAGCCTTCCTTCTTGAGCTTGGCGTCGGCGAGGAACTCTACGTTGCCGCCGAGCATGATGTCGGTACCACGGCCGGCCATGTTGGTGGCAACCGTGACTGCGCCCTTGCGACCGGCGACCGCGACGACCGCGGCTTCCTTCGCATGATGCTTCGCATTGAGCACCTGATGAGGAATCTTCGCCACATCAAGCAGCGAGGAGACGACTTCGGAAGATTCGACCGATGCGGTGCCCAGCAGAACCGGCTGACCCTTGGCATGGCGCTTGGCGACGTCCTCGATAATCGCGTGCAGCTTTTCTTTCTTGGTGCGGAAGATCAGATCGTCCTGATCCTTGCGGATCATCGGTTTGTTGGTCGGAATCGGGATCACACCGAGCTTATAGGTGCCCATGAATTCGGCGGCCTCGGTCTCGGCGGTACCGGTCATGCCGGCGAGCTTGTCATACATGCGGAAGTAGTTCTGCAAGGTGATGGTCGCGAAAGTCTGGTTCTCGGCCTTGACCTCGACGCCTTCCTTCGCCTCGATGGCCTGATGCAGGCCTTCGTTGTAGCGGCGACCCGGCAGGATACGGCCGGTGTGCTCGTCGACGATGAGTACCTCGCCGTGGGTGACCACGTAGTCGCGGTCGCGAAGGAAGAGCTCCTTGGCCTTGATTGCGTTGTTCAGATAGCCGATCAACGCGGTATTGCTGGGCTCATAGAGGTTATCAATGCCGAGATAATCCTCAACCTTGCTGATGCCCGGGTCAAGGATACCGACGGTCTTCTTCTTCTCGTCGACCTCGTAGTCCTCGTCTCGGGTGAGCTTGGGGACCAGACGCGCGAACTGGCGGTACCAACGGGTGACATCGCCCTCGGCCGGACCGGAAATAATCAACGGGGTACGGGCCTCATCAATCAAGATGGAGTCGACCTCATCGACGATGGCGTAATGGTGGCCGCGCTGCACAAGCTCGCTCTTGTCCCACGCCATGTTGTCGCGCAGATAATCAAAACCGAACTCGTTGTTCGTGCCATACGTGATGTCGGCATTGTACTGTTTGCGGCGCTCCGGCGGCTTCTGGTCGGTGACGATGCATCCGACGCTCATGCCAAGGAACCGGTAGACGCGGCCCATAAGTTCGCTCTGGTAGCTGGCGAGGTAGTCATTGACCGTGACCACGTGCACGCCCTTGCCCTCAAGCGCGTTGAGGTAGCTCGGCAGGGTCGCGACCAAGGTCTTGCCTTCACCGGTTTTCATTTCCGCGATGTTGCCCCAATGCAACGCCGCACCGCCCATGAGCTGCACGTCGAAGTGACGCATGCCCAACGTGCGCTTCGACGCTTCGCGCACCGTGGCGAACGCCTCCGGCATAATGTCGTCAAGGCTCTTGCCGTTGTCAAGCTCCTGCTTGAACTTGGCGGTCTGTCCTTTAAGTTCCTCGTCGGAGAGGGCCGATATCTCGTCCTCAAGCGCATTCACCGCTTTCGCGACGTTTTCCAGCTTCTTCAGCTGGTGGCCTTCACCCATGCGTAGGGCCTTGTCGACGATGTTTACCACGTTTCGCTCCCTAGTTCATTCAGCACGACGAGCGCGGCGGGCTACCCAGTCCGCACACAACTCATCCCATAGTACGCGACGGAGGGGATTTTACACTCCCTGCTCCAATTGCGCCGACACGGGCGGGTCGTGCGCCCGGCCGGCATGACGGGAGCCCGCGTGCACTGCAACGCGGGCTCCCGTCGCTATATTTCTACGGAACCGCTATCGAGCGGCCGGTGTTCAGACTTCCTTCTTGGCCTTGGCCACGTTTTCGGCGGTGTCGATCTCGAAGACGCCGTAGCTCCAGCCGTGACGATGGTAGACCACCGACGGACGACCAGTCTCCTTGTTGACGAACAGGAAGAAGTCATGGCCGATCAGCTCCATCTCATACAGGGCCTCGTCGATGCTCATCGGTTCAGCGATGTGCAGCTTGCGACGGATGACAATCGGCGTGTCGCCAACCTGGACCTCAACGGATTCACCCGGCCCCAAATCGGATGCCACCGCAGCCTGCGGGCTGTTGTTCGGCTCCTCTTCCTTGGGCTCCTCCTCGTCCGGGGTCTCAACCGGTCCAAGATCGACCGGAACCGGGTTGACATAGCCACGACGGTGATCCTTGCGGCGATCACGGGCACGACGCAGACGGAGCGTCAGCTTGTCAAGAGCCATGTCGAGAGCGCTATACTCATCGGAGCTCGACGCTTCGGCGCGGACTACGGTGCGTCCGGCCACCACGGTGATCTCAACGCGCTTGGCGGTATCTGCCTGACGCGGATTACCCTCGTGGGTCACGACAATCTGAGCGCGCTGGGCGTCCGGAGCGATTGCGGTCACACGATTCATCTTGCTTTCAACGACGTCACGGAATTTCTGACTGACCTGCGTGTGACGTCCGGTGATGACGATTTCCATGTGGACCTCCTAGCCTCAAGCGGTGTTACCCGCTGTGTGTGGGTTGTCCCGAACTGCGTCTTCGCCGTCCGGGTATGTCTTATTGTAGCCGAATACTTCGCAAAGTGAAGACAATTCGCTCTCGGGTGTCGGAATTTTTCTCGTCATCGTGCTGTATCGGGCGTGTGCTTATAATGGTGATTCTGAGACCCCATGATGGCCGCGGTCAATATGACTGAGGAACTTCCGGGCTCCATAGAGCACGATGGCGGATAACATCCGCCCAGGGTGACCTGAGAGATAGCGCAACAGAGAACAGACCGCCCGGCTTCGGCCGAGTAAGGGTGAAACGGCGGTGCAAGAGACCACCGGGCTGCTGGTGACAGCAGCCGCATGGCAAGCCTCATCGGGAGCAAGGCCAAGCAGAAGACGTCAAGGGTTGCTCGCCCATGTCTTCGGGTAGGCTGCTAGAGCCTGGCGGCAACGTCAGGTCGAGATGGATGGCCATCCGTGTGGAGACACACGACAGAACCCGGGGTATGTGGGGTCTCGTCCACTTCCAGGGCCCGCCACTTCGGCGGGTCCTGTTATATCCGGCGGCAGTTGGCATGCCGGCGTATCGGGTATCGGTGTATCGGGTGTCGGTATATCGGGTATCGGGGCGTATAGGCCAACACACGTTCCAGAGCCGGCGCTCCTGCAGCTCGCAAACCGTGTATCGCACCTTCTGCCGACGTTCACAAACCACCCAGCGTCGGCACAACCTTCTACCGACACCCATGACTCCCTCAGCGCCGGCACAACCTTCTACCGACGCTCACAGGCCGCTCAGCTTCGGCAAAAACAGAGGGATTTTCGGTGAGACGGCGCATGCCGACAATGCCGACCTGTATGGCCTCGATGCGGGCACAACCGGAGAATCGCGGCAGTCAGCGAAATCCGACAGTCCACGCGGACCATCCTCGTGCGCGACCCACTTCGCATGCGACGGTCTTCGTACGCGACCGTCCTCGTGCACAACCGTCCTCACACCGACTCGTGGTCTTGCATACGATTTCTTCGAGCACTATTCTTCGTCGTGACTGTCCTCACACTTGGCCGCCCTCACGTGCATGCGTCTGTCACCAATCGCAAATAGAAAGACGAGACGAGCACGCCGACAGCTGTGATGCACCCCACCACGCGCACCAACTCGACCACATCAAGAAACATGACGAGACGTGGTCGCCGAGAGCCGCGATACCCGGACACGCCGTTAGCTGGCGCATCCGGGCATCGCGGTTGTGATTCCACAAGAATCAGGCATGCCTCATCAGGCATCCTTGTCGAACAGGCTGTGCGATATGTCCCGCAGGATGTCAGGACTATGACCTTTGCGCCCGCCGGCAGCCCAGAACCGCCTCCGCCTGACTTGCAAATCAAGCCCCGCTGTACGAGCAGCGACGCTACGCCCGAGCTCCCAAGCCGCATCGACGAATACGCCGGCTTCACGGGCTTCGCCGACCACCTGTTGAGACAGTTCTCGGTCAACGCGTTTGCGCGACAGCTCAAGCAGCGTACCGCGCTCCCCCAGCATGCGCCCGGCGCAATACCTGACCACTGATCTGGCGTATTCCTCGTCGTTGACAAGACCGACTTCACGCAATCTCGCTACGACAGCGTCGGCGACGGTTTCGTCGTACCCCTTGAGGACAAGACGCTCCAGCAACGCCGCGCTCGAACGATCCGCACAGTCCAGCAGACGCAATGCCGCTTCCCGGCAAGCATCCTCATCACATGGGTCGCTCGGCCCTTCCTTAGATGCGGCAACGCCTTTGGCCCCGGCGCCCCGGGCCCACGACCTTCCGGACCGCTTGGCTTTTCCGCGCGCCCAACTCCGCGCATGTGACCTAGCATCGTGTTGATTATGGTCTTCCGGCTGCCCGTCGTCGTTTGCATCTTCGAGGGCATCCGGCCGCGGCGCGCCCATCGCCACGTCTGATACGGCATCATGCGCGACGATGGGAGTACCGTGTTGCGCGATAAACGCTTCGGCGTCGATCATCGGACGTCAGGCTTTTTTCGATGCCGCCGCAGAATCGGCAGCAGCCGCTTTGCCAGCCTCGCCACTTGTCGGCGCGGCGGCCGCTGCCGCCTCATCGCCCTCAGCAAATTGGTCAGTCGGCTCAATCAGACCGAACGCCTCCTTGACCTTGGTCTCAATCTCGTCGGACAGCTCGGGATTGTCTTTGAGATATTTACGCACGTTCTCGCGGCCTTGACCCAACTGGTCGCCGTTGTAGGTGAACCAGGAGCCCGACTTCTTGATGACATTGCTCTGCAACGCCATATCGATAATCGAGCCTTCCTTGGAAATGCCTTCGCCGTAGAGCACGTCGAACTCGGCGGACTTGAATGGCGGCGCCATCTTGTTCTTGACGACCTTGACCCTGGTACGGCTGCCGACGGCTTCGTCCCCGTTCTTCAGGGTTTGAATACGACGAATGTCAAGACGCACCGACGAATAGAACTTCAATGCCTTGCCGCCGGTGGTAGTTTCCGGATTGCCGAAGAACACACCGATTTTCTCGCGCAACTGATTGATGAAAATCGCCGTGGTGTTGGCTTGTGCAAGGGCGCCGGTCATCTTGCGCAACGCCTGGCTCATCAAACGCGCCTGAAGACCGACATGACTGTCGCCCATATCGCCTTCGATTTCAGCCTTCGGGACCAGCGCGGCCACAGAATCGATGACGATCACGTCAAGCGCGCCGGACCTGATGAGCATATCCGCGATTTCCAATGCCTGCTCGCCGTTGTCTGGCTGGGAGACGATCAGTGAATCAGTGTCCACCCCCAAATGGCGTGCATACACCGGATCCAATGCGTGTTCGGCGTCGATGAACGCGGCGACACCACCCGCCTTCTGCGCGTTGGCGACAACATGCAGCGCAAGCGTGGTCTTGCCGGAAGATTCCGGTCCGAAAATCTCCACGATACGGCCGCGCGGCAACCCGCCGATGCCGAGGGCCATGTCAAGCGCAAGTGAACCAGTGGGGATTACTTCAACATTCTGCTCCGGACGATCACCCAGACGCATGGCCGAGCCTTTTCCGAAGCTCTTCTCCACCTGCGCAAGCGCAGTGTCCAATGCGGCTTTACGCCGGGGATCAATCTCGTGAGCCCCGGATTCCTGGGCGGCCCCGCCAGCTTTGGCGCCCGCCGCTTTGGCCGATTTTGTCTGCTGTGCCATGTGTTCTCCTTATCTTCACGATTTCAGCGACGATTTCCACGCTACGTGAACCACGCCGATGGTTCCACCCCGCACCGGCAATGTGGTCAAAGGTTGCATTGCCTTCTGCGCCAAGGCCTCAGGGCATCCCGTCACGGAATCGTGTCGTACTGTTACCACTATACCGCATCATACGAACAAATGTTCGAATACCACCCGCCGGGCAGCGCGAGCCGAATGCCCATCACCTGCCATGTCACCGACCGGCTGGCAACGGCGGCGCGTTGTGGTCCTTCCCCCAACGCCTGGAATCGGGGATATCCATCTGGTCGCACAGCACATTCCACACGACGCGGGGCTCCTCCCCCGCGGCAAGTGCTTCGACCACCGTCATATCACCCAGTTTGGGCAGCCGTTGATCCTTGGACAGGCTCCGACCATACACACGGCCGAACACCTCCTCCAACAGTTGCCAGAATTCACGTTCACGCACGCAGCAAGTCTCGCACAACCGGGCTACAAGCCCACCAACGACTGCCCGCTTTGTACTTGCCTCCTCCAATTGCACACCTGCCACCACGCATCCGCCTGCGCCGGGGAACATCCGCGCGCCGAAGCCGCACACACAAAACGGGCGCTTCCCGCCGTAATCGGCAGGAAGCGCCCACGTTTTCTAACAAACCGTCAACCGGCGATTCTTCGCCGACGCCCGGCTAACGCCCATCGATCAGGCATGCACCGAATCGAGATAATCAGCCACCATACGCAACATCTGCGCGGTGCTCAAGCCGAGGGAAGCTGCAATCGAGCTGAGCAGCTCCGAGCTCGCTTCCTTCTGGCCGCGCTCCACCTCGGAAAGATAGCCGAGGGAGACGCCAGCCTTCTCGCTTACCTCACGCAAAGTCTTATGGTCACGGGTGCGCAAATCGCGCAACACATGGCCAATGGCCTCACGCAGGGAGACATCCTTCAGCTGCGAGGCCTCCTCATGCTTGCGAATCGTGGCATGCGGCTTGGTGTGCTCGGCGTCTTCCTCCTGCCACATGCGAGACAGCGCCGACTGACGCTCGTCTTTCGCCTTCTTTGCGGCACGCGCACGCAGCACCTGCTGCTGCGCGAACATCACAGCACGACGCTGGGCCGGCGTCAAATCACGCATACGCGCCGCCTGCCCCGCACGAATCTGGGAATTCTGAACTGCCTTGGTTTCCGTCATCTGATTGGTCTGGGTCATCGTTTCCATCTGCGCAACCCCTTTCGGCTTCGTGTCGTTTTTTCTACACCATGAACAACCGGGAGTGCGGCGAAATTATTCCTGTAGCCCAACTGTGAGCTGCCTCACATTGTTCAATACGTGCCATACCGTCTGTTCGCGCACCTGCCCGCGATCGCCGTGCAAATGCAGTTCCACCGCGGATTCGGTGCGCTCCCCACCCGTCAACACGGCCGGAAGGGAACAGCCGATATACACAAGACCAGCGGGCTTGTCCCCGTCAGGCCCGGGACCGGCGACCCCGGTTGTGGACAGGCCAATCACACGGCCTCCGTACTCCGGCTGATCATACAGGCGGGCGGTCGCGGCGGCCATCTGACGGGCGACCTCAGGATGCACCGCACCTTCTCGCGCCAACAACGAGGCATCGACGCCGAGAATCTTCGCCTTCGCGCGGATGTCATAGGTGACGGCAGACCCGAGGAATACCTCGGACGCGCCCGGAATACGTACGAACGCGTCCGCAAGCAGGCCACCCGTCAGCGATTCGGCGGCGGCGATTTTCACGCCGTGCCGCTTGCAATACTCCAGCACCTGAGCGGCGAGCCCGTCACGCTGCGCCAAACCATACCCCGTGACCGGCATTCAGCGCTCCGTGGCCTGCGCGGCACCCCGACGCGCCTTGACGACGCGGTACACGTACAGCGCTCCTGAATACAGGCACAGGAACAGGGCCACGTAAATCAGGAAGTTCGTGATGAAAGTGTAGACATTCAGCGCGGTGGCATTCGTGATGAACGTGTACGCCGGAACCAGCAGCATGCCCAGGCCGATGCACTGGCACAGCGTCTTGTACTTGCCGGCCTTGTCCGCTGCGATCACCTTGCCGCCGGTGTCGATGACGAAGAAGCGCATCACGGTGATACCGATTTCACGGATGAGGAACAGGATGGTCACCCACCAGAAGACCTCGCCGAATGCGGAGGCAACAATCAGTGTTGAGCAGGTGAGCAGCTTGTCGGCGATCGGGTCCATGAGTTTACCCAGCTCGGTGACCTGGTTGTATTTTCTGGCCATCCACCCGTCGAGCTTGTCGGTCGAGGCGGCGATGATGAACAGAATCGCGGCCGTCCACCGCAGGCCGTGGCTATGTGAACCCCACGGGCCGGCGGCGATATCGATGCCAAGAAAGACCAGCACCAACACGATTCGCGTATAAGTGACGATGTTCGGAGGGCTGTTCCAGCCGTCCAGAAGCGATACCTTGTGTTCTTGTTCAGTCTGCATACCGTTCACCTTACCTCTACTGCACTACCGGACGATGACAACAAGCTGTGAATTCACTGGCGGCTTGGCGCGTCCGGCCAGGGTATCCGCGCCCGTGCCTGAAGTGTCTGCGCGATGTCGAAGACACCTCCATAGTGCCACCGACATCGCACAAATCCCGCCGCCGTGTCTTCAAATCCTCTCCGGCGATTACGCCTCGCCATCCGCCCCGCCATCGGAGGCTCCGCCCGAGACAATCGAATCGGTTTTGCCTTCAATGAACGCGAGCACCTGCGGCAAATCCTGCGGCTGGACCAACACTTCCCTGGCCTTGGATCCCTCGGACGGACCGACAACCCCACGCGATTCAAGCAAATCCATCAGACGCCCGGCCTTGGCGAAGCCGACACGTAGCTTGCGCTGGAGCATGGACGTCGAACCGAACTGAGTAGTGACCACCAGCTGGGCGGCTTGCAGAAGCACATCCATATCGTCACCGATGTCTTCGGTCGGGTCGACCGTATGCTTGTCCGCCTCCTTGGCCATCTGCTCGATGTCCTCGCGATAATGCGGTTTGCGTTGGGTGCGTACGAATTCGACCGCTTTGCGAATCTCGGATTCCCCGACCCAGGAGCCTTGCACACGAATGGGACGCGCCTGTCCCATCGGCAGGAACAGCGCATCGCCCTGTCCGATCAGGGTCTCGGCGCCTGTCGTATCGAGGATCACGCGCGAATCCGTCGCCGACGAGGTCGCGAATGCCAAGCGAGACGGGATATTCGCCTTAATCAGGCCGGTAACCACATCGACCGACGGACGCTGGGTGGCGAGTACCAGATGCACGCCGGCGGCGCGAGCCAGCTGGGTGATGCGCTGGATCGAGCTTTCGACATCGTTCTTCGCGACCATCATGAGGTCTGCCATCTCGTCGACAACCACCAGCAGGTACGGGTATGGGGCAACCTTGCGTTTCGAGCCGGCGGGGGCATGCACTTTGCCTTCCATCACGGCCTTGTTGAAGTCCTTCATGTTACGGAAGCCGAAAAACTGGAGGTCGTCGTAGCGGGCGTCCATCTCCTTGACCACCCATTCCAGCGCCTGAGCGGCATGCTTCGGATCCGTGATGATCGGCGTGAGCAAATGCGGGATGCCGGCGTACGCGGACAATTCGACGCGCTTGGGGTCGACGAGAATCAAGCGCACCTGCTCCGGCGTGGCGCGCATGATGATCGACATGAGCATCGAATTGATAAAGCTGGACTTACCTGAACCGGTCGCGCCGGCGACCAGCAGATGCGGCATTTTCGTCAGGTCGGCGGTGACGAAATGGCCTTCGACATCCTTGCCGACACCGGCGAGCATCGGGTTGGGGTCGTTGCGTGCCTTGTCTGAACGAAGCACGTCGCCCAAATGCACGATTTCGCGATCAATATTCGGAATCTCGATGCCGATCGCCGATTTGCCGGGGATCGGCGAAAGGATACGCACGTCGGAACTCGCCACCGCATAGGCGATATTGCGCTGGAGATTGGTGACCTTTTCGACCTTGACACCCGGTCCGAGCTCAACCTCGTATTGGGTGACGGACGGCCCGCGCAGGAAGCCGACGACTTTCGCGTCGACCTTAAATTGCTGGAACGTGTCGGTCAGCGCGCGGATGACATTGTCGTTCGCCGGGGTGCGCATCGCATGAGGCTTGCCTTTGACGAGCATGCCGAGATCTGGCAGCTGATAGGGCCGGCTCTCGTCGGGCTCGGCGGGCGTCTGGTCACCCGTCTGCCCGGCGCCCTCGTCAGTCTGTCCTTCGGACGTCCCGTATGCCCCGGTTCCTTCCGGATCGGCGGCACCAGCGGTTCGAGTGCCGTCGCCTTGCGCATCGCTCTGCGCGATAGCGGCCCACGGGTCGTTCCCCACCGACACACGCGAGGTGGGCACAATGGCCGGAACTACTGGCATCTGGGCATGGTCGTCGACCGCTTGTGAGATGCCGGTGCCGTCCGGGGCCATCGGGGAGACGCCCGAAGACACCGTGCGCGGGGTACCCAAACGAGTTTCTGCAGCTTCGCCATGCTGTTTGGCCGCATGGGAGAAGGCCTCGTCACCAGCGTATTCGTCAAGGCGATCGTCGCTGTCCTGCTTGGGTTTGCGACGGAACAGCCTGGCGAAGAATCCCGGCTTGCGCTCCGGCTGCGCCTCAACGTCATCATCGGAACCGTCATGGGCGGGCACGCCTTCGGCCATCTGCATGACGCCATCGCCGACCCGAACTTCGTTCGGGAACTGCTCGTCATCGTCCTCATCCTGATCGTCGTCACGATCCGCGCCGCCACCAAGACGGTCAGCCAATGCGTGGAAGCGGTCGGGAAGATCCTGGACGTGGGTGCGTGTAATCAACAGCAGCGAGAACAGGGCAACAATCACGAATACGATGACCGCGAACACCTTCGACAGCCCCCATGCGAGCGGCGACCCCAGCAGGAAGCCGAACACACCGCCTGCATTCTCTAGGACCGACAGATCGAAACCGTGGGTGTCGGACGCCACAACGGCATCGATGATCGAGCAAATCGACCACAGCAGCAACACCCAGCCCGTCACCACACGCGGATTGTCAGAATCCTTGCCGGCATTGCGCATCAGACGAAACGCCACAATCGCGAGGAACACCGGAAGCACAACGCTCATCACGCCGAATGTGCCGGCGGCGAGCGTATGCAGGAAACGTCCCAAGGCCCCGTTGACCCGGAACCATTCGGAAGCGCAGAACAGCACCGAAAGAATCACCATCACAAAGCACAGGCCGTCACGCCGGTACATCGGGTCATACTCGCCGACGCCGGTGAGCGCCCTGACCGCAGCGCCGAAACCGCGCGGAATGGCGAGCAGCAGCTTCTTCCACAGCGGCTCCTCGCCGACGAGACGCTCGTCGTCAGACAATACGCGGGTGCGTGCCGTATCTTCCGTACCGGTACGTTTCGATGACCCGCTCGACCTGCGGCGGGTTGATGTCTTGTGCTCCTGTGAAGAGGATGAGGATGTGGTTCGTGCCATAGCGACTCTGATTCTAGCGTCCTGCGGTCACATCGTTGAAACGGGACAGCTTCGGCCCCTTACGCCTGGATGTCACCGAGATGGTGCTGGACGTATTCGTCGGCATGCGCGTCAATCGCGTCATACTCCCCCGCGTCCGCGTGATCGATAATCGCCATCGCATTATCCAGCAGCTGAGGGTTCAGCGCCTCAAGCCAATGGATGCGCGGGTCGCGGCCGAACCATCCCATCTGTTTGCGGGCGAGCCTGCGGGTTTTCTGCGCAATATCGAAGAACGCGTCATCCTCGTCCCAGATGCCGTCCAGATAGTCGATGATCTGCTGGTAGCCCAGCGCGCGCCCGGCGGTGAAGCCCAGATGTGGGCGCAACCGGCGCACTTCGTCCACGAATCCATGTTCACGCATCGACTGGGTGCGTTGCATGATCCGGTCGTCAAGCTCGCGCCGCGGCAAATCAAGCCCGATCTGCACGCTGGGAATCACGTAACGGTAGCGGGGCAAGCTCGCCGAATACGGTCGTCCGGTTACTTCAATGACTTCAAGCGCACGGACGGTCCGCCGCGGATTATGAGGATCCATACGAGCCGCAGCCTCGGGATCCTTGGCCTTGAGCTCTTCGAACAGCGCGGCGGCGCCTTCCTCGCGCTCCCGCTGTTCCAAACGCTTGCGCACCTCAGGATCGGTGCCGGGGAAGGAGATGTCGTCAATCGCAGCGCGTGCGTACAGACCTGAACCGCCAACCAGAATCGGCCTGATGCCTTGCGATTGCAGATCGTTGATGCACTCGCGGGCAAGCGTCTGGAACCGGGCGACACTCATCGTGTCATCCGGGTCGATGATGTCAAGCAGATGGTGCGGGACCTCGGCTTGTTCCTCAGGGGTAGGTTTCGCCGTGCCGATATCCATGCCCCGGTACATCTGGTATGCATCCGCGTTCACGATTTCCGCGCGCTCGCCGCGTTTCGCGAGGGCCTTCGCGATGGCGATGCCCAATCCGGTCTTGCCTGATGCCGTCGGGCCGACAATCGAGACGACACGCGGGGCCGAAGCCCCTGCGGATACAGTTGGCGACTGCTCGCAGCGGTCCGACAACCCGGAATCCTTCAGTTCTCCCATCGGTTCATTCTCGCCGTCCGCCTGCAGCATATACGCCTCCATGTCTGTCGTTTCTCTCCACCACTGTACTCAACCCACCCAGACGCCGTGGGACGCACGGCACCGGTGTTCAGCCGCGACGGACCCGATAGGTTTGTCCCGCCTGCGGATCGGGGTCGGCAATCAGATTATGCTCGCCGGCGTGGGTGACGGTCGCCGTCACAAAATCACCGACCTGCGGCTGCGGGCAGCCTTCAGGCACGCCGATATGCACCAACGCACCGGTGCGCTCACGGCCGGTGACCCGATGTGTCTCGTCGTCCTTCTTGCCATGGGTTCCGGTGACCATGACCTCCACATCACGCCCTTCGAACTTGTCAAGCTCCTCTTGCGTGATCCGTTGCTGAAGAGCGAGCAGACGGTCAAAGCGCTCCTGGACAACCTGCTTGGGAATCTGTTCCATCGCAGCGGCCGGGGTGCCCGGGCGAGGCGAATATTCGAAAGTGAAGGCGGTCGAGAACCGCGCCTGTTCGACCACGTCGAGCGTACGCTGGAAATCCTCCTCGGTCTCCCCTGGGAATCCGACGATGATGTCGGTGGAGATACGGGCGTCAGGCATCGCCTCCCGCACTTTGGACAGGATGGTCAGGAACCGTTCCGTACGGTACGAGCGGCGCATGGCGCGCAGTACACGATCGGAGCCCGATTGCAACGGCATGTGCAGCTGGTGCATCACGTTCGGCGTTTGGGCCATCGCGTCGATGACATCGTCGGTGAATGCAGCGGGGTGCGGCGAGGTGAACCGGACGCGCTCCAGCCCCTCGACCTGCCCGCAGGCGCGCAACAGCTTGGAAAACGCATAGCGGTCGCCCATCCCGTAGCCGTACGAGTTGACGTTCTGCCCCAACAGTGTCACCTCTTTGGCGCCGTTGGCCACGCACTCGCGCACCTCGGCGAGCACATCGCCCGGGCGCCGGTCATGCTCGCGACCGCGGGTGGTCGGCACGATGCAGAAGGTGCACGTGTTGTTGCACCCCACCGAAATCGACACCCACGAGGAGATACGCGAGGAACGGGCAGCCGGCAACTGGCTCGGGAAATAAGTCAGGTCGTTGGCGACATCGATCTGCGGCTCGCCGGTCGCGCGCGCTTGGTCAAGCAGACGCGGAAGTGAGGCAATGCTTTTCGTACCGAACACCGCATCGACCCACGGGGTCCGTTTGGCGATGCGCTCGCGGTCCAGCTGGGCCATGCACCCGCCGATTGCGATCTGCACGCGCGGATTCGCATGCTTGTAGCGCGCCCAGCGTCCGATGGTGCCGTACATGCGTTCAGCGGCGTTCTCTCGCACCGCGCAGGTGTTCATGACCACAAGATCGAAATCATGCTGTGCGATCTGGCGTTCACTCGCCGGCACATACCCGTCCTGCTCCAGCACGCCTGCGATGCGCTCGGAATCGTGCACATTCATCTGACAGCCGAGCGTATGAATATAGAACACACCCTTGCCGCGGCCGTCCGGCCGAACATTCCCCGACTGCCCGGCAGCCGGTCTCGAGGCGCGCTCCGCCTCGGTCATCATCGCTTCATCCATAACCGCCGATTGTATCGTCCGGTCGGCACACCGCCGGCGTGCCCGAACACCCGGCATGTCGCCGTGGTATCCGACACGTCCGGGGACCTCACGCTATCATGGTCAATCGTGATACTTGACCGACATAACCGCATCAATATTGGAGAGATGAAAGCGCGGCTGGGCGATTTGAAACTCGGCGAACAGTTTCCCGCGGAGGAGATTACCGAATTCATCGACCTCATGCAGGTCTATGAAGGCGCGATGTACGAAATCAGCACCAAGCTGGAAATCCTTGACAGCGAATTCCAGGTGCGATTCGCCCACAATCCGATCCATCATATGGAACGGCGATTGAAATCGGTGGATTCCATCCTCGGCAAACTGCAACGCAAATCACTGCCAATCAATACCCGGTCAATCAAAGACAACCTGTTCGATGTCGCCGGTATCCGCGTGATTTGCAACTACCGCGATGACGTGTACTCGGTATCGAACTACCTGTCGGCTCAATCGGATATCCAAGTGCTGCGCGTCAAGGATTACATCAAGAACCCCAAGCAGAATGGCTATCGCAGTCTCCATGTGATTTACGCCGTGCCGGTATTCCTGTCCTCGGGGGCGCATTACACGCCGGTCGAAGTGCAGTTCCGCACCATCGCGATGGATTACTGGGCGAGCCTTGAACACCAGTTGCGTTATAAATCCGACCTGCCCGACGCCAAACTCGCCGAACATTCGCAGACCCTGCTCGATTGCGCGCGTAGTCTGCAGAACATCGAAGCGCAGATGCAGGGCATTCACCGCGATATCACCGGAGCCCCGCGTGTTGAGGAGGCTCCGCAGGCCTGACGTCTCGCGTCTTCGCAGAATCCCGAAACATCAGGTGCGTCCCGCTTGCCGACAAGGCGCACCAGATGTTCTTCCCGGCGCATAATGTCAATACCATCGTGGGGCGCCGGACCCCTGGGTCTCAAGGCCTTGAGACCCCAAATACCCTAGAATCCCAGCGCAGGTCTGGTCAGTCCTTGTTCAAAGAAGCGGAATTCATGCTCCGACGAAACGAGCGCCGCATGCATCATATGCTCATATTCGTCAATCGATGCTTCGGCGGCAAGCCGGTCGCAGATCTGCACCTCGCGCAGCGTGCTCTCGGTGAATTCCGGGTCGGAATACATGCGGATCCACTCGCCGAAGGGATGCGTCTCAACGTCGATATGCTTCTCGCGCACCTGCTCGCGCATTTCCTTGCCCATGGCGGCGTACAGCCAGAAACACGGCATGACCACAGCGGCAAGCCGGGCATACGAGCCGGAATCGGCGACCCGATGCTCGTGGCCGATATAGGCCGCGGTCACCTCGGAGCGGGAAGTGCCAGACGGGTCGAATCCATGCTTGACATACCAGTTGTGGTGGAACATTACCTCGGAATCCACACCTCCGGAAGCCGCCTGTGCGAAGAACACCCGCTCGTCCAGGCGGTCGGCACGCGAGGAGGCGAGCGCCAGCAGCGACGTGTAATCGGTCAGATAGATGTCGTCTTGATGCAGGTAGAACGCGAAATCCTCCAATGACAGCGTGGCATCCACCATGCTGGTGATGAAGCGCATGCCGTGAATCCGTTCGCGGATGGGCCGCACACGGTTCCAGTAGTCGGCGCTGAAGCGCAATCCGGTCGGCGCGTGCTGCCATGTGAAATCGACTGGCCCGTGCCCTTTGCCCACGTGCAAACGGTCGGCGGCGGCGATTGCCCCGTTCATCCACGTTTTCGCACGGCGTGCGGCCTGCTCCCATGTGTCGCATTGCGGGCGCAGCGCGGCGAGCGTGCTGGACAGGGTGTCCCCCGTACCGTGGACGTTGTGGGTGCGCACCGCACGGCCTTCGATACGCGTGGTGCGCACCTCGCCCTGCCCGTCGGACGGTTCGGCGAGTATGTCGGTGCTTGACGCGCCGCCGGCGAGCGCGAGCGCACCGCCTTTGGCGTATACGGCGACGCCATAGCGCTTACATACCTCGCGTGCCATGGATTCCAGCGTGTCGATATCCGCTGCTGGCTGGTCGGCGTCGGCGAGTGCGGCGAGTTCCGGCACATTCGGCGTGATGATGTCGGCCATGGGGATGATGTCGCGCAGGGCCTGTTCGGCTTGCTCGGTGAGCAGGGCGTCACCGGATTTCGCGTACATGACCGGGTCGAGGACGACTACCGGTTTGGCGATGCCCTCGTCACGGTAATGCTGCTCCAATGCGGTCAGCCACCCTTTGACCGCTTCGACGAGTTCGGGGGTGCCGAGCATACCGATTTTCATCGAGTCGATGATTGCGTCGTCGCTGACCGCATTGAGCTGTGCGACAAGGAAGTCCGGCTCCATGTTCACGATGCTGGTCACGCCCTGAGTGTTCTGTGCGAGGACGCTGGTCATGGCCGCATACCCGAACGCTCCTTGTGCAGTGAACGCTTTCATGTCCGCCATGGTGCCGGCGCCGCCGATCGGGTCTGAACCTTCGATGGACAGGATTCTCAGCCGGGATGGCGCGTCTGCCGCGCGCTCCCCCGCGGCCTCCAATTGCGCGAGCGCCGCCATGGCGCCGGTGACGCTCGGGGTTTCATTTGATTGCTGGTATTGCGGCTCACTCATGCCGGACATCCCTTCGCTAGTGCTGACTAGATCAGGTTCAACGGGTGTGTTCTCAGCCTGTCGGCACCCCGTGTCACCGGCAATCCACCATAGCCGACCCCACGGTCAATGCCGCCCTGCACACGTCCGCTCGGTTCGGATATGCTGGAATCATGCGAGAGAATGAGAAACGACGCCGTATCGTCGGCAGTGCGTTGTTGCTGCTGACATCCCTGATCTGGGGATTCGCCTTCGTCAGCCAAGTGCAGGGCATGCAATCGGTTTCCCCGATGTTCTTCAATGCGATCCGATTCACCTTGGGCGCCGTGTCGCTGGCGCCCGTGCTTGTCGTGATGTCAAGGATTCAGGCGGGGCGAGCGGCAACGCGGCAGTCCCCGAAAGCCAGCCGCGGCACTGTAGCGGTATGGTCCGCGGTGTGCGGGCTGATTTTGTGGGCCGGCGCCACCTCGCAGCAATACGGGATCCAATTGAGCATGTCCGCCGGGCATTCCGGATTCGTGACCGCCTTGTATATCGTGCTGGTTCCGGTGCTCGGTCTCCTGTTCCTGCATCGGCGGATCCACATGCTCACCGTACTGGCGATTATTGTGTCGATAGTCGGGTTCTATCTGCTGTGCGTCACGGACACGATCCGCGGCATCGGGGTGGGCGATCTGGTGCTGCTGGCGAGCGCGGTGTTGTATGCCACGCATATTCTCGTCATTGATCGGGTGGGCGGCAGGCTCAATCCGATTGCATTGTCGCTTGGCCAGTATCTGGTGGTCTCGCTGCTCAGCTGGGTGTCGACATTGGTGTTACACCAGGTGGATTGGCAGGGTGCGCTGGCCTGTGCGGGCGCGCTCGCGTACGCGGGCATCATGTCGGTGGGCGTCGCATACACGCTGCAGGTGGTCGGGCAGCGGGTTGTTCCACCATCGCAGGCCTCGATGATTATGTCGTTGGAATCGTTCTTCTCAGCTGTCGGCGGAGCGCTGATCTTGCATGAGACGATGTCGGGACGCGGATATGTGGGCTGCGCCATGATTTTCCTCGGCACGATTCTCGCCCAAATCGATCCGGAACATCTGATCAGACGATTTTCTCCAGATGATTCCCAGCAAAAGACCATAGAATAATCGCAAGAAAGGAGCAATCATGACCTACGATCAGCAGCCCCAGAATCCTTCACCTCAACACATCCAATACCAGGCCGACGGACAGGGACAGCCGCAGTATAGCCAGCCACAGTACGGCCAACCGACCGCGCAGCCACAGGCCGTCTACTATCAGTCCCCTGCCGGCGCCGGCGCGAGCGCAGAATATGCAGCCCCAGCTTCGGCCATTCCCGCCCAGGTCGCGTCAGTCACCGAACATGCGGAACGGACCTCAATGATCCGCACCTACGCCGAAATGACTGCCGGTCTCGCGGTAACAGCCGTGGTGGCGGTGCTCACTCAGACCTTCGGACTGCTCAACAGCTTCCTGGCGGCCACCGGCAGCCTAGGTTGGATCGGTCTGATGCTCGTGCAGATTGTCATGGCCATCGCCATCGGCAATCGTGCGATGAATCTCAAGGCGGGGGCCGCACGCGTCCTGTTCTACCTATATGCCGCGTTGATGGGCTTCACGTTGAGCTCGATTTTCATGATCTACGACCTTGGCTCAATCGGAACGGTTCTTGCGCTGTGCACCGGGTTCTTCTTCGTGCTGACCATGCTGTCGCTGACCATGCGTTCCAGTCTGTTGAAAGCCGGTCCCATTCTTCTGGCCGCGCTCATCACTTTGATCGTCGGTGAATTCGTCATCATGCTCGTCGCTCCGGGTTCGACTGGAATCATGCTGATTTCAGCAATCGGCGTGCTCATCTTCGCCGGGCTGACCATGTACGACGCACAGAAAACCCGTGTCCTGTTCGCACAGTACGCCGGACAGCCTGAAGCAATCAAGAGCCTGTCAATCGTATGCGCGTTGAATCTGTATCTTGATTTCGTGAATATGTTCCTGTATCTACTGCGTCTGTTCGGAAGCCGCGACTGAGCGGATTGCTGTGCTGTGCGGTGCATACGCCGCACAGCACGTCTGATGATTATCGCATTCAGGCCCGCTCCCCTCATCAGGGACCGGGCCTGAATCATATGTCATGTGCGCATGCGTCAGCGCGTCGAGACGAAGGTCGGGAACACCTCGTCGATTACCGCCGCCCCCTTTTCCTGAGCGGACTGCGCATAATCGAAACGCAACGTGAGTATCGACTGCTGGGTGACGATCTCCTTCACATATGTGATGGTGCCGTTCTCCGCATAACTGCACACATGATGTCGCCGGACAGCAGATGGTAGGACACGCTGTGCCCGGAAGCGCAGGCGGAGTATTCGCTCGAGACCGTGGCGCCGGTCGTATTCGATGCGCCGGAAACCTTGATGGTCATGCCGATTGAATCGTCGGTGAAGGTTCGTGTCGCGCCGTTATCGGTTTCCTCATGCCAGACGTAGCCGTCGGGGATGGACACCCGGTACCCCATCGCATCATTCGTGTACACGCCCGCCGGAGACGGTGTGGCAGCTGCGGATGGTGATGACGACGAAGCCGATGCCGATGCGTCAGCCAACGGAGATGCAGACGCTGAGGCGCTGGCTGTGGCGTTCGCAGACGGTTGGGTCGCCGATGTGCCATGATGGCGTGTCAGCGCAAACACGATACTCGCGCACACCAACAGCGCGACAACGACCACGATGATAATCGCGGTGCGCGCCGGAGTTGTGGCTTTGCCTGTTGCGGGCGATTCCGCCGGACGTGCGGCCTTGACTCGGCTGTTTGCCGCATTCCGGTTTGTCTGCGGTGCTTCGCCGTTGGGCCGGTAGGCAGGCTGATTCGCGTCGGCGGGGATGGCGACGGTCGCTTCATTGTCGCCTGTGGGCTCCTCAGTGACAGGAAGCTGCCCGGTGGTGTCGGCTTCGTCAGACGGCAACGGCTCTTCCGCGCGTGCCTCTCCCTCGCCGGATTGCTCGAATGCAAACGGGAACTCATTCGTGGACTCGTAAATCGCCGCGGTGCGTTCCGTCATTTCAGCCGGCGGGATATTGTACGGCAACGGGCCGGTTTCCGTACCGATGGCATCGCGGTCGATGACCTGGGTCGGTTCGTCGCTGTCGGATTCCTGTGTGTCGGGCACCTGCGTGTCGGAGTATAGGACATCAGACGACGCGTCGAATGACGGTGCGTCGGATGGGGTTTCAACCCGCTCATCCGATGTCAGGGCACCATCCGGTTGCGCGGGTTGCGCTGCTGACATCTGTTCGATTGACGGGCATTGCGCCGAGACGGACGAAGAGGATTCCTCATCGTCTGGCGTATGACCGCTGTCCGGGGAAATCTTCCGATTCTCCTCGGTTTGTTCGGTTTCCATGGCCTCAGTGGATTGCGAGGATTGGGGTTGTTCGGAAGTCCCGGAAACCCTGGAGTTTTCCATCACTTCCGACTCTTCCGGTTGTTCGGAAACTTCCGGTTGTTCCGTAATTTCCGATTGCTCCGAGGCTTCCGCGGTGTCGGGGTTTCCCGCAAGGTCCGGGGTCTGCACGGTTTGCGGGTTCGTGTCTGCACTGTCCTGTGCAGCCGGCTCCTCCCCGCCTCCCGTATCGTCATCGTTCAAGTCCTGAACGGTATCCGGGGTATCACCCGTGCCGGGTATGTCGTTGTCGCCGGAAGCTTCGGATACATCATCGGCCGCGTTGTCAGCCTCGTCTGGGGATTGCGCAACCGGCTGATGGTCGGATTGCTGTTGCGACGACGTTGTGGATTGCTCTTCGGCATTGTCGGTGTTCAGACTCCAGATTCCTTCCGGCAACGACGGGATTCCCCACGTATCCGACGCCCAATCGAGCGCGAAATGGTAGTCCTTCTTCGCGGCTTCGGTCTGTGCAGGCTCCGCAGCCGACGTATCGACTTCCCCTGAGGCGGACAACCCCTGCCCCGCGCAATCTGACGATTGGCCATTTTCGCGTGCATCCCCCTGAGCGTTCCCCGAAGCGGCATCCGAATGCGCTCCATCAACCGTCCCGACGGCGCTCTGTGCGGCACCCGGACGCGTTTTGGCGTGCGGAATGACCGAATGGGCGGACGCGGCGAGCGCGGCGAGATCAGCCGACCCGTTGATGGCGGCCATCTGCGCCTGCTGGATGTATTCACGCCGCGAAATCGGGCGCGTAGGTTGTTCTTGGGCGTCATACGACGACGCAGGCTGCATGCGGCGCGGAATCGCCTGTGTCGGCGTGTCGGATCCGCGAGGGTCCGGGCCTTCGAGCGTACCACCGCAATTCATGCAGATATCCCCGTCGTAAAAGACCTCAGAACCGCAATGCGGGCAATATCGTATGACGCTCATCTGCTCAATGTCCCTCCGCAACCATCATCATCAATCGCTTCCAACCCTAGCCCATGCCGTGCCTTTGGACGCCACGGAATCTGAAGTCGGCACAGATTCGCCGCACACCGCCGCGGGCGACCTGGCGAAAACGGGATTCGGGGGCTCAGCCACGCATACGGTATTGCTTCCAGATATCAGCCAAGCTGGTGCCGTCACTGCGTTTCCACACGTTGAGCCCTTGGCTGCCGCCGCCTACCGCGCGGGCGGCCGCGGTCGGTGTGGTGTACTCCTCGCCGTTTTCCAGACGCATTGTGCCTTGCGGAGTGATTTCCGCTTTCCACAGTTCGCCTTTGCGCGGCCGTTTCCATTCCAGCTGTTCGCCTGCGGTCAACAGCCCGGCGCGCAATACCGCGGCGATGGTCACCCGGCGTGAAGTCCTCACTCGCGGTTCGTCAGGCTCATCGGCCACATGCTGATTGGGCTGTGTGGACGCCGGCAGGATTTCCTGATGGTCATACGGAATCCGCCAGTATTGGGCGATGAGCTCAACGGTCTCCTGTTGGCGGCCGGCAAGCGTCTGCGGCGTACAGGTGACGATGTCTTCCAGCTGGCGGGTCAGCGGGAAGCGTTTGGACGCGCTCATGGTGAGCATCCGGTCGCGGCGTTCGCGGAAGGATGTCACGTGTTCCAATTTCGTGTTGTTCGTCTGGCTCAGCGCCATATTGCCCAGCCGGCCCGACCAGTACTCCAAGTCAGCTTGGGTCCATCCGTCCTCCAACTGGTCTTGGCCCGTCGGCTCGGGCATGATCCGCACGGCTTGCAGGCTGCGTGGCCGGACGATGGCAAAACCGTTGCTCTGCTCGTTCGCACGGATAAGCAGCAGACGCGGCAACGATGGGTCGTTGGGCATTTCGCCGCGCAGACGGATCAGCGCGCGGCGGGCAGAAGACTGGTCGATAGTCAGGCCGGGTATGGCGTTTGGCGCCATGCCCTTGTCCAAATCGCGGACGGTTGTCGCGGCACGGCGACGACGGTCGAGTGATGTGGCCCGATTGAGGCAGTCCACTCCCCAGGCGCGTTCGGTCGCCCGCAGTATCTGCAGCAGACGGTCCACGTCGTGCAGTTCGGGCGCGGTCTCGTTGTCGGCACCGCCACGAGGCTTCGCATGTGCTGACGATGGGCGGAACACGACGGCGTCGCTGTCGCCCAGATTGCGAATGGAATGAACCAATGCCCACATCGCGATTGGTTTCCAGTCATCATTCGGATAATCACGCAACGCGACAATCGCTGCAATGACATCTGCGGGCAGCAGCGTATCCGTCGGCCGTTCCAGCACACGCCATGCGCGCACGTACGGCGACAGGATGTCATCGATGAAACCGGGAACCGACGTGTTACCTTTGTCGCCGCCGTTGATGCATGGGTCAAGCACGTCTTGTAGGAACTGGTCGATCAGACGTGAGCATTCCACTTTCCGGGAGACAATCAGATGGAGATCCCTGAAGAAACTCTCGCAGGATACCGGGTCGTCTCCGAGCGGGTCCATAATGTCGTCCCAACGCGCGGCGTACAGATCGCGTCGTGGCTCGTCAATCGCGGCGACGGCCTTGGCTTTGAACACGTCAGACACCGTCAGCGGCATGCCGCGCATATTCATCACGTCAAATACGCGATGGGCGCCTTGCAGATCATCCGTGGAGACGATGACCAGCGTCACCATGTTGACCATGTAGGAGGCCAGCGTACGCCGCTCTTCAGGTTTCATACCGGCTAACGCGTCATAGGCGGCTTGCGCATTGTCGTGGATGTTGCGCTGCGCGTTCGTTTCCATATCCATATCGCGCAGGTCGAACAGGGATTCGAGATTGCCTTCCTGCACGTAGGATGCGAAGAATGAGGCGTCCCGTTCGCGCAGTGTGAGTCTGGGGGCAGTGTCGATATGCCGTAGCCGGTCGCCCGGATCGATGATGAGATTCGTCAGATCGCGCGAAAGAGCCGGGTCGTCTTCGAGTTCGCGCATGGCGGCGATGATGATGGTCAGGGAGACCAGGCGCTGCTGGCCGTCGATTACCTCGTATGCGTTGCCCTCGTCGTGGACGAGGATGAGCGAACCAAGGAAGTATGGGGTGTTCGGGGTCTGTGATGCTGAACGGATATCGTCGAGCAGCTGAAGCACGTTGCCCGGGCGCCAGGAATATGCCCGTTGGAATGATGGGATGGACAGACGATAATCCGATGTGAATACTCTGCCCAGCGGCTCTTCCGACGCGCTGATTGCCATGGTGCCTCCCCTTGCCGCGCTTGTGCGGCGTTGTCTCTTGTTGCGATTCTACGCCATCCCTCAGGTGGCGGAAAACCGGTGAAAGCGTGACGGGCCGCGGCCAGCCGCCATGAGGTGGCAAGGTCGCGGCCCGTCTGGAATCCGTGCGACTCAGGCCCGCTTGCCGGCCATGAGGTTACGCAACACGTATTGCAGGATGCCACCGTTGCGGTAGTAATCCGCTTCACCGGGGGTGTCGATGCGTACGGTCGCGTCGAACTCAATCTTGGTGCCGTCGCCCTTGGTGGCGGTCACGTGGACGGTGTGCGGGATTTCACCGGTGTTGAGCTGGTCGATGCCTTCGATGTCGAAGGTTTCTGTGCCGTTCAAGCCCAGTGATTCCGCGGATTCGCCTTCAGGGAACTGCAGCGGAAGCACACCCATGCCGATCAGGTTGGAGCGGTGGATGCGCTCGAAGCTGCGGGTGATGACCGCACGTACACCGAGCATGACCGTGCCCTTGGCAGCCCAGTCGCGGGACGAACCGGTGCCGTATTCCTTGCCGGCGAGCACGACGAGCGGCACGCCCGCCTTGCGGTAGTCGAGCGAGGCGTCGAAGATCGTGGACGGCTTGCCTGTCAGGAAATCATACGTGTATCCGCCGGGGGTGACCTCTTCGCCAACGGAGGCGAGCAGCTGGTTGCGCAGACGGATGTTACCGAAGGTGCCGCGCACCATGACCTCATGATTGCCGCGGCGGGAACCGTAGGAGTTGAAGTTCTTCGGTTCGACGCCGTGCTCGACCAGGTATTTGCCTGCCGGGCTGGACGCCTTGAACGCACCTGCCGGGGAGATGTGGTCGGTGGTCACCGAATCGCCGAGCAACGCCAACACGCGGGCGCCGTGGATATCCTCCACCGGGGCAGGCGTGGCGCCCATGCCGTCGAAGAAGGTCTGCCGACGCACATAGGTGGAATCAGGATCCCAGGAGAACAGTTCGCCCTTCGGCACGTCGAGACCCTGCCAGCGGGAATCGCCGTCGAAGACGCTCGCATAATCCTTGACGAACATCTCACGGGAGACGGTCTCGTCGACCACGCGCTGGACGTCCTCGTTGCTCGGCCAGATGTCACGAAGGAACACGTCGTTGCCGTCCGCGTCCTGGCCCAGCGGCTGGGTTTCGAAGTCGAAGTCCATGGTGCCGGCGAGCGCGTAGGCAATCACCAGCGGCGGGGAGGCGAGGTAGTTCATCTTGACGTCGGGGCTGATGCGGCCTTCGAAGTTGCGGTTGCCGGACAGCACGGCGGTGACGGTCAGGTCGTTGTCGTTGATGGCCTTGGAGATTTCGGGCAGCAGAGGACCGGAGTTGCCGATGCAGGTGGCGCAACCGAAGCCGACGAGCTGGTAGCCCAGAGCGTCGAGGTCGTTCTGGAGGCCGGCTTTCTTGAGGTAGTCGGCCACGACTTGGGAGCCCGGGGCGAGGGAGGTCTTGACCCACGGCTTGGGCTTGAGGCCTTTGGCGTGGGCATTGCGTGCAATCAGGCCGGCGGCGATCATAACCGACGGGTTCGATGTGTTGGTGCAGCTGGTGATGGAGGCGATGGCGACATCGCCGTTCTTCACGTCGAAATCGCCACGGAAGTCGGTGCTCACCGGGATCGGCTGCTGCACGGTCTTGTCGGTTTCATACGCGGGCAGCGTGTCTTCGAAGGTCTTCTTCGCGGTGGCGAGGGTGATGCGGTCCTGCGGGCGCTTCGGGCCGGCGATGCTCGGCACAACGGAACCGAGGTCGAGTTCCATGTATTCCGAATACTGCGGTTCGACATACTGCGGGTCCTTGGTGTCGCCCCACAGGCGGTTCGCCTTCGCGTAGGCTTTGACGAGTTCGACCTGTTCCTCGCTGCGACCGGTCAGGCGCAGATAGTCGAGCGTCACGTCGTCAATCGGGAAGATACCGCAGGTGGAGCCGAATTCAGGGCTCATATTGCCGATGGTCGCACGGTTGGCGAGCGGAACGGAGGCGACGCCCTCACCGTAGAATTCAACGAACTTGCCGACCACGCCGTGCTTGCGGAGCATGTCGGTGATGGTGAGCACCACGTCGGTCGCGGTGACGCCTTCGGGGATGGAGCCGGTGAGCTTGAACCCGACCACGCGCGGCACGAGCATGGAGATGGGCTGGCCGAGCATCGCGGCTTCGGCTTCGATGCCGCCGACACCCCAGCCGAGCACGCCGAGACCGTTGACGGTGGTGGTGTGCGAATCCGTGCCTACGCAGGAGTCAAGGTATGCGAGCTTACGGCCGTCACCCAAACCGGAATCTTTGCTCATCACGACTTTGGCGAGGTATTCGATGTTGACTTGGTGGATGATGCCGGTCCCCGGAGGCACCACGCGGAAATTCCTGAACGCCTGCTGGCCCCAGCGCAGGAACTGGTAGCGTTCCCCGTTGCGCTGGTATTCGATGTCCATGTTCTGCTGCAGCGCGTCGGCGACACCGTACTTGTCGATCTGCACGGAATGGTCGATGATCATGTCCGCCGGCACCTGGGGGTTGATGACTTCGGGGTCGCCGCCCAAATCCTTGACTGCGTCACGCATGGTGGCCAGATCGACGATGCAGGGGACGCCGGTGAAATCCTGCATGACCACGCGCGACGGCGTGAACTGGATTTCGTGGCTCGGTTCCGCCTGCGGATCCCAGTCGAGCAACGCCTTGACATGCTCGTCGGTGATGTTCTTGCCGTCGATGTTGCGGACGAGATTCTCGACGAGCACCTTGAGCGAGTACGGCAGATGCTCAACACCAGGCAAATCTGCGATGTTGACGTAGTCGAATGTGGTGTCGCCCACGGTCAGTGTGGACAGTTGACTGTCTTTGAATGACATGCTACCTCCGAGCCGGCGAATGCCAGATGGTTGAATTCGGTATGGATGCCGATTAGTGCTTTCCCCTGTATTGTATCGTGACGCGGTTTCAACTCTGGCGTGTCTGCCTGTTATGTGAGAAAATGCGCGCGAACACGCGGCTCGCGAGTTGGCAGAGCACGAATATCGCAGCCGATGCGACCAGCGCGACAAGAAGCACAACCAGCGCGCTCCCCTGCGGCAGATGCAGCGCAAAGAAGTCAGCGACCGGCGGGATGCACAGGCCGATGACCCCTGCGGCCGCGAAGACCGCGACAAGAACCCCTCGCCAGGAAGCCAATGGCCTTGCCACGAGGGCAAGCACCAGCACTCCGAGCGTGAAGACGATCATCGCGCAGCAGGAACGCTGCAATGCGAGGTCCGCCGGTACGGACAGGTTCCATCCAAGCACGCCCGGCATCGCGGCTTCGGCGATCAGCACGGACAACCCCACCGCGATGCCGCCGGGCAACGCGAAACGCACGACACGCCCCAAAAATCCGGGGATGTAACGTCTCGTATTGGGGGCGAGCGCAAGGATGAACGCAGGCATGCCGATGGTCAAGGCGCCGATATAGGAGATGTGCCGCGGCAGGTACGGGAAAGGCATCGCCAACAGGACGACGCCGAGAGAAATGAGCGCGGAGTAAACGGTTTTGGTCAGGAACAGGCTCGCGACCCGCTCCATATTGGCCATGACCTGGCGGCCACGTGCCACGACGTCAGGCAAATGGGAGAATTTCGAGTCGACCAGTACGAGTTCGGCGACCGCCTTCGTGGCTGGCGCGGCATTGCCCATCGCGACCCCGAGATCGGCTTCTTTGAGCGCCAACGTATCGTTGACACCGTCGCCAGTCATCGCGACCACATGCCGTGAGGCGTGCAGCGCCTTGACGATGGCCTGCTTTTGTTCAGGCAGCACGCGACCGACCACGTCAATGCCTTCCAGCGCACGGGAGAGTTCATCGATATCTTGGGGCAGGTCGTGGGCGTCAACGGCTACCGGCTCACGCTCACCGGTCAGTTTCACCTTCGCGGCAATCGCACGCACGGTAGTCGGGTTGTCGCCGGAGATGACGCGGCAACGCACCCCTTGGTCGCGGAACCAGCGCAAGGTCACCTCGGCGTCCGTCCTAATACGTTCACTACACAGCAGCAGGGCAGCTGGCCGAGCATCAGACGGCAGAACCGGGTTGTCCGCGAACATGGTGGGACTCTGGCCTTGTACAAGTTGCGCGCGGGCGATCAGGAGCACACGATGGCCTTGAGCGGCTTCGGTTTGGACGCGTTGGAGCACCGGGGCAAACAGAGCTTCTGTTGCCGACGCATCTCTGTCCGCCTGCCGTGCGGCGTCAACGAACCCGCGAGCGAGAACTTCCGGCGCACCCATAACCCATACGCTGCGGTCGTCGCGCACGATAGCGCTCCACTTGCGGGCGGACGAGAAAGGTACGCGCGCGGCGACCGTACCCGGGTGCACGCCTTGTGAGGCGAACAGCTCCATGGCCGCTCTGCCGGTGGCGTTCGGATTCTCCTCGTTGCACAGGTCGTAGGTGGCTTGCATGGCTTCGTCATGGTCCAGCCCTGCATGCCCCCAATCGTCGGCTGTTGCAGGAATCAGTGCGTCAGCCTCGATGCCACCATCGGTAATGGTCCCGGTCTTGTCCAGATTCAGGCAGTCCACACGGGCAAGCGTTTCCACGGATTCGAGATCCTGCACGAGCGTGTTGTGCCGCGCCAGACGCATGGCTGCGATGGCGAAGTTGAGCGAAGTGAGCAATACCAAGCCTTCGGGAATCATGCCAACGACGCCGGCCACCGCCGAGACGACCGCCTGACGCCATGCCCCGGTCGCGATCGCGTTGCCAAGCCCGCCGACCGTATGCAACTGCGACCAGATCAGCAGGATGCACAACGGCACCACCACGAAGGACATGACCTGCAGAATCGTATTGATACCGCGGCTCAGATCGGACAGATTGCGTTTGTAGACTTTCGCCTGCGCGGTGAGCCCCGCCGCATAGCTGTGCTCCCCGACCGCCTCCACTTGGGCGAGCGCCATGCCGGAGACCGCGGTGGACCCGGAATAGATAGCATCGCCTTCCTTCTTGCGCACCGTCCGTGATTCGCCGGTGAGCATGGACTCGTCAAGCTCAAGTCCCCACGTGTGCAGGATCTTGGCATCGGCCGGTACCTGCTCCCCCGCGCGGACCCACACCAAATCCCCCAGCACGATGTCTGCTGGCGCGACCTCGATATCTTTGCCGCCACGGCGCACCAGCACAGGCGAGGCGACCAGGATCGACAGGCGGTCGAGCGTCACCTTCGCCCGCAGTTCAGTGACGATGCCGATACCGGTGTTGATGATGATGACCAGTCCGAACACCGCGTCCTTCCATGACCCGGTGAGCAGCACGACCACCATCGCGGTAAGGATAATCGCGTTGAACAAAGTGAACACGTTCGCGCGGATGATTGAGCCCACCGAACGGGACGTGCTCTCGTCCGTACGGTTGGTCTGGCCTTGTTCCACACGGGTTTGCACGGCCTCATCACCAAGGCCGCGCTCATCCACAAGTGGCATGCCCGCGCTTGCAACCTTCCCCTGAGTCGCCGCCATACCAGCCTCCTTCATATCCGCCGAGTCCGCATCCCACGTCTCGGCACCACCGCGTTCATCCCACGATAGCAGCGCGACACGCCGCATATCACCAGTTCAGCTTCCGGGATGGAGCCGCGCGGCAAACAGCGAAGTAATCAGCCCGCAGACCTGTCGTTGCACGCCGGTCAGCCCGGAACGCGGCGTCACGCCCGAGAACCGTCTGGAGAAGTCCATGCCGAGCTCCGCGGTCGGCACACCAGCCGGCACCACGCCTTGCGAAACAAGCGACGTGCCGAAACCCGCGGCAAGACACGCACAAATCGACGCGTTGCCGGATATCTCGATGCGATGCGCCGGCTGAATCGAACGCTGGGAAAAGAACAGATCCGTGTAGTAGCGCACACCCGACCCATGCTCACGCAACAGCCACACCGTCGCCGGGTTCTCCGGGTCATGCGCATGCTCCCCCGCCAGCACCAGCCGGTCATCGCACAGGGCGGTACGGACAACACCCTCCGCTGGCACCGGCTTCTCCACGATACCCATCTGCGCCCGATGCAATTCCACCGCTTCGACAATCTCATCAGAATTCGCAGTTATCACACGCAAATCCACACGCTCCAGCGCGCCCTGTGCCCGCAAGCCCCCGAGAATACGCGGCAGCAGCGCCACCGCGGCGGTGTTGGACATCATGAGCAGGAACGGGTCGTGCGCCTGCCCCGCCCGATTGACATCCTCCTGCGTCTGCCGCCATTGCGCAAGAAGCTTCACAGCGGAACGGTAGAGTGTCTCCCCCGCGCGCGTCGCAGTCACATCGGCACGCGCATGACGTTCAAACAATGGTGTTCCCAACCGTTGCTCCAGCTGCGCGATCCGAGCCGAAACCGTCGACTGCGAGACGCGCAACTCGTCGGCCGCAATCGAGAACTGCCCGGTCTCATACACCGCCACAAACGTTTCAAGCAAAGGGAACACACAGGTATTATCCCACTGAGCGCTACCCCATTGAATACTATCCCGTTGGATAAAGGAGCCGTATCCCGGAAAATCCGGAACACGGCTCCGTATCAATCAATGACGTCTAATTCACACCATGGCGGGCAAGCACATCCTGCCGATGGATCACAACGCCCCGCACGCCTTGAGCAGCTTCTCGACCTCGGTGCCCTGTACCTTCTTGAGCAGTTCACGCAGGGCGAGACGATCTTTGAGCGGCAGGTCCATTTCGGTGAGTTTCTTGCCGTCGGCGAGTTTGACCGTCGCGGTCAGCAGGTCACGCACGTCGAAGACGCTGCCCCATACTTCCGGCACGCCACGGTCGACATTGCACAGCGTGTACACCGCTTCCATGCCGGTGCGGATCGAATACTCCGTGGTGAACACGGTGTCGCGCGGCGTTTCGGCGTACTGGCCGACGAAGGCGAGATTCACGGAGCCGTCGGGCACGACCTTCGGCCGGTCCCCGTCGCGACGCGGTTCGAAGAAGCTCGTCACATACGGCATCATCGCGGCGGTCGTGTTGCATGCCTCGCTCGCCAACTGCTTGATTCTGTCCTGCGGGATGCCGATATGGTACAGCCATTCCTCGCACAGTTCCTCGCCGGTGCATTGCGCCATCGGCTTCTTGACGAAATCGCCGTTGTCATGCCAGCAGTTGAGGCCGTACACCCAGATCAGGCAGTGGTCGGACGGCTGGTCGGGGAACTGGCCTTGCCGGTTGATGGTCCACGACAGCAGCCAGCTCGAATCCCTGGCGGTCACGATACCGCCGGTCACAATCTTGCCGGACAGCGGGTCGCGGTGGCAGATCGCTTCGATTGCGTCGAGCACCTCCTTGTTGGACGTGTCGACCGTCCACGATTCCCAGCTGGTTTCCTCGATGTCCTTGAAGAACTTCTCAGGGTGTCCGAAATCCGGGGATTGGGCGGCGATCCTCCTCCATAGTTCGACCGACGGCCCTTCGCCGTTCTTGATGGACACGACCGGCGCATGTGTCTGGTCGCCGTACGCGGTGCAATCGCCCTGCGAGCCGTTGGTGACGAACACGAGGTCGTTATCGGTCAGGTCGATGCTCTTGGCCTCGCCGCCCTGCGTGTATTCGATGCGGCGGGCCGCTTTGCGGCTGCGCGTCACCTCGCACACCACGTTGGTCACATTCGTGTCATACAGCACCTTCGCCCCGGCGTCCGTGATGTACTTGACCATCGGGCGGATCATGGAATCATACTGGTTGTAGCGGGTGAAACGCAGTGCGGACAAATCGGGCAATCCGTCGATGTGATGGATGTAACGCTGCATATAGCGCTTCATCTCGATGGCGCTGTGCCATTTCTCGAACGCGAACATCGTCTGCCAGTACACCCAGAAGTTCGTCTTGTAGAAATCGTCGTCGAACACGTCATCGATGGTCTTGTCGGCGAGCTCTTCGTCCGTGGCCATGAACAGGTGCAGCAGCTCCTGCGTCGCCTTCGGGTTCATCCCGTACTTCTTGTCGGTGTGCGCGTCCTGACCTTGCTTCTCGGTGACGCGACACAGGGAGAAGTTCGGGTCGTGCTTGTTGAGCTTGTAGTA
The DNA here is from genome assembly GCF_002846655.1 of Bifidobacterium thermophilum. Classification (NCBI taxonomy): domain Bacteria; kingdom Bacillati; phylum Actinomycetota; class Actinomycetes; order Bifidobacteriales; family Bifidobacteriaceae; genus Bifidobacterium; species Bifidobacterium thermophilum. The sequence continues at coordinate 162,001 of NZ_PCGX01000008.1, read as the reverse complement.
TTCGGAGAAAATCGTCTCTCCGGGGTTCTGGATGGACGGGATGGAACGGAACAGGTCCCACATGACCTCGAAATGGTTGTCCATCTCACGGCCGCCGCGCATGATGTAGCCGCGTGTCGCATCGTAGATGCCGTCGCAGGAGCCGCCGGCCACCGGCAGGGATTCGAAGACCGTGATATGGTCGCCGGGCATCTGGGCGTCGCGGATCAGGTAGCATGCCGCCGACAGGCCGGCAAGACCGGACCCGACGATATACGCGTACTTGTCGTCGATGCCCTCAGGTTTCTCCGGGGTCGCGAAGGCTTCATAGTTTCCAGCCGAGTAGTACATGATGACTCCTTTGCCGTCATTTCGTCCACCGGTCTCACAGCAGGCTTGGAGCCTTTGCGAAACCGAGTCTCAACGTCGAGGCGAGCACCATTATAGGATCGGTTCGAGGGAAAAACCATCGACAATCGGCGGGAACATGTCCAATTGTGTGAAAGCCGTTTCGCGACATCGCGTCGCTGGGAATCGCGCGGGAATGCGTGTACCGCACATCCCGCGCTTCTCAATCAGAACATCAGCTTCGCGACAACAAACGCGCCGCCCGCCAGCAGGATCGAGGCAAAGAAGCTGGCGAGCACCGCCATGCGGCCGCGGCTTGCGATCGCCTTGAAATCGACGTTCATGCCCAGGGCTGCCATCGCCATGCCCAGCACCAGATAGGCCGCCTTGACCAAGATGTCCGTGAACTGTGCAACGAAGGGCAGGTACGTACCGGCGATCGACGCAACGAGGAAGCCAAGCATGAACCACGGGATCGGCACCTTGCGCGGGCCGTCACCGGGCTGGGTGTGTCTGCGGGCCCACCATGCGCCGATAATCATGGCTGTCGGAGCAAGCATCAGCACCCGGGAGAGTTTCATGATGATCGCCGCGTCCATGCCCGCGTCCCCCGCAGAACCTCCGACCGCGACCGCATGGGCGATTTCGTGGAGCGAGGCGCCGCCCATCGTGCCGAATTGCGCATCAGACAACCCCAGGAACGGGCGCAACGCGATTTCCGCGAGCGCGAATACCGTACCCATAACAGCTACGGTCGCCACCGCCATGACTTCGTCATCGCGTCCGCGTTTCTCTTCGTCTTTCGGCATGGTGATGGAACCAGACAGCCCCATGACGGCCGCGGCACCGCAAATACCTGTGCCGCCCGCGGTGAGGATGGCGAGATGCTCGTCGACGCCGAGTTTTCTGGCGATGAGATAGGTGACGGCGATGGTGAGTGTGACGATGATCGCTGCCACCGCAATGGTTTTGACCCCGGTGGCGAACAGCACGTCGAGATTGAGTTTGAAACCGAGCAGGATGATGCCCAGCCGCAGCAGTTTGTTGGAAATCAGTGCCGCGGCGTTACCGATGCCTTCCGCACGCTTGGCGGCGGCGTGGGCGAGCCATGCGTGCATCGGGATCTGTACAAGCATACCGATGATCAGTGCGATGATGAGCGCGCCGAACAGGCTGAACACCGGCAGGCCGGCCATCAGGGACCCGATGATGGACGCAGCGCAGGTTACGAGCGCGACAAGCAGCATCTCTCGGGTGCATATGCGAGAGCGTAATGATGTGAGTGTGGTCGTGATTCTTGTCATGTTGTCATCTTCGCCGATGCCAAAGTATCAATCAAATGCGTGTCTTCAATGGCTGGTATCGGGTTTCCCGATATTATCGGCAGGAGCGGCGAGGATACGGACAAGGGCGAGGGGTTGTGGACGATACTTGGATTCCATACATCACGTATCGATGGGCGAAACGAATGTATGGCAAGGCCACTGTGACGGCAAGGCTCATAGGCAACCGAGGCGCGGCGACCAATCGTCGGATTCCGCCATTGCCCTGCCTGCTCTCGCCGGCGCGAGACGCCTGGGCGCCCCTATTCCCCCCACACCCGCGATTTCAGCGGTTGCAGGAGACCGCCAGCGTCACTTCAGCCAATCCGCATGGTCGCCGGGTGCGGGTTGTCATTGATGATGGCGGACAGCGCCGCATCCAAGCCAACCGTGGACGAGCTGACATCCGCATCACTGTCTGCGGGCTTCGTGCCCATGCGCAGCACCGCCGCGTACAACGTGGTGTCCTGCGGCGGATTGGAGGGGTCGAGCAGGGCGACCGGAATGCCCGCGTTGCGCGCTTCGTTTAAGGCATCGTGCCACGATGACGCTGTCGCATCCGTGACGTCGAGCGCGTTAATGAGGATCACCGACACGCGTTGGGACGCCCAGTCGCGTACAGCCTGCTGGGCGGCTTGCGTCGCATCGGCGTTGTCGGTTGTGGAAGCGAACCGGGCGTCGAGCTTTGCCTTGGCAAGATCATTGAGCACCGCGGTATCGGCGACCGGCGGATTGCCCAATGCCCCGACCACACCGATGACGATATCTTGCCTGTCCACGCTGTCATGGGAAACATTGCTCGACGAATCATGCGAATTGCCTACGGCCACGCCGCGCGGAGTGCAACCAGCGAGCGCACCGGTCATGCACAGGACAACCGCCAGGACGCATGCAGCCGTGTTCCGTCGCACAGATCGCTGGTGTCGCAGAAGGTGAGTCATGCATCTCATCCTAATCAACGGTGGTCACGAGGGGTCGCCCCCGCCGCTGACTGTGGGTGCGGTCGGCGGCAACAAGGGTGGGCGGCGTCTACTGTCCGATGGCGATGATGGTTTTGTTTTGCCTTTGGATTTGCCTTGTTTCACTTTGGCGAGTGCCTCGTTGACCTGCTCGAGCATGTAGACCGTGTCGATGGAGGTTTCCAGCGGATGGTCTTTGTCGAACAGCCTGCCGATTTGCTCGAGCTGGCGCCCGTCCTCATGTACGAACAGGAAGTCATAGGTCTGGCCTTTCGCCGCCGCCATGCGGTCGTATTTGCGGCCGGCGATGGAGAACAGCAGGCGCTTCCATGCGGGCATGCCGCTGCGCTTGGCGAACCGGCCGTTGGGCATGCCGCGCAGGGAGACCAGGCTGCCGCCTTCTTTGAGCACCTTGAATTCGTTCGGCAGCTCGCGGTCGCCCAAGGTGTCGAGTACATGGTCGACGTTGGAGAGCACGTCGACGTAGTGCTCTTTCTTGTAGTCGATGAACCGTTCGGCGCCGAGCTGGCGCACCCGCTCCTCGTTGCTGCTGCTGCCGTTGGTGTAGACGTGCAGGCCGAGGCTTTTGGCCACGGGGATCGCCATGGCGCCGAGGCTGCCGGTGCCGCCGGAGATGAACACGGACTCGCCCGCCTTGACGTGCATGACGTCGAAGGCTTGCATGGCGGTGAGCGCTGTAAGCGGGATCGTGGCGGCCTGCTCGTATGAGAGGTATTCGGGGATCGTCGCGAGTGCGGATTCCTCTACTGCCGCGTATTGTGCGAAGGCACCGATCTTCTTGAGGGGCATTCTGCCGTAGACCCGGTCGCCTGCCGTGAACCGGGTGACGTTCCTACCGGTTTTCTCGACGATTCCGGCGAATTCGTTGCCCATGACCAGCGGCGTCTTGTAGGGGGTGATGAGTTTGACTTCACCGCGGATGATCATGTTGTCGAGCGGGTTGACCGCCGCGGCCATGATTTTGACCAGCACTTCCGTGTCGCCGGGCTCCGGGACGGGGATGTCGCGGATCTCGAGGTCGGTGCCGTGTTTGGCGTAATGCGTGAGGATGGCTGCTTTCATGAGGGTCTCCGTACGTTTGTCGGCGTTGTGCCGTTCGCCGTGGTTGTCATGGGTTGAATGGGGCGTGCAGGCGGTTGATGGTTATTCTCGCGCGTCGGCGGCGCCAGTTCGGCTTGAATGGTTTGCCGCGTCCTGACGAGAATCGGCTTGGCCGGTCCGTGCCATGTAGGCGCGCATGTCGCTGATGCAGTCGGCGAGGGTCATGCCTTGGAGCCGGTGGTTCACGTCATCGTCCATCTGCTGGAACATGCCTCCCAGCACCGGACGAATGTTGTGCCCGACGATGCATGCGTCGTTGGGATTGTGGTGCAGGTCGAACAGATGCACGGAATCCGTGTCCATCACTGCCCGGTAGATGTCGAGCAGCGTGATGTCGCCTGGCTGCCTGACCAGCCGGAATCCGCTGATGCCACGTCTGCCTTCGATGATGCCCGCCTTGTTCAGGCGTGCGGTCAGTTTGCGGATGTAGCTGGGGTTGGTGCCTACGCTCACGGCGATCTGTTCGGAATTGACCGGCGTTGCGGATTGCGAGATCAGGATCAGCGCATGGATCGCGGACGAGAATCTGGTGTCCATCACTCCCCCTTTCCTTTGCATCATCCCGTTGTGCGGAGTTCAGTATTACGCGGTTCAGATGTCGCGGTTCGCTTCATTCGCCGGATATGCAAACGTCCGCAATCATCACCGCCGGCAACCATCTGTAATTGTATCTGATACTGATACTTTAACAGACGGCAAGACAGGCGTCAACGGTTCAGACGCTATGGCTGTCCAAAAAGTCGGTCAGCCTGTCGAGCGCCTTACGTGCAGTGGGGTCGTTCCTTTCTTCCGCGACAAAGCAATGCGGCATTTTGCGCCCCTCCTCTTTCAGCGGATCGACGAGTTCATTCACCACTCCGGCTTGGCCCAGCGCACGACACGCCCGGTTTCTAATCAAGACGTGGACGCATGAATTCGAATCCGACCCCGATTCGCAACCGTGGACCATGTTCGAAAGCCTGTTTTGCCACATGAAGAAGCACCAGGCGTTTTACGAAGTCATCCACACGACAGGGCGGGACAACGTCCTGCGAACATCGTTGCGAGAGAAAATCGGATTGACGCAAGAACTCGCGAACGAGGAAGCCTACCGGAAAGCGTTTTCCGCCGACGGAATCAGCGGATGGATCGAGGAATGGATCGAACGAGGCATGCCAGAAACACCCGGCGAGCTGAACGAATCACTGAGACGCTATGTTGACGACGTGCTCTCCAACCTCAACCAACTATTCGTCCGACCATGACCTTGCCTGGCGTGGAGGCCATTCGGCCAACGACACATGGCCTCCACACAGCGCACTACCGGCGTCCGCACCCGCTGAGCGCGTGGACGCTCTCGTCAATCGGGACATGCGTCGCGGATCGTCCACTGATATACTCTCGCCGCACCCGGCGCGAGCCGCCGGTACCTGCTTGGCATCCAGAATCATGCGCTGGGCGCGCCGTAGTGCTGCTCGATTGCACATTTACCAAGTGTTTTCTTCCACGGTCTCCTGTGCCCGTTACCAGCGGGATTCCACTGTATCTGGTCTTGGGTATTCGAGGCAGCGGCAATCTTGTCGGGGTTGTCCTTCTTTAGTACTTGACCAGTCGCCGAATCATACACGTAGTAGACACTCAGATTGTTGCTATTGGTCGTATACATCCGGTAGGTGTTGCCAGTTCCAGTTGTTGTGTAGCACAGCGACACGCCCGGGGAAAGCGTAACCTGCGTGTCAGTAGGGGTTATTTTGCTACTGTAGGCATATTTGACGTTGCCCGCTATCGTGTGTTTCTGTCCCTTGGGGTTTGCTCCAACCATGAAATTCGGAGGCAGCGTACCGCCGAGTTCAACGCTTGCATTCTCGATGGAGTCTGTTGCGTGCTTCAGATCAGACTCGGCGGCGCTGTTCCATGCCGCTACGCGCACTTGCTGATAAATCGGCACGCTGATTGATGCAAGAATGCCAATGATGATCACGACAACAAGCAACTCAATGAGAGTAAAACCCGATTGTCCCGAGGCACGCCGCCTCAGGGACCGATACACACCACGCATGGCTTCACCTCTCTTTCTTCCTGCAAACCCACCATTGGGTCTGTGGAATAAGCCATCGGAGTCAAGTACTTGCTTGCACGCTCCGATGCGTGTTCTTCATCAGCATCATTACTGATGACTATGTGCTCATTATATAACGGTTTTCAGAATCCCGCAGCCGCCTTCACAAATGGCCAGGCCCGCCTGCCCTGCCGCGGTGTCAACGAATGCAGTCTACCCGTCCCACGATGCGATGACATCGCCGCCTGGATTGCCCAACTGCCAGAAAGCATCGGAAAACACCCCGCCGACGGCCGGCTTCAAGGCAGAAAGAAGCTTTGGACATTGATACCGAAAGTCCTACACCTGCAACATACTCCAGACGCATTCCAGCAAAGTCAACGCCAGAACGATATTGATCATTCGGTAATGCCTGACATAGAACTTCTGTATCAGGTCGCAACCCACCGTTTCCGATACATGAGCAAAACGACAATGGACGCCACTGCCACAATACATATCGCAATGACAACATACTCAATTTTCAACGCTGCCCCTTACATTGTTCAATGATCGAATACAGTAAATGTTGCGAAGAGATGAAGTTTTCCGGCGTTGACAGTTATCTTACAGCCGCAACCCCCCGACATCTAACTGGCAATCAATGCTCACGCTTGTTGAACTGATTTGTGCTTCGATAAGATACCGCGAATCGCTCCGTCTGCTGATGCCAGACATGCCCAAGTGCCCGGTAACCGCAATGATACTCGACTTTCACTACTTTTCCTTGCTCTTTTCCTTCGCCCCGCTCAAGCAACGCCACCGTCTCAACGTGGCACGATACCTTCTGATTGATGTCAGGTTTTGCGCCCGTTCGCGGAAACATATCCTATCAAAACGGAAACAGGTCCACACCTCTGACATTGCGCATTCGCAGATGCAAACAGATGCAATCTGTGGCAAAATTGACATCCATATCACGGTCTTGACCATTGAAGTCTACTATCATATCTTTAAAACTTGTTTTGCTTTTGCATTAACAAATTGAATAATTGGACCTGAAATGATAACTGTAACAATCGTGCATACACCAAACTTTCCACCAAGCAAAACACCTGTAACAACAACCAAAATATCCAATGCCATTCGAACAAATTTAATCTGCCAGTGATTTTTTTCTGCTAAAGCAAAAGTGACTGCCTCATAGGAGCCTCTACCAAGGGATGCCGACGCGTATAGTCCTGTTCCGACAGCAAACAAAACCACCCCTAACAACATAATTAAAAAATTGATCCACTTATAGGTACTGTAAATATGGCAGTTAGCAAACAAATCTACACAGGCACTGTATACAATCTGGTACAACACAGTTCCTATATGAATCTGACTTTTATCGTAAATGAGCGCAAACAAAATCATTCCCAATGCTACAACAAAAGATGCTGCCCCAATGCTTATGTGAAATGTTCTTGCAAGCCCCTGCCACAGCACCGCAAGCGTAGCTCCGCCAAATCCAGCATACAGTGCAAGTGTAATTCCATAAGCCGCAATCATAGAACCCATTACAAGGATTGCCAATTTCTTTAATGTTTTGTTATCGTTATTTTTCATTTACCTTTAATTCAAGTACTTCCGTGCGGGCATAATGTCCGATTGCATCATGCTCCATTTTGCAGGCGTCAGGCAAATTCATATCAAGTTCTGCGTAAATGATAGTTTCTTCACCCCAGACAGGTTTTGTCAAACAATGCCCATATGGATCATAAAATGCAGCTTACTCCTCTGCACACAAGTCCTGAAAGTTCAGATGCGATATTATACTCCTGCAGATCAGAAGGGTATGAACTGTGCCTGACAATCATATCAGCATTGATAAAGAAACATTTTCCTTCGATTGCAATATACTGAACTTACATGCTAATAATTCACCCCTCGTATAATTTTCTTTGTATTTAAGGCATCTGAAATCTATATCACCGTATATCCGGCGTTTAATAATACAGCCAATGATTTTTCAAAATCAGCATCTTTCACTAAAATATAATCTGTGTTGTATGTAGATACCGCAAAAATTCCAATTTTATTATCTGCAAGTATTCCAGACAACTTTGAAAGAATGCCAATAAGTGAAAAATCCAAAATCCCTTGAATACGGAAACCACGCCACCCATCTTCACGTTCTATTGTGTTTTCAGGAACGTCATTTGTTTCACACACAAGAGATATTTCTTCATCTGTTTTACCAATGAAGTAGAATTCCTTGCTTAAATCTATATCATCAATATTCTTGACTTTACATACCGTTAGCAGCCGCTCTAATTTATGTAATACCAGCAAATTACCCTCCTCCACAAATTCCGATTTGTATAACCGCCCTTAACATCTAATCCACTGTCTCAAATCGTGACATCTAATCCAAGGTTACAACCTGACACACATTTTGCAGTGGATATGTTTCCATATAAGAACACCGAGCTTTTCAGAAGTCTGACTTCAAATCCAAACCTCCGAAAAGCCCGGAAATATGCCGCTTTCAGGCACTCGACTTTATTTCCTTGACATCAACGCTACCGTCTCAACATGCCCCGAGACAGTTGAAAACATAATCACGCTGCCTGACTGTTTGCGGGAACATGTCAATAATTCGCCTCTGTTTGCGGAAACATATCTAAAACTCAGGCATCAAATGAGGAAACATATCTAAAGGAATCAAGGCGACAAACTGGAAGTTATCGATCTGACTTTAATAATGCATAGATGCTCACATCGCAGACGCCCTGATTATTTACAGCCGCGCTTCTTAGGGTACCTTCATACTTCATTCCGCATTTTTTCATAACCAGTCCTGAATGAGGATTATTTACATCGTGTTTTGCCTGGACGCGATTCGCACCGACCTGATCGAACATAAAATTAATTACTGCACTCAATGCTTCCGAAGTTATTCCACGGTTCCACCACGGTCTGCCAATGCAGTAACCGATTTCTGCCATCTGCGTTTTTTCATTGATTGATACAACAGATATTGAACCAATCGGTTCGTTGAGATTTTTCGGCACAATTGCCCACTGATAAAAGTCCGGTTTTTCATAGGACGCAGTCCATTCATTCAATATATGAATTGCGGTATCCAAACTGGTATAAGCAGGCCATGTCAGAAACTTTGTAACCTCTTTGTCTGATGCCCAATTCTGAAACATGGCCTCTGCATCTTCGACCATAAATTCTCTTAACAACAGCCTTTTCGTTTCTATCGTATAGGTTCCACAATGATTCATGTCTAATCCTCTAACTTCCGATTTATATCTCGGAATACATATCTTGTCTTCTTCCAAGTGGCTTTGAAATCAGTAGCAATGATATCCATTTCTCGTTAGCACAATTTTGTTACTTAGTATATCATGTTTGGAATTCGTAAAAAAAGAAAAGCCGTCCCACAGTCACACCAGACCAACTTTCACATTTTTTCTAAAAGAAAACGCGGCACCAGCCTATCTTCTCAGAAAGACGGATGCCGCAGAAATTGCTTAAACACGGGCTTTGCCAGCCCTCTTTCAATTTGTTCTTGTTAGCAGAGCCACTGTCTCAACATGGTGGGTCATCGGGTAAATGTCGTAAGCGCGGATATCTGCGAGACGATAGCCAAGCTCACCGACAAGTGTGGCGGTATCGCGGGCGAGGCTCGTCGGATCGCAGGCGATGTAGATAACCGCTTTCGCACCGCTTTCGGCGATCTGACGGCACACCGCCGCCTTCGCACCGGCACGCGGCGGGTCAAGCACAACAACATCAGGATGAGCCAAGTCGCTGGGGACATGCTGCAACGTGCGACGAACATCGCCAACACGGGCGTCCACGGAACTGATCTGGCAATGCCGCAGATTATACTGGGCGTTGCGCACCGCGGTGCGTCCGCCCTCGATACTGAGCATGCGGGTGCGCTCCGCGGCAAGCATACTCAGCGGCAACGTGAACAACCCGGAGCCGGAATACAAATCCCACAACACAGCCTGCTTACGGCCATCAAGCGTCTGCCGAACCAAGTCCACCACATGATTGGCAAGCATCACCGGAGCCATGCGATGCACCTGCCAGAAACCATTCGCATCCACACGATAATCGAAGGTTCCGCCGGCAACCGTCACAGATTCGCGCACATGCTTCGACCCCGACCGCAATGCGCCGTCAACCAGTACGGCGTAATTGTTGCCGACCGCTTTCAGCAACGCCTGCGAATCTGCATGAGTGGTGTCGATGCTACGTGGTTCCGGCACAGATAGTCTGATCTGAGAACCAGGCTCAAAACCGCCATCCCAGATGTGTTCCTCGTCCGCCACCGCAAGCAGCGCACGAGATGCAAGCGGCATGGTGTCAATCGGGACCCGCACATGCGAGCCTCGCCGGCGCATGGACGGCATACCATGCTCATCGGCGATCATCTCAATGCGTGTACGCCAATTCAGCCCGCCGAGTTCAACATCGTGATCGGCACGTTCAACCGGCACAGGATCACACTCGACATGCCCCATGCGACGCATCTGGTCGGTAATCACCGCGGACTTCCAAGCAAGCTGCCCCGGCAAACTCACATGCACCAAGTCCGCTCCCCCGACGCCACCGCCCTGCGCCAGCGGCCCTGCCAACTGCCAGACAGGTTCGACACGATCCGGGCTTGCTTCAAGCACCTCCACCACTTCGCCGGTCCAGAACCGGTCATCACGGTCATGCGGCTCATCAAGTTCGACGCGCACCAACTCCCCCGGAAGCGCGAACCTGACGAACACCACACGGCCATCGATATGGCCGACACAGCGACCCTGATCGGCATACCGTTCGATACGCACTTCTACCTGCATGTTTCCTATCACTTTCCTACCTGCCAACAGCCGGGCGGTGTACGCGCCGGCCAATCAAGCGGCCCGGACATCGACATGCCGACCGCAACTTGCTGGTGCAACAACCTAGCACAATCTGGTGCCCAGAACACGATAATGGCGGATGATGCGCACACCCTGCACACCATCCGCCATATGACATCATCAGCCGCGTTCCGCTGTCAGATCCCCACTGTCCGCTGATTGCCGTTGTACCGCACGCTCAAGTTCACGATGTCGATGCATCGGCGTGGCGACAATCAAATACGATACCCAAATCGCCAAAGCCCAGAACGGAATGCCCATCAGCAGACGAGCCGTACCCAGCCACGCCACCCGGTCAGACAGATACAGCGGAACCTGCACGAACAGCCGGAGCGCGAACACACCCGCCCACAACGCGGTTATCGTCATATACGCGCGTTTGAGCGGTTTGTCGTCCATCCAACCGCGGAACCAATCGCGGAAATGCTCAGTCGGCAACGACCGGATGAACTCGACCACCAGCCCAAGCCCCGGCACCCGTGCAATCAACGAGATGCCCAGCAGCACGATATACACGGCATTCGTGATGAAGCCGAACATATAGTAATTGCGCGCCTCATGACTGTGCCACGCCCACACCAGGCAGATTGCGACCGACACCAATCCGCTCAACGCGCCCATCACAGACTGGCGTTGGATGAGCCGTGCCACCACTTGCACCGCGGCCAACACCGCGGACACCAACACCGTCGCGCGAAGATCGGACGTGATCACAAACATCACGACGAAGACGAAGCCCGGCAGCATCGATTCCACGACGCCACGCGGACCGCCTATGGCATCAATGACGGAAAAATCACCATCCCCGGCTTGGGTGAGCGCGGCGACGCCGGTACGCGGTTTGCGGTTCGAGGCCGAATCCGGCATGGTGCCGCTCAACGCACTTCAGAGAACATCGGGCCACGCGCCAGCGTCGTCTTCTGCTCTACCTGCTGGTCGGAATCGAACGGTCCCTTCGGACGATCCGGAATCTGCGCGGCATCTTGCTGTGCCTGTTCCTGGGCTGCCCTGCGTTCGCCCGGAGTGACCGGCGCGTGCATCGGAATAAGGTCGCGCGGCGCAAGCGGCTCTTCTCCACGTTCCACGACGATTTGCGAGAAGAACCGATTCAGTGCGCGGGTTTCCTCATCATCCGGATCGGTCGCGGCTTTACCTGAGAAAATGCCACGCAGCATCCACCGCGGACCGTCCACACCCACGATGCGGGTGGTCACCATCTTGCCTTCCTTGATCGGGACCGGCAAAATAAGCTCCGTGCCGAACACGCCCGGCATCTCCTTGGCGACATCGCTCTTGGAATCCAGCAGGTCGGCACGAACGTCGTCCCACAATCCCAGCGTCTTCGGCGCTGCGAACGCTTCGACCTCCAAGCTTGACGTGCCGTATGTGATGGTGGCGCCCAGCACCGCCTTGTTCGCCCGAGCGGCTTTGATGCGCAGCTCGATACCTTTCATGAACGGGATATAGTAGGCGCCAAGATCGAGATAATCGTCATAGTCCGGAACGTACTCGTCGTTCACATCCCACGGGCCCCAATCCTCGCCGCGCCCCTCATACTCTTCACTCGGCTCGGTAGGATAATCCGGCTGCTCGTCGCCCTGCGACTGCTCCGATTCCGCAGTCGCCCCGGCATCCTGGGATGCGTCCTGTTCCTTGGCTTGCGCGGCGGTTTCCGGCTGCTGCGTTTTCTGGTCATCCGCGGCTGCATCGTTCACGTCGTCGGCATCCGCCGCATTCTGGCGTGCCTTCTTCGCGTCCTTCTCGCGCGCGGCGTCATCATCATGATGCTTCTTTTTGCCGAATCCGAACAATCCCATAGCTCCTCATTTCCACGGATATGACAGTCCCAAGAATAACACCGCAAATGAGAGCCAGCTGAAAGCGTGATGTCGCGTATCAGCACAGCCGTCATAGCGGCATTCAGGACCACAGATTTCGTCGCATCACACGTCGTACGTGATGCTCAACGGCGCATGATCAGACCACCGGGCGTCATAGGTGGGCGCCTTGTCAATCGTGAACCCTCGAGCCGTCTGCGCAAGCTCCGGAGTGGCAAACTGATAGTCCAGACGCCAGCCGGTGTTGTTATCGAACGCCCGTCCGCGCTGGCTCCACCAGGTGTACGGCCCCTGGATGTCGCCGGCGAGCTCACGCATCACATCGACGAACTCATACTCGTCAAGCCACTTGTCGATATACGCACGCTCCTCAGGCAGGAAGCCGGAATGCGTCACATTCGACTTCGCGTTCTTGATGTCAAGCGGCGTGTGCGCGATATTGAAATCGCCACACAACACCGCTTGCCGCCCACCGTGCGCAGCCTCATCGCGCAGCTGGCCCATGCGGGTGAGCATGGTGTCAAGGAAACGGAACTTCTGGTGCATCTTGTTCGGGTCATCCACATCGCCAGAATGCACGTACACGCATACGACCGTGATCTCATACCCTTGCGGGGTGCGCACATCGGCCTCGATCCAGCGGCCCGAATCCACGTCCTCTTCGAGTCCCGGCAAACCGTACCGCTTGGCGACCACCGGCAGTGTGGACAGCAAGCCGACACCGGCACGGCCTTTGATACGGCAGATTTCATTCATGGTGTGCAGCCCGGTTGGGTCGGCGACTTTGCCGGCATCCACGTAGGTATCGGCGATGTTGTTGAAAATCGGGTCGATTTCCGACTGCGGGGCGCGAACCTCCTGCATGCACCACACGTCCGGTGTATGCTCGCCCGCCCAATGCATAATGCCCTTGCGGTTCGCCGCGCGCAAGCCGTTGACATTCGATGTCGTGATCACAATGCTCATGGTTTCGAGCCTAGCAGCGCTCCCCTACGAGCGGACGCCATTCTTCAACCGCGAAACAGATCCCCCCAGCTGCTTCTACCGGCACTGAGGAGGTACTTAACGTCGGCAGAAAACACGACCACAACCCACTACCGACACTGAGACGCCCTTCAACGTCGGCAGAAACAGAAACGCCACCCTCTGCCGACACTGAGGAGGTGCTCAGCGTCGGCAGAGGGTGGCGGCGTCTTGGAAACAGCTGCGAATCAGTCGAGACCGAGCTTGAGCTTGCCTCCCGGAATCGCGTCGAGCAGGTCGCGCGTGTACTGCTGCTGCGGGTGGTCGAATACCTCGTCGGTTGTCGCATGTTCGACCAGCTTGCCGTGCTGCATCACGACCACCTCATCGGCGATCTGACGGACCACCGCGAGATCATGCGTGATGAACAGGTAGCTCAGCCCGCGTTCCGCCTGCAAATCATTGAGCAGATGAAGCACCTGGTCCTGAACCAGCACGTCAAGCGCGGACACAGCCTCGTCACAAATAATGACATCCGGGTCGAGCGCCATGGCACGTGCGATCGCGATGCGCTGACGCTGACCGCCGGACAGCTCGTTCGGATACCGGGTCATCACGGATTCTGGCAGTTCGACCATGTCAAGCAGCTCGCGCACACGCTTCGCACGGCTCTTCTTGTCGCCGATATGGTGGATGCGCAACGGCTCCTCGATGGACCGGTAGATCGAGTACATCGGGTCGAGCGAACCATACGGGTTCTGGAAGACCGGCTGGACATGCCGACGGAAGTCCAGCAGCTCGGCCTTGCCGAAGTCCGAAATGTTCTTGCCTTCGTAGAAAACCTTGCCCGACGTGGGCTCAAGCAGCCGCAACACCATGTTCGCGACGGTCGACTTGCCAGAGCCGGATTCTCCCACGATGGCGAGCGTCGTACCGCGCTTGACGGAGAAGGACACGTCATCCACCGCCTTGAACATCTCTTTCTTGCGCGGAAGCTTGAATTCCTTCGTCAGATGCTCGACAGTGATAATGTGTTCGCTCTTCTCCAGCGTCTGCTCGCCCTTGACCTGGTGCTCGAGCAACGCATCCGCATTCTGACCGCGTTCTTTCGCGGAGATGATGCGCTGCGAGGCGAGCGACGGAGCCGCCGCGACCAGCCGCTTGGTGTACGGGTGCATCGGATGCTGCAACACTTCGAGCGATGGGCCGGATTCGACAACCTGTCCCTTGTACATCACGACAATATGCTGCGCGCGTTCCGCCGCCAGACCCAGATCATGCGTGATGAACAGCACTGCAGTGCCCAGCGAATCGGTGAGCGTCTGCAAATGGTCGAGAATGCGCTTCTGGACGGTCACGTCGAGCGCGGACGTCGGTTCGTCGGCAATCAACAGGTCAGGACGGCATGCCAGACCGATGGCGATCAGCGCGCGTTGACGCATACCGCCGGAGAACTCGTGCGGATACTGACGCGCACGCGTCGCAGCGTCCGGCAGGCCGGCTTCGTCAAGCAGGCCGGCGATGCGGTCGTTCATATTCGAACCGGTGACATGCTCCTTGGCGATCTGCCAGGCCTTGTCATCGTTCACGCCGGCCTTGATGAGGTCGTCGGCCACGCGCCAACGGGTCTCGGAGCCAGGCGTCCATTCTTCAGTGAAGAACTCCATCGCATTGTCAAGCTTCTTATCGCTCATGCCGATCTCGGTGAGCGCCTGCTTAGCAGCGTCAAGCAACGCGGGAAGTTCAGCCGAGCCGATGAAGGTCTCGTCATCTTCGCTTTTTACGTTGACTTCATCGCCTGCAAGCGCTTTCGCAAGCTTGGACCGCTTCTCATGCGAGATGTCCATATGGTTGGCGACAAGCGCTTCCTTGACCTGGGTGCCGATACGCCACACCGGGTTGAGGTTGCTCATCGGGTCCTGCGGGACCAGGCCCATCTTGCTGCCGCGCAGCTGGTCGTACTCCTTGCCCTTGAGACCGGAGATCTCCTGGCCTTCGAGCTTGATGGAGCCGCCGACCACGTGTCCGGTGCCCGGAAGCAGGCCCAAGACCGCCATAGCGGACGTTGATTTGCCGGAACCGGATTCACCCACGATCGCCACCCACTGTCCAGGATAGACGTTGAATGAGGCGTCGCGCACGGCGTGGACGTCATGCCCGTTGTCGTCGGTGAAATCGACCTTCAGATGCTGTACTTCCAGCAGCGGGCCCTGCTCGCGCTGCATCGCCTCGAGCCGCTGTGCGGCCTCGGCCTTCGCATTGGTATTGGTGTTCTCAGTCATCACATGCTCCTTGTCAGGCCGTACGGCTCTTCGGATCGAGCGCGTCCTTGACGGCGTCACCCATCATGATGAAGGCCAGCACGGTGATCGCCAGCGCGGCCGACGGATAGAACAAGACGGAGGGGTTGGTCCGCAGCACGGATTGCGCGCTGGAGATGTCGCCGCCCCAGCTGACCGTGGTGGTCGGCAGGCCGACACCGAGGAAGCTCAACGTCGCTTCAAGCACGATGTAGGAGCCGAGGGACGTGGTGCCGATGACGATGATCGGGGCCAGCGAATTGGGGATGATATGCCGAATCAGATTGCGCCACGGCGTCGAACCCAAGGCAGTGGAGGCGGTGTTGAATTCGAGGTTCTTCGCTTCCATGACCGCGCCTCGGGCGATACGCGCAGTGGACACCCAGCCGAAGAGCGTGATGACGAGCACCAGCTTCCAGATCGAGGTGCTGGTCTTGAACATCTGCAGCACGACGATGGCGCCGAGCAGAATCGGCAGCGCGAGGAAGATATCGGTCAGACGGCTGAGCACCGCGTCAACCCAGCCTCCGAAGAAGCCGGCGAGCGCGCCGATGAACGCGCCAATCACCACCACGAAAATCGTGGACAGCAGGCCGACGCTCAGCGAGGTGCGGGTCCCGTAGATGGTGCGGGTATACACGTCGCAGCCTTGCAGGTCGAAGCCGAAGGGGTGGCCTGCTTTGGCGGGCTCGAGGGAGTTGTCAAGGTTGCAGTAGTTCGGGTTCTGCTTGGTGAGCACGCCCGGGAAGAGGGCGACGAACACGACGAAGATGATGAGAATCGCGGAGATGATGAACATCGGGTTGCGACGCAGCGTGCGCCACGCGTCAGCCCACATGCTGGCCGCCGGCGCGGATTCGTCGATTGAGTCGACCGCCTGGAGCGGGGTTTCGTCGATCGGTGCGACGAATCGTTCCTGTCCGGGCAATACGCGGGCGGTGTCATTGCGTGATGGTTCTGCCATGATTATCTCTTCCTTCCTCTCACGCGTACCGGATGCGCGGGTCAAGCGCCGCGTACAGCAGGTCGACGATGAGGTTGGTGACGACGAAGATCAGGGTCAGCAGAGTGACGATGGAAACGACCATATTGCTTTCGCCCTTGAGGATGCTCTGATAGGTGAGGTATCCGATGCCGTGCACGTTGAAGATGGTTTCGGAGATCATCGCGCCGCCCATGAGCGTTCCGAGATCCTGGCCGAGATAGGTGACCACGGGGATCAGCGAGTTGCGCAGGACGTGGCGCATGAACACCTGGCGGCGACCCATGCCCTTGGCGCGGGCGGTACGCACGTAGTCCTCGTTCATGTTGGATGAGATCTCACCGCGGGTGAGCCTGATGATATAAGCCATGGACACTGAGCCGAGCACGATGGCCGGCATGATCAGGTCGACGAAGCCGGGATCGTTGCCGGCGGTGACAGGCAGCAGCCTCCACTTGACGCCGACGAGATACTGCATGATGAAGCCGGTGACGAAGGTCGGCACGGAGATGAGCAGTAGGGAGATGATCAGAATCACCGTGTCGCCCCAACGTCCCTTGTTGAGGCCGGAGATGATACCGAAGATGATACCGAAAACCGCTTCAAACACGAAGGCCATCAACGCGAGCCTGATGGTCACGGGGAAGGCGCGGCCGATTTCGTCGATGACCGGCTGGCCGGCGAAGGTGTTGCCGAAATCAAGGGTCAGCGCGTTCTTGAGGAACAGCAGGTACTGAATGATGAACGGCTTGTCAAGGTTGTATTCGGCGCGGATCTGGGCCGCGACCGCCTGGTTGACCGGCTTGTCCCCGAACATGGCTTTCACCGGGTCGCCCGGCAGCGCGAAGACAAGAGCATAAACCAGGAGGGTCGTGCCAAGGACCACGGGAATCATCTGCAGAATGCGTCGCAGAAGATATTTGCCCATTGGGTTGCTCCTTATTGCTCTTCGGCCGTTCGCACCGGGCCCTGTCGGGCATGGCGGCACTGCGGCCATAAAATACTTACGATAGTCTACCCCACCTCTGCCCCTGCGTCACCTGTACAAGGCCTGAAACCGCGCTCGCCCTGTGTTGTAGGGCATTCGGGGCGTCATGGTGACCGTTTCCGTATACCGGACGTTAACAGCGTAGAAACATTGCTTTTTCGGATAATGATGGGTTTGACACGACGAGGGCGCATGACATGAATTCATGTCATGCGCCCTCGTAGAATATCAGACGCCTATCGGCGTGCCGTCACTTGGACAGCTCCGAATAGACCGGCTGGTTCTGCCAGTTCATCGTGAAGTTCTTCACGCCCTTGGCAGCCACACCGTACGCGTTGCCGTAGTACAGCGGGATGGCCGGCAGATCGTTGAGCAGGATTTCCTGGGCCTGCTGGTAGATCTTGTTCGCGGCTTCGGTGCTGGTCGCGGCGTACGCCTGGTCCATGAGCTTGTCGAAGGCCGGGTTCTTGTAGTCGCCGTCGTTGGAGCCCTGGTTGTCGGCCGCAGCGGAGTCGTACAGCTGGTACAGGTAGTTCTCCGGGGACGGGTAATCAGGCTGCCAGCCGGTACGGAACGCGCCCTTGATGGTGCGGTTGGACACGTCGGTGCGGAACTCCTGGAAGGTCGGGACCGGGTTGGTGGCGGCCTTGATGCCCAGGTTGTTCTTCAGCTGGTTGACCACAGCGTCGTAGATCGGCTTGGCGCCGCCGTCGGCGTTGTAGGAGAAGGTGAGGGTGCCGTCATACTTG
The DNA here is from genome assembly GCF_002846655.1 of Bifidobacterium thermophilum. Taxonomy (NCBI): domain Bacteria; kingdom Bacillati; phylum Actinomycetota; class Actinomycetes; order Bifidobacteriales; family Bifidobacteriaceae; genus Bifidobacterium; species Bifidobacterium thermophilum. The sequence continues at coordinate 143,515 of NZ_PCGX01000008.1, read as the reverse complement.
GAGATGGCATCGGCCTTGGCCCACAGTTCCTTGGCCTTCTTCGGGTTGTACTCCAGATTGCTTTCGCCCTTGAGGGAGTCCGAATAGCCCGGGGTCATCGGGGAGGTGAATTCCTTGGCCGGGGTGCCGACGCCGCCGAGCACCTTGTCGACGATGGTCTTGCGGTTGATGGCCATGGAGATGGCCTGGCGACGCAGGACGCCTTCCTCGGTGTTGGTCTGGAAGTGATCGAGATCGGACGGGATGGTGAAGGTCTGGCTCACGGAACCGGCCTTGTTGTAAGCCTCGACGCTGGGATCGGACTGGAAGGTCTTGGTCGCGGTCGCCGGGACGGAATCCATGACGTCGAGGTTGCCGGACTGCACGTCGGCGTAGGCGGAATCGGTGGAGGTGTAGATCTTGAAGGTCACGCCGTCATTGTTGACCTTGACGTTGCCCTTGTAGTCGGGGTTCTTGACCAGCACGATCTGCTTGTTGTGATCCCAGCTGGAGAACTTGTACGGGCCGTTGCCGACCGGCTTCTCGCCGAAGGCCTTCGGGTCCTTGTAGAAAGATTCCGGCAGCGGGGAGAAGCCCTCGTAACCGACCTTGACCGGGAAGGTGGCGTCAGGCTGGTTCATGGTGACGGTGAAGGTGTAGTCGTCGACGACCTTGAGGCCGGAGAGCTGCTCGTCGCCCTTCAGGCCGTCCTTCTGCAGGTCGTCATAGCCCTTGATGGTGGAGAAGAAGGACGCGCACTTCTGGGCGTTCTTCGCGTTCGCGGTGTAGCTCCACGCCTTGGTGAAGGATTCGGCGGTCACCGGGGTGCCGTCGGTGAACTTCCAGCCCTTCTTGAGGGTGACGGTGTATTCGCTGGAGTCGGCATTCGGCTTGATGGACTGGGCGACTTCGTTCTTCGCGTTGCCCTTGTTGTCGAAGCTCACCAGGCGGGCGAACATCAGTTCGACCGGGCGGCCGCCGCCAGTTTCGTTGGTGTTGCCCGGGACGAGCGGGTTCTGCGGTTCGGAACCGAAGGCGGTGATGATGACCTTGCCGCCGTTGGACGAACCGGAAGTCGAAGATGACGACGAACCGCAGCCGCCGAGCGCCATCGCGAGCGAGCATGCCGCCGCGATCAGCGCAATTGCTTTCTTCTTCATATGTGTTTTTCTCCTGTGTGTGTTTGATTTTGGGACGAATCCCAAAAAACAACGAGGCTCGGGCTCCCGCCCCAACCTCGTTGCTGAACATCGTCAATTCTTACCCCTCTGTGGGACAAGACGCAAGATGATGTTCTCGTTGCCATCTGCAACGCCTCGCGCATCAGGTGTTCAATCGCGACGTCGTCCAAGGCCTTACATGACAAGAATTTCCAAGGGTGCCTAGGGCATGCCGGATACTTGCCACTCGACGTGGCCCGCCGATGTTTTCGCAACCATTGTTACGAGTCGGTTAATTTTCTTCTCGTTCCGCGCACAACGCGCGACAAGCCTGCGGGCGCGCAGGGACATGCAGATTAGATGTTCCGCGTGTGGTTTGTTGTTTGCCAATATAGATTTGACGGAGGAAAAACAGCGTTCGCTCGTCGTTGCAATATGCTCCCGGACCGGGCGCACCGGGTCGCAACTTGGATAACGGCGAGCGCTCTTGCGAACCGAATCGGTTGTCGGCATGCGTTCTCCGGTTCGGTAGCGGATTATCCAGCCAAGGCATGTCGGGCCGCCGCAACAACGCCGTGTTCAGGCGCGTGGGAAAGCCTGCCGGTAGCGTTGCTTGAGCTGCTCCATCGAAACGTGGGTGTACCGCTGGGTGGTACGCAACGAGGCGTGCCCGAGCATCTCCTGCACTTCACGCAGATCGGCGCCGCCGTCGAGCATATGGGTCGCGGCACTGTGCCGCAAGGCGTGCGGGCTGATGTCCGGAACACCCGCCTTGCGAGCCTCGCGATGTACGACCTGCCGGACAATCCGCTGGTCGATCCGGCCGCCCCGGCGACCAAGGAACAACGCCTCCCCAGAAAGATCGCATGCAAGCGCGGGGCGTCCGGCTTGCAGCCACTGGTCCAGAGCACGCGCCGCCGGCGCTCCGAACGGAACGACACGCTGCTTATCCCCCTTGCCGGTGACGCGGACGGTGTGCTGGGCGAAATCGATGTCGGCAATGTCGATGCCGACAAGTTCCCCGACGCGGATGCCCGTCGCATAGAGCAGCTCCATCATCGCAGCGTCGCGGACGGCGATTGCATGGTCCGCAGGCGAAGCGCCGATCTGGTGCCGTTGGCATTCCGGTTGTTGCCCACCGCGATCCGATCGACGCTGTCCTTGCTGAAGTCCTTGCTGGTGTCCCTCTCGCGCCGCCCCTGCACTTCCCCGCGCTGTGTACGCATCCGCATCATCCATCAGGGTTTTCGCCTGTGCTTCGGTCAATACCGCCGGAAGCACGGAAGGGATTTTCGGGGTCATGAGCAGGGCAGCGGGGTCGCTGTCAATCAGCCCTTGATCCTGCGCCCAACGGAAGAAGCCACGGACCGCCACGGTCCTGCGCGCCATGCTGGAACGCGCGTATCCGCGGGCGCTTTCACTGGACATCCACGCCCGCAAATCGTCGACATTGACCCGATCGAGCGCTTCGAGGCCATCGATATTCATGGTGACGAGGCAGTCCAGCACATCGATGCGATACGCTTTCAGCGTATTGTCACTGGCGGCGCGATTGACGCGAAGATCATGGAGGAACTCGTCGATAACCGCCTCGATTTGGGCGCCAACGAGCTGCTCCATCTGTGACGAGGATTCCTTCTTGTCACAAGCCCGTCCGTCCGCTGCGCCACCTGACCGGCGAGCGCCCGGTTTGCGTCGTTCCCGTTCCATCCGTGTATACCTTCCGTCTGCCCGTATCTACTCGTTCGCGCTCGTCCGCTTATCCTTGTTCGCCCATGATAGTTGCCATAGTATGCAGCCGCGGTCTACGCCGATGCACGAACGGCCATAAGATGGGCACGGCGGCATATCCGCATATCCGCATATCCGTGGTGTTGACCGCAGACCCGATCTGCGCGGAACCCCAGCAAGCGAGGAGACCATGTTCATTGTTCCACAACCCGAACCGCACAACACCTCGGGGAACACCGATGTCCCGCCCGCGAAGCGAGAGCCGCGCGACTTGTCTGGTGCCATCGGCGGGAGCGGGGTGCCGAGGCTTCCACGCGAGATTCCATCTGGTGCCCGCATCGTCGTCCGCACGAAGGCAGGTACGGACCCGAACACCGGCAGAATGACGTATCGGGATTTTGTCGGGCATGTACAGCAGTGGAACGGAACCACCCTGAAGATGATCCGCGACGCCGCCGCCAACGGGTCTCGCCCCGAACAGCAGGTCAGCATTGAGGCCGATAGCATCGTGCGGCTCAAGCCGATTCCGGAACGCCCTGGCACAGCGGCACGTCGAAAGGCATCCGCCAAGGCTTAGAAACGACCGCACGCAAATTGGGAGTTCAGATGCGAATCGCGCGATCAGACGACTTCTCCCAATATTCAACGCCGGTGCGGGTGTGCCCGGCCAACTCAGCCATCGAGGCGGTCAAAACTGGGACACGAAACCGATGACGTGAAACTACAGGCCACCGAAATCAAATACACGAAACCGAACACGCAACACCACACGCCACCGAAGCCGCAGGCCATCCTGTGGATGTTCGCGTAATCAGGCAGGCAGATGTCACGCGCGCGCTAGCGCAGCGGACGCCACCGCCGGGCGGCGCTCAACCACCGCGACGGCATCCGAATGCCAGCCCGTCACCTGCTCGCCGCGACGTGCCGATTCCAACAGTTGCTCACGCCACGTGGCGAGATTGAGCGGCATGTCCATCGTCTCCGGCGTCTCCGCCTGAGTATTCGCGCGCACGCACGCCGCCTTGTAGTCGCGGAATGGTTGGCCGTGGGCGAAAAACTCTCCGATCTGCCGGTCGTCCCCGTCGTGCAACGCGTCAGCGACTGCGATAAGACGATCGGCCATATGTCGCAACAGCGTTTCGACATTCTTGGCATCCTCATCGACCATGGCACGGGTTCGCTGCGGATCAGTCAACGCCACTCGGGTCATGTCACGCCACGATCCTGCGGCAAGGGCTGCGGCGATATTGCGGTCGGGATTGTCCGTCAGCTCGTTGATCAGCGCCGTGGCGACCACATGCGGCATGTGGGAGATCAGCGCCGCCGCGCGATCATGCGTGCCGTCGTCGATGACGATGCACCGGTTGGTGCACCCCTCGGTGATCATGCGCGCTACCACAAGGAAACGCCGGTAATCGGTCGATTCGTCCACGGTGATCGCCCACAAGGCATGGTCGAACAGGCTTGGATCAGAAGCCTCGAAGCCGGAACGCTCGGTTCCAGTCATCGGATGGGCGCCCACATAGCAGTCCCCCAGACCCGCGGCGACGACCTGCTGCCGCACCAAGGCTTTCACACTGCCGACATCGGTCAGGGTGGTCGTTGTGCGGTCGATGACCGGGGCAAGCCGGGAGAGCATCTGTGGCATGGCTTTCAGCGGATTGCACAATACGATGAGATCGGGGCGTGCACCGGGATGCCCCGCGAGTTCCTCGAGCGAGTCCACGCATACGATGCCGTCCCGTCTGGCCCGTTCATACGGGTGCGGGCGGTGGTTCCACGCAATCACCCGATACCCGTTGGCCGCCAGATGACGCGCTAGGGAGCCGCCGATCAGGCCCAATCCGACAATGCCGATTGTTATGCCTGTCTTGTCTGCCATCATATCCGTCTCCCTTCCTCGTTCTGCCATGTGCGCCATACCTGTCGAGTCTGTCGCGTTCGTCGAGCCTGCAGTATTCGCCGTATCGGTCGCGGCGATCGCCGAGCCTGTAACGCCACCTGCATGGCCGCATGCGAACCATCGCCCGGAATCATCACTCACCACAGCAACTCCCTTGCAGCGTCGACACTGCTATCCCACGCCTCTGGGATGGATTGGAGTTCGAAGCATACTCCCCCTTGCGGCAACATCCACTCGTTGACCGGCGGATTCGGCCGCTCCCTGCGCGGGTAGACCGCCAGAGTCTTCACCCAGTCGCCATGTTCTACGACCTCAGTCAGCACACTGCGGAAATGCGGTTGCCACGGGGCTGCATCCACGGCAGCGACGAAACTGTAAGTCCCCGCATGCCCCTTGATCGGGCGAGAGATGAAGCTGGTCATATTCAGTCCGGCGTCGCGTAACACGTCCAGGAGATTCGCCAGTACGCCGGGCCCTGTGCTCAACGGGATAAACGCGATGATCGTTTCGAACTCGCTGTTGCCGTCCGCCTTGGCTTGCGCCATCAGCGAGGGCACATCATCCCGACGGGCGAGAACAAGGAACTCGGTTCGAGCGCCGTGATAATCCTGCACATGGTGTTCCAGCGTGTCCAAATGGTATAATTCGCCGCAAATCGATGGGCCGAGCGCCACTTGGCCGTCACGCACGTCCCGGCAGGCGGCCGCGTTCGACGTGGCAGGCATGAGCGTGAGATGATGCCGGGCGATAAACCGCTGGCATTGTGCCAATCCGTGCGGGTGTGCAGTCGCTTCGCGGAGCGCGACGCCCCGTTTCGCGCTCCCCTGTGGCACAAACGCGTCGAACACGACATCGACGCCGACATGGGCAAAGCCGACAACGTCATCCGCGTCGATCATCATATCGAGGTTCGGGACCACATACCCTTCGACATTGTTTTCCCACGCGATGACACCCCATCCCTCGCCGTCGCGCACATGCGCCATGACCTTGGGGATGGTGCTTTCCGGCATCGGAGTTATGTTCTCCGACAGCGGTGCAAGCATCCGGCTTGCGCACACCGCCGCCTGATGAGTGAATGAGCCTTGCGGGCCCAGATAATACAACGGGAGCGACTGGCGCCGACTTGCAGCCTCAAATGCGCGATTGCCGTCGCAAACAGTGTTGTCGGTGATGTCTTGGCTCATTGGACTTCCTTGTCTTGCGCGGTGTTGCCAGTGTCTGTGTCATCGGCGGTGCCGCTTGCAGCCGCCGCGTGTGCTGCCTGCCGGATGTCGTCATCCACGGTGATACGGAACCATCGTTTCGGCAGAAACAGCAGGATGACTTGCACCACAATCATGCCGTACAGCCATATCATGCCGACATGCTCGCTCCAGAACGGTACTGCCAAGGGGTCCCCGAACCCCACCGGCGCCAATGCGCCTGAACCGCGGGGAGCCACCGCAAGCCCCCACGCAACAATCGAGGACGCCGCCACATGGACTCCCAGCCCCAGCGCGCCGGCGCGTGACCGCGCGCACCACGCCGACAACGCGATAACAAGCAATGCGAGGACTAGGCCGTACGGAATATTCGCGGACGCGCCCAGCCGATGCGCAAGCGTGCCGATCACGCCGACCGCGGCGCCGGCGAGCAGCGAAATGGTCATCCGTGTCGGATACGACTGGCGATGCGACCACGGCAGGTCGCGCCCCGAAGCTGGTGAAGAAGTCATATGTCCAGTATGCCTTCCCGCCACGAAAAACACCCTGCTGCTTCCACACCGGCGAATCCCTCGCGCTTGTACCGACACCGCGAAACAACATCGCGAAAACGACGACGCCGTCTGCACCCAGACCATGCCGAGTGCAGACGGCGTCAAACCGTCAATCGTCTTCGCGCTTCAAGAGCGCGATGACGGCGTCATGCCTTACTTGGCTGCCGCGTTGTTCTGGCGACGCTGCTTGGCGCGCCACTTGTACCATTCGTCGCGGCTGAGGATGATCTTGCGCACACGGATGGCTTCCGGCGTCACCTCGACGCATTCGTCCTCGTTCGCGAAATCAAGCGATTCCTCGAGGCTCATCTTGATCGGCGGGGTGAGCGTTTCAAGCACGTCGGCGGTGGAGGAACGCATATTGGTCATATGCTTGGCCAGCGTGATGTTGACATCGAGCTCGTCAGGCTTGTTGTTGATGCCGACGACCTGGCCTTCGTAGACCGGGGACTGCGGCTCGACGAAGAACTGGCCGCGGGCCTGCAGACGCTGCATGGCATACGGGGTGGCGACACCGGCGCGATCGGAGACCATGGAGCCGTTCTGGCGGGTCACAATCTCACCAGCCCACGGGGCGTAGCCAGCGGAGATGGAGCTCGCGATGCCTGTACCGCGAGTGGCGGACAGCAGTGCGGTGCGGAAACCGATCAGACCACGAGACGGCACGGTGAATTCCAGGCGCACCCAGCCGGAACCGTGGTTGGTCATCGAATCCATACGGCCCTTGCGGTCGGCCAGCAGCTGCGTGACCGTACCCATGTACTCCTCGGGCACGTCGATGGTGGTGTTCTCCATCGGCTCGTTGATCTTGCCGTCGATCATCTTGGTGACCACCTGCGGGCGGCCGACGGTCAGCTCGTAACCTTCGCGGCGCATCTCCTCAGCGAGGACAGCCAGCGCGAGTTCGCCACGGCCCTGAACCTCCCACGCGTCAGGACGGTCAGTCGGCAGCACCTTGATGGACACGTTGCCGATCAGCTCGCGGTCGAGACGATCCTTGATCATACGGGCGGTAAGCTTGTGATCCTTGCCTTCACGGCCAGCCAGCGGGGAATCGTTGACGCCGAAAGTCATGGAGATCGCCGGGTCGTCGACATGGATAAGCGGCAGCGGACGCGGGTCGTTCGGGTCGACGATGGTTTCGCCGATCATGATGTCGCTCACACCGGCGACGGCGACGATGTCGCCGGGGCCTGCGGATTCCACCGGGATGCGGTCCAGACCCTGCGTGCGCAGCAGTTCGGAGACACGGAAGTTCTCAATCGAGCCATCCACGCGGGACAGGCCGTAGGTCTTGCCCTTCTCGAGCAAGCCGTTGTACACGCGCACGAGGCCGAGACGTCCGAGGAAGTCGGAGGAGTCGATATTCGCGACATGGGCCTGCAGCGGTGCGCCCTCCTCGTACTGCGGGGCGGGGATGTTGGCGATAATCGATTCGAACAGCGGTTCGAGGTTGTCGTTGTCCGGCAGGGCGCCGTCGGCAGGCTGGTCAGCGGAAGCGTAGCCGACCTTCGCGGCGCAGTAGATGACCGGCAGGTCGAGCAGGGAGTCGAGATCAAGGTCGACGCCCTCTTCCATGACGTCCTGAGCCAGGCCGAGCAGCAGATCAGTGGATTCGCTGACGACTTCGGAGATGCGGGCGTCCGGGCGGTCGGTCTTGTTAATGCACAGGATGACCGGCAGCTTCGCCTCGAGCGCCTTGCGCAGCACGAAACGGGTCTGCGGCAGCGGGCCTTCGGACGCGTCGACGAGCAGCACCACGCCGTCGACCATGGAGATGCCGCGCTCGACCTCGCCGCCGAAATCGGCGTGGCCGGGGGTATCGATCACGTTGATGGTGATGCCGTCGGGCTCACCGTACTTCGCGGCAAGCGGGCCGGTGTACTTGACCGCCGTGTTCTTGGCGAGGATGGTGATGCCCTTCTCGCGTTCCAGATCGTTGGAATCCATGACGCGGTCCGGGACTTCCTCACGTTCGTTGAAGACGTGGGACTGCTGGAGCATGGCGTTGACCAAGGTGGTCTTGCCGTGATCGACGTGCGCTACGATTGCCACATTACGGATATCACCGCGAACTGCCATCAATTACCTCTCTTAATTGCATGATTTGTCTACGTATCACTCTCGGATGCGGGAATCACCCACCTACCGCTTACACATAAACCGTCACAAGATTACCGGCGGACCACGACAGGTTGAATCGGCTGTCCGCGAAGCGCACAAGCCGGCCGCGGCGACGGCCTACAACGCGCCAAGCTGCTCCCCCGCCGCCTCGCGGACCACTTGTCCTGCGTCGGCCGGAAGGAACGGGGCCAACGACGGCAAATCGTCCAACGAATCGAGGCCCATGTATTCGAGGAACAACCCGGTCGTTTCCAGCAATGCGGCGTGCGTCTGGGGGTCTACGCCATGTTCCTGCACCAGTCCGCGCACGGTCAGCGATCGGATCACGCCATCGGAATTGACCCCTCTGATGGAAGCGACCTGGGCGCGAGTCATCGGCTGCTTGTACGCAATGATGGCGAGCGCCTCGAGCGCCGCCTGCGACAGGCGCGAAGTCTGCCCGTCGGTAACGAACGCTCCGACAACCGGCTCAAACTCGCTGCGGCTGACATACTGCCATCCGCGAGCGCTGCTACGCAAGGCGAAACCTCGCGGGGCGATACCGTGTTCGAGATCCCCATCGTATTCACGCTGAAGCGATTCGAGCGCGTCGCGGACATCCTTGGGATCGCAATGCAACGCGCGCGCCAGGTCCCGCTCCTGTTGCGGCCCATCCGCGACCATCAGCACCGCTTCCAGACACGCCGGCAAGCCGCCGGGAAAATCATCCACTTGCCATGCCTGCTGTAGTTTGTCCAAGCCACCCGGAGCCGCCGTGCCGCTCTGAGAGGCCATCTCACGCTTCGTATCGTCTTCGATCATGACATATCCTTCTCGCCAACCAATTCGGTGTTCTGACGCCCCGGCATCCACCTGACGAACAACGGTTCGAACGGCCCAGACTGGCGGTATTGCACTGCTCCCTGCTTGAAAAACACGAGAATGGCGAAGAACCGTGCGACCACCTCAAGCGTACCGTGTGCGTCCTCGCACAGCTTAGAGAACGCCATGCCCTCTCCGGCGGGCAAGGCGCGCAGGCGATCGCGGACCAACGCGGATTGCTCCCGCAAATCAACCAACGGCACATGCAATTGATGAGTCGCAACATGTTCCAGCGGCGCGTTCGTCAATGCCGCCGCGGCGATTCCCGCAAGTTCCTGCGGGGTGAGTGTCCACACCAGTTGCGGCAGCATCGCGGCGAGAGCAGGGTCAGCGTTGCCAGGGTGGGCGTGGCGCGCGTTGTCGTCCATCCGAACGCGGAAATCGGACGCCGCCTGTTTGAACGCATGATATTGCAGCAGTCTAGCGAACAGGAGATCGCGTTCCCGCAACGCCTCCATGCTGCGTTCGTCTCGGGTGCCGTCTTCGTCATGCGGCAACAAGGCAGCGCTTTTCGCTTCGATGAGCACGGACGCCACATCGAGGAACGCACTCGCCTCATCCATATTGCGCTCAGTGTCGAGTGTGCGCACGTATGCAAGAAATTCTTCCGTGATGGCGGACAAGGACACTTCGGTCAGTTCGAGGCGTCTGTTGGCGATCATGCCCAACAGCACATCGAACGGGCCGGCGTAGTTGTCCAGATTGACGGAGAAACCGTCCGCGGCCGGTATGTCCGCCATTGCCGTCATGGCCTGCGTACCGGTTTCATCACTTTGGACACCATCCGATGCCTGCACCGACCCCTGCGCGGATGGCGACTGTCCACTCACGGCGTATCCGCCAACGTTCAGGCGACGACTCCGCGCGCGACCATTTCGCGGGCGACTTCACGATATTCCTGCGCGGTTTTGTGGTTCGGCGCGTATATCGTAATCGGCGCGGCGGCGACTGTCGCATCGGGCAATTTGATGGACCGGGAGATCACCGTGTGGAACACCTTGTCGCCGAACGCCTCATAGATGCGCTGCAGCACTTCCTCGGAATGCAGGGTACGCGTGTACATGGTGACCAGCACCCCGTCGATTTCCAGGGAAGGGTTGATGCGCGACTGGACTTTCTCGATGGACTGCATGAGCAGCGCCACGCCACGCAACGCGAAGAACTCAGCGGCAACCGGAATCATGACGCCGTCCGCCGCAGTCAGCGCGTTGACGGTGAGCAGGCCGAGGGACGGCTGGCAGTCGATGATGATGAGATCGTATTCATCGCGTACTTTGCGCAGTACGCTAGCGAGAATCTGCTCGCGCCCCACTTCGGTGACCAATTGGACTTCCGCCGCGGACAAATCGATATTCGCGGGCATGACGTCAAGGTTCTTGAAATCCGTATGCTGGATGATGTCGTGTGGATCGACGGACGGGTCGAACAGGGCGGTGTACACGGTGTTGTCCACGGTGTTCGCGTTGATGCCGAGGCCGACCGTAGCCGCGCCTTGCGGGTCGAAATCGACGATCAGCACACGACGGCCGTACTGGCTGAGCGCGCCGGCAATATTGATGGAGCTGGTGGTCTTACCGACGCCGCCTTTCTGATTGCACATCGCGATGACGCGCGCAGGCCCGTGCTCATGGCGCGGCTGTGGCGCAGGAAACGTCTCATATTCTCGTCCCAGTAAATCCGTTGGCATACCGTTCACTGTACCAAGCGGCGTGTCCACGTCCTGCTGTGTTCCATCCTCGCCTTCCAACTCATCGTCATCGTCCGATGCACGGATCGATCGCGTTGCGCCGGTATTCGTGCCCATGATCGGCAACAATCCCTGACGGGTGTCGCGCATCGGGGTCATCGTGTCATCCACGCCTGCTCCTTCCCGCATATCCGCCGCGGATACGCCTGACGTGCGACCGCGCCGCCGCACACCGAACACCATCGTATCGCCCGCACGTCCCAGCGGCTGTATTATGCCGGACGGTCATCGAGCCCGTGGATGAGCGGTCATATACGTTTCCATCAATGTTTCCGGCGCGATATGCGTGTAGATTTGCGTGGTCGTGACCGACGCGTGTCCCAGCAGTTCCTGCACGGTGCGCACATCGGCGCCACCTTGGATCAAATGCGTGGCGAAGGAATGGCGCAAGGTATGCGGGTGCAACGGACGGGCCAGATGCGCCCGCTCTCCCGCAATGCGTACGGCGTCCCAAGCGCTTTGCCGCGACAGGCGCTGGCCGCGGCGGTTAAGGAACACCGCCCGCAGCTCGGGTTGCTTGGCTTTGTTCGCAAGCGCAGGCCGGCCAATGCTTCGATACCGTTCCAACGCGTCACACGCATAGCTGCCGATCGGCACCAACCGCTGCTTTGACCCTTTGCCGGTGAGCCTGACCAGTCGGTCATCGAAGTCAATATCAGCGAAATCAACGCCCACGGCCTCAGAAATACGGGCGCCGGTGGCGTACAGGAATTCAAGCAACGCCTTGTCTCGTAAAACCACGGGGTCTTGGCTGCCGTGCATCGCCGCGGCGTCCAATAACGTCGAGACCTCGTCGATTGTCAAAACGTCTGGCAGATGTGATCCGCCTTTCGGGGCGTGTACTTTCGCGGATGCATCGTCGCTGACAGCGCCACGAGATAATGCGAACCGGTGAAATTCGTGGATACTGGCGAGATGACGCCGGCGGCTTGCCACGCTCTGGCCTTGTCCGGCAAGCGATTGCGCATAGGCTTGCACATCCTGCTGCCGAATTCCGTCCATCGAGCGGATGCCGTGATCTTCCATCCAGGTGATATAGCGCTCGAGATCCGACCGATAGGCGTCGACGGTCGCGTCCGCGAGGCCGCGTTCCACGGCGATATGCCCGATGAACGCCGACAGCTGGTCGCGCAGCGACGACGACAGTGTCGTCGGCGGATTCAATCGCTCGGCCATCGTTGCATCATCTCCCGTGCCGGTGTTGTGCCGGTGTATCTGCATCTGTTGTGCTGTTGCATATGGTGCAGGCACGGCAACACGACGACGGTTGTCCGTTCCTGCGTTCACCGCGCAAGTTCCCAAGATCGAGCACCACGCCTCGGTTCCTGATGGGTGTCGGATACAACGTGCTGTCAATACTACGCATTACTCATACAAACTGTCTACGCTGAGACCGGTCTTGGCATAGACAGTTTGGTAGGTGGGCGACGGCACCCGATCCATGACAGGACACCATCGTATCCGTCTCCGTCGGGCACACGTGCCGACCAACGGGCAGAACATACGACAATGCCCCGGCTCCTTAGAGAAGTCGGGGCATTGCGAGACATTACAACGGTCAGCGGGGTTCAGATCTCCGCATGACCGCTATGCTCACAGATGCGCTCAGGCAGCGACCGGGGCGTTCACATCAGCCGGCAGCGCAGCCTTGGCAGCGTCGACGATGGTCTTGAACGTGTCCGGATCGGAGACGGCGAGCTCAGCAAGAGCACGACGATCGAGTTCGATGCCGGCGAGACGCAGACCCTGCATGAAGCGGTTGTAGGTGATGCCTTCAGCGCGGACGGCGGCGTTGATGCGCTGGATCCACAGCTTGCGGAAGTCACCCTTACGCGCCTTACGGTCACGGTAGTTGTAGGTGAAGGAGTGCAGCAGCTGCTCCTTGGCCTTACGATACAGACGGGAGCGCTGACCGCGATAGCCGGAAGCCCTCTCGAGAACGACGCGACGCTTCTTGTGGGCGTTGACTGCGCGCTTGACTCGTGCCATAGTTATTTCCTCAGCTTTCTATTCGTCTAGTAACTCAACGGGCTTCGGCTCAGCGACCGAGCAGACCGCGCATCTTCTTCGCCTGCGACGTGGCCAGCACCTCGTCAGCGGACAGGTGACGGCGCTTCTTGGCCGACTTGTGCTCGAGGTTGTGGCGCATACCGGTGCCAGCGTGCATGAGCTTGCCCGAGCCGGTGACGCGGACGCGCTTGGAAGCGGCGGAATTGGTTTTCATCTTCGGCATTGCTGCCCTCCTTGTGATTATCTATCACATCGTGTTGGATAGCGTGGGCGAATGGGCTCAGCCCATCCGACACATTCATTTGGCCTACTTGGAAGGCTTGTCTTCCTTCTGTTCGACGGAGGCGACAGCCTCTTTGGCGGCCTGAGCCGCCTTGGCCTTCGACTCCTGCTTGGCTGCGAGGCGAGCCGCCTGGCGTGCCTGGCGCTCCGCACGCGATTCGGCGCCGCGACGGCGCTGCTCGGACTGCGTGTGCACCTTCTTGCCCTTGGGCGCAAGCGTCATGATGATGTTGCGGCCCTCCTGCTTCGGCGCGGATTCAACCGTGCCGTAATCCTGTACCTCGTCGGCGAGCTTCTCAAGAAGCTCCACGCCGCCGATCGGTCGGGACTGCTCGCGGCCGCGCAGCATGATGGTGACCTTGACCTTGTCGCCGCCTTCAAGGAAGCGGATGACATGGCCCCTCTTCACCTCGAAGTCGTGGGCGTCGATCTTGAGACGGAAACGGATCTCCTTGATTTCGGCTGTGCTCTGATTTCGGCGCGCTTCACGGGCCTTAATCTTCTCGTTGTACTTGTACTTGCCGTAATCAATGAGCTTGGCCACCGGAGGCTTCGCGTTCGGTGCCACCTCGACGAGATCGAGGTTCGCTTCCTTCGCCAAGTTCAGCGCAACCGTGGTCGCGATGACGCCGACCTGCTCGCCGTTCGGGCCAATCAGGCGCACTTGGGAGACGCGAATCTCGTCGTTAATGCGTGGTTCGTCGCTAATGATGACTCCAATCCTCATATTTCCTGAAGCGGATTCCCCTCAGAACCGTTCGCGGTGAGTTCATGGAAGACACTGACGCAATCTCGTCATACGAACCCGTACAACCAAATCGTCATTCAACAATGCGTTGACACGCATCAAGGTCTAGCCTTGAACCCGAAACCACGACAGGCTTCCAGGTGGGGTTAACACCCGCTTTCTTGATTTCTCAAGCCGGTGCAATAGCTTAGCACATGGCCGGACCAAATGCAGCCGCGTGTCGCGACATCGTTGCGAGCGATGTCCGGGCAACGCAACTCCCCGACGGACTCAAGTCCCGCGATCTGACCGGACGACACTATACTGGTCGCAGATCAGGAAGGGAGCCCTATGGAACAGGAACGCCAGCGACGCCAGCAACCGCACGACACCGACAGTGCGGCTACGACATGCGTCGTTTTCGCGGCAGGCGCATATTTCGGCGGGCGTCCTTCGGTCCCGCCGAACGCATTCATCATCGCCGCCGATGGCGGTCTCGACCATGCACATGCCCTGGGCATCCGTGCGGATGCGGTCATCGGCGACTTCGATTCCATCAGCGGGCCGGTGCCCGAACAATCCGATACCATCCGCCTGCCTGAAGAGAAGGACGATCCTGATTTGTTGTCCGCCTTGAAAGTCGGCTGGGCCCAGGGCGCCCGGACTTTCCATATATATGGTGCGCTCGGCGGGCGTGTCGATCATTCCATCGCCAATATACAAATCTTGGCGCGTCTGGCAGCCCATGGCGGCATCGGCTACCTGTTCGGCGACGGCACCATCGTCACCGCGATATCGGATGGTTCGCTCTCCTTTTCCGCAGATGCCGCGACACGCGGCGCCGGACGCATGGTATCGGTGTTCTCGCACAGCGACCGATCGACCGACGTCACCGAACGCGGCCTCAAGTATCGTCTCGAACACGCCACTATGCTCAACGACACGGTCCAAGGCGTCAGCAACGAGTTCCTGACCGCCACCCCCGCGGTCATCAGTGTCGGCTCCGGCACGCTCGTCGTCACGTTCCCCATCGAAGCGGGATTGCCCCGCGTCGAACGTCTGCACGCATTCAGCGGCGACCTGGGCGCGTTGAGCACCGCGGTTTCCACGGCACTTGCGACACCACGTCAATCGGCGTGACGATGACCACGATTGCAGGGAATCACCCGGGTTCTTCGCGCCAAGGAAACCGTTCGCCGCACATTGCAAGCATCTTACGAAAACAGACGTTTGCAATGTGCGACGACGTTCAGCAACGTTGCACAGGACACTCATGGAAATCACATAACAGTTGCGCCTTCAGCATGACCGTTGCCGCGACATTCGTACACCGTGAGCATTACAGTGGGTAGCGTTGGTAAACAATGGCTGAGGCGCGTGCCCGCTTACGCCCGCGCACGCCGAAGCCTGATCCCTAAGGGAGATATACATGACAGTAAAGATTGGTATCAACGGCTTCGGCCGTATCGGTCGTCTTGCGTTCCGCCGCATCTTCGAGCTGCAGGCTCGTGGTGGTCAGGCCGGTGACATCGAGGTCGCAGCCATCAACGATCTGACGACCCCGTCCATGCTGGCTTACCTGCTGAAGTACGACAGCACCCACGGCACCTTCCGTCATGACGATGGCACCCCGGTTGAGGTCACCTCCACCGATCACTCCATCATCGTGGACGGCAAGGAATACACCGTGTACGCCGAGAAGGACGCCAACAACATCCCGTGGGTCAAGAACGACGGTGTTGAGTACGTGCTCGAGTGCACCGGCTTCTACACCTCCGCTGAGAAGTCCCAGGCGCACATCAACGCAGGCGCCAAGAAGGTCCTGATCTCCGCCCCGGCCAAGGACGAGACCACCCCGACCGTCGTGTTCGGCGTGAACCACGAGATCCTGAAGCCGACCGACACCATCGTGTCCGCCGGCTCCTGCACCACCAACTCCATGGCCGCCATGGTCAAGCTGCTGAACGACAAGTTCGGCATCAAGGCTGGCTTCATGACCACCATCCATGCCTACACCGGCACCCAGATGCTGCTCGACGGCCCGCGCTTCCCGAAGGCCCGCAACAACCGTGCCGCTGCGATCAACACGATTCCGCATTCCACCGGCGCTGCGAAGGCCATCGGCAAGGTCGTCCCGGAGGTCAACGGCAAGCTCCAGGGCCATGCCCAGCGCATCCAGGTCCCGGACGGCTCCGTCACCGAGCTGACCACCGTTCTTGAGAAGGCCGCAACCGTTGACGAGATCAACGAAGCCTTCAAGGAAGCCTTCTCCAACACCGATTACTACGGCTACAACGCTGACGGCATCGTGTCCTCCGACATCATCGGCGACACCCACGGTGGCGTGTTCGATCCGACGCAGACCGACGTCAACACCGTTGACGGCCTGACGCTGGCTCGTACCGTCTCCTGGTACGACAACGAGTACGGCTTCACCTCCAACATGATCCGTACCCTGCTGTACTTCGCTGAGCTCAACAAGTGAGCCTAGCCTAGCGTTCCAGCGCTGAACAACCCCTCGGAAGCGATTCCGAGGGGTTTTCTTATGCCGCCCGTCAACCGGTGGTGCAAGCATGTGGGGCATGGGCAAGAAGAAACACAACGACAAAGGCATGGGCTCAACTCCGGCGACCCTGCAACTGGAACGCGCCGGTGTGGAGTTCAAACTGTACGAATACGACCACTCGAACGACCACATGGATGAGGGGTATGGTGTCGAAGCGGCGGAAAAACTTGGTCTCAATCCCAAGCAGGTGTTCAAAACCCTGATGGCGGATACCGGCAAGGAGCGCGTAATCGGTGTCGTCCCGGTCAGCGGCCATATGGATTTGAAGGCCCTGGCGGCAGCGGTCGGTGCGAAGAAAGCAGCAATGGCTGACCCGAAAGTCGCGATGCGTGAAAGCGGCTATGTGGTCGGCGGCATCTCCCCGCTCGGTCAGCGCACCCGGCACAAAACCGTGCTGGATGACAGCGCCCTGCAATTCGATGAAATCCTTGTGTCCGGTGGCAAGCGCGGCCTGAGCGTCGGCGTCAATCCGCACGATCTGGTCGCTGTGCTCAACGCGACGACCGCGCCGATCGGCACGTGGTGAACGGCGACCGGCAATGCGCGGCGACGCGCGAGGCTTAGCGCCATACTACGACTGCTGACATGCCAGCTGGTGATGACTATGCCCGCCTCACCAGTCTCGTCTGCTCCGTCCGCCTCTCCTGTCGCATGCAAATACGACATGATATCGCGCATCATCATCAGGCGTTCTGAATCCGGCGCTCTGATTGATGAGATGATGTGCGTCACGGTATACGCGATTCAGCGCAACGCCAGCATCAGCCGGCGCTGTGGACGGGATTCGACAGGTTGTGCATCCCCCGACATGCAAATCCCAGCAGAGCGTTCCAAACACCGCAACGCCTCACACGGATTCGGCAACTTACGTATGCCGTGGCATACATCATCGGGCGAATCAACCTACGCGCCGGGAGCGTCGGCAGGCAGACGACGAGTTGCGTATGCCCGAGCATGCACGAACCGAGGTTTCGTCACGCCGAGACAACTACTCCGGCCGCTTGCCGGCGCTTCCTTCGCGTTTGCGCAGCGCGGCGGGGAGCACAAAATGCATGTTCTCCTTGACAGTCTCGACATAGGAGACATCGGTGAATCCAAGGGGCCGAAGCGCCTCAACCACCCCGTCGACCAGCGAATCAGGCACCGAGGCGCCCGAGGAGACGCCGACCGTGTCAACGCCCTCGAACCAAGCCGGATCCATTTCCGCGGCATCATCGACACGGTGAGCGCGTCCCCGCTCCCCCAGCGCTTCCTGGGCGACTTCCATCAGCCGCACTGAATTCGACGAGTTCGCCGACCCGACAATCACCACGCATTGCGCCCGTTCAGCAACCGTTTTCACCGCGGTCTGCCGGTTCTGCGTTGCATAGCAGATGTCTGAGCTCGGCGGCTCCTCAATCCAATCAAAGCGCTTCTTGAGCGCTGCCACCACGCCGGCGGTCTCATCGACGCTCAACGTAGTCTGAGTGAGCAACACCAGCTTCTGACCGGGCCGGAAATCAAGATCAGCGACATCATCCTCATGTTCGATCAGATGGACATGCTCCGGCGACTCCCCCACCACGCCGACGGCCTCATCATGCCCGCGATGCCCAATATACACGATCTCATAGCCCTCACGGACGAACCGCAGCACCTCACGATGGACTTTGCTCACCAACGGGCACGTCGCGTCAACGATGAACATGCCGCGCCGTTTAGCTTCCGCCTGCACTTGCGGCGACACGCCATGCGCGGAGAACACCACCGGCACACCCGCAGCGACCGCATCATCGGGGATTTCGGACAGTTCCTCGACAAACACCGCGCCTTGGGCAGCGAGATCGTCGACCACATGGCGATTGTGCACAATCTGGCGGCGCACATACACCGGTGGCAGGCCGCTGTGCGGGTGCGCGGTTTTCACGATGGTCTGCACGGTGGCGATTGCGCGGTCCACGCCGGCGCAGAACCCCCTCGGATCAGCCAGAATAATATGCTTGCCGTCGCCGCTCATACCGCTTGTCGCTCCCATCTGTGTCTCAACGCGTTTGCGCACCCCGTTCGAGGCACCATTCATCGTAATGCCTGCCACCATCGCCAACACGGTTTCGGCGAGCCTCACGCAGTTCGTGCACAACACGCCGCGCATGTCCGCATCATGTGCCGTACAAAACCACCGCATACGCGCCTAGGCGTACATCGCGATAGCATGGAATCCAGCGACCCGCGCCGAAGCGATGGCATCCGCAGCGGCGCATATGTTTAGCGGACAGGAGTCAGGGCATGTTCTCACCAAGGACAGGACAGCAGTATCATCTCGTATTCGGCAGGTATGAGGCGACCGTCACCGAGCAAGGCGCAGCATTGCGCAGCCTCACTCTCGACGGCAAGGACATCATCGTGCCGTTCGATGAAGACGATATTCCCAATTGCTGCCGCGGGCAGCTGCTCATCCCCTTCCCCAACCGTATCGAAGACGGCGAATACGAGTTCGAAGGAACACAGTATGTGCTGCCGATTGACGAGCATGAACGCCATAACGCGATTCACGGGTACGGCTACCGCGCGTATTGGACGCGGCTTGCGCGCACGGACAACAGCGTCAGTCTGCAATGGCGTGCGCCCGCATTGGAAGGCTACCCGTTCGACGTGGTCGTCACCGCGGATTACCGACTAGACGAGCACGGCCTGTCCCTGACGCTCAGCGCGCTGAACAACGGCTCGACCGACGCGCCGTGGGCCGCTGCGATGCACCCTTGGCTGGCCAACGGACGGCACAGCACCGGAGACGCAATCGAGCAGGACAATGCCGAATGCCATCTGCGCGTGCAGGCAGACACGCACGTCATTGCCGATGACAGGCTCCTGCCGCGAGGAACGGAACCCGTGGACGGCACCATCTACGATCTGCGAGACAACCCGACCTTGGAAGGGCGGCCTTTCGACGACGCCTGGACCGACCTGCATCATGATGAAGAGGGCAATGCATCCGCCGTGCTCACTCGCCCGGACGGCATGACCATCACCGCCAGCGGCGGCCCGACCATCACGTCGTTCCAAGTGTGCACGGGAACCGGCTTCCCCGAGGCAATCCGCCCGCAAGGTGTCGCTGTGGAACCCCAGACAGCATACGCGAACGCATTCCGCAGCGGCAAGGATCTCATCGTCATCAAGCCGGGCGATACGAGTGTCACGAGCATCCGCATCTCTGCGGAACAACGCTGAATCCTGGTCGGATAACGCTGAAGCGGCCCGTCGATTTGTAAACGTCCCGCCGATGTGCGATAATCCCGTAGGCTTACCAATCTTTAGCAAAGGAGTCCATTATGGGTATGCGTGGACGCAAGCGCAAGGCACGTCGCAAAAAAGCCGCTAATCACGGCAAAAGGCCAAATGCCTGAGTTGCGCTGACGGATGTCGCGACACGCCGGTCTACGGTGGCGGCATCCGCGACATCGCATCGCAGCACAAGCTGCATGAACCCTGTGGGTGATGACATGAATATCGCCCGCAGGGTTTTTCTTTGCCGCAAATCGTTGGGGTTCATGATCATCGGGTGTCCGTGGCGAACAGGAGTATTGCGAGAAGTGTGACCGGTGGCGGCGAGTGGAAGCCAATCAAGGGTTCTGGCCGGTGTGTTTCCCGCACATTCTGCATGCCATGGCATACGTGACTTGTCGAACCCCACCGGGACGCAGCGCGTCGGAACCGTATTCGGCGGGCTGTGTATGCCGGAACATACACGGTTCGGTGTAATGACTCCCAGACAGGGCAGGACGACTTCCATCCGACGCGAAACGTATGCCGGGATACACGAAAACCCAACATTCCGGCCTCCAGACTGGGCAGCACACCTTCCAGCCGGCGCACTACGCATGCCAAGACATACGCAACCCAGCATTCCGGTCTCCAGACAGGACCGCATGCTTCCTATCCAACGCACAACGTATGCCGAGACATACGCAACCCAACATTTCAGCAACGGGTATCAGCCGACAAACCAGCCAACAAACCAGTCAACACGGCGAATTACCGCGCGACGGTGGTTCAATGTGCGTCGGGGTATGTGGGGAAAGTCCAGCCTTCGGGGACAGACAAATCGGTGACCGTCACAATCTCCGTGCCGGGCACCCGCACACGGCGTACCACCACCGTGCCGCCAGCCGGACGCGGGGCATCAGCGTGGCGTACGACATCATCGGGCTGCAGATCTGTGACATGCCCATCAACGCCGTCGGCGACATGGAGGTCACGGGCGTCGCGAACATCACGCGCATCACGGACATCATCATGCCTGCATTCCTCTTCACGGCAGCATGCATCCAAGGTGCGATGCAACCGCTCGATCAGACATTCCGGCGCCGCTTGCGGACGCAGATAGGCGCGCATCATCGCGATGAGCGCCCGCTCCTGCGCATCGCAACAGGATTCGGGATCGAAACACTCATGCCCACCGTCACGCACGGCTTCAACGCCTTCGGGATCGCCGTCCTCGCCCGAGAACGAACCAATCTGCGCGATATGCACATCGGTGCGCGTCACGCCTTCGCGGGTATGGCGGGTGATGGAGATATGGCTATGATGCTCATACTGATTCATGCCGACTCCTTCCTGCGATGCCCGCGGCATGCTGGCTTACATGTGTCGCTATTCATTATGGCCCGCCGTGACTGACTTGGTATGGCCGCGACGTGGTGAATTCGCGACCGGCGAAGAGGAATCAGCTTCGCTTGCACGAGTGCGCCCGACACCATATCCGCGTTCTTTCGCATACGTGGCGAGTTCCTGCTTGAGTTGGGTACGTGCACGGTTGAGCCGGCTCATCACCGTACCGATTTTCACACCTTGCTCGTCCGCCACCTGCTGATAGGACTTGCCGTCGATTGCAGCGTCGATGAACACCTGCCGGCGCTCAGGGCTGAGTTTGTTGAGCGCCGCCATGATTTCCTCAGGCGCATACGTGTCGAGATACTGCTGTTCAGCCGACTCCAAGCCTTGCGAAGCATGTTCGGAGGCGGAGTAGATATCCCAGTCATCGTATTCCCCGGTCGAATCGTTCGCGCGCTGCGGGCGCCGCTTCGCTTTGGCGTACTGGTTGAAATACGAGTTGCGCTCGATCGTGGTCATCCACGCTTCGAAATTGCTGCCCGGTTTGAAGCTGTCAAACGCCTTGAATCCCCGTTCGAAGGTGTCCTGGACCAGATCCTGCGCATCATCGGGATTATTGGTCAGTTTCATTGCCTGACGGTACAACGTGTTCACCGCGGGCATGGCGAGCTTTTCGAAGCGCTTTCGCTTCTCTTCTGTTGATTCGTTCAGCTCGTTGCTCACCCCACTATTCTATGACGCACCGCACTCGGCGTTTCGTATTCGGCGACGACGGCGAGCCGCGGTAGCGTTCTGCCGGTGATTGTCTGTTTCGCATCGCACAATGTTCCTTATGACCATGACTTATGACGCACTGATTGCGGCGTTGGAGGAAGCGCCACAACAAAGCGATGACACGCAGCTTGGCTCTTCGTGGCTGCTTGGCTTCGACACCGAAACCACGGGTGTTGCGGCGGGACGTGACGCCATCGTGTCCGCGACCCTCGTATTGCGCGATCCGCAGCGCGGCCATGAAGGCGACGCCGAGGCCGAGTGGGTGATCAACCCGCATCGGCGGATGAATCCAAGGGCGAGCGCCGTCAACGGCTTCACCGATGACTATCTCGCCGAACACGGTATGGAGCCGACGGACGCAATCGACCAGATCGCCCGGGCGATTGCGACAGCGCAGGATAAAAACATCCCGCTACTGGCCTATAACGCCCCCTTTGACGTCCATATGCTCGAAGGCGATCTGAATCGCTGGAAGCTGCCCCAAGTCAGCGAGCGCCAAAATCCCGCGGAACCGTCCAACGGCATGCTGGTGGTCGACCCGCTGGTCATCGACCGCGCGGTATCCAAGCGCCACGGCAAGCGTACCCTGACCTTGACCACGGAATATTACGGTGTCGTCCCCACCGGCGATTTCCACAACGCCACGGCGGACACGGTCGCCGCGGTGGATCTCATCAAGCCGATGAGCACCTTGTACCCCCAGGTCGGGCATCTGACCTTGGGTGAGCTGATGGATTGGCAGCGGCAAGCGCATGATGCCTGGCAGACATCGTTCAATCAGTGGCTGGAAAGCCGCGGCCGTACCCCGCTGCACGATCAGTGGCTGTGACCGCATCGGCAGATATCAGGCGAAAATCAGACGGCACCGCCGGACTCTCGGCATGCGCCTGCACGGAACCGACACAGCGCACCGTCTACAATGAGGGCGAGCAGACGGGGAACGACAAGAAAGGTTCGATCATGGCTTTGACTCTGGCTTCGGCCGCACAGCTACTGCAACAGCATCATCTGCTGCACGAAATCGTCCGGGCTGACCGCTGGACGCTGGACGCCGGCGAATTCGAGGGTTCGGACACTCCGTTCTCTTCGGTCACCTATGACACGCGCAAGGTGGAAGCCGGTACGCTGCTGTTCTGCAAGGGCGCGTTCCGCCCGGAATATCTTGACGGGATCGATGTGCGCGGGCTGGCGGCATACGTGTCCGAAACCGAGTTCCACGAGCGCACCACCGCCCCGGGGCTGATCGTGTCCGACGTGCGCAAGGCGATGAGCCTGCTATCCGCGGAATTCTACGGTCGTCCGCAGGAGAAGCTGACCGTGGTCGGCATCACCGGCACCAAGGGCAAGACCACGACCGCCTACTTCACCCACGCCGTGCTCAGCGCCCTCAGCGGCGGCAAGGCGGCGCTGTTCTCGTCGGTCGACAACTGCGTAGACGGCCACACGTATGTGGAATCCGATCTGACCACGCCGGAATCGCTCGATGCCTTCCGCATGATGGGCGAGGCCGTGAGTCACGGCATGCGCTATCTGGTCATGGAGGTCTCTTCGCAGGCGTACAAGGTCAATCGCGTGTACGGCCTGACCTTCGACGTGGGCGTGTTCCTGAACATCTCCCCCGACCATATCAGCCCTATCGAGCACCCGACATTCGAGGACTACCTGTGGTGCAAGCGGCAGATCGTCGACAACTGCCGCACGCTCGTGCTCGGCGCCGACGCGGATCATGCCGATCTGATCAGGCAGCAGGCGCAGCGCGACCGGCGGAGCATCGTCACCTTCGCGCTACATGACGAGGCGAAACCCACCACGCCCGCCGATGTTGTGGCAAGCCCCGCGGACCCCGCCCACACGCAGTACCGGATCGAGGCCGATGGCGTCGATTTCGGCTTGTTCTCGCTCGCAATTGACGGTGATTTCAACTATGCGAACGCCGCCGCGGCGCTGGCGATCGTCCACGCTTTGGGGCTTGACGCGTCGCCGGAAGCCCTGCATGCGATGGAGCACGTGAAGATTGCCGGACGCATGGAACGCTTCGAAGACCCGTCCACGAATACCGTCGCCATCGTCGACTACGCGCATAACGGGATTTCCATGACGGCGTTGCTTGATTATGTCAACGAACGCTTCGGCACGCGTCACCCGAATATCACCGTGATCACCGGTTCCGCGGGTAACAAGGCGTACGACCGCCGCAAGGAGATCGTTGAAGCGGCCCAGCATCGAATCGGCCGGTTCATCTTCACCGAGGATGACACCAATACGGAGCCCACGGAGGATATCTGCAAGCAGATGGCAGGCTATGTTACTGACCCGCAAGTCGAGTACGACATCATCCTCGATCGTGCACAGGCAGTTGAAAACGCCGTGACAGCCGCGAAAAGCCATCCGGAGCGTCTCGACGTCATCCTCGCCATCGGCAAGGGGAACGAACGCTGGATCAAGCGACTGAACCGGCATACACCGTATGAGGGCGATGACGCGATTTTTGCACGCTTGCTGGGTTGACGCGGCATACAGAGCGAACGCATTCGACATTCATGACAGGTAAGGAATAATTATGGATTTTGAGCCAATCGTTCTTGGCGGAGACACTCTCGGATATTCATACGCGCGAGAGCTTCACCGGTGTTATTCCAGCAAGACGACCATGCTGGCGGGCGCTGACATCAAGTACTCTTCAGCCAGTAGATTCACCGATTACCACACCATCGAAGATATCGACAAAGAACAGCGACTGATGGAGTGGCTCCACGCCCATGCGGGTCATTTCGACGCGCAGCCCGTGGTCATCGCCGGGGCAAGCGACTGGCATGTGCGCAACCTGTCGAAGCACAAGCAGGAGCTGGAAGAACTGGGATATGTGATTCCGTATATCGATTTCGACCTGCTCGACGACATTACGCAAAAGGACCGCTTCTACGCCCGCTGCGACCGACTGGGCATACCGTATCCGAAGACCATCGTCGTGCCGTTCTCCGATTCATATGACGATTCTGTGCTTGCCGGCACGTCGATGCGTGTCGTGCGCGAGAAGCGGGAACTGTCTGGACTGAGCTATCCGCTCATTGCCAAGCCTTCGAACTCCGCCGACTGGCATTATGCCGATATCCCCGGGAAAAACAAAGTCTATATCGTCTCTTCCGAACAGGAGCTGTTCTCTATCTACGATGCCGTCGCCGCGTCAAGCTATTCGCATGCTTTGCTGATTCAGGAGCGTCTGTCCGCTAGCGACGAGTCGCTGCATACGCTGACCACGTTCTCGGACGCCAACGGCACCGCCATCGTGGCAGTCAGCGGCGATGTGCTTGTGCAGGACCGCAGCGCCACCGGCATCGGCAATCCTCTGGTTATCATGTCCACGGGCAAGCATCATGATTTGCTCGAGGCAGCCGGGCGATTCCTTGCGGATACCGGTTACGAGGGCTATGCGAACTTCGACGTCATGGATGACGCCGACGGCAACCCCCATTTCCTGGAAGTCAACACGCGTCCCGGCAGGAACACCTACTATGTCAGTCTGGCCGGGTGCCCGTTCGTCAAGCCGTTAATCGAGCATTTCGTCATGCATCATGATTTGCATGATGCTCTGTCCGCCAAGGAACTTGCCGCCGACGACGATTTCCTGTTCACGATGGTTCCGCGCAGCGTCATCGACCATGAGACACATGGGGCCAAGCATGATGACGCCATGCGTATGTTCGACTCGGGCCATTGGAGCAGCCCACTGCTGTGCCGCGAGGATACCTTGAGGCAGCGGTTCTGGGGCCGGGTCAACTTCGAGCATATGCGCTTGAAGTTCTGACCGGCTTGCGCCATCAGCCGGCGCTGCCATCAGCCAGCATGGCGGCGGCGGCTGGCGGAACAGCCGTCAACCGTCAACCGCGACGTTCCAACCGCTGGCTGATGGCGGCGCTCACGCCGTCAGCGCGCATGGTGATGCCGTAGAGCGCGTCAGCGATGGCCATCGTACGCTGCTGGTGCGTGATGATGATGAGCTGGGCATGCTCGCGCAAGTCGTCCAGCGCGTCCAGCAGCCTCGTCAGGTTCACGTCGTCGAGCGCGGCTTCCACCTCGTCCATCACGTAGAAGGGGCTGGGGCGGGCCGTGAATATCGCGAACAGCAGGGCCAGCGCGGTCAGCGAACGTTCGCCGCCCGACAACAGGCTCAGCTGCTTGACGCGCTTGCCGGCGGGACTCGCTTCGACAATCACGCCCGTGCCCAGCATGTCGTCCGGGTTTTCAAGCCTGAGCCGGCCGGTACCACCCGGGAACAGGGTGGCGAACACATGCTGGAATGCGGCGGCCGTGTCTTCGAACGCGCTGGAGAACACACTGACCATGGTCTGGTCCAAGTCCTGCACGAGTTTGAGCAGGTCCTGACGGCTTTTCGCAACATCATCACGCTGGTCGTGCAGATACTGGTTGCGCGCGTTGAGCGCCTCATATTCCTCGGCGGCGAGCGGGTTGACCTTGCCCAAGGCCTTGAGGTCGCGCTGGGCGCGTTCCAGACGTTTGACCTGCTCCTGCCGCACGTACGGGACGGTCGCCGGGGCTGCCTGATCCTCGTTCTGCGCTTCCGACTGGTGTTCCCCCGGAGCAGCGGCATGCTCCGGCGACAACACCGGCACCGGGTGATCAGGGGAATACTGCTCGACCAGCTCGTCCATATCCATACCGAGCGTGTCCGCGACCTTCTGGGTGAGCTGTCCCCAAGCGGCAGCCTGCCGTTCACGCTCCACATCAAGCTCATGTTCGTCGCGCTGCAGACGCTGCACCTGGGGTTCCAACCGGTCGCGCTCCGCCCGCAATGCTTTCAGTTCCTCATCATGGGTGGACAGTTCGGCTTGCAAACGATCGCGGCGCTGCGCTGCCCGGGCGACGCTCGTATGGGCGAGCCGTGCACAGGCGGCGGCATCATTCGAGACCTGGCTCGCCGCATCCGCCCGCCGACGACGGGTGTCGTTCTGTTCTTGGATTCGCACTTGTCGTTGTCTCGCCTGTTCGGCATTGTCGCGCAACAGCCCGATTTGCCGTTGCAAGGACTGGGCTTGCCGGTCGGCTTCCTTCCATGCGAGTTTCGCGGACACCTCCTGTTCGCGCGTCTGCCCGAGTTGCTGCTCGAGCTGATGTTCGCGAGCGGCGAGGTCGTCAAGGTCGGCGTTCGTATCCTGCGATTCCTGTGCGGTCGCCAACGCCTTGCGCACATCCTCAAGCTTGCCTTGATGGTCCTGCCGCCCTTGTGACGCGCTGTGTAACGTCTCTTCGACGCGTGCGAGCTGCCGTGCGGCGGTCTCTGCCCGTTCCTGCGCCGCCTTCAGCGTTCGTTGCGCCTGTTGCGCCTTGACTCGCGCCTCGGTACGCAACTGCGCCTGACGGTCGACGTCGAGCCGGGCCTGGTCGCGTTTCTCAGTCAACTCAGCCACCGACGCGTCGACGTCGGCAAGCCGGGAGCGCAATCCCTGCATGTCGGCAAGCGCCTTGTCTCGCTTTGCGGCCAGCGACAAATCGCTTTGCGACAGGGATGATCCGCCTTGCGCCCCCACCGCGGTAAGTACCTCTCCCTGACGGGTTACCGCTCGTTTCCACGGGCCCTGATTGACGGCCTTGAGGGCATCGTCACGGGTCTCCTTCGCGGCGGTGTCGGCGAGTAGTGCACGCACCGCAGCTGTGACACGACGGGCGGACTCAGGGTCTTGAGCATGCGGGTTCGCGTCGACCAGCGCGGCGGTGGATTCGTGCGGTTTTGGTCGGCTTGCGGCAGTATCAGCAGTGATACCAGCATCATCAGTGCCAGCGTTATCAGTGCCATCAGTGCCAACAGCAGCATCATCCGTTTGCCCGCCGAGCGGATGCAGCAGCACCGCCTTGCCGAGCGCATAGTTCTGCGCACGTTCCAGAGCAGCGAGCATCTGCTCCTGCCCGGGGACGACAATCGCGCTCGCATAGTCGCCGAGGGCGTGCGCGACGGCTTCCTCCCACCCGTCTTCGATGCGGATGAAATCCGCGAGCCGCCCCATCACGGCGATATCCTGGTCGGTTTCAAGCTCCCCGGCGGCATTGCGGCTGTCCAAAGTATCGGCGAGCGCATCCGCCTTGGCTTGCAGGGAGATGATTTTCCCGTTGAGCTCCCGCTGCCGGGCAAGCGCCTCATCAAGCGCCTCCTGACTGTGTTGGAGGGCTGTTCTGGCTGCGTCGAGTGCCGCTCCCCCGTCGTCATCGGCGTCTTGGCGTTCCTGTTCCAGTTCAGCGACGCGCGTGCGCGCCTGCTCCGCTTGTGTCCGCATATCGGACAGTTGTGTGGACAGGTCGGCGATTCTGGTGTCCGCCGCATGCACCGCCGATTCCTCGCGAGCGACCAGTTCCCGCAGATTGGCGATATGCGCGTCGCGCTGTTTCGCGGTTTTGCGTAGTTCGGTCAGGGTCTGGCGCATCGAGGCGAGACGCCGTTCATGGTCGGCGCGTGTTTCGGTCGCCTGATCATAGGCGAGCCGCGCATCATCGACCGCACCCCGCTGCTTGGCTACCTGCCGCTCAAGTTCGTCGGCACGTTTGGTGAGCATGTCGGGGTTTTCGCCGGTATCGGCCACAATCTGCGAGCGGATGGAGGCAGCGCGTTCTGCGGCCACAGAAGCGAGAGAGCCGAATCGTTCCTCAAGCCGTGACAAATCGTGCCACACTTGATTCGCTTGGGCGAGCTGTGGGTTAGATCCCGAGGTGATGGCCTCCACCTGCTCGATGCGCACTTTGGCTTTCGCCAGATCCTGTTGCAACACGGCGAGCCGGCGGCGGGTGTCGGCGAGATCGCCGCGCAGATGGTCGCGCTTATCTCGCAACTGGCATGCGTCATCGGCGAACAGCCGGGCTTGGGCGTCCCTGATGGTCATCTGGATGGTGTCTGCACGCCGGGAAACGCGCGCTTGACGCCCCAGAGGGCCGAGCTGGCGGTGGATTTCGCGCAGCAAATCGTCAAGACGGGCGAGATTGTCTTCGGTGTTCGCCAGCTTTCGCAACGCCCGTTCTTTGCGTTTGCGGTGCTTGAGAATGCCGGCGGCCTCTTCGATGAACGCGCGATGTCCGCTCGGGTCAGCGCGCAGAATGGCGTCAAGCCTGCCCTGCCCGACAATCACATGCATCTGCTGGCCGAGGCCGGAATCCGACAGGAGTTCCTGGATGTCCAGCAGCCGGCACGCCGACCCGTTGATTGCGTATTCCGACCCGCCGTTGCGGTACAGCGTACGACTGATGGTCACTTCCGTGTAGTCGATGTCGAGCGCGTGATCGGTGTTGTCGATGGTCAGAGAGACCTGCGCGCGTCCCGCAGGCGGCCGGGTGGAGGTGCCCGCGAAAATCACGTCCTCCATCGACGTGCCACGAAGGTTTTTGGCGCCCTGCTCGCCCATCACCCAAGTCAGGGCGTCAACGATGTTGGATTTGCCTGACCCGTTCGGACCGACGACGGCTGTGACGCCCGGCTCGAAGCGCAGCGTCGTCGGGTTCGCGAAGGATTTGAATCCGCGGAGGGTGAGTTCCTTGAGATACATGGGCGTGGCGGGGTTCTGGCCGGTCAGGCGTTACTGGTTCCGGATGTGTTACCGGCGGACTTGTCCGTATTGCCTGACGTACGTGCGTCGATGGTGAACTTCAGCCCTTCCTCGCCGGCGTTGAGGATCTCGTTGATCACATCGTCGGTTTCCGGCTTACCGTCGGTGTCAGCAGTGTCGGCGCTCTTGCCGGCATCGTTCGCGTCCTCAGGCGAGACAACGGGCGGATTGACACGCTCGGCCTTCGGCTTGGCCAGATCGGTGGCCATATGTTCGGTCAGCAATGTCCTCGCGTCGCCCGCAGTGACGAAGCTGCCGCAAATCAGCACGCCATGCCCATAGCCGACGCCCAGGTCATCTTCAGCGTCAACCTTGTCGACAGCGGCCTGGATGGCGTCCGGAAGATCCTTGATGACGGTCACGCGGTCCGGGCCGAACACGCGCACCGCAACCTTCTCCAGCTCTTCGACTGGCATGACGCGGTCACGCCACGAGTTCTCAGTGACGATGATCTCGCTCAGAATCGGCTCAAGCACGCCAAGATATTCCTCGACCTGCTTGTCACCCATCATGGCGACCACGCCGACCAGCTGCTGGAAGCTGTAATTCTCCTCGATTGCGGCGCGCAAAGACTGGGCGGCGTTCACGTTGTGCCCGCCATCGACAATGATTGTCGGGGATGTGCGGACCTGTTCGATGCGGCCGGGTACCTTCACACTGCCGAGCGCCTCATCGACCAGATCTTGGTCAAGCTGGCCGTTGACCGGAATCACGGTTTCCGCGGCGGCAAGGGCAGCTAGTGCGTTATGCGCCTGATGTTCGCCGAATTTCGCGATCGGCACGTCACGGTATTCGCCTTCCGGCGTGCGCAGCGTCGCCATCTGGCCGCCTACTGCAGGGACGCGGGAGACGACTTCCATCTCCTCGCCGTCGCGAACCAGCGTGGCGTTGTTGCGTTTCGCTGCGGCTTCAAGAATCGGCATGACCTGCTCGGCGTGCGGCTGACGGCCGATAATCGCCGTGCAGCCGGGCTTGATGATGCCTGACTTCTCGGTAGCGATTTTCTCGACCGTATCGCCCAGCCACTGCATGTGATCCATGTCCACCGGGCCGATAATCGCGGCATCCGCATCCATCACGTTCGTCGCATCCCAAGCGCCGCCCATGCCGACTTCGAAAATCGCGACATCAACCGGGGCGTCGGCGAACTTCCAAATCGCCATCGAGGTGAGCACCTCGAAGAAGCTCATCGGCGGCTTGTTCTCCTGCTCCATCTTGCGGTCCACCAGCGCAACCAGATCCTTGATCTGGTCCCACGAATCAATGAAATCATCATCGGACAGCTGCTGGCCGTCAATGGCGATCCGCTCATTGATCTTCTCCAGATGCGGGGACGTATACAGACCGGTACGCATGCCATACGAACGGCAGATCGCCTCCGCCATGCGCGCGGTGGACCCCTTGCCATTCGTGCCAGTGATGTGGATGACGCGGAAGCTGTCCTGCGGGTCGCCGAGCAAATCGACCATCATGTTCATGCGGTCGAGGTCGAGATTCGTCTTGTTATGTTCCGGTGGGCGCTTCATGATTTCGCGCTCAACGTCACGGATGTTCTCACCGCTGCGATTCGGATGTTCAAACGACATACCCGCTGGTCTCTTTCCTATGCCTATTGCTGTGCTGTGGGGACATGCGGCCGGCGCTGGCAGACCGCATTCGCGCGCCCGGATTGCCGTCTGGAGGCCAATGGGGGCACTTTGTTCCTATTCTATGCGAATTGTATGCGAAATCCATGGGGAATCCGCAATCAGCGCCCACCGCGAAAAACCGCGGCACGGTCGCCATGCTCGCGGCGTTCAAGGTAATCGCGGAACACGGCCATGCGCTCCACGGTGCTCGCCGCGAGCGGACTGGGCAGGTCGTCCACAGCGAACCAGCCGACCTGGAGGCTTTCCTCATCGCCCACGAAAGGCTTCGCGTTGCCGCCGGGGCGTAGTGAACACAGGAAAGAATGATCCATGTACTGCGCCTGGTCGCCGTTGCCGTAGGTGATGATGCGGTCGCTGCTGGTGACCGCCACCAGATCGGTGACGACCGCGTCCACGCCGGTTTCCTCCTTGATTTCGCGCACCGCGGTATCCGCCGGCTCCTCCCCCGGCTCGACGATCCCGTAGACGAGCGCCCACTGCCCGGTGTCCGAACGCCGGCCGAGCAGCACGCGACCGGCATCGTCGCGCACATAGGCGGTGACGCCGGTCAGCCATAGGAGGCTGTGACCGATGGATTTACGCAATTCGATGATGAAATCAGGTGTCGGCATTGATGCTCCATGCTTGTTGTCGGCGGTGTTTGTCGGTGGTCTTGAGGGGCGGGGTATAGGAAGGTTGAGTGTAGGGAAGGATTGGGCGTGGAGGCAGGATGTGGAAATCGGGGTTTGGAACGTGTCGAAACGTGCGGAATGTGCGGAACGTACAGAAACGCGTGGAACGCATCCGAACGTGTCGAAAAGTACTGGACCGTACCGTCAGTACTGGAACGTGCCGAAACGTGCCGAAAGATACGTCAATCCGTTGCGATGACTTGCTCCGGCATGGTCATCGCAACGGATTGATGCCTCAGGGACGCAGGATCTCAGTCCTCACGCGCCGCGGCACGCTCGGCAAGCCAAGCCTCGACCTCGTCGATCTGCTTGGGGATGCCGGCTGAAATCCATTCGGGGCCATGTTCGGTCATGAGTACATCATCCTCGATACGAATGCCGATGCCACGCAGCTCAGGCGGCAGCAGCAAATCGTTCGCCGCGAAATACAGGCCAGGTTCAATTGTGAAAATCATGCCCGGCGTGATTTTCGCGCCCTGATACGACTCGTAGCGGGCCTGCGCGCAATCATGCACGTCAAGCCCCAGATGGTGCGCAACACCGCAAGCAAGCCAACGACGATGCTGCTGTCCTTGCGGGGACAGGGATTCCTCAACGGGGACCTTCAGAATGCCCCACTCGTGCAGGCGCTCGGCGATCACGCGCATGCACGCATGATGGATATCCGAATACGTGGCACCCGGCTGCGCGGCTTCGAAACCGGCCTGCTGGGAGTCCAGCACCGCCTGATACAGCTTGCGCTGCAACGGTGTGAACTTGCCGTTGACCGGGAAAGTGCGCGTGATGTCGGCCGTGTACAGGCTATCGACCTCGACACCAGCATCGACGAGCAGCAGTTCGCCGTCGCCGACCACGCCGGTGTTGCGCATCCAATGCAGGATCGGCGCATGCTTGCCCGAGGCGATAATCGTGTCATAGCCGACGGCGTTGCCCTCTTCGCGTGCCACTGAATTGAACGCACCCTCCAGCATGCGTTCGGAACGCGGGCGGCCGATCACACGCGGCAAGTGGGTGAGCATACGGTCGAAACCGTGCTTCGTGGCCTCGACAGCCTTGCGGATTTCGCCAATCTCATACTGGTCCTTGACCATGCGCTGCTCAGAACCGAACTCTGCCAACGCTTCATCGGCCTTCGTATTGGCATCCGGGTCGCCGAAACCGTTCGCCTCGCGCACCCGTTCGACCATCTGCGTGATTGACGGATCGGTGGTGCGCACCACGCGCAGCTGCACGGCACCCGCCTCGGCGCCGACATCCTTGCTGATTGCGTCCTCAAGCGTGGCGATGTCATGGGTCTCGATGCCCGTCATCGCCTTGAGCTCACGCAGGCCGGCACGCGGGCCGACCCAGTACTCGCCGTAATGGGTGTCGCGGTAGTAATCAGCCGTGCTGTTATCGGCACGAGGGGCGACGAACAGTTCCGGCGTATGGGTTTTGCCGGCCTTCGCCTCCGCGCTGTTCGGATCGAGCGGGTTGAGCACGAGCACGGCACCCGCCTCGTAATCGCAGCCCAATCCGGTATAGTACGCGAACGCCGTATCCGGGCGGAAGGCGTAATCGCAATCATTGTTGCGCACCTTCGGCTGACCCGCGGGAATGACAATGCGCTCACCTGGGAACCGCTTGCCCAGCGCCTCAAGACGCTTGCCGATGTACTTGCTCGATTCCAACGGCTCGACCGCCGGCTCGGCGTTGTCCCAGCCGGTGGTCATGAACTGGCGGAACGTCTCGCTGTTCGGGCGCAGCGAGCGGTTGTTCACCCGGTCTGCCATCGGCTGGTCCGGGCCCGGGGCGTTCTTGCGTTCTTCAGCCTCGTATGCCTTGTCTGCTTCGGTGATCACCGAATCCATGATGCCTCCATTTTGTCCTATTGTTTTTCCTCACGCGCGTGGCTGTGGGCGATGGCCCAGCGCGTGTCGCACGATGCCTCAGTCACGCGTATTGCGTGACGCCCGGTCATGCACGTTGCGCGATGGTCCAGCCACGCGTGTCGGCGCGCTGCCGCACAAGGGAATTTCCTGTCTTCAATCACTGTCACTCTAGTCATACCCGCATACCCGTTGACCGAGGTGGGCGCAAACGCCGGGGAGGGCGGCTCTGGCTCACATATATCGTTCCCTGTCATCGAGAGGCAAGGCTGGACACCGTATGGTCGCGCGTGTATGCGATGACATGCGCAAGTGTCCGCTCCGACCGGGAATCGTTTCAAAGACCAGACGTTCCGCGGCGGGCCGTATGCCCCGACATACACAACCCAACCGATCCCCATCTTGGCCATGCCATCTTTGACTCGCCCCACCCACCACGTATCCCCCGACATACACAACTCACCCGATCGCCATAACCCCTACAATCTCCGACCCATCCTGCAAACCACGCATGTCACGACATACGCAACCCAACAAAACCACCACCATCATCGCAATACCGCCACCCCAACCGCAAGTTACGCATGCCACGGCATACGCAACTCAACAGATATTTCCTGATCCCCCGCTTTCCCTATCTATTAGCAAGCCACGTATGTCCGGACATACGGCTGCCGACAGAAGCAGCCGAGCATCGTCCCCGCAACAACTATCCATCATTCGGTGTATCCCGGCGGATATACAACCCCACACTTTGCGCGGCTCAGCGGGCAGGAGCGCGCCGCGGATCAGACAACTGGCGAAGCGTCAACGTCTTTCCCGTTCGCACCCGGCGACCCAGCTGGCGTTCCAACCGGTCGACGACACTCGCCGCTAACTCCGTGCGAGACTGCTCACCGCACAAGTCAGCACTGGTCACCGCGACGTGCACCCAATGCGCGTCACCAATCATCTTCAGCCGGTGTTGATCACGATCCCACTGCCAAGCATGCTGGCGCCCGTCATACTCGATTGCCACGCGGGCTTGCGGATACGCCAAATCCAAGAACAACCTTTCGCCGCGGCCGCTGGCCCCGTCAGGCAATTCCAGACAATAGTTGACCTGTGGGCACGGCAATCCGTGTTGCATAAGTACCAACCGCAGAAGGGTTTCAGGGAAGGAATCAGTATTCTCGTGCATCAGCTTCAGCGCACGTGTACATGTTTGGAATCGATTGCGATTGCGCAAGCCCGTCATCCGAAGAAAATCCGTGACAGCTGATTCCAGCTGCCCGATGGAATAGTACTTCTGCTCGGTGTCACGACGGATGAGCGCATCGCCAAGCAAAATCATTTCCCGTAACCCTACCTTGCCGGCATACATGACCCATGTCATGACCGGCGTCACGCACGTAATGCTGTCCACGGTCAGCGTCGGCAATTCATACTGCCAGACAATCGACCGAACACCATGAAGCTGCGGTCTGCTGGGACAATCAGGAGCGACCACAGTCAAGTCGTCAACATCAATCTCTGCTGGCACTTCCACGCACATCAATTTCAGTGCAGTCTCCAAGCCGAATATCAGGTGTTTACTGCTGCGTGACTGGGCTTCACGGCAGCGTTGCATCGTTACTGCACGAACGCGTATCAGTCTGGCACGCGTGGATTCAAAGAATTCCCCCGAACCGAGATTGTGGGCGCGTTCAACAAGTTTTGAGCATTGTCGTATATCTGTCATGATTCGACCGTATATGAACAGATGCCGTCGCGCATCATGAACCAGAACATGTGGATAAAAGTTGAATCAAGCTATATTGCGCAAAAGCCGATGCATCTCACACCACGGAATCCGCTGACGAATCCCGCAATCAGTCGGGTGGCAACACGGGGGCACAATGAATCAACCAAGACAGCGTGCATGTGCCGACATGCACGATCTGCAAACAATCAGGCAAGCGCACCATAATCTCCAGCAACCGATCAACGGCGTATCCCAAGGTGTACGTACCGCAACAGATGCCCGCACTCGCTCGCGCAATCACAGCGCAACCACAAAATCACGCGCGTCCTCACATACGCAACGCAACAGATAACGCTCCTTCCCCGCGGCTAATGCAATACACAGCAGTCTGCGCATACTCAGATATACGCAGCTCAGCAAACGTCCCCATCAACGCAGCCAGACTTGGCAACAATCGGCAATCGTGCATGCCCTCGCATACGTAAATATGACAGACAACCCGCCCCGCCTGCATCACCACGGCACAACCCGACCACCCTGTATGTCCCGACATACGCAACACGGCAGACGATCCACCCGCCCGAACAATCACGGCACAACTCGGTCATGGCCGTGTATACCAAGACATACGCAACATGACAAACCCACCAAGTTCCACGGGCACTATCTCGATAATGGAAGCTAACGTATACCGGTGCATACGTAACACTACAGATGCCCCCACCGCCACGAAAAATCACGGCGTCAACAGACGATTGCGCATGTCGTAGCATACGCACAGCGCAGCAGACGTCTACACCGACTCCAGCACTTGCAACTCGCGCAGAATCACGTATGTCATCACATACGCGAAGCAACAGACACCACAGCGCCAGGGCAAAGTTGCCGCTACGATGATCTTTCCTTGCGTACCCGTTCAATACGCACCTAACCGCGGCAATCTCCAAACACCCTGCGACACGCCAACACCCTCACTTGCCGGTTTGTGTTAACCGAGTTAAACTTTTAATCAAGTTCAGATTCAAAGACGAACCGTCCGCCCATCAGCGGAGCAGGGAGAACAGACGCAAGGAGGTGCCATGAACACAGAGTCCGCCGCCCCAGCAACCCGGTCCACCGTATCGGAGACCAACCGTTCGCGCGTGCTGCACTACCTGTACACCCACGGCATCAGCTCCCGCGCCAGCATCGCCCAGGCGCTCGGCCTGTCCGCGGCGGCGATCACGAAAATCACCGCCCGCCTGATCGACGCCGGCATCATCCACGAAGTCGGCGGCATCGAAGGTCGCAAGAATCGCCGGTCCATCGGGCTGGAGCTTGACCCGCGCCAATTCCATTTCATTGGCGTCAAGTTCGCACGCAGCCTCGTCGAAATCGGCGTATTCGATCTCAAAGGCGAGACATCAAGCCTCACCGACCTTCCACCCGTTCAGAACGACACGATTCCCGACACGATCCGCAGCATCCACAAGACCATCAACACCCTGCTTGGCAACGACTCTTCAATCGTCGCTATCGGCATGGCAGTCCCCGGCCCCTACCTGCGTCATGAAGGCAGAACGGCCGTTGTTTCCTCGATGCAGGGTTGGCGCACGTTCAATTTCCTTGACGAATTCTCAGACGCATTCCGCGTCCCCGTGTTCGTCGAGCAGGACGCCCGCGCCGGCGTACTCGCCCAGTACCTGCTTGACCCGACAAGCAGCACTTGCCGAAACCTCGCCTACTATCTGCTGGGCGAAGGCGTCGGCCTCGGCGTGATCGATGATGGCCGGCTTGTCAACGGAGCCCAAGGTGGAGCCGCGGAAATCGGGCACGTCAGCATCGACGTCAATGGCCTGCCCTGCGATTGCGGCAACCGCGGATGCCTCGAGCGCTACTGCTCGGCCGTAGCCATCCACCGCCGGCTCAGCGAAACCGGCATCGTCGCCGACAGCGATACCATGACGCACAAGCAAGCCTGCCACGCGCTGTTCGAGCAGGCCGCCCAAGGCGATCGCGCGGCACAGCATCTCGTCCATGAGATCGGCCGGTACGTCGGCTACGGCTGCGTGACCATTTTCAACACGTTCAACCCCGAGCGCATCGTCCTGGGCGACATCGTCGCGGAAGGCGGCCAACCGCTGTTGGACGCAGTGCACGAGGTCGTGGACGAGCGCGTCATCCCTGAACTCAACAAGGCGACCACCATCTGCCTGTCCAGACTCCCCGCGGATGCCGCCGTCATCGGCGCCGCCGCGGTCGCAGTGACCCAGTTCCTTGAACATCCGTCAAGGTTCTTCGCCATCACCTAGACACCCGCCTAGGGACCCGATAACTGTCCAGATTTCCCAATCGGAAAAAAGAACAAACCAACCACAACAACCAACATATCGAAAGGAACCATCATGGCACAGCCAATCGTTCTCTCACTCGGCGAACTTCTGTGGGATATGCTCCCCGGCGGCAAACGCGCAGGCGGCGCCCCGGTCAACTTCATCTACCACGCCATGCACAACGGCGCGGACGGCTACGCGATCAGCGCGGTCGGTGAAGACGAGCTCGGCGACGAACTGGTCAAAGTCACCAAGGACGCCGGCATCAACGCGATCATCCAGCGCAACGCCTGGCCGACC
This sequence comes from Bifidobacterium thermophilum, assembly GCF_002846655.1. Classification (NCBI taxonomy): domain Bacteria; kingdom Bacillati; phylum Actinomycetota; class Actinomycetes; order Bifidobacteriales; family Bifidobacteriaceae; genus Bifidobacterium; species Bifidobacterium thermophilum. Next base: position 105,175 of record NZ_PCGX01000008.1, on the reverse strand, counting down.
GGCACCGTGGATGTCGCCCTCAAGAACGGCATCCCGGAGTACACGATTGTCCGCGGCGTGGCTTGGGACCACATCCTGTACACCCGCGAACTGATCGAGCAGGTGGGGAAAGCCGACTGCGTGTGCTTCGGCACGCTCGGCCTGCGCTCCCCCGAATCGCATGACACCATCGTCGAGCTGCTCAAGCACACGAAGCCCGGCGCCATGAAGTTCTTCGACATCAACATCCGCGGCGACCACTACTCCAAGGAGCTGATCGAGGAGCTGCTCAGCTACGCGACCGTGTTCAAGCTCAACGATGCGGAACTCCTGCTGCTGCGCGACATGTTCGGCATCCGCGGCACTTCCGACGACGAGGCCTGCCGCTGGTTCCTCACCCAGTACGGCTTGGATTACATCATTCTGACCGGTGGATCGACCTTCAGCACGATCATTTCCAAGACCGGCGACAGCTCCACGCTGTCCACCCCGCATGTCGAGGTCGCGGACACCGTCGGCGCTGGCGACTCGTTCTCCGGCACCTTCGCGGCTAAGATCCTCACCGGCGCGAGCCTTGAGGAAGCTCACCGCGCGGCTGTGAACACCGCCGCCTTCGTGTGCACGAACGATGGCGCATGGCCCGAGTATCCGGAGCACATTCCGGATTATCTCGCCGAAGCCGGCCTGTGAACCCAGACGCACCACAACTGATTCCCTGACCGCACAATAGCGTGCGGCTCCCCACGCCCCAACCGTTATCCGGCCTATCACCAGTGACGGCTGGGGTGTGTCCACTCCGTACTCTTGCGCAACAACGCACTGTCGGAAGCCCACACATCAACTGCATCAACCGTCACCAATCGCGTTGTATCAAAAGGGGAAATCATGAGCAACAACACCGCGACGGCGAAGAAAACCACAGTCAGGGCGCTTGTCCCAGTGATGGCCACGTTCTTCGTCATGGGCTTTGTCGACCTTGTCGGCACCGCCACCAACTACGTCAAGCCGGAATTCAACCTGTCCGACTCCCAAGCGAACCTGTTCACCTCCATGGTGTTCTTCTGGTTCCTGATCTTCTCCGTACCCACCGGCGTACTGATGAACAAAATCGGTCGCCGCAAAACCGTACTGATTTCACTGATCGTCACCGCCGTGGCCATGCTGCTGCCGGTCGTCGCCTACACCGCGGCCTCCGGCACCCCGCGACTGGTGCTCATGATTGTCTCGTTCTCGCTGCTGGGTATCGGTAACACGCTCATGCAGGTGTCGCTCAACCCGCTGCTCACCGTGTTCGTGAATGGAGACAAGCTCGCTTCCACCCTCACCACCGGCCAGTTCGTCAAGGCGTTCGCCTCGTTCTTCGCGCCGCTGATTGCCGGATGGGGTGCATCTAAGCTCGGTGCATGGTGGGTGCTGTATGTCATTTACCTGGTGATTGGCGTAATCGTTGGGGTCGCCCTGGCGCTTGACAAAATCGACGAGCCCGCGCCCGATGCCGGACAGACCAGCATCGTCAGCTGCTTCAAACTACTCGGCAACCCGATTGTGCTGCTGTGCTTCCTCGGCATCATCGCACACGTGGGCATCGATGTCGGCATCAACGCGCAGGCGCCGCGCATCCTGATGGAGCACACCGCTGTCCCGCTCGCCACCGCCGCCGGGGCGACCTCCCTGTATTTCGCGTTCCGTACTATCGGCACGGGATTGGGCGGCATCGTGCTGCAGAAGATGGATAACAAGACCGCGTTGCGCATCTGCGGCGCGATTATGGTGTTGTCCGTTGTGTGCTTCGCCGTGTTCACCACCATCGCCTCAAACCCGCCGCAGTGGCTGTTCTATCTGGCGGTCGCGTTGATTGGTTTCGGCAACGCGAACGTGTTCTCGCTGTGCCTGTCGCATGCGCTGAACACCCTGCCGTCCCGCCAGAACGAGGTGTCTGGCCTGATGATGATGGGCCTGATCGGAGGCGCAATCTTCCCGCCGATCATGGGTGCCGCCGCTGATGCGATGGGACAAGCCGGTTCGATTATCGTCGTTGCGGTGGGCGCGATTTACGTGCTCGCGATTGCGCTGGCGTATGACAAGGCGATGGAGCCGGCGAAGAAGTAAGTGATGACCGAGCGTGATGACCGCGCGTGACGCCCGGACTGGAACCGCTTGAGGTTGTGCGGGACGATTCGCTCTGTTCGCTAGGTTGGCGAATGTTCCGCCCGGTCAGTGACTCGGCCGAGTCCGGGGATTTCTCGCGGTCTGAGGGCCCGCTGTGCGAGGATTGGCTCGCGCAGCGGGCCTTTTTGTATATGGATTGGGTGGATGGCTGATGGGTGGCTGTGGCCGTGCAGGGAATAGTGTCATTGTGCGAGCCAATCCTCACAAAGTGACGCTCCCCGGCACAGAATCAATAGTCTTGACGCTCTCAGACCGTCACTGTGCGAGCCAATCCTCACACGATGACGACCACCGACCCAGAATCAACCACCCCGATGTTCCCTGGCCGGCGTTATGCGAGTGAATCCTCACACAGTGACGGTCGCGCACTTACAATCCGACACCTCCAACATGACCACACCCCGACTGTGCGAGCCAATCCTCACACGATGACACCGCAAGAACGAGGTAGGACCAACCACGCAGGTATCGACATAAGCAACCCGCCAAATCGGCGACAGACCAAGCCCGAGCGACATCTGTTCGTAACGATACGCACGCGACAACATACGCAGCCCGCGTCCATTAACGTCACCGTTCAAGCCGGAACGACAGCGTCCACACAGGCCACGACGACCATCGGCACTCCCCCGCAGCCAGACCGGTCAGAATGTCCAGCCTGAATCACCATCGCATTCAACGGCCAATCAGCCCGCTGAGCATCCGTGAGAACTCGAGCGCGTCGTCGGCACGTCGAAAGATGAACAGCGAGGACCGCCATCCGGACAGCGACAGGGTGACCTGCTTGCGCTGTACCTGCACACCGAGCACGTCTTTGAGGAATATCACATCCGTGCGTTTGTATCTGCGGAGCCAGTATGTGGGGATGTCGGCCTCCACGCGGTTGTCATACAAACGCAGTTCGAGCTGCCACTGCAGCTTGTCGCATCTGAACAGCCACCCCGGAGCCGGGTCAGGTTTCCTTGCCATGATTCGCCTTTCTTGTCGGTTCCTCTCTGTCCACTCTTCTCTAGCCTATGCTCAACGATCAGCTTGTTCGACCAGACCGGTCAGTATGTCCGGTCTCGCAACGACGTAAGCGACATGGGCGGAGAAGACCGTCCACGACAGTCGCGCCGAAAAGTCAGCCCGGGGAACGCCCCATCAAGAAGCGTTACCCCGGGCTGTCAGCATTCCCAAGCAGACTTCATCGCGATTACGGGAATTCAGGGACGTCCCGGAATTCGATGACTTTTCCCGTCACCGCCACCGCAATCGCCACCATCATTGCCGCCGTCATCGCACCAATGGTTCCGTCAGGCCAGGAAATCGCCTATCGCACGGTCACGTTCGTCGGTTCAGCACTGGCGAACAGCGACTTGGACATGGTGAATCCGAGTGTCGCGTTTTGTTTCGCCGCGATGGTGCCGTTCCATGAAGCGTTGGTAATCACGTAATGATTGCCTTTGTGACTTGCGATGGTGCCGTTCCACAGGTTGGTGATATCGCCGTCGAGATCGAATTCGACGGTCCAACCGCCTTCATGTGCGGCATCGGTCTTGTTGTTGACCACGACCTGAACCGTCGCGCCGACTGCCCAGTTGCTGTTGACTTTGGCTTCAGCGGCCAGAGCGGAGGCGGCAGGCTTCGCGTCGGAAGGCTGCCCATCGGATGGTTGCCCGTCGGAAGACTGCCCGTCGGACGGCTTGGTATCCGCAGGCTTGGTATCCGAGGAATCGTTCTTCTGATCATCGGAGGTCTTCTGACCGTTCGAATCCTTCGACGAATCCTTCGACGAATCCTTGGACGAATCCGCTGACGAATCAGTCGATCCCGACACCTTCGAGGAATCACCCGAAGCACCCGCGGCAACACCGTTCACCGTCAGATTCGTCGGCAACGCACTGCTTGTCGGTGTCTTCGACACGCCGAATCCGAAGGAAGTGCTCTGCTTCGGGGCGATCGAAGCGTTCCACGAGGCATCAGAGACAACGTAATGATTGCCGGTATGGCTCACGACTTTGCCACACCACAGGTTGGTGATGGTGCCTGCCAGGTCGAACTCGACCTTCCAGCCGCCCTTGTACATGGCGTCGGATGGGTTGCTGACGGTCACGTTGACGTTCGCACCCATACCCCAATCGCTGCTGACTTTCGCTTCGACGGTCAGCCCGGTGGTTGTGGTCTGTGGATCACTCGGTTCGGTGGGGTCGGTCGGGGTGGTTGGGTCAGTCGGTTCGCTCGGCGTTGGGTCAGGCGTCGGATCAGGCGTGGGGTCAGACGTCGGATCAGGTGTCGGATCGGTTGGCGTCTCACCACTGCCGCTGCCGCCTGATTGGCTCAAGCCATCGACCATGGCCTGGATGCGACGGCTGGTGTTGACCAGCCAGATGCCGCTGGTGGACAGCTCGCTGCCGGTCCACTTGCTGGTCTTGCTCGTGGATTCCTTCAGGTAGGAGGCCCCCTCCCCCTTGTTGCACAGCGACCAGGCGGCGTAGCTGATGTTGTTGCGCGTCAGCAGCGTCATCCAATCGTTCGCGTTCGCGATGTCGATTCCGCCCCAGCCGGATGCGTCGGTGATGCCGAACTCGGTGACGAACACCGGAGTGCCGGCCGCCAAAGCCGTACGCAGCTTGTTCTTAATGTTGTCGTAATGCGTGCCCGCGTAGAAGTGCAGCGTGTATGCCACGTTGGTGAGCCCGTCTGCGGACAGTGGTTTGGCTGCGACCGCGTCCACGTCTTGCGACCATGTGTTGGTTCCGCAGATGACGATGGACTGGTTGCCGGTGGCGCGAATCGCCTTGGTGAGACGCTTGCTGTAGGTGTACAGGTCGTTGCCTGACCCGTCATACCAGGAGGTTGATGTCGGCTCATTGTCGATTTCGTACAGGACGTTCTTCAGATTCTTGTACTTGGCAGCATATTTGGTGAAGAACTCTTCTGCCTTGGCGGCGTCCTCGTTGGGGTTGTAGTTGAGGACATGCCAGTCGAGGATGACGTACATGCCGAGCTCGTTGGCAGCGGTGACGGCTTCTTCGATTTTGGCATCCATCTTCGCTTGTGAGCCCTGCAGGTAGCCACCTTCACGCGGGTAGAGCGCCAGGCGCACCATGTTGATGCCCCATTCGTCGCGCAACGACTGGAATGCATCGCGGTTGATGTACTGGGGGAACCATTGCACGCCGTGTGTGCTCGCTCCGCGCAGCTGGAAGGGCTGGCCGTGCTCGTCGAGTACGGTCGGCGCGCTGAATCCTGCCGCCTTGCCGATGGACAGCCTGCCGTGCTGGCCGACCGGAGTGTCTTTGTAGGCTACGTCCTTCAACGTGCCGGTCACCGGGTAGGCGAGGCTGTCGCCGCTGGCATCAGCGGTGTAGGATTTCATCACCTGCGCGTAATCCGCACTGCTTGCTGCGGCGGATTGCGCTGCGGCAGCTGACTGTGCAGACACGGTTGCAACGCCTGTCGCACACCCAGCGGCCAGCATTGCACCGGCTGCTATCGCCGCGCACACCCGCGACCATGGTCGAATGATTGATGACACGTCAATCTCCTTCGATATTGACTTTCCTTGGGATACTTCCTTGAATGAATTCCGTCGGGGCTTCCTGAAACTTCCTTGGAAGAATTCCTCGGGCGTTTCCGCAGAAGCCCTCGCGTGAATTCCTCGACCGACCGGTCAGCGATTGACCGGACGCAGATTCACAGCTTATGTACATCGGATAGTGCACAATCAACGAGCTGATTGTGACCGCCGTCACATTTCGCGTAATCCAAGCATCAAGAATAATCCATGCGCTGCCCAGCAGACAGCCAATGACCATCAAACGGGCCATGACAATAAGCAAAGCGATTGTAACCGGTCAAACCACAATCACCGCAATCAGCTACATGTCAGCTGAAGAGAGATATACGACCGGCATCACCCGGCAAATCATCCCCCGGCAAGTCATCATCCGACCATCAGCGAATTACCGTCCTTCCGTCTTACGCCTCTTCACGGCGACGATTGCATACGCGCACAGGTTCGCATCGTACCGGCGAAACACCTTGCGCATAGCAAGAACCCGCTTTCTACCCGCCGAATTGCGTATCATATTGCCGGCGAACCGCATCGCGCCGCCGAATCCCTCGTCACTGACGATGCGGGCGGGCTCCAGTAGGTGCATCGGACGTTCCAATGTGGCGGTGACGTCAAATCCTTCGCCGTCGAGCATGTCCACCCATTCGGGGAGCGTCAACGGTCTTGCCCCGACATGAATCGCCCGCGAGATTCCACGTTCCAGGTCATTGCGCAATTGCCGGTCGGCATCTTCCGGTTTCAATCCCATCTCATGGATCGCATAGCGACACCCGGGTTTGAGGATTCTCGCGGCTTCACGCACTACGGCACGCTTGCGTTCAAGTGGGAGCATGGTCAGCATAGCCTCGCCGACGACAAGGCTCGCAGATGCGTTCGGCAGACCGGTACGCGCCGCATCCGCCTTGACCATTCTCGCCTGACGGTGTTCACCGACGATCTCACCCATTGCCGTTTCACCTTCCGGATTCGGGTCGACACCCGTATAACTGCGGGGATTCGCCGCGAGCAGTAACGCTGCGGTCTTGCCTACTCCGGGGCCGAATTCAACAATGTCATCGTCAGCGTTCACGCCAACGGCATCAAGCATGGCACGAGTCAGCTCGATGCCACCGGGGCGCAGCACGCGTTTGCCCATCTTGGCGAGCAGCCAGTGCCCTTGCAGGCGCTGCTCCTCGGGGCCGGAGCGCTGGCCGTGGACACTTTGCGCAATTTGGGCATGCCGCGAGCCGATGACGCTCTGCTTGTTCGAAGGAGTGCCCGAAGCATGTGGATTGTTGGACATGTCCGAAGTGATCACCGATCACCGTCCTGCTGTTCGAGTCGTGAATCTCCTTGTTCTTGAAGATGTTCACTGTGATGACCCTCATGCCCATGGCATCCGCAGCTTCCATGGTGGCCCCGGTGAGACGGGTCACACGAATCCGGTTGCGTATCGCGAGCATCGCCATCTTGCGTCTGACGCATCGATTCCACGTCAATCAGCGTTAACGACATACGGCTCGGCTCCAATGCGGTCAATGCATGCCTCTCCCCCGGCGCCAGATAAATCACGTCGCCCGCAGTGACGATATTCTTTGTCCCGCCGACCGTGAAATCAAACTTGCCTTCAAGAATATTGACAATCACCGCGCGCGCTGACGCGTGATCAGTGAGCACCTGCCCTTCACCGAACGTAAAGAACACGTGTCGCAACAACGGGTTGTTCACCACGACGCGGGAGGTGGTCGTGTCATCAAGAATGGGAAGATTCTCGTTGATTCCGGTACTCACGACAGATTCGGAAACAGTTGTTTTGGCCATAATGCCTCTCTTTCTGTATTCGGTATGAGACAAATCTTGCACGAGTCGCGTCCCGGCGATACGCAGAAACGCTGAATGCAGGTTCATTATCACAATGGCAGCGCAACACTTCAAGACTTTTCAACGGGAAATTGGAGCCAGCAGTGTGGGGTGTATCACACCGGCCAATGGTTCCATCTGCCTGTCCCGTAGGCAAAAACTCCAGACATACGCTGTTACGATAATCGTCTGCCTGGGCCATACGACTGGGCATGGCAGGCAACCGTGCAGGAACGCGGCAGGCGCGGCTCACAGTGAGGCACTGGCGTTGCGCCCTTACCGCCGCGAGCATATCAAGATGCAGCCAGTGACGCGGCTGACAGTGAGAACTGGCGCTGCGACACCGGAACACTGTACGCCGATTTGCGTGTATCTGCGGTATCTGTAGTACCTGCCGGAGGCTATCTCGCTTATCGGGGTTCGCCGACCTGCGATACCGCGAGTATAGTCGTTGATATTCCGCGGGCCATGCTCGCGGTATCGGGCACGCATGAACACAGATAGTGGAGATACGGTTCGCGAGGTACTACAGATAGGCGAGATACTCGCTCTTCGATACCACAGATAGATGAAATACCGTCATCACTCGGCGCGGGCAGCTCAGAATGACAGCTGCCGCCCGTGATCCCTACACCGGCGCAACCAGCGTTGGAAATATCGCCCGATCAGATGTTGCCAAACATCGTACTTGCCTTTCCGATGGACCAAGTATCACTCTGTCATCGTCATTCCCCTTCTTTCTTCCTCCAAGCCGCTAAGCACCGGTGCTAAGCTTTTCTCAGTATTGTCGCTTATTTGAAGCGACAGCGGACATGAATCGTCATGCTGAGGAGAGGGCATCAGAACTATGGAGTTCATCGAAAAGCCACAGAGCGAACTGGATTTTGAACAGAACCTCATTGATTATCTGCAGCATATCGGTGGTAGCAAGCAGTGGGAGTATCGGCCGGATATCAAAACCATTCCGGGGCTGTGGAAGAATTTTCGCGAAATCCTTGAACGCAATAATGCAGATAAGCTTCAAGGACGACCGCTGAGCGATCAGGAGTTCGCCCAGATTCAAAAGGAGATCAAAGCCCTTTCATCACCGTTCAAAGCAGGACAATGGATTTACGGAGTTGGTGGCGTAACACAGGTCACCGTTCAACGCGATGACGTCAATGGTGGCAACGTCATTTATCTGACGGTGTTCGACCAAGACCAAGTCGGCGCCGGAAATACTACTTACCAGATAGTAAACCAAGTGCAGCGGCACCACGTCCAAGCAGGAACGAAAGACTGCCGCTTCGACACCACGCTACTCATCAACGGGCTGCCGATTATCCAAATCGAGGAAAAGACCTCATCGCACGATGCACTTGAGGGGCTGAACCAGATTCGCCAATATATCGGATGCGGTCTGTACGGGGATATCTACTCAACAGTTCAAATTCTTATCGGCATGACGCCCACGGACGTGCGATATATGGCAAACACCGACGCCGATTCCTTCAACACTGCATTCGCATTCCACTGGCAGGATGAGCAACGAAGCACACCCGTATTTGGATGGAAGGAATTCTGCAACTCGTTCTTGTCGATTCCGCAAGCGCATCGAATGGCGACAAGTTATATGATTCTTGACAATGCCAAGAATCACAAGAATCTCATCGTTATGCGCCCTTACCAAGTATATGCAACAAAGCGCGTACTGGAGCGTCTGCGCAACCATACATTCGGAACCGACAACCAAGAGGTGGGCTATATTTGGCACACCACGGGCTCGGGAAAAACCATCAGCAGTTTCAAAACTGCTTGGCTCGCTTCGCGCTTGCCGAATGTTGACAAGGTCGTGTTTGTTGTTGACCGCAGGGCACTGACCAGACAGACATTCGACAACTATCAGGCGTATGACCCCGATTATGATCCCGAACAGGCAGTAGGCAGCGACGACAAGCAGGGCATCATATCCGATACCGCCAATGTCAACGATCTAAGGCGAAAGCTCAGAAGCAACTCGACGCGGCATTCAATCATCGTCACGTCGATACAGAAGCTCGCGAAACTCTGCAAATCAGATGCGTTCCCTGCACAAGACAATAAGAATGTGGTTTTCATCGTGGACGAAGCACACCGCTCAACGAACGGCGAAATGCTCCCTCAAATCAAGAAAAAATTCCCGCGCTCGGCATGGGTCGGGTACACGGGTACCCCGGCATTCGACGGCGGTCTCACACAAGCAGCTTTCGGCAATCTCATCCACGCATATACGATTCGCGAAGCGATAGCAGATAAGAATGTTCTTGGTTTCCATGTTGATTTCGAGCACACGCTTCCGGATGCTGAAATCCGTGAGAAAGTACTGCCTGTCGTTCTCAAAGAGAAGTATCCGTCATGGACCGATAAAGAAATAGACAATGCCATTGCCCGCATGTCGAATGACGAGGCGGAGGATTATGTGGATTCCGGAGTCTATGACAACAATCCACAACATATCGAAAAGGTCGTCGAGGACATCGTCAAGAAGTGGCGCAACCGGTCTGAAAACTTCCGCTATGATGCAATCCTGACCACGCATGTGCGTAGCGGTGGCTCGTCCATTCCTATGGCACTCGCCTATTACCGGGAGTTCAAGAAGGCAAATAACCGACTTGCGTCCGAAGGCAAACGCACTATCAAAGTGGCGGTGACGTTCTCATATGCAACGGACAACAGCTCTCGCCAATTCGATGACAATAAGGGATTGAGAGAAGCCATTCGAGATTACGACAGTCTGTTCAACACCTCATTTGCAGGCGACGAGCTGAACGTAGACGACTATTTCACTGACATCATGGAAAGGCTCGCAGACAAACAGCGCGATGGCGAAAAGCTTGACTTGGTCATCGTGGTTGATCAACTGCTCACCGGATATGATGCCCCCAAAGTCAACACGCTCTACGTCGACCGCTTGCTCGCCGGCGCTAACCTCATTCAAGCGTATTCCCGCACTAATCGCATCGAAGACCCACATCTCAAGCCATTCGGGCATATCGTCAACTACCGCTATCCGGTAGTTGCGAAGAAACTCATGGACGAAGCAATCAGCGTGTATGCCAACCGCGACTCTGTTGTCGTCCAGGATACGCTGCCCGAACCGGAACCTCCGACACCTGAACCCAACCCCATCATCATGCCTGCCTTCAAGGAAAAAACAAAGCAGACAGCAGGTTTGCTCGCTGAAATCAGCAACATGACCGATGGATTCCGGATTTGCCCGCCAAGCGAGAACGAGAAGGAACATCTCGCTCAGCTGATTATGCAGGTCAGCGATGACGTCGCCGCATTGAAACAGTATCCCGAGTTCGATTATGACCATCCGGAACAGCTGTACAATCTGCTCGACGTAGAAAAAGAACAATACGAATGGACGGTATCAACCTTGTGGCGGATGGTTGCACCAGAGCCGCCATCTCCAAATCCCGTCATGCCCTCATTGGTATTCCGTGTTGAACATATCACCGATGTCCGTGTGAACTACGATTACATCACCAAGCTACTAGCCGACCTGCTGAATGCTGTCCATAACGGGGATGATGACGTACAGCAACGTTATAACGAACTCGAACAGCAGACTGCCGCAATGGACAATCGCCATCAGGCAACCCGTGTGCTGAGCACGGCGAAGGCAGCAATAAGTGGACAACTCGATAATGGCATTGTCAATTATCCGGCGAAACCCGAAGATATGGACGATGTCATCAACCAACACACTCAGGAAACCCGACGCCATGAAGTGCTTGAGTTCAAGAAGAAATGGGGCCTGGTCGATGTTACTACAGCACAGATTCTCATTGACCATATCATCGATCGGCATGTTGAAGGCAACGACGATTTGAACCAAGGCAGCGAACTGGAAAAACTCCTCAAAGGCGCACTCACACGCGACGGTAACGGATGCTACTACCAGCATGATGCCGAAGATCCTGAAATCCGCTCCCTTTCCAGATTGCAATATCGCAACAAGCTCAGCGGGGCGCTGCGGGAATTCGCCGACCGAATGGTTCGGGATTACTGATAACAGCGTAACAATCATTCATTGTTCATGCATCAAACATGAGAAGGAACATCATGACAGATTCGAAAGAAACAACACTGGCCAATTCTGCCGCAGTAAAAACAGACGAAAGCAAGGCGAAAGAACTCACATCCCAATTGTGGGCGATGGCGAACTCGTTACGCGGCAAGATGGATGCCAGCGAGTTTCGCGATTATATCCTCGGTTTCATCTTCTACCGCTATCTTTCTGCCAAACAGGAACGCTTCCTCAAAGACTCCGGATTGCTTATCATCAACGACGGCGAGACTGTCAACGACGCCTTCGCACGCGACGTGCAGGAAGAAGGAATCGACGAGTGGCATCAAGCGCTCTCCGAAGAACTGGGTTACGCGATTGACCCGGATGACACGTGGACGACACTCGTGCGCAAGGTTAAGGATCAGCAGGTACGACCTGAAGATTTCGGTAACATCTTCGATCACTTCAAGCAGAACGCACAGCTGAACGCAAATGCAAGCCGCGACTTCAGGGATGTGTTCGATGATATCAATCTCATGAACTCGTCTCTGGGCAACTCCACCGCCGCACGCACGAAGGCCCTTGCCGACCTCGTCGAACGCATCGACGAGGTGAATTTCCTTGACGAATCCGGGCATGACATTCTAGGCAACGTCTACGAGTACCTCATTGCTCAGTTCGCTGGCAACAGCGGCAAGAAGGCAGGCGAGTTCTACACTCCGCACGAGGTTTCGCGAGTGCTTGCGAAGCTTGTCACTTACACCCCAGATGATTCAAGCGACGAGGAGAAGGACGCCGTGCATTCGCCCGGCGAGGATTTCGAAGTGTATGATCCGACCTGTGGCTCAGGGTCTTTGCTGCTTACGGTACGTCAGGAGCTGGAGAATGCAAACGGCGGCACCATGCCAGCAGATAAGCATGTGCATTTCTATGGGCAGGAACTCAACCGCACTACGTACAATCTCGCCCGCATGAACCTCATGATGCACGACGTGGACTACCAGTGGATGGATTTGCGCAATGCGGATACACTGGAGCAGGATTGGCCCGATGGCAGCGATGCCAACGGCATCGACCATCCGCATTCCTTCGACGCAGTTGTTGCCAATCCACCATATTCGCAGCATTGGGATAATGCGGAAGCCAAGCTGAAAGATCCGCGGTTCAGGCCGTTCGGCAAGCTTGCACCCAAGTCCAAGGCCGACTACGCTTTCGTGGAGCATTGCATCTACCATCTCAAGCCGACCGGACGCATGGCCATTGTGCTCCCCCACGGCGTGCTCTTCCGAGGTGCCGCCGAAGGCACCATCCGCAAGGCAATCATCGAGAAGAACTATCTCGATGCGGTCATCGGCATGCCGTCGAACTTGTTCTACTCCACCTCAATCCCTACCGTCGTGCTGGTATTCCGCAAGGACAGGACGACAAACGATATCCTGTTCATCGACGCGTCTCAGGATTTTGAGAAAGGCAAGAACCAGAATCATCTGCGCGATGAGGACATCCAGAAGATCATTGACACCTACGCTGCCCGCAAGGATGTCGATAAGTACGCTCACGTGGCGACACTCGACGAAATCAAGGAAAACGACTACAACCTCAATATTCCTCGGTACGTCGACACCTTCGAGGAAGAGGAGCCCATCGACCTCGACGAGGTCAACCGCGAGCTCGAGAGCAACGCCAAGGAGATGGAACGCCTTCAGAAGGAGCTCCAGGCCATGATCGACCAGCTCGTGCCGACGTCGGCGATGAATGGCACCGGGTCGGAGCATGCCGGCGACGCGAAGCCGGAGGCACAGGAATGACCGAATTCCACAATCTGCAGCAAGACGAACAGCACAGACTGACTTACCCGGAAATGAGCAGACTGCTCTACCCGGAGATCATCCGCGTCGTTCGCCTGTTGGGCGGACGTGCGACGCGCGCTCAGATTCGTGAGGAATTGAAGAATTCCTCACGCGTCATCGACGTGGAGACAATCACTGCGGAGAAGGACTCCCCGAACCGACCCGGTGAGACGTTCCGCCCATTCGACTTCCCCTTCTACATAAGCATCAAGGATCTCGTTTTCACTGGATACCTGCGTGACGAAGATAGGCATACGGTTGCCCTGACGGACAAGGGACGAGAAGTGGACATGGATTCGTGGAATCTCACGGAAGAGGTGTTCAAGCCGGCTCGTGCGGAGTGGAACCGCCGTGCGAAGCGCAACAAGCAATTGCGCGAAGCCAACTCGGAGAATTCCGCGCAACCCGTCGAGACCGAAGCACCTGTGCCTACCGTGGAACAGGCGGAAGGCACCGGTGACACCATCGAACAAACCGAGATGCCGCTTCCCGAATCCGAAGACCCCGAAACCGAGTTCCAGTCCAGGTTGCACAACGCACTCATGGGCCTGACGCCGATACGATTCGAGGAATTCGCCCGCGAGCTGGTGAAGGAAATGGGCGTCACCATTGACCCCGACCTCGGCATCAGAGCAACGGGTGATGGCGGGATTGACGGCTTCGGCTACGTGACGGGCGACGATTTTCGGACCACTCGCGTCGCCATCCAAGCGAAGCGTTGGCAGGGAACAGTGTCTAGCCCGGAGATCGACCGATTCCGTGGTGCGATGGACAAGTTCAATGCCGAATACGGCATCTTCATCACCACGTCCGACTTTTCGCAGGATGCCGTTAGAGCATCTCGCTCCTACACACGGATGGTCACGCTGATCAACGGCGCGAAAATCGCCGAACTCGTCAGGCGCTACCATCTGCACGCCCAAGAAGTCACGGCATGGGTGCTTGATGACGATTTCTTCCATCCCGACCGGGTTTAGCACACCCAAGAATGTGCATTGATTTTCATGAATACGAGGTAATAATGGCTAAGAAGAACAGCAAGAAAACGGTGCCAGATCTACGTTTCCGCGGCTTCACTGACCCTTGGGAGCAGCGACAGTTGGGGGAAGTTGGATTGACATATCCCGGGCTCTCGGGGAAAACCAAGGAAGATTTCGGACATGGCGACGCACGATTCGTAACCTACATGAACGTGTATTCGAATGCTGTGGCGAATCCAGATGGAGTCGAAGCGATTGAGAAAGATGATCGGCAGCACGAGGTGATGAACGGTGACGTGTTCTTCACCGGTAGTTCAGAGACACCTGATGAGGTTGGCCTTTCTTCCGTATGGCTTGGAAATTCAACCGATACATACTTGAACAGCTTCTGCTTTGGCTACCGCCCCAGTAAACAACTCGATTCGCTTTTCCTCGCGTCATCTCTTCGAAGCCCCCAGATGCGTTCTCGAATCATTCTTCTTGCACAGGGAATATCACGTTTCAACATCTCGAAAACGCAAGTCATGCAACTACCGCTATGCTTCCCCTCTCTCCCCGAACAGCGCCGCATCGGCGACTTCTTCTCCATCCTCGACGGCCTTATCGCCGCCGCCGAGCGACAGGAGACCCTCCTCAGGCAGAAGAAACAAGCATATCTGCAACTCATGTTTCCGCAGGATGGTGAGACCGAACCGCGGCTGAGATTTCAAGAATTTAGCGATAGCTGGGAGCGGCATCAGTTAGGAGAAGTAATCAGACCTATCAAGGTCATACCGGTCTCAAGGTATTCTCGTCATGGACGGTTTCCTGTTATTCAACAAGGTGACCATCCGATCGCCGGTTATTCGAGCGATGAACCGTATTTTCAGTATTCAAATGTTGTTTTGTTTGGAGATCACACACTTTCGTTGTACCGACCGGAGTCACCTTTCCTGCTTGCCTCTGACGGATTGAAAGTACTTTCTTGCGATTTTCCTGGAAATGATTTTCTATATGCGATGCTTGAGAGATACAAGCCATCGAATGAAGGTTACAAGAGGCATTTTTCGATATTGAAAAAACAACATTGTTCATTTCCCTCCCTTCCCGAGCAGCGCCGCATCGGCGGGTTCTTCTCCACCCTCGACAATCTCATCGCCGCTGCCGAGCAGCGGGCCGAATCCCTCCGTGCGTTGAAGTCCGCCTATCTACAGCGCATGTTCGCCTGAGGTTTTGCCCCTGCTTTGCAGGGGCAAAACAATCATCTCTCATACAGTTCTTACAGCGTGCTGAGGAACTGCATCACCTTGTCATTGTCTTGGGATTCAAGCTCCTTGATGATGTGCAGGTACGTGGTCTGCGTCGTTGTCATGTTGGAATGCCCCAGTCGCTTGGCAACCGAGGCAACGGAGACCCCAGCATACAGTAGCAGCGAGGCATGTGTGTGACGCAGACCGTGCACGGAGATTACGGGTATCTCATTCTTCCTGCACAAGGCTGCGAGGCGATCGTTAACAGTCGCGTTGAAGACCCGCTCACCTTCTTTGACGAACAGGGGCTCTTCCTGGGATTGGCCTTCGCACAGCTGTTTCATCTGCATGCACAGCATCCAGTCGAGCCGCACAAGTCGGTTGCTCGACACATTCTTGGTTGGTGCGAAACCACCATTGGGGCTCTTGTAATTCCATGTCTTCGACACCTTCAACGTCTGGTGATGGAAGTCGAAGTCCCCAGGTGTCACGCCAAGTGCCTCGGCGAAACGCAGTCCGGTTTTCGCAATCAGCATGAGCATCGAATCCGTCGGGTGATCAGCGTCCACCGTTAGAGCAGCAAGAAGATTGGCAAGCTCATGTTGATTGAGGAACTTGGGCTTACGTTCAGCCTTGTCTTTTCCTTTGATGACGGCCTTGCGTGTTGGATCATGTCTGATGACACCGTCCTCAACAGCGTCCAGCACAGCGGCACGCACCTGGTGGTGAAAGTCCATCACCGTCTGCCGCTCGTGGTCGGCGGCATACTGGTTGAGGATGCGCTGGTATTCGAGACGCGTCAAATCAGCGAGCGTGGTTTCCGGAGCAAGGAGTTCCAGCTGACGTTGGGTCATACGGTACTTGCACAGAGTGACCTGTGTGACAGCGCCTTTCTTGTAGGTGTCCACCCATTCGGCGAAGAACCTGGACAAGAGTTGGTTGCGATACATTGTGAATCCTTTCCGACCCGCATGGGTTCGAATTGAAACGGGCCGGAAAGAAACGATAGAGACCATCTCCTCATACGAACATGCGCTGCAGGTAGGCGGACTTCAGCGTATGAAGAGACTTGGTTCGTTTCTCGGCGGCATCGATGAGATTGTCGAGGGCAGAGAAGAAAGCGCCAATGCGACGCTGCTCAGGGAGTGAGGGAATAGAGATCAGGCTTTCTTGGAGTTTGTCGAAGAAGAAATACTGTCGTACTCCGCCTTCCTGTCGTTTTGCGATTTGATTTGTGAACAAGCATGTCTGGAACCAGTTCAAAAGGAAAGAATCATCCACGGACTCATGCGTCTGGAATACCTCGTATAGCGAACTGACAATAACAGGCTCTTCGCCGTCCCAGTATCCGATTGATCCTACGTTAATTCTGGCGGGATTGTATGCGAAAGAACGAGGCGCGACTATCCAATATGAACTTTTGTCCGCGTCGAGAGGTTTCCCACCATTATCGAATTGTTCTGATTGCGGGACAAATCCGGACTGGTTTGAGATGGAATAGCTTTGGAAATTCTGCCGCTCTTTATTCTTGATGCCAGCAGCAGAAATAGCATCTCCTAACTGTCGCCGTTCCCATTCTCCACTGAATCCGGCAAATCTCAGCCGCGGTTCGGTCTCACCATCCTGCGGAAACATGAGCTGCAGATATGCTTGTTTCTTCTGCCTGAGGAGGTCCTCTTGTCGCTCGGCGGCGGCGATAAGGTTGTCGATGGCGGAGAAGAACTCGCCGATGCGGCGCTGCTCGGGAAGAGACGGAACTCCGAAGGCAGCGGAACCAACCAATTTCCAATCTGCACGAGGCATTTTGGAACCGGAGGACTGGTTGGCAACCGTAACGAACCAGGGACTCTGAATCAGAGAGAACAAGAAAGAGCTGGCAACACTCGAAGGTGCAAGAACCCACCAATCGCCAACGGCAACACCACGGAAATCGGGCTTCAATCGATTGCCGAGATACGGGCGCAGCTTCCCGTACAGAACATCACCAGGCTCGAAACGAATACCACTTTTCCCCTCTTTGAAGGTAAAGCTTGTTGCGAGAGCACCTCTGCCAGCTTCCACATCTTCATACTCAACGGCCGGCATATCCTCCGTGGAAATTGTCTGCGCTGATCGCCGAATGACCACCTCACCTAACTGTCGCTGCTCCCAAGCGAGAACGCATCAACGCAATCGTCAATATTCGTAACCATGAAACTCGACTCGCATTCGTCTTTCCCCAACGTCTGTGACAGGCCGGCTCCGTTTTCTAGTTTGCAATGCAACGTTGCACGTGGTTGTAGTCTGAGGTTGATCGCACGTGGTATCCGGGGACAGGCGTTCTGATAATGGCAAGTCGTGTCATCCGCTCGTTCCACGCCTCTGCGGACATGAGCCAGCCAAGAATCGTCAGAGATGTGGTGCCGATCCGCAGGGTAATTTCGTCAAGCTCATCATTCCTAGGTTGTTTGTTATCAACTTGACTTGTACGGTGTCGTCACTTTTTCTGGACAGTTTCATCATCCATTCTGAACGGTCTCCAGACGCGCAGAACAGTACGAGCGACACGACTCGCCCTCATCGAACGGATTTCACAGGTAGCATCTCAATTCGCGGCGGGCAACGGACGCGCTGCAACCGATTACCGCTGCAATCTGGCGTACCATCCGGTTCTCGCGGATACGCAGCCCGGAAATCACGATCCGCTCGTCCGCCAACAAATGGCTGCAGAACGACATCAATGCAACTTTCTCCGGGACCCGTAATCTTTCCCTCAACTCACAACCCCTGATCGGGATGTCGCACTTGCACTTTGACTTGCACTTTGAAAACGGGATGACGTCTGGAACGACATCGCTCATGTACCATTGGAAGCGTTACGTAATCCTAATCTGATTCGTTGCGTCTTGAGGAGAGCAGACATGGTCACAGAGGAAGGCTTCACCGACAGGGAGAGGACGCAGGTGCGGCAAATCGCCGCGGATCTGACGCAGCTGGATGGGACGCAGCTGAATCCCGGTGCGACCGATGCGGAGATTTCCGAATTCGAGCGCAGCAATGGCGTTGTGCTTCCCGTGTCGTTCAGAAGCTGGCTGGAAATCAGCGACGGCGGGCGTCTGTTCTTTCCGGAGGGCATCGAGCTGTATGGCGTCGTCCATCCGCCGCTGCTGGAGCTCGATGATCCTTATACGCCCGAGGACGGCTGGCTTGTCGTCGGAATGATGCCGGATACCGACCTCGTGCTTGTGAGTCTGACGGGTGAGGCGACGGTGGTCTATAACCGTGAAGGTGGCACTTTCGACGATGCCGTACGCTATGGGGACTTCCTTGCCTTCCTCGAAGATGCCCTTCGCCAATGGAGTGATTAGCGGTTGGTCTGCCGCGTATCCCAGCCAGGAACCTCGCGCGGGGCGAGTGCTGCGTCATGTCGAGTCTTGCTGGCGTGGGTTTGTGCCCTGTGTGGTGGGTTGCGCGGGGATTGTTATGGAGCCCGGGCGATGGCCGGGTTGCATCACAATCGGAGAGTCGAAGGGGTTCTGTAATGCACGGGGCTGCTCCCAAAAAGCATTCGATACACGGCGGGACTGTTCGCCGTGCCGGCATTCGGAGTATGTTCCTGCATCTGGTGGCGGGCGCGGCCGCCTCACCAAGATAACAGCCGTTCACTCAGATGCGGCCGCCGCCCGTTTTCTAGTTTGAGGTGCGACACCGCTCGGGATCGTCAGTTGCGGCTGATCATGCAGAATCCACATTGGGCAGGCATCCCCTTGACAGTGAGTCGTTTCATCTGCTCGCCCCACGATTGAGCCGGCATGAAGACATCCGAGGACTCTCAATAGCGTGCAATCGACCAGCCGGGTGATTTCGTCGAACCCCTCCTGCGTCCATGTCACTCGGGCATACACTTTGAGCAAACAACAGCGGACAATAGACCACTGCGGTTCCCGTTGCCACCCACCAGCACGAGCTACGCGAATCGTCATAAAGTCAACCTACCCACCGGCTCGTCAACCGGCCGGCGGAGCACGGACTAGCTGTCATTGTTGTACACACGGCCCTAGCGGCGAGCGCATCGTCAGGTTCCGCGACGAATCCACAGGAACACCCGGTCACTGATGAAATAACAACAACACCCCCGGGAACCGGCAGATTATCCAATCCTCCACGGAAACGGAGCCTGCCGACTACAATCAGGTTGCTCGCCATCAGGCGGCAGTGATACGGCATCAGCACAACATCTTCCCGGGGCCTGAGAAATCATTCCCTCTACCCACAACCCCTGACCGGGATATCACACTTTCACGTTGAAACGGGAAGTTTGGCAAGCATGCGAATATTTGATATCCTTCAGCTAGAGCCTGTCTCGGTACCACCCTATGGTGGTATTGAAGCGGGCTATTTTTCATCCTCCCCAGCATGAGTATGCAAGCGCATTGCACTGGGCCGAGTAATGCAAAAGCCACCCGTAGGCGGATAGAGATATTGGTTCTGCAGGTTGTCTATCCTGCATTGTGCTTGGGGCGGATCATCGCGCGTACTTGTCAGGCAAGGCGATACGCTTCATTATGCCAAGGATATCCAAGAACTCCGGGTTACCGACGTCGCAGTACTTCCACTCGCCGTCGGCCTTGTGTACGATGATTGACACGCCGAACTCGTCTTTCGGCTGACCCTCCATCCAGCCAGAAGCCTGCGTGTTGAACACCCAGCCATCTGAATACTCAAAGGCATCGGATAATGGTGACCCGGGAAAACTGCCGCGACGATATCGCACGCCTGCTCGTATGTGACCATCTACGTCGCTTCCTCGCATAGCTTGCGGATGACCGGGATATTCATCTCGCAATCATCGATTCTCAATCATAGTTGCCTTCCCCACCATGGGGCGAAGAAATACCGTGCCACATTGTAATCTCCGGTCTGTGGGTTCATGAATCGGCACATGCGGTGAGTATCACACAAAACGACACCGGCAACGAGCGAATCAATCACAGCGTCTATCCCTGGGCGCATCAACGAGCACGTCCTTCTATCTATGGAACACCAAGGGAAAGAACATACGCTGCATACGTTGTGCCATCTCCGCACGCGTGGGAATACTTCCTAATACTTCCTCTCGTGACGCTCACCAAATGCGGGGCGTTTCATGCATTGTCACGCGGTCTTGCGTGGTCTGCCGCCATGTCCGGGGCGTGCTGCGTTCCAATCGTCAATGGTCTGCTCACTCCACCCGCGGATGCTGCCGACGAGTACATCCGGCTCCGGCAGCTTGTATCGTGCCAGGGCACCTTTGGTGACGCCGAGCCGCTGCGCCACCTCGGTCAGGCTGAGATACCGTTTCATGCGTTACGCCCGGTGATGATGGCGGTGGCGGCCAGCAGTCCGGCTGACAGCCCGGCGAGCCCCGCTGCAATCGGGTTGCCACCGATGCCCGCGAGCAGGGAAACGACGCCGGCGACGGCCGACAGCGTGCACCATGTCTTTGATTGCTTGTTCATATCGCCTCGTGCAGTATGGTCGGGGGCCGGGGGCTCCGGATAATTGGTCTATTCGGAGCCCTTGCCGTTATTCCCGTTCCTCGTTTTCTTGTCGTTTCCGCAGATTTCACCCATCGTGATGATAAGCAATCATCCCCGCATGCGCGGGGAACACACTACAGAAAGCGCGGATTCCCGCCAATCACTATAGCATTGTTCAACGTTTCTCTTTTACTTTGCGTTTGCTCCAGTCAGCCCATCATTGCCTCATTCCGGAACGCCGTTCAAGAAACGAGACGCTATGAACACATTAGTAACAATCCACATGCCGCCAACTCAAACGCCTTGCCCATTACATTGGTTAGTGGGTCCCGCGCCGCGGGGCCCGGTCGCCGA
This sequence comes from Bifidobacterium thermophilum, assembly GCF_002846655.1. Classification (NCBI taxonomy): domain Bacteria; kingdom Bacillati; phylum Actinomycetota; class Actinomycetes; order Bifidobacteriales; family Bifidobacteriaceae; genus Bifidobacterium; species Bifidobacterium thermophilum. The sequence goes on along the minus strand of NZ_PCGX01000008.1, from coordinate 83,682 downwards.
GTGTGGTATGGCCGAATTGCCCTGTCGTTCATGATCCGGGGGGTGTTGCCGCCGCACACGGGACGCCCCCGACCGCTGATAGGGACACGACCCATCCGAAGGAAAACGGCAACGGGACGCGGATGAGGCCTCCTTGTAATGTGGATGCCGGCGCCGGGCGTCATGACCGTCCCCCGACAGGGACGCGGCGGCCGGAACGAACCGACAGACGGGAGACCAACATGCAACCCGGAGACATCGATGTCTGGCTCGGCCTCGACGTAGGCAAAAGCTCGCATCACGCATGCGCCCTCGACCACGACGGCAACACCGTCCTCGACACGCCGGTCGACCAGGACGAAAAGCAGTTGCGCAGGACCATCGCCAAACTGCAACGCAGGGGCACGGTCCTCGTGATCGTGGACCAGCCCAACACGATAGGCTCGCTCCCGCTGACCGTCGCCAGGGACATGGGCGCCCGCACGGCATACCTGCCCGGGGGCGCGATGCGCAAGGCCGCCCAGCTGCTGCCGGGCGGCTCGAAGACCGACCGCAGAGACGCCCGCGTCATCGCGTCCACCGCCCTGCGCATGCCCGAAACGCTCCGGGACTGCGAACCCGACGATGAGACCATGGCCGCGCTCCGCCTGCTGTCCGGCTGGGACGAGGACACCGCGCACGAACTCACCCGGACGGTCAACCGGCTGCGCGGCCTGCTCCTGCACCTGCACCCCGCGCTCGAACGCGCGCTGGCCGGCGACCGCGTCAAGAGCGACACCGCCCTGGGACTGCTCGAACACTACAAAGGCCCCGACGGGCTGCGCCGGGCGGGCGCGGCGCGTATCCGCGAATACGCGCGAAGGCACGGGCTCAAGGGCACGGCGATCACCGACGCGGTCGCCGACGCCGTCGGCGAGCAGACCGTCACCGTGCCCGGCACGCGGGCGGCGGAATCCCTCATCCCCCAACTCGCCTCCGATATCAGAAGGCTGCGCGACAGGCGCACGGACATCTCCCGGCAGGTCGAGGAACTGCTCGCCGACGCCCCTCTTCTCACGGTCCTGACCAGCATGCCGGGGATAGCGGCCAGGACCGCAAGCCAGATACTCCTCGCCATCGGCGGCGACATCGGCCGGTTCAAGGACGCCGCCCACCTCGCCGCATACGCGGGCATCGCGCCCGTCACCCGCCAGTCCGGCACATCCATCCACGGGGAACGCCCCGCGAGGGGCGGGAACAAACGCCTGAAGAACGCGCTGTTCCAGACCGCGTTCGTCGCCATCCGACTGGACCCCGAATCACGCGCCTACTACGACCGCAAACGAGCCGAAGGCAAACGCCACAACGCGGCGGTCATGTGTCTGGCACGCAGACGATGCAACGTCATCTACAGCATGCTGCGCAACGGCACGCTCTACCAACCCGGCGGAACCCACACCACCACAACGACACCACCACGAACCGAGACAACCCCCGCACACGCCCCAAGACCACGACAAGACACGACACACCCCGGCATCAGACGCACTTGACAAATTACATAGGGACACCCCCCTACTCCCCCAACACCTCCGCCGTGTCCACCACGAGCGTCACCGGCCCGTCGTTGACCAACGACACCCGCATGTGCGCGCCGAATCGTCCTTCTTTGACGGTGAGTCCTTGCGCCCGCAACGCTTCGTTGAACGCGAGCCAAACGCGTTTGGCGTGTTCGGGCTCACCGGCGGCGATGAAGCTCGGCCGGTTGCCTTTGCGGATGTTGCCATAGAGCGTGAATTGTGAGATGGAGAGGATTTCGCCGTCATGTTGCGTGATCGACTCGTTCATGCAGCCACCCGCATCCTCGAATACGCGCAGCCGGGCGATTTTGCCGGTGAGCCAGTCGATTTCCCGCTGGCCGTCCGCATCCGCGACGCCGACGAGCAACACATACCCGGTGCCGATGGTTTGCTTGGCGAACGTCGGATCGACGCTGTTCGTGGAAGGGTCGATCACGTCGACGCTGGCTTCGCTTACCCGTTGCAATACGATTCTCATACCGATACTCTATCTCGCGGCCATGGCTGGATGTCACGTCCGTGCGGTGTATTGCTTGGTTTCGGCGTTCTGTTCCCCCGCTCGTTTGCACGATCACCTGTTCGGCTCGCAGCCGATTTGAGCCGAACGCCGATATGTCGTATACTGAAAAGTCCGGTCTAATCCGGGGTTTGATAATTCAAAAGGGGCTGATCGGTTTCGACGGTGACCTGTTCGTCGCAGGGAAGCGTGCCGAGAACGCGGAGTCCACTCGTGATGCCCTCCGCGAACAAATAAGTGCTAAATCTAACCGCACTGAGTTTGCTCTCGCTGCCTGAGCTTCGCGCCAGGATTAACCAGTGAGCAGCCGCTCCGTTCACTCCCCCTCGTCTTCGGGGAGATGTTGAGCGTCGTTTAGGAGACTTGCTCCGGCTACTGCACCGCAGGGTGGCTGGGGGACTTTTTCTGCGGATATGCTCGCCATCAGTTGTCTGCGACATCGATGGGGGCAGAAAAACTGCCGCACGGCCAGCAGACTACGCACGTAGAAGACTGAGGGTACGGTCACCGGACCGGGGTTCAATTCCCCGCAGCTCCACTTTTCCAGAGCCGCAAGAAATTGCGGCTCTTCTTGTATTTTCAACGGTTTTCGACTGTTTTCGACGTTTATCGAGATTACGGAAATCACGTCGTTTTCTAAAAAATGTTGCCAAAATGTTGTCACGGTATGTGCTCGACAAGTAAACACGCAGAAAACACGAAAACGCCCCGCACCCTCATGTTTGAGAGTGCGTGGCGTTTTCGATTGATGAATGTCGCGCAAAAACAGTGTTTTTCGCTGTTTTCAACGATTTAAGCCGTTTTCACGTGATGTTCGGCCCATGATTGCATGCGAACCGGATTGTAGGTGACGCCGAATCCGGCGGCGATGATGCCGGCGGCGGTCGAGATGAACCCTCCGATGTCGGGATGGCCGAAGCACATGAATCCGAGGTCGATGACGCTGGCAATGAGCGTCAGGACGTAGATCGTCACAGCCCTCAGGATGCCACTCTCTCGAATAATCGCCGACACGGAACGCCTATCGCATGACCCAGAGATACAGGACGAGTCGATCTCCATCGATGGCGAGCGCCGGCCTGTTGCCGGTGTCGATGAGGGACCGACGACTGATAGCCAGGCGGGCGATGATGCGCCTTTGACCGCAGCCGAGATCATGACGCTCGCAGCCAACACCGACGTCGACCGCGACATCGAAGCAGAGACGCCGAGGGATTAGGACATGTCGTGATGCTTTAGATTCTTAGTGTTGCTTGTTCTCGCATGTAATCGCGAAACTGTTGACTTGTCAGCGTTCCCAGTGTGGATGCTGTAGATTCTGAAACGTTTTAACCTATAGAATCTATAGTGTTATCATGGATGCAGGCAACACAATCAGCAAGGAGCGCGCATGGTATTCCAACGACTCAACATCACCCCGTCATCACTACCCATCATGTCACTCATGACATCCATCAAGAACGTCCGCGCCAACGGGCTCGACCTCGCCCCCGACTACCAGCGCGGATACATCTGGTCCAACGAATACAAAGACCAGCTCATCCTCAGCATCATCCTCAACTACCCCATCGGCAACATCGTCATCAACAACCTCGACCACCCCAACGAACGCAACGCCCGGCAGGAACTCGTCGACGGGAAACAACGCCTCACCACCATCTACCGGTACATGGAGGAAGGCCACATCGACGAATCCATCGGCAGCGACGACGACTGGTGCAGGCTCGGCAGGAAAGCCACCACCGAAGCCAAGGAGATCATCACCCGGATCGTCGGCGACTCCGACCCAGACGGACTCGCACGCATGAACACGTCGAAACGACTGTCCTTCCACGAACTGCCCGAAAGCATCCGCATGAACTTCAACGCATACAACATCCCCGTCTACACCATGCAGGCCGCCGACCCAGCCCAGATACGCAACTACTTCAAGGTCCTGCAGAACCAGGAGAAACTCCGCGCCGGCGAAATCATCAACGCGCTGCCCGACAACCCGATGTACGAGTACTTCGCCAGGATACCCGCCGACAGGTTCCTCGCCAAGACGGGGTGCACCGGATTCAAACGCGCCGAACTCGAAAAGACCTACTACTCCGTGCTCGGCACATGGTTCGACCGCATCCAGCTCAACTCCAGCGACAAGGCCGTCATCTCCTTCGTGGAGAACATGCCGCCGCTCACCGCCGACCAGACACGCCACATCAACGACCTGAACACCGGCATCACGGCCATCGCGAACCTGCCCGGATCGGTCGGCAGAATCCACTCGCCGAAACGGCTGCTCAAACTCGTGTTCGGCCTGTCCCTGCACACGCCGGGGTACTTCTCCACACCGGACGCGCTCACCCGCCTCCAACAACTCAGCATCCTCGCGGCGAAACTCGCGGCGTTCAACACCAGCGACTCGGACAAGGTCGCGTTCGCCAAATACTTCGGCGACGAGTACGCGGCCGACCCGACCGAATTCGAGAAACGCAAGGCGCCCGTCTACCGTGCCTTGTTCTGGAGCACCTCACGCGTATCCACCAAGGCCGCATATGAGAACGCAATGGAAGTGCTCCACCTCCTGTTCACCGAATCCTTCGACTCGGCCTACCGGTACTATACCGAGACCAACACGACCAAATGACACCGGCCGGCTGAATGAAAGCCGAAACCCCAACAGACTGGGACAGGCAGGAAGTGATTCCGCGTAACAGCCATGGACACGCCGAACCGCTTGCAGGCAAGAGAAGGAGCCGATACTATGACACTCGACAGTACCCCGCACGCGAGCGCCTCTGGCGCAGCGAACCAGGCGGGGTCGTTTCATAACCACACGAAGCCGCCGATTTATCCGAAACCGCCGAAGACGTTCATCGAGCAGGCCGGCATCATGGCTTCGCGCGGCATGGATATCCGCGACACCGAGGACGCTGCCTCATGGCTGTCCGACGTCAACTATTACAGGGCCAGCGGCTACTGGCTCACCTTCAAGCACGGCGACACGTTCATACCTGGCACGTCGCTTGACGATATCCAGTCGGTCTATGGTCTTGACTCCGAATTGCGGTTATGGCTGTGGACAGCCATCTCACGCATCGAGATCAAGGCCCGCACTTCGCTCGCCTATCACCTGTCCATGGCGACCGGATCCGCTATGGCATACGAAAATCCAGTGTATTTCAAGAACCGTTCCAGTCATGAAGGAGCGATGAAGGCTATCGAGAAGGAACGTGACCGCGCATACGACGAAGGCGTCCCATGCGTCAAACACAATATGGACACATATCACATGCTCCCGTTGTGGGCGGTTGTCGAGATCACGTCCATGGGCATGATCTCCCGGATGTACGGCAACCTGTCGGACGCGGCCCGCTACCCGGACGGGAGAACCGTTCGCGATGCCATCGCAGGCGACTTCGACATCTCGCCAGTCCACCTGCAAAGCTGGCTTCGCCACCTGACATACGTGAGAAACCTCTGCGCGCATCACAGGCGCGTGTATAACCGCATGATGACCACGCTCCCCAAACTACTGGACAGCGACAAGGCGGTGCTGAACACCAAGCATGGCGGATCATCGAAAAGGGTGTTCACAAGCATCGTCATCATCATGAGGATTTTCCAACGCACATGGCCGGACGATTGGCCCGGCATGGCGCGCAGGCTCGCCGAGGTGATTGACTCGCACCACGGTGTCAGTCTTTCGCCTATGGGGTTCCCCGGCGATTGGAAAAAGATCATCGGAGTGGGCAGGGATCCGGCGAGCGCATGAGCGGGACACTTACAGTTAGACAGCGGAATACTGTCCCGCACATGAACGGTGTCGTGGAGCGTTTCACCGCAGGCGTGGGGCACTGTCCGGCGTCATCGTCGGATGGTGTCCCGCCTACTCTGCCGGATCTTGAGGACGAGGCCGTGCGTCTGGGCGTGCGCGTCACTTGGCAGGAGCTGCCGGCCGGGTATTGCGGGGTGTACGACTGGACTCGCTGCAGGATCGTCCTGCATGACGGGCTCACACCCATACAAGCCCGCTGCACCCTCTGCCACGAGCTCGAGCACGTGCGGCACTTTGACCGCGTGTGCGGCGGCAAGGGCGAGGCGAGGGCGCGCAGACGCACCGCCCTGCGACTGGTCAGCCCGGTCGCTTACGCGGCCGCCGAACAGGTCTACGAGGGGAATACATGGCTCATGGCCGTGGAATTGGGGGCGACCGCGCAGGTCATCGACGACTACCGGCAGCTGCTGTACGATTCCGGCGTGTGCATGCAATAGAGAAAGACCCCCGGCCTCCCGCATACCGCGAGCATCAGAGGTTTCTTGGGTTCCATGGCATCCGGCGCGAAGACAGCGGCCTCGCTCTGGCCGAACACCGTAGTTATAAAATGGGTGTATAATTTTCCACGGCAGTTATTTTTCACGTTTTTCCAGCGGAAGGATTCGACTTGGACAAATACTCATATCTGTATGGCAAGGACGAGAAAGACATCATCAAGGATCGAGTGATGGAGCTGACTCCCCTGATCCGGATTCTGGAAGAGTCCTATGCCGATGTTCTCACCATGGAGAAAACCAAGTTTTTCTCGCAAGAGCAATACCGGCTCAAGCGGGCCGAAAACGTGAACATGCGGACCCGCAACCGATGGAACCTCGAACAAGAGAACAACACCTGGAAAGCCGTGGACCCGAACTACACACATCTGCAAGACGAGGTCACGCGAATGCGAATGGAGATACATCCAATCGACAGCCGCACCGGAGGCGTTCCCAAACCTGCGAACACGGTCGCGGCATGGGCAAGATACAACCAGCACAAATGCCTACCGGCGGAATTAATCCAGAAGAACTTCTCTCCGGACGGCGAATTAGTCCCTGACCTCTCAAATGTCAACCTGGTTGCTGCATGGACCATCGTGGATGGTCATGCAACCATCACTCTGCATAAGATCATCGACGCCAAGAAACTCAAATCGTGTCTCGACATTCCACTCCTAGGAAATCGTGAGGACCAATCTAAGATACGGTACGAGGCCGCTCCGGAGAACGAGATGCTCATCCCCAACCTGATCGACGAGGAAACCAAGCACTCGGAAAAGAAGACCGAAGCAGAGAACAAGGGTTGACGAGAAGGAAACGGTCCGCCCAAATAAAACGAAAGGAACCAACCATGGTTGAATACAATCCAGATCGGATTGTCCTCATGCGCAGGTTGGAAAAAAAGACGCAAGCCGAACTGACAAAGGGAACGGGAATATCGACAGCAAAAATCAGCAAAATCCAAAATCGAATCGTCCCGTTCGCCAAGGAGGATGCCGAAAAAATCGCCACGTGTGTGGACTATCCGCTGTCGTTCTTCTCCATGGATGACACACCTACCCCACCGACGGAACTGACCTATCGTAGATCCTCAAAAACCCTTGTCCGTGAAATCAACGCAGTTTCCGCTGAATATGAGATCATGGCGGGAACGGTGCGCCGCATAGCGGAGCGCCTTCGGATGAAATCGCACCTGCAGTGGATTGATGATATAGCCCCCAGAGACGAAACCCCGCTTTCCATGGAAAAAATAAACCATATCGCGCAGGAAACGAGACGTTATCTCAATCTTGCCGACACGGGCCCGGTCCGTAACGTGACGAGAGCGTTGGAACGCGTCGGCATTGCGGTGATGCCCATGCATAGTTCCGGTGAGGAATCGGAATACAAAACAACGAGCGAGGGAGTGTCGGACCCGACCTTGGATACGCCAGTGCCTGTGATCGGGTATCTCGGACGCAACAACACCGGGGACCGGCTCCGCTTCACCAAAGTACACGAATTAGGCCACATGATTCTGCATAAATACAGGATCCATCTCACACGGCAGCAGATGGAAAACGAAGCCCACCAATTCGCCGGAGCGTTCCTGATGCCGGAAGACGACGCAAGAGCAATCTTCGCCAAGAACGACAGCATCAGCACGTTCGTGGATGCAAAGGCCGGATGGGGAATATCCATATCCGCGCTGGTCATGCGAGTCTCGGCCCTGAACCTCATCGAACCCAAACGAGCCAAATCACTTCAAGTCCAGATAAGCATGCGAGGTTGGAAAAAACACGAACCAGTAGCCGTCAGCGTCGAATCGCCGCTGTTATTCAAACAAATGATAGGACAAGCCTACGGAACGGTCGTATCCCCAACGGAATCACGAATCGACAGTTTCGCTGTATCCAATAAACTGGGCGTGCCATTCCGATACCTAGACATCTGGGCTGACGGACTCCAAGAAGAAGGCCGTAAATACGGATTCCTTGAACCGCGGTTCAAAAAACCAGAATTCACGGCATCATCAAACTAACAACAAAAATGACCCCGGCTGCCCGCATACTGCGAGCGCCGGGGTCTAAGATTCGTGTCCTTAAAATCGCTTTCATTTCACAATACGGATAAACGCCTGGCACGGTGGCCCTGCTGCGATATCGCCACGTTTGCCGGTTTGCATGAGTGGTAAATAGAGTGGTAAAGATATTTCGTGTGTCTCGTTAGCCGTTGCGCCGGTTGCGTTTTCGGGTTTTGTGTTCAATTCCCCGCAGCTACACTGAACAACGAACGCCATTCCGCAAGGGGTGGCGTTTTTGTTTACCGTGAACAGTGATTGGTCAACTGCCTTGGCATTTAATAATGCCACTCCACTTCCTTCCCCTGTCTACAGCCGGCGTTACCTATGGAATCATCCGGTTTCAACCGGCCGACCGCATGCCGTCATGCCACGCGACCTGCGGAAATCGCGAGGAGAGGGCAACCATGGCACAGGCCGGCGAGACTCGGCATACCGCAACCGACGTGAGCGATACCAATAGCGCTGCAAACAATGCGATTCCCGAAGCTACAATAAGCGACACAAACACCGCAATTTCCACAGCCGCATCAAGCACCTCAAACATCACGAACGCCACAAACAGCAACTCCATCCAGCCAGCCTCAGCACACCCAGCAACCACCGACGCACGCTCCACCACAGGAAATCTCAAAGGAAATCTGACCCGTGGGTCGCTGATCCCCACCATGCTGCGCTTCTCAATCCCCTATCTCATCACCTGCTTCCTGCAAAGCTGCTACGAACTGGCCGATCTGCTCATCGTCGGCAGATTCAACGGCGCGGACTCCGTCTCAGCCGTCTCCACGGGCAGCCAGATGACCCACTTGGTGACCGTCACCATCGTCGGTCTGACCACGGGCATCACCGTGACCATCAGCCACGCGATCGGCGCCCGACGCATGGGCAAGGTGCAACGCCAGATCGGACAATCCATCCGCCTGTTCGCCTTTGTCGCAATCATCGCCACCATCGCCCTGACAGCGAGCGCCGACCCGTTGCTGCACCTACTGTCCACGCCGCCTGAAGCCTTCAGCCAGGCGCACGACTACGTGACCATTTGCTTCTTCGGTACCCCGTTCATCGTCGCATACAACGTGATCAGCGCGATATTCCGCGGATTCGGCGACTCTCGACACCCGATGTATTTCGTTGCCCTCGCCGGACTGCTCAACGTGGGACTCGACCTCGCGTTTATTGGCGGCGCACACATGCAAGCGGCAGGCGCCGCGCTCGCCACGGTCATCTCTCAAGCGTTCTCGGTGGTGGCGGCCCTCATCTATCTCAAGTTCGCAAACACCGGCGTTCGCGTCCGGAAAGCCGACCTCGCCTACGATTGGGCCGGTACACGGCAGATCCTGACCATCGGCACGCCGATCGCACTGCAGGAACTGTGCATCCAAGTCTCGTTCATCGTGATCACCGCCATCGCCAACGGGCGCGGACTGGAAATCTCCGCCGCTGTCGGCATCGTCGAGAAAATCATCTCCTTCCTGTTCCTCGTGCCCTCGGCAATGCTGTCCACCGTGTCGGTGGTCGCCGGGCAGAACGCCGGCGCACGGCAACATTCGCGCAGCAAGACGGCGCTGCGATACGGCATCACCATGTGTATAGCGTACGGTGCGCTTGTGTGTGTCGCGAGCCAGATCTGGGGCGCCGACATCGTGCGCGTCTTCTCCCCCGACGACGAAGCGGTGGTCAGGTACGGGGCGCAATACCTGAGCAGTTACTCCTTCGACTGTATTCTGGCGGGCGTTCACTTCTGCTTCAGCGGGTTCTTCAGCGCCTACGGCAAATCCCTGTACACGTTCGCTCACAATATTGCGTCGGTGCTGCTCGTGCGCATCCCCGGGGCGTATGCGGCATCCTTGCTGTGGCCGGACAACCTGTTCCCCATGGGATGCGCCTCACCACTCGGCTCGCTGCTGTCAATCCTCATCTGCTCGGTGCTGTATTATCTGCGGTTCAGCAAGCGGCACCCGGCGGTGATTGCAGACGAGCAATGACAGGTGTGATCGCAATCGAATCAGCAACCTGTAACCATCTCACCACGCACCGCGCGAGTAGCCCTTCCGCGATTGTGCATCACGGACCATGCAAATCCGCCGTCATACTCCGCTCCCAGCCGGCACCCGCCGCTCGCTCACTGTAGCCCGAATGCCGTGTCTGATTGTCACGATACGGTGTGTACGTTTGCACAGGAATCGCACTGTGATCGCAACGATGGTTACGCCGGTCACAGTGCGATGATTGGAGGGGCAGGTCATGAGTGCTCTTGGGCTTCGCGCGTCGCATCGTCATGGACGTCATGCCGCCGACAGGGGCATGTCGACGGCTGATCCGATTGAGCAACTGTGGTCATTCGTCGCTGCAGCTGGCAACGCCGATGCCGTCGTGTTCGATACGGAGACCACCGGCATCGGCGCCGACGCCCGCATCATCGAAATCGGGGCGCTGCTGATCGGCGACGACGCCCCAATCTACGAATACGACCAGCTGATCCAGCCTCCCACCAGACTGCCAGCAGGCATCACGGAACTGACCGGCATCACCGAGTCCGATCTCGCCGACCAGCCTGACGCCGGATTCGTCATCCCCCAGTTCCTGACCGCAATCCGCCCGTTGCTGCTTATCGGGCATAACGTATCGTTCGATATCAGGATGCTGAATATTGAGGGTGGCCTGCTGGGCTGCCGCGAAATTTCCAACGCTTTTCTCGATACGATGACCATGTCCCGCCGCATGTTCCCCAACGCTCCCAGCTGCTCGTTGCAAGAAGTAATGCGACTGCTCGATATCAATGAAATCGAAGAGCATCGTGCAATCTCGGATGCCCGGCAGACATGGCAGTGTTTGCAGCAGCTTAAACACATGAAAGATCCGGTGGTGCTGCCCGACGATGAAGTCGAAGAGTCGCGCCGTCGTCATGCCATGACAAAGCGACGCCGCACCAACGCCTATATGCGCAGCTCGTACCTAAGCAACCGGAACACCACTCCGGTCAACGCGAAGCCTGACGGCATGGTAATCGACCAGTTTGTGAGCGGTGTCACCGTTTCCGGTGACACCGTGCATCAGGACGTGCTCAGCCGATACGGGTATGACGCGTGGCTGTGGGTGACAGTCAGCCATGGCATCATCGAATCCGGCAAGAACACCGGGCATCCGACGTTGTGCGTTGCCCTTGACGGTGTTGAAATCGGACGAATCCCCGCGCTCCAAGAAGAACGTCACCGCGGTCAAGTTCCACCTGAAGGCGCAGTGATGGTGGCGCACATCCCCAATTCGAAGGCCGACCGGGAAAACGGCATATACCGTCTTCGGCTCCAGATGCCCGCTGAAAACAGTCGGGAGGACTGAACCGGGCAGGCCACACACTGGTGCAGAATCCCCAAGCTCTGCATCGGTGTGGTTCGAATGCTGATTTCACACAACCAAGTGCATTCAATCCCCCACTCCACCCCGGGGCCTACCGGCCCGTCAGAGTGCGAGCCAATCCTCACACGATGACGACCCTACCAACCCGAAAGGGTGATTCCCGCGGCCCGATGGGTCACCGTGTGAGTCAATCCTCACACGATGACGGCCAGGCCAATCAGGATGGCTGATTCCCAGGCCCGACAGGCGACTGTGTGAGCCAATCCTCACACGATGACGGCCCAGCCGACCCTAGAGGGTGATTCCCGCAGCCCAATGGGTCACCGTGCGAGCGAATCCTCACACAACCCCGCACTGCCTCACACAACCGCACACCGGCACACCGACACACCAACACACCGATGCACCGAAGCACAGTCGTCCCCACGCCTGCACACCAGCTCGCGAAGCAGCCAACCGGCTACTTAATTATCGGCCGCAGCGGCGCCGAGACGTCCACTGAATGCTTGTCACCGATCACATTCGGGTCGTTGATGATCTTGTCGACCACGGCTTTCTTGAGTTTCATCTGCGAGGCATTCCCCCAGATGATTGTGTAGTTGCCGTTGTCCAGCTCGGTGGTGACGGAATCCTGCGTCTGCGCGGTGACTTTGCTCACCCGCGCCCGCATCGCGTCGGACAGTGAATCCACGACTTTCACCGCAGTCACCACGGACCGGCTCTTCAGGCTTTTGGTTACATCGTTCACTTCGATGACCGGAATGCCGTCGGTCGAGGCGTTTTTCACGGAGTTCAGCACCCGACCTTTGCCGTCGACCGCGGTCAGCGAACCGTCGGGCGTTTTCAGCATGGCGGCCGGCTCCTGCGCGCTGATGGCGACCCGCATGCCGTGAGGGTATTGTTTCGTCGCCGTCGCCTTGCTGACACCAGGAATGGCAGCAAGCTGCGTTTCGATGTCATTGGTCGACACCAGAAGCAAGGATTTCCCTGCCTGAGCCGAGGCGATGGACTCCACTTTGCTGCCGCTGACCCATTCGTTGGCCCCGGACACGGTGATTTGCGCGGAGTCAAGCCGCAACAAGGGCGAGAAGAACAGCGCCCACACGACACCCACGACAGCTGCTATGAACACAATGGTGATTGCCACGCGTTTGACAACCATCAGCGTGTTGGCATGCCGACGTTCCTTGACACGCGCGTTGAAATCCACGACTTTTGGCCGCGCGGCGACGCCCAACGGCCCGGTGCTTTCTCTCAGCGTTTTGGCGACCAAGTCCTCACTTTGTAACGCTCTGGCATCCACGAATCCAGTCGCTCTGGACACACCAGTTCCGGACGTACCCGTGCCAGACACACCGCCGACGGAGACTCTCCTTCCGCGTCGCGTTGGACTTACAAGATCAGAACCGCTCCCCTGTTCGCCGCCATCCGTGGATTTGTTCATCCTGTTGCGTTTCGCCGAACTCGCCACACGGCCTTGTTTCGGGGTTCCACCCTTCTTGGAGGCAGCATCCGAATCCGCGTTCTTGCGCCTATTTCGGGACACGATCGCGCGCAACGACCGCTTCCGGCGGCTCGTGGCAGGCTCCGCGGCATTGCCTGTATTACTGGATTTGCCGACATCGTCTGCATTGTCCGATGACGATGGACGTCGTTCAGGTACGGTGGCGCGTCCGGATGCTACGGAACGACCCGACGACCCACGGTCTGAGGCGGCGCGGCCGGAAGCCGCTCTGCGAGACACTGGCTTGGATGAGTTCGCATCCCTGGCACCGCCGTATGGCATACCGGGGATGGTCGGACCCGGCACACTCCGGGATTGCCTTGCGACGCGCGGAAAAGTACCGCTCGACGATATCCGAGCATCTCGTGACACGTTGCCTGACTGCATCTTGTTCCCTGACGCGGCGTTTCCTGATGCTATACTCCCCGCTGCCGCGTTCCCTGTCACCGTTCTCGATGCCGCGGTACCGGCTCCGGATCCAGCACGCCCAGCGCCGGGTTGAACACGGCCTGCGACAGAACGCGGTTCGCGCCCAGTGTGTTGCCGCCCGTCATGCGATGACCCGCCGACAGACCCGCTTCGTGCCACGCGTCCTGGCATATCAATCCCCGCAGTTCTCGCGATGCGCCTCGAGCGCGTGCAACAGCACCGGTCCCATGGCGGTGATATCACCTGCCCCCACGGTGAAGACCACATCACCGTGATGCGCGCGCATTGCCATCATCAGTGCCGCGGTATGCATGTCGTCGACCGCACGAATCCAGTCCGCCGGCTCATGGTCGATCCCCTTGGCGGCATCGACGATGGTCTGCGCGGTGATATCCGGGAAATCCTCCTGCTTTTCTCGTGCCGGGTAAATACCGGTCACAATCACATCATCAGCGAGCGCCAACGCCTCAGCGAACTCGCGTGCGAAGAATTTGGTGCGAGAGAACAAATGCGGCTGGAACAGTACACGGATGACGGCATCCGGGTAGCGCCGACGCGCCGCGTTAAGCAGAGCGGTGATTTCGGTGGGGTGATGCGCATAATCGTCCACGACGGTGACTTGCTTCTCACATCCGCGCACTTGGAAGCGGCGAGACGCACCGAGGAAGCTTCCCGCGGCTTGCGCGGCGGCATCGGGATCCATGCCCAGCAGCGTGGCGGCGATGATTGCGGCGGTCGCGTTGCGGGCGTTATGGATGCCTGGAATCTTGAGGCTGACTGGAATGGCGTGCGCTTCTCCGGTGAGCGCGGCGGGCATGTCGATGGTGAACCGTTCCTCACCGTCGCCTGCCTGCTCGCTTTCTGAGGTGATGGTGACGATGGCTGCGCCTGCCGCCTGGGCTACGGCGTCGAGCACCATCTGCGCGCTGTGCGTGGTGTAGATGACCGTGCGGTGCATGACCGAATCATCAAGGCTGCGCAGCACATCGAGCGCACCCGGGTCGTCGGCGGTCATGACGATATGCCCTCGCGCGTGCGAAGCGTAGGCGACGAAGGCTTCGCAATAGCGCTCTGGCGTGCCGTAATGGTCAAGATGATCTGCTTCGGCGTTGGTGATGATGGCGATGGCTGGCCTGTATTTGGCGAAACTGCCGTCCGACTCGTCGGCTTCTGCGACGAGGATGCGCCCGGTGCCAGCATGTCCGCCGTCAAGGGTCTGGCCGTCTGGGCCTTGGATGGTACCGCCAATCGCGTAGCTGGGATCAGCCAGGTCACCGGTGCCTGCGTGCACGAGAATATGGGACAGCAGCGAACTGGTGGTGGTTTTGCCGTGTGCACCGGCTACGGCGACCGCATCATGATGGTTCATGAGCAGTGCGAGGATATCGCTGCGATGCACGATATGCGAGCCTTGGGCCGCCGCGGCGACGATCTCTGGATTGTCCGGCTTGATGGCGCTGGAATACACCACGGTTGACGCGCCACGCACATTGTCCGCCCGCTGGCCGATCGCAACCTGAATGCCGAGGGCTTCGAGCCGTTCGGTTTTCGCGTTGCGCTCCCTGTCCGAGCCGGTGACGTTCACACCCTGCTCATGCAGCATTTCAGCGAGAACACTCATACCCGCTCCCCCAATGCCGATGAAGTGGGTTGTTCCCAAATCGCTGACTTGCTGGTCTTCAGTGAAGGCCGCGACGGTCGGGTCAAGCACGATAGGCTCTGTATTCATGATGGAAGGCACCGCTTTCTCTTGGTTGCTGTCCCTATTATGGCATGATTATGTGTGATGATGGCGTAGCGGCCTGTATGCCGCCGTCGGTATCCCGGACCTACCTGCGCGCCGCTGCAAGGCTGAGGATGTGCCGGGCCATGATGTCGGCCGCGTCACGGATGCCATACTGCCAGGCGTGGTCGCCGAGCTCGTGCAAACGTTGCGGATCATCCAGCAGTCCGGCGATATGGTCGTGTACCCATGCAGCGGTGAAATCGCTGTCATTGACCATCATGCCGCCGTCCGCGTCGACAACTGGCTGCGCGTTGAAGCGCTGCTCGCCGTTGCCGATCGGCAACGGAACGTAGATTGCGGGCAGTCCAAGCGCGGTCAGTTCGCACACCGTGCCGGCCCCCGCCCGGCAAATCACCAAATCGGCGCATGCGAAGGCCAAGTCGATGCGTTCCAAGTATTGCGCGACATGATAATCACCCTGCCCGGCGTGGGCCGGATCAAGGTCGTTCAAGGCGTCCGCCCCGGCCTTGGCTGTCACGTTGGCTTCGACCTGCGCGATTTTGCCTTTGCCGGTCAAATGGATGACCTGCGCGCGCTTCAGCAGGTCGGCTGCCGCACCGGCGACCGCCGTGTTGAGGCTCAACGCGCCAAGCGAACCACCGGTGACCACAACGACCGGACGACCGGGGTCAATGCCCAGCTGTGCGGCAGCCTGCGCACGCACCGCAGGATAGTCGGTTCTGATGCGAGCAGCGAGCTGCGCGATGGCGGGGCGCAACGGCAGGCCGACCCGCTCAATCGTGGTTCCTTTGCCAGGCTTCAAGCCGGTGTTTTCGTATGCCGTGCCGATAAAGGACGCCCATTGGGCGCCGAGCTTGTTGGCCATGCCCGCTCGGGCGTTTTGTTCGTGGATCACCACGGGGATGCCCATCGCGTGGGCGACAGAATACACGGGTGCGGAGGCGTACCCGCCGAAACCGACGACTACCTGCGCTTTTCGGCGCTCCAGAATCGCACGCACTTTGCGCTTTTCACGGCTCCACCGCCACAGGAAGGTGAGCGCGTCCTTGTTCGGGCGGCGCGGGAACGGGACTTTTTCCACCGTATCCAGCTCGTAGCCGGCCTGCGGGACGAGATCATGCTCAAGTCCGACCGCCGTGCCGATGACACTCAGTCCGGCATCGGGTTCAATCCGCCGGATGGCGTCCGCGACGGACAACAGCGGGTTCACATGTCCGGCGGTACCGCCGCCGGCCAATACGATATTCGTCATGCTTTCAGCTCACCTCGTGGGTTGCCTTATGGTCCTGTACAGTACTGGTTTCGATGCCGCGGATACCACACGCGGCCATCCTCACTACTCTACCGCTCAGCTTGCCCGCCGCAACAGGCTCGCTTGTCGAAGCCGGGCAAATTAAGCTCCCGCATCCGCACACAGGCGCTGGGCATGGTCGCACCATTAGGAATTGAGCGGGTTGGTCGCCGAAGCAATCTGCGTCTCCTGGCGCATCATGCTGATGGCCACGCCAGCTGCTGTCAGACACATGATCAATGACGAGCCGCCCGCCGACACGAACGGCATCGGCACGCCCATCACCGGCAACAGGCCGATAACGACCATGATGTTGATAATCGCCTGGCCGACAATCCACACCGCGATGGAAACCAACGCAATCGAAGTGTACCGGTCCTTGGATTGCAGGGCGATGCATGCGAGGCACCATCCGATCAGCACGAACATGATGACGATAACGATTGCGCCGACAAAGCCGAGTTCCTCGCCGATGATCGCGAAAATGAAATCGTTGTGCGCTTCCGGCAAGTAGTTCCATTTCTCGCGGGAGTTGCCCAAGCCGACTCCGGCGAAACCACCTGATGCGAGCGCGTATTTCGCGTGGATGCTCTGATAGCAGGTGCCTTGCATTTGTGTGGTATCGCACGAGGTGTACGCCGAAAGCACGCGAGCGAGACGGTTCGGGCTTTGGATGACCAGCACTCCGGCAAGTACTGCGACCACGGCGCCCATGATGCCGAACCACGATTTCGGCATGCCGCCGAGCAGCAGTGCGATCAAGCCGATGATGAGAATGACCATATCGGTGCCCATATCGCGGCCGAGCATAACAAGTGCGCAGCAGATGATCAGCATGATGATTGGCACGGCGTACGGCCGGTGATCTTTGTCGGTGCTGCGTTGTTGGGCGATAACCACGCCCAGCGGCATCCACAGGCATACCGCGAGTTTCATGAACTCGGCTGGCTGCATGGTGAATATGCCGAGGTTGACCCATCCGGTGTTGCCCTGATAGTTGACGCCCAGCGGTGACATGGTCAGCAGCTGGAATCCCCATGCAATCATGAGAATCACGCCGGAACACCTGCGGTAGGCGGGAGCTTTCAAGCGTGACGCGCCGAAGCAGAACACCAGGCCGATCAGACAGAATTTGCCTTGGGTCAGCGCCTGCGACCACGGGCTTTTCCCACTGGAGATATTGCTGATAACCGAGCTGGAGAAGACCATGACCGCGCCAAGGAAGGTGAGGAACATGACCGCGCCGAAAAAGCAGTGGTAGCACCACAGGGGGCTTTTGAGCATACGGATGCCGTGGGCGTCGCCGGTGGTGCTTGGGTCGATGACCGGCTTGCATGCCGCGGTGGTTTTTTCCACCGCCATAATGCGCTTGGGGAGCACACTGTCTTTGACTTGTTCCCACAAGCGGTGACGCGTCTGCGGGTCTTTAGCGCTTTTGGACTTAGGTGTCCCGGACGGGATGGCCTGCCGATTGCGCGCTGTCACCGCCGTCTTACCGCGGTATGGATCGGCGCTGGCACCGTCTGCCAGCTTGCGGGACGGCCGCCGGGACGCCCGCTGGGCGGGTTGCGACCCGGTCGGGGCGAGAATGTCGAAATCCTCAGCGCCGCGGGCGTCATCCCGCCGTTGCCTGGGAAACACGGTGGACTGGGCTGTGCGCCCCTTGCGTTCGCCGCGTCGCTTGGGGTCAGTGCTCGCCATGCGCATCAACCTGATGTTGTGCGGACCACTGTTGTGCCGAGCGGGCAAACTGGTCGCCGCGGTCCGCATACGAACGGAATTGGTCCATGGAAGCGCAGGCAGGCGCCATGAGCACGATGTCACCGGCCTTGGCGTACGCCCCCGCAGCCTCGACGGCACGCTGCATGACCGTGGACGCGTCGGCAGGGTCGATGAGGGTGAGAGGAATATCAGGTGCTGAAGTCTTGAAGGCGTCAATCATCGGCTCCTGGTCTACGCCGATAATCACGGCCGCCTTGATGGTTTTGGCCTGGTCGCGCACCAACTGCTCGAACCGGGCGCCTTTGGCAAGTCCGCCGGCGATCCACACCACGGATTTCGGGGCGAAGCTGGACAGGGAGGCATGCGCGGCATGCGCGTTCGTTGCCTTGGAATCGTCGACGAAGCGGATGTCGCCGCCCTCCACGTGAGCGGTCGCGACCCTCTGGATGCGATGCCCGCCGGGAGCGAAGGACCGCAGCGCGTCCAAAGCCGTATTAAGGTCTGCTCCCGCTCCGAGCACTAGCGCGAGGGCAGTCAACGCGTCGGCAAGCAGATGCGGGTAGACTGTACCGTCCGGTTCGCACAAATGACTGAATTCGGTGATTTTAGCCACTCGGTACGCGACACCCGGCACTGCTCCGGCGACACCGCTGCGGTCGACAATCCATCCCTCGTCCACACCGATCTGCCCCTCTTCGGGCGCATGGAGGGTGAATCCAATCCTGTGGCAACCCGGCGCGGTCTGTGCGGCATGGGCCAAAGCGGTCACCCGAGCGTCGTCAGCATTGTAGACGAGCGCTTTGCGTGCCCGGTGGAAGACCTTGCTTTTATCCGCAGCATAGTTTTCGATGCCGCCATGCCAGTCAAGATGGTCGTCGGCGATATTCGTGATGGCCGCGCACTCCAGCGCCAAGGAATCCGTGAAATGCAGCTGGAACGAGCTTAATTCGACGCACAACACGTCGTTGTCAGGATCGACTGCGGCATGCGAGACGGCTTTGCCGATGTTGCCGACCGCAGGGGCGGTGAGCCCACACGCCGTGAGCATGGCCGACGTCATTTCGGTGGTCGAAGTTTTGCCGTTGGTGCCGGTGATGCCGATCCACGGCGCCGGGCTGCCGGTACGGCGGGAATTGACCCGCAGCCGCCAGGCGAGCTCTACTTCGGAGTATACGGGGATGCCGCGGCGCTGCGCCTCAAGAATGAACGGGGTTCTCGGTGTGAACACCGGCGAGGTCATCACCAGGTCGATGCGGTCCCAATCAATATCGTCGAAGGAATGCAGATCGGCTTCGGGCTTGTGCTCGTCCACGCTGATCACCGACTTGGCACGCCCTCTGAGGACTTCGACCATACTGCGGCCGGATACACCAAGCCCCGCGACCAGGACCGTCTTGTCGGCAATCGATGCGCCGCCGTTACCTGTCTCGCCGCTCAATTCGTCGTTCATGTCATCTCTTTTCCGCGCTTGCGCGCAATCCGCAGGTTTTCGACACGACCCTAACGCCTTCCGGTTACGGGACGCAGGCTACAGCAACAATCCGGAACGGGTCACCCAATCGCCATAGAAGATCATGATGGCGACCAACGTGAACAGCAGTTCGATCATCCAGAAGCGGACGACGACCTTGCCCTCGCTCCAGCCGAGCAATTCGAAATGATGGTGAATCGGGGCCATTTTGAACACGCGCTTGTGGGTGAGTTTGAAGCAGCTGACCTGGATGACGTCGGACATGACCTCAATCACGAACAGGCCACCCAGAATAATCGCAAGGAACTCCGTGTGCGTGGCGATTGACAGCGCGGAGAACAGGCCACCCAACGCAAGGGAGCCGGTATCACCCATGAAGATTGTGGCCGGATTGGAGTTGTACCACAGGAAACCGAAGCATGCGACCGCCGCACATACGGCGATGATGGACAGGTCAAGCGGGTCGGATACCGCATATGCATACCCCTCATGACCGGCACCCTTGAGATGGTAGCACTCCCAGTAGGCGATAATCGCATACCCGGCGAAGGCGATCATCGATGAGCCGGATGCCAAGCCGTCCAGACCGTCGGTCAGGTTCACAGCGTTCGTCCACGCCGTCATGAGGAAGTTCACCCAGATGATGAACAAGATCATCGCACCGACTTTTCCGGCGGATTCAAAGTTCCAGAACGGCTTCTCGATGAAGCTCATACCGGCCTGCGCGCTCGGGAAACCTGATTTTGTGGGGATGATCAGCGCGAGCACCGCGTAGCAGGTCGCAAAGATGAACTG
The DNA here is from genome assembly GCF_002846655.1 of Bifidobacterium thermophilum. Taxonomy (NCBI): domain Bacteria; kingdom Bacillati; phylum Actinomycetota; class Actinomycetes; order Bifidobacteriales; family Bifidobacteriaceae; genus Bifidobacterium; species Bifidobacterium thermophilum. The sequence continues at coordinate 62,953 of NZ_PCGX01000008.1, read as the reverse complement.
GCCGATGAATTTGGCGTGCACCGACAACCCGAGGTTCTGCTTCTTGCGGACCTTGGCGAAATCATCAATGAACCCGAGCAGGCCCATCGACACCATGGCGAACAGCACAAGCACCGCGGACCATGATGGCACCGAGCCGCCCGTGCAGAAGCGGTAGATTGCGGAAGCACCCCACCCGAGCACAATGGCAAGAACAATAATCAGCCCGCCCATGGTAGGCGTACCGCGTTTGACCTGATGCGATTTCGGACCGTCCTGCCGGATGTACTGGCCGTAATGCAGCTTGTGCACGATGTCAATCAGCACCGGAGTGCCGAAGAACACGACCAGCAGCGAAACCACGATGCCGATGATTAGCGAAATCACTGTCTACTCCACTTCCTGCGCGACTCACAGAGCCTTATCGGACCAACGTTCAGCCAATGCGCTCAGCCCGGAAACATGCGATCCCTTGAGCAGCACCACCGTGTCCGGATGGTGCGCCGCGGCGGCCACAACAAGACGATCGGCCTCGGCTGTGTCATGTACCCAGTGTATCGGGACGTCGGCACGGCCGGATGTTTCAAGGTACTCGCGGGCACCTTGGGACATGGCTTCGGCGAGCGCGTCGAAATGCTTGTCCGTGGCGCTGCCGACCGCAATCAGCTCATCGACGCCGTGGCTCAATGCATATTCGCCGATGCCACGGTGCTGTTCGCGTTCGCTGTCCCCCAACTCGAGCATCGCCCCGAGCACGCCGATGCGGTACGGTTGCACAGCCTCCTTGGCATGCCATGCGGCCAGACCGTCGAGGCCGGCCTTCATGGAATCCGGGTTCGCGTTGAAGGAGTCGTCGATCAGAGTGAACGAGACTTCCCCACGACGGACGGTGGACACGGCCATGCGATGCGCGCTGATGCGTCGCACGCTGCCGAGCACTTCAGCAACGCGTTCCAGCGTCATGCCACACCGGCGTGCGACCGTCGCGGCGGCGAGCGCGTTGACCACATTATGCCGACCTGTGATGCCCAGCGTCACCGGGGCGGTGCGCCCGTCGGCATCGACCAGAGCGAAAGACGGATGGCCCAAATCGTCAAGAGTCACGTCACGGGCGGTGATTTTCGGCGTGGAAGCGTCCTTCCGGACGTCCTCGATGCCGAACCACAGCACATCGGCCGGGGCGATGGCCTGCATCGCGGCCACATGCACGTCCCCCGCGTTGAGTACGGCGGTGCCACCGGGCACCAGGCCACGCACGATTTCGCTTTTCGCCTGCGCAATGCGCTCCGGCGAACCGAATTCGCCAAGATGCGCCACGCCGACCTTGAGAACAACGGCGATGTCAGGCGGTGCGATCGTGGTCAGGTGTGCGATCTCCCCCACATGGTTCGCGCCCATTTCAGCGACTAGGAACCGGGTGCTCCTGCCGACTTTGAGGGCGGTCAGCGGCAGACCGATTTCGTTATTGAACGATCCCACCGGCGCAATGGTCGGTCCCATGTCTTCCAGCAAAGCGTGCAGCAGGTCCTTGGTGGTGGTTTTGCCTACCGAACCAGTAATCCCCACGATGGTGAAATCGCCTTCCGCCTTGCGACGGGCCGCAAGGTTGTAGGCGGCGAGACGCCCCAACGCCTCGACGCAATCATGGACAAGGATCTGAGCGACCGGCGCATCCACGACATGCTCGACGATGGCCGCCACAGCACCGTTTTGGGCCGCCTTTCCCACGAAATCATGGCCGTCCACATGCTCACCGGGAATCGCCACAAATACCGACCCGGCGCCCGCCTGACGCGAATCGCTGACCACTGCGGGTTCGAACGGCCCCTGCGGCACCTGCACCTGGCTGGGTACCACCAGCTTGCCGTCCACGGCGTCGGCGATCTGTTCAAGGGTCACCGGCATCATGCCCGTCTCCTGCGTCATCTTTCGTTCCTTCCTGCTCGTCTGCACGAGTTGTTCCCTGCCCATGTCTTTATTGTCCGTCTACGACACACCGATTATGGCAATGCTGTCAAATCATCCGACCTCGAAAAACCATGCATACTGCCACATGTATCGGTGCAGTGTCCATATCTCGCCACTGCCATTCACTGCATCTCGCTCGATACGCGCAATGCGTTGCGGATATTGGATTTGCGCACGCCTGCGGCCATAACCATCGCGATGGATAGGCTCAGTCTCGACGCATCGCCGACGCCGGCCGACCCATCAACCGCTTCAGCGGCGATTTCATCGGTTTCAGCGTCACGCTGATAAATCATCTGGTTATTGCCTTCCAGGGACAGGCCGTAGCGCTGCGTCCAATCAGCCAATGTCGTCTTGAGCAAGGTGGGCGTCAACGCATCGCAGCTGCCGGCGACATCAACACTGGTACCTTCGAGCGCGTGATCCGCGAGGGTACCCGGTTCAAGGGCGATGATGATTGCAGCTGCACCGTCTTCGGCGCATACCGCCATCGTGTGTTGAATATCGTAGATGTCAAGTGGATAGGACAGGTTGAGCTGCCGTTCCAGCGATGATGAGCCGGCGGCGTTGACCTGTCCGACGGGATTGCCAAGCATATGCAGGAATGTGGCGAGGCGGATGGCTGTAGCCTGCACCTCATCGCCGTCCTGCCCGCCGACCGCGAATACCGCTAGCGCGTGGGACGGCTCCCCCGCGATTGAAGCCGCAAGGGCACCGATTTGTTCGGGTGTCGGCTGCGCAATGATCACCGGATATCCAGCCTGCCTGCCCACCTGCTCGCTCGTGTGGGGAACGATAGCCGCATACGCGCCGCGAGTATGGGCGATGTGCAAGGTCTCTGCATCCACATCCTGCAACGGGGTGAACAGCGCTCCAGGCATAATCGAATCGATATCACTGCTGATTGAAGTGATGGTTACACTGCCAGCGAATTGGGGAACGAGCTCGAAACCGTAACGCGAGCAGATGTCACCCAGCGTCATCCGCCGTCCTACGGCCTCAGTCACCACGCTCATCACACGCCCCTTTCTGTTGGTATGCCCTGTTGTAAGCCCGGTTGTTTGCACGGTACCGTCGGGCAGACCGAATACCATACCATGCCGGTCACCACGTCACCGGGATAGCATCGGTACGCGGCGTGGATGCCGGCACCTGATACTTCTGCATAAGGAATTCACCGATGGTCTTGAAGATTGGCCCAGCCGTCATACCACCATAAGTGCCTTCCGGGTCCTTGAGGATGACAGTGACCACGAACCGCGGATTGTCGGCGGGGAGCACGCCTACCCAGTCGGCGATGATCGACGTGAGTGCCCCGTTGGAGCCGGCGACTTGCGCGGTGCCGGTTTTCGCCGCGATGCGGTACCCGCTGATACCGGCCTGCGCCTGGTAGTATTCACCGACCGACTCCATGGCGTTGAGCATCTGGCTCGCCACGGATTCATCGATGACCCGGGTCGCTTCCCCGCGTTTCGGTGTTGTAGTCCGCCCATCGGCGTCGGTCACGGATTTGATGATGTACTGCTGGTTTTTCACACCCTTATTGGCGATGGTCGCAATCGCGTTTGTGATCTGCATGGCGTTGGTCGAGTAGCCCTGGCCGAACAGCACGGTGTTGCGGGTACGGCCGTCCCAGGTACTCGCGCTGGTCAGCGAACCGCTGGACTCTCCCGGCAGATTCAATCCGCTGGCCTGACCGATGCCGAATTTCTTCAGGAACTCATAGCGTTCCTCGCTGGTGTACTGGTCGGCAGCCATGATCATTCCGACGTTCGAGGACTGTTGCAGAATGCCGGCGAGCGTCCAATTGGTCGTAGCATGCTCGTGCGAATCCTTGTATGACTGACCGTCCACGGTGATGGTGCTCGGCACGCTGAATTGGTCGGTCATCTTGTGCAAGCCAAGCTGTAACATGCCCGCCATTGCGAACACCTTGCCGACCGAGCCAGGCTCGAAAGTCTGCGCGACGGCACGGGATGCGGTTTGCATCGCTTCGGTGCTGCCGGCCTCAATCTGGTCGGAATCATCAAGCGCGATAATCGCACCAGTCCGCACGTCCTGAACAACCGCGATACCCCACTGTGCGTGGTACTGGCTTACGCCGTCCGTCAGCGCCTTCTTGACATACCAATCCACATCGGAATCGATGGTGAGCTTGACATCCGAACCGTTGACGGCATCTTTCGAATCAACCAGCGTACCCGGAATCACCTGGCCGCCGCCACCACTTTGATACTTTTTGGAGCCGTTGGTGCCGGTCAGGGTCTTGTCCTCAAGCAATTCGATACCACTGACGCCCTTACCGCTGCCGTCCACACCACCGAGCAACGAGCCCAGCAGCGCACCGTTGGAATACTCTCGGATGCTGGACAGTTCCGTGGTCACGTACCCGCCGATATTGAGCTTGTCGATTTTTCGTTTGACTTCCGGGGACACATTCTTCTTCAGCACCACGTACCGCAGATTGCTGCTGAGCTTTGCTCCCAAGGTTTTCGCATCCACGTCAATCACGCTGGACAGCAGTCGCGCGACGGCCGCCGCACCGGTCGTTCCCACCGGTTTGCCGTTGATGGAATGGCAATAGCCCTTGTTGTTCGTCGTGCAATCGGTCGGCTTGAACGACTGTGCGAGCACCGGGTCGCCGATGACATTGTAGCGTTCGACACTCTGTGCGAGCACCGTGCCGTTCGTATCCTCGATCTTGCCGCGGTTGGCCTGAACCGTCACCGTTTTCGTACGATTCTCCTCGGCGGCCACGGCAAGTCCCTTGTCATTGACCAGTTGCAGAACCGTCAACTTGCCGACGCAAGCCGCGGACAACACAGCGAATGCCACCAGAACCAGCAGGCAGCGCGTACCGAACTGTCCAAGCGCATCGAAGAAACGCCTGATTCTTCGCATGTCATTTGCTCCCGTCGCTAGGTTGGTAGCCGTTCAAATCAATAGTGACGGAATCCTGCTGCGGAACCATACCCATATCCTGGGCCTTCTGCGGCAAGGACGCCTGTAATGAGTCGAGTTTTGTCTGGTCCGTCTGGATGTCCTGTTGGAGTTTTTCGATCTGCTGCTCAGTCTGCTGCGAATCGAACGAGTTTTCCGCCATCTGGGTACGCAAGGTCAACGACCCCACCGCGGTCGCGCCAAGGAACGCGATAGCGATGCCCACCTGGATCACCGGAACAGTATGTGAGCGTGTCCATTCGATGAAGCTACGTAACCGGTCTTGCGAGGACGCGGAGTCGGCCTGCTCGCTTTTGACTACATGCAGCTCCGGGCGCGCGGCTGCCCGACGCGTCTCTTGTTGACGCTCGGGATGACTGGCGGGAGACGCCTGTGAGCGGATTCTACGGGCGGAAGCTGCCATCATCCCCTCCTCGATCCATGGTCATGCCGGGTACCTTTCACGTGGATTGCACGGGTCGAATGGGTGAAATCGCCATGGGTGTCATTGCGACCATGGGCGTCAGTGCGGCCGCGCGAGGCACGCCGGTCACGGCCACCGCCTTCGACAGCCATCTGTTCGAAGCGTTCACGCCATCGTTGAGGCAGTTCACGATTCAACTCGACTGCACGCAGCCGTACCGATGCAGATCGGGGATTTTCGGCGATCTGCTGATCGTCGGCCATGACAGCGCCCCGGGTCAGCGCGGTGAAGAACGGCTTCGCGTCATCGGGAATTACAGGCAGACCCGCAGGCACGTCCGCTTCAAGACCGTGACGCATGAAGGATTTGACAGTCTTGTCCTCAAGCGAATGATAGGACTCGACAACCAGTCTGCCGCCGACCGCCAGATGATTCGCGGCCTGTGGCAGGGTATGGGCGAGTTTGTCCAGTTCACCGTTGACTTCGATGCGCAACGCCTGGAACACGCGCTTCGCCGGATTGCCAGCCGGGCGGTGCGCCTTGGGAACTACGCGGTCTACAAGGCGGTTGAGCTGGCCAGACGTCGTCAACGGCTCCTCCCCACGTTCCTGCACGATTGCGTGGGCAATCTGCCGGGCGAACCGCTCCTCGCCATAGGTCTTGAAAATGTGGACCAGGTCACGCTCATCGTATTGCGCAAGCACCTGGGCTGCCGTGAGTTCCTGCGTCACGTCCATGCGCATGTCGAGCGGGGCGTCATGGGAGTAGGAAAAACCACGGTCCGTCTCGTCAATCTGCAAGCTGGAAAGACCCAGATCCATGAACACAGCCTGCACGCTGTGCACGCCGAGATTGTCAAGAACCCGGTCAAATTCGTCGAATGCCGCATGCACCGGGGTGAACCGGTCATCCAAACCTTCTTCATGCATCCGCTGTGTGGCAAGGGACAACGCCTCGCTGTCACGGTCGATGCCAATCAGGCGGGCCTCGGGGGCTGCTTTGAGGAACGCACACGCGTGCCCGGCCAGGCCCAAGGTGCAATCGACGACAATGCTGCCGGGACGTTCAAGCGCCGGAGCGACAAGTCCTACGCATTCCTCAAGCAGGACCGGCTGGTGGATTTGAGAGAAATCAGTCATCGCGTCATCACCATTCCACACTCGGCAGCACATCGTCGGCGATATCGGAGTACCCCTGCTCGTTGTCGGCAAGATACTGCTCCCAAGCCTTCTTATCCCAGATTTCTGCACGCGTGCCCACGCCGATTACGACGATATCGCTGCCAAGCTTGGCGTAATCGCGCAACATTTGCGGCACCAGCACCCTGCCCTGCTTGTCGGGGGTCTGATCGACGGCGCCGGAAAGCAGAACACGCAGATATTCGCGCGCGGCCTTGTTACCCAATGACGTGTGTTGGATCTGCATGGCGACACGGCGGAATTCTGCCTGCGGGAACAGGTACACGCAGCGTTCCTGACCACGGGCCATAATCAGGCCCGGGCCGAGCTGGGTGCGGAACTTCGCGGGGAGCGCCATACGGCCTTTCGCGTCGATTTTCGGGGTGTACGTGCCCAAAAGCATGACTTCGCCACTGTCTGTGGGCATGGGTGCGGCAGCTGAAGCCGAGTTGAGGGCGGGTGCGGGGGCGGAGACGAAGACGGGGCTGGTGGCGGACTGCGGCAGAGCCGCCTGCGGCTGCGTTTGCATGGTGCCTAACGACTGCTGCGGGTACACAGCTTGCGCTTGCTGGGCTGCGGCAAGCTGGGCGGGCGCGGATATATGCGACTGCGGGGCAAACGGCTGCTGGGTCAACGGCTGGCCGTCCATGGTTTGAGGCCTGGCGACGTATTGCTGGGACTGCTGCTGGGCATAGGAGGCCGGGAATTGGACGTGCGGCATGGACTGCTGGGTCGCGGCATACTGCTGCGGTGCGGCCTGCTGCGGCTGTGGGACGGCTTGGGATGGCTGAGCCGTCTGGGACTGCTGCGGCATTGCAGCATAAGGGGTCATCGATTGATAGCCCTGAACTTGATATGCCGACGCAGACGACTGCTGGGCAGGTGGCATTTGCACGGCTGGCGATTGCGGCGCAGCAGTCTGCGGCTGGGGTTGCTGAAGGAAGGCGGGCGGGACTTGCGACACGGGATAACCATTGGAAACATTTGCTGCAGCCGCGTCTGCGGCACCATTAGCGACACCGTTGATAGCGCTGGCTGGGGTGGTGGGTTGAGGCCAGTCCGATGAAGGTTGCGGGGTCGCCGAGGTTTGGTCGAGTGGTGGAATTTGGCCGGAAGTCTGGGATTCGGAGGGGGTCACCGGCTTGTCATCATCGCGCTGTTCTGCCATTGGACCCACCTCCTTTTGCCCATGTTGTTTCGCGTCGCCACAGCTGACTCACCACTTTACCCCACAATTCACCAATTTTCCCCATCACGACACAAAAAACTCACGATATCGCGCTCAAACCGTTGCCATCATTCGAAAACCGGTTCGACACAGGCGTTTCGCTCGAAAATCCTGCCAATTCCCCGCTCGACCCCATCGCGCTCAGATTACCGTTCGACAAGCGTTTCCCACACCAATCCCATATCTATGGTGATGCAATCACCATTTTTCCTACATACATTACGGATTGCGCTAGGGATTGATGCTTTTGTGGTGAACCATCCCTAAAAATCGGCTGTATCGCCCATCTCTAAATGCAAGTCACCAGCCATGCGAGAGGAAATAACGCGGGGTCGCACAGCAAGCTGATAACGCAGAGCGCGCCAGCTGATCGCCTCAACCGCGCCGATCTGCCCACCGTGCGACCGCCAAGTCGCACGGCAGGCAGATAACCCACTAATTGAAACCAGCTAGGCGCTCCACCTCCCCACAGTGCGATCGCAGAGTCGCACGCCGGGCAGATACACCCACAATCTGTCCGGCAGAGCGTCCCGACTCGTCATCATGTGAGGATTCACTCACACAACGCAGCTCGATGCGCCCCACGCGCCAGCAGGCGGAGCCACGAAACACAGCACCGGCGGCGGCACACCCCCATGTCGAAACCAGCACATCAGCAATCCGACGACATCCGACTGTTCGCCGCCCCACCAGCAACATCAAGCCCAGCTGAAAATCAGCGACAACAGGGGACAACGCAGGAACAACGTAGAAGCCTCGCGCTACACTGGAATGCCTGAATTGCAGCACCCGAAATGCAGAAACGGAACAGCATGACGACATACTCCTCCCAGCTTCACGAGGAACAGCAGGCGGTCACCCGCGCCTACAATCGGCTTGACGCACTGCGTGACCAAGCCCGGCAGCGTCTGGCGAAAGTACGTGCCGCGGGGTCGCACGGCTCGCCGACCCAGCGCACCGAACGTGATTCCTTCGCCACCATGTACGAGGATCGGCTGATGCAGCTGCGCGCAGTCGAGGATCGTCTGGTGTTCGGTCGTCTTGACGACGTGCACGGCAAACGCCGGTACATCGGCAGGATCGGCCTGTCCAGCGCCGACCATGAACCTATTCTCACCGATTGGCGTGCCGAAGCCGCCCGACCGTTCTATGAGGCGACCCCGTCGCATCATGGCGATATCGTCATGCGACGCCATATCACACTTCATTTCCGCGAGGTCGTCGGGGTTGAGGACGAGGTGCTCGACGTACACGCCGATCAGGTCGGTAAAGCCTCCGACGCCGGCACACTGACCGGCGAGGGCGCGCTACTCGCGTCGCTCAACTCGAAGCGTACCGGCAAGATGACCGATATCGTCGCCACCATTCAGGCGGAACAGGATCGCATCATCCGCGCGCCGCTCGACCGTGTGGTCATCGTTCAGGGCGGACCGGGAACCGGCAAAACCGCTGTCGCGCTGCATCGCGCCGCATATCTGCTGTATACGCACCGTCGCAGACTCGCCAATTCCGGCGTCCTGGTCATCGGCCCGAGCACCAGCTTCCTGCATTACATCGATCAGGTGCTCCCCTCGCTCGGCGAGACCGGCGTGGTCAGCCGCACCATCGCCGACCTCATCCCCGGTGTCGTCGCGACACACGAGGATGACGCGAGAGCCGCCATGCTAAAAGGCGATTATCGCATGCGCCACGCGATCGAGCATGCAGTTGCTGCGCGTGAACGCGTTCCACAACGATTGCCTGTCGTTACGCTCAACGGTTTCAAAGTGCCCATGCTCCGTACGGATATTGAACAGGCGATCGCCGACGCAAAACGTACACGCCAGCCACACAACAAGGCGCGTGAAACCTTCGTGCGCAGCATGCTCAGCGCGCTACGCAACCGGTACGTCGAGCAACTCGATTATCAGCCGAATCAGGCAGAACTGTCCGACATCGTCTCGCAGTTGCGTATGAACGACCAGATCCGAATTACCCTGAACAAAGCATGGTTGCCGATGACCGGCGAATGGCTGATCGATCAGATGTTCGCCAAGCCGCACCAGCTGCGCGCATATGCCCCATGGCTGACGGACAACGATATCCGCATTCTTACCAGGCCGAAAGGCTCGCCGCTGACCCGTTCCGACATCCCTCTGCTCGACGAGGCGTTGGAGCTGCTCGGGCCCGACCCCCGCCAAGCCGCACGGCAGGCGACGCAGGACGCCAAGCGAGCCGAAGAGGAACAGTTCGCCCGCGATACGCTCGCACAGGCCGGCATCGGCACAGGTATCGTCACTTCGCAAATGCTGCTTGACAATATCAACGGCGGCGACGACGAACTCATAGCCCAGCATGCGGCAGCCGACCGAGAATGGACTTACGGGCATATCGTCGTCGATGAGGCGCAGGAACTGACCGCCATGGATTGGCGGATGCTCATCAGACGCTGTCCGTCGCGTTCGTTCACAATCGTCGGAGATGTCGCGCAAACCTCTGCACTCGGCGGCACACGCTCGTGGGCGAAAACCATGGATCGGCTGTTCGGGCCTGATCATTGGGATCTCAACGAATTGACCATCGATTACCGCAATCCGCAGGAAGTCTCCGACTTGGCCTCTGAGTTCGCTCAGCGAGAGGGCCTGTATGTCTCGACGGTCAAGGCCGTTCGGCATGTGGATGATTCCGTCCGGCGCGTTCTTGTGCACACCGATGCTGAGCTCAACGCAGATGTCGCCTCGCGCACACTCGGCCTGGTCAAGGAGTTCATCAGCGATGACGGCACCGGACGCATCGCGGTCATCTGCTCCCCCGAGCGGCTTCCCGCCATGCAATCGACGGTCGACGACACGTTGCGCGATGGACTGCCTGAAGATCGCTACAGGCGACTCGCGGAGCAGAGCAGTTGGGATCGACAGGTCATGGTGTGCACCACCGAGGAAGTCAAAGGCTTGGAATTCGACGCGGTCATTGTCGTCGAGCCCGGAGAGATCGAACAGACCGCGCCTTCACGACTTGTTGCCGCCGCGGATTTGTACGTGGCGATGACCCGTCCGACACAACGTCTGCTTATAGTGCGGACAGAGGATGACGAACATCAATTGATGATTTAAGGTAGTAGTATGCCCAAAGCATTGTTATTAGAGAATATTCATCCGTTCGCGGCGCAATCGCTGCGAGACCACGGTTTTGAAGTGGAAACGCTCACGGGCGCTCTGAGCGAGGATGAGCTCATCGACGCGCTCGAAGGTGTTGATCTGCTGGGCATTCGCTCCAAGACGAATGTCACTCGCAAGGTGATTGACGCCCGTCCCAACCTGACCGCGATCGGCTGCTTCTGCATCGGCACCAACCAGGTCGATCTCGACTACGCGGGCAAGCGCGGCATCGCCGTGTTCAACGCGCCGTATTCGAATACCCGTTCCGTGGTGGAACTGGTCATTTGCGACATCATCTGCCTGATGCGCCGCATTCCTGCGCACACGCACCATATGAAGCACGGTGTGTGGGATAAGTCCGCCAGTGGTTCCCACGAAGTGCGCGGCAAGACGCTCGGCATCATCGGCTACGGCAATATCGGCTCCCAGCTTTCGGTTCTCGCCGAGGCCATGGGCATGCGCGTCCTGTTCTATGATCTTGAGGAGAAGCTCGCGATGGGCAACGCCAAGCGCATGTCGAGCCTCAATGAGCTCCTTGAGCAGTCCGATGCCGTGACGCTGCATGTGGACGGGCGCAAGTCGAACACCGGCTTCTTCGGCGAGGAACAGTTCTCCCACATGAAGCAGGGCGCTATTTTCATCAACCTGTCTCGCGGTTTTGTCGCGGATTTGGACGCACTCAAGCGCCATCTGGATTCCGGGCATATCTCCGGTGCGGCCGTTGACGTGTTCCCGGTCGAGCCTAAGAAGAGCGGCGATGCGTTCACCACGCCGCTGGCTGACGAGGACAATATGATTCTGACACCGCATATCGGCGGCTCCACGCTTGAAGCTCAGGAATCCATCGGCCATTTCGTGTCGCAGCGTCTGGAAGACTACTGGTTCAAGGGTTCCGCAGCGCTGTCCGTGAACTTCCCGCAGCTCAACCTCGGCAACAACCGCGGCGTCGCACGTATCGCGCATCTTCACGCCAATCTGCCTGGCGTGCTGGGCAAGATGAACCACATCCTCGGCGAGGAGAACATCAACATCTCTGCACAGTCCCTCGGCACCGAAGGTGAGTTGGGATATGTGGTCACCGATGTCGCCGACGTCCCCGACCAAGCGACTATTGACGCGCTGAGCCATATCGAAGGCACGATTCGCATGCGTGTGCTCACCGACGACAACACTGCAGAGGATACTGAACGCTGACACTCGTGACGCGTTTTATTGATGCGAGTGCGTTCGTAGACGCGTTTCAGATAGCTGTATTCAGCTGATATCACAACCGGTCAGGTTACTAGGCGGCCTGACCGGTTTCTTATGTGAGTCTGTGTCATCACATGTCAACATGTCACATCTGACTGAGAACAGCGAGATGCGAGCCGTCTACAAAAGCAACCATGCCAATCACCAGCACATGGTCAGTGAACGCCGTTGAGTTCCTTAGCTTTGCTGGCGTTCAGCTCATCGATAGCATGCTGGAAGTCTTGCAGGTTTTCAAAGTTCTGATACACGCTGGCGAATCTCATGTACGCGACTTCATCCAAATCGCGCAACGGTTTGAGAATCGCTTTGCCTACCTCGTCGGATTTGACAGTCGCCAGACCGCGGGATCGCAGATCTTCCTCCACCCGCTGACCGAGCATCTTGAGCTGATCCTCGTCAATCGGCCTACCCTGGCAAGCTTTACGCACACCGTTGACCACCTTGTTGCGGTCGAACGGCTCCACATTGCCCGAGCGTTTCTGTACCAGAAGCATTGTGGTTTCCACCGTAGTAAAACGCCTGCCGCATTTGAGGCACTCACGACGACGACGAATGGAATGACCGTCCTCGTTGATACGGGTGTCGACCACCTTGGTTTCAGGATTCTGGCAAAACGGGCAATGCATACCTTCAACCATAGTCGACAGCCCCAACTTGCCGTTCCCGCTTGTCAACCAGTGGCCAGTATCAAGGCGAACCAACCGACCATCGTCAGTCAATGGGCACCACAATTGATTCCCCCGGTTTGAGACCAGTGGATTGCAAGTTGTTGAGTCTGACGATTTCATCAACCTTCTGGTTCACGTCACCGCCAGCAGGAGTCACCTCCTGCGCATACTGCCACAAGGTATCCCCCGCCTGCACTTGATAGGTTACGGTTTGCACCGGGGTTGCCGATTCCGCAGTCCGCGGTTCTAGCATGCTCCACCCGAACACCACCGCGATCGCCAGCAAGGCGACAATCAAACCTTTCGACAGCACAGACCGGCTGCTCGCTGCAGCGATCGCGGACACTCGCGCAGTTCCACGCCGATGCAGCACACCAACCCCCTCGCCTGGGCGCGTCTGGACAGAGCGATAGCCAACAGAACGCATCCCCATATACTCCTGAGCTCGCATACCTCTCCACCTTTCCCGTGCGTTATGCCTCATGCGCATGTCTAATCTGCAATACCAGCCATGCGCATGTGCCAACTGCCTTGCAACCCGCGACGCCATACGGCAACGCTGCGATCACTCGCAATACGTTCGAACATATGTTCTATCGAACAGGTGTTCTAATTATGACACGGACGTTCGAAGTTGACAAGTGGCGTGTCGAACATTTGTTTGATTTTTCCCGCGGGCTCGGTTATGCTAGTGGAGAACGAAAGGATTTGATGTGGGCACCATCGCTTTCCCGTCTAGGCATGATGACGAGCACAGCCAGCAATCATTGGCGTTGAGCAACCGCCAGCGCCAAGTGCTGGATGCCATTCGCTCCCATGTCGCCAAACACGGCTATGCCCCATCATTCCGGGAAATCGGTGATTTGGTGGGTCTGAAAAGCCCGTCGTCGGTCAAGCATCAGCTGCAGGTTCTCGCCGACCGCGGTTATATCCGCATCGGCGCCAAAAAAGGCCGTGCCATCGAGCTTGTCGAGGATCAGTCCACTGCAACACCATCTGTTCCGTCCAAATCCATGCATCAACAGGCCGCGCAGATTTTTCCCTTCCCCATGGCGGCAGCATCCACGGACGATCAGGAATCCATTCTTGAGTCGCGCGACGTGCCCCTTGTGGGCAGGATTGCAGCAGGCACTCCGATTACTGCCCAGCAGCACATCGAAGATGTCATGAGGCTCCCGGAACGGCTCACCGGCACGGGTAATCTCTTCATGCTCGAAGTCCACGGGGATTCCATGGTAGACGCGGCCATCTGCGACGGTGATTTTGTGGTGGTGCGCGAACAGCAAAACGCCGAAAACGGGGACATCGTCGCGGCGCTGCTCGATGACGAAGCCACCGTAAAAACCTTCCGCAAGGAGCACGGCCACGTGTGGCTCATCCCTCACAACCCCGCATACTCCCCCATCGATGGTACCCATGCACAAATCATGGGCAAAGTAGTCACCGTTCTGCGCAAGATCTAAGTCTTGCCGGTGGTGTCGCACGTCGCAATCATCTGTCGCGGCGTCATGCGACGCAACAGTCACACAACGGGGAGATGCCCTGCTGACCAAGCGCATTCGAACACCCAACCGACTCGGCGTGCAACACAACAGTCACACGACAGGCAGATAACCGCCGAGCACACCGGCTCGGAATGACCGAGCGGCCCGGCGCACGACTCAATCCTCACATATCCCCTCAAGTAGACGCGTCACCTTCAGCTCAATCAGACGCGTCACTAACCCCAACACCATCACCGCTGTCACCCTCACCTTCCGGCGCGTCGTGCAAATGTTCCGCGCGGGTCGCCTCGCACCCGGCCGGCTCAAGCTGGAAGGTCGTATGCGGAATCGACACCGGGAAATGCTCACGCAGGCAGCTTTGCAACTGAGCCAGAATCTGCGCCCCCTGCGCCATTGACAGCCCCGGATCGACCACTACATGCGCCATCAGCACCGGCATTCCAGTCGACACCGTGCTCGCATGCAGGTCATGCACAGCCACCACATGCGGCACGCGTTCCATATGTGCTCGAACCTCATCGAGATCCAACCCCTCCGGAGTCTCCTCCAACAGCACACGCACCGCCTTGCGCAACAGCAACACCGCGCGCGGAATCATCATCAACGCGATGATGCCGCCCGCAATCGCATCGAAACCGCCCCAACCCGTGCATTGCAGCACAATCGCCGAGACAATAACCGCAACCGACCCCAGGGCATCATTGACCACCTCGAGAAAGGCCGCACGCATATTCATGTTGTCATCGCTGTTCCCGTGAAGAATGACAATCGAACCGATATTTGCCGCCAAACCCAACACGCCCATGAACAGCAGCAGCCCGACGCTGCGCACACCGTCATCTGCTCCGCCGAACAGGCGCATCCCCGCCTCGACAAGCGCATAGACCCCGACAAACAACAACACCAACGCACCGAGCGCCGCAGTGATGACCTCCAGCCGAGCCCACCCCCATGTCCGGGTGTTGCTGGGCTTGCGTCGCATCAGCATCGCCGTCACCGCCGAGGCAACCAGTACTGAAAGATCAGTGAGCATATGCCCGGCATCCACCAGCAATGCCAGCGATCCGGTCAGCGCGGCGCTGATAACCTCGGCGATGAACACAGTCGATGTCAGCGCCAGCGACATGGTCAGCCTGCGCTGATGTTCCTTGCTGCTTCCCGCTTTCCGGGAGGCTCCTTCACCATGCGTCATCGCGTACTCTCCTTGGGTATTCCGTAGCCATACTTACACATAGCCCGTACGCCTTGCCGCCAGCGCCCTGCCGCCTGCGTATATGCACTGCGCACTGCCACCTGCGCACTGTCGAAACCGCTTCTCATTACCATTCTCATCCGTGCAGATACGACGAAACCCCGGCGTAACGGCCGGGGTTTCCTTGTCGTTCCGAGTGTACCGGGGTATGGCGTCACGACATCAAGTCAGTCACGGCACCATACGGCTCGCGAACGTATCAGAAGCCGAACTTCGCAGCGGTCTCGCGCAGCGTCTCCGCGGACTTCTTGAGCTCCTGGAGCTCATGGTCGGACAGCGGGGTGTTGATGCGGGAGTTCACGCCGTGACGGTTCAGCAGCGTCGGCACGGACATGCACACGTCGGAGATGCCGTGGAAGTCGGTGAGCATGGAGGACACCGGCAGGATGCGGTTGGTGTCGCGCAGCACAGCCTCGATGATATCCACACCGGACATAGCGATCGCGTAATTGGTCGCGCCCTTGCCCTGGATGATCTTGTAGGCGGCGTTCTTGACTTCCTGATGAATCTCCTCGCGCTTGGCGGCATCGAGCGGCTCATGGCCCGGCAGCGGCTGCCAATCGCACATCGGGACACCACCGATGGTGGCGGAAGCCCACAGCGGGACTTCGGAATCGCCGTGCTCACCGGCGATGTATGCGTGCACGTTCTTCACGTTCACGCCGGTCTGCTGCGCGATCAGGAAGCGCAGACGAGCGGAATCAAGGTTCGTTCCAGAGCCGAACATCTGGTTCGCCGGCAGGCCGGACAGCTTCATGGACACGTGGGTGACGACATCCACCGGGTTCGTGATGAGCATATAAATCGCGTTCGGGGCGACCTTCACCACGTTCGGGATGATGGACTTCATGATGTTGATGGTCGCGCCTGCAAGATCGAGGCGGGACTGACCCGGCTTCTGGCGAGCGCCCGCGGTGATGACGACCATGTCGGCGTCACGGCAGATCTCCACATCGTCGGAACCGTCGATGGAGACGGTCGGATAGAAGCTGGAGCCGTGCTGCATGTCGAGCACCTCGGCCTCGACACGCTCCTTGGCGATGTCCTCGAGAACGATTTCGCGCGCAACGCCACGCTGGGCGGCCGCGAAGGCAAGCGTTGAGCCGACAGCGCCGGCACCGATGATAGCGAGCTTCGTGGGCTTTACAGCTGAATTCACCATTTGCTACTTCTCCTTGGCAATGACCCGATTGTGACGGGCTTCATTCAGTAACATCTCCACTCTAGTGGCTCTCCGTGACGTTTACGCAGGGAAAACGCCTTGACGCGGGGCCAAGGGAAGGAAAAATATGAGAGCGTTCACAATGAAGTCGTATTAAGCATTGCAGTCGTTCAGCGGTTATTCATCGACGGCGGCATCGACCACCTGGGCGGCAAGCTGGCTGTCAACCTGCGCTTCGATCATCATGCCATCCCCGCGGTACTCAATCGAGTCCATCTGACCGTATTCGCGGATTTTCGAGACGAGCGACCCGGCTGTGTACGGCAGCAACGCGCTGACATGCACGTCAGGCACCGGCAGGAGCGCCTCGACCGCCTCACGCAACGCGTCGATGCCTTCCCCGGTGAACGCGGATACGAGGTGCGCCTCGGGAGCGAGCGCCGCAAGACGCTCACGGGTCGCCTGATCCGCCCGGTCGATTTTGTTGAATACCAGAATGCGCGGGATACTTTCGGTGCCGTTGATATCGGCGAGGATGGCATTGACCGCGTCGATCTGGGCGAACGGGTCCGGGTGTGAGGCGTCGACTACATGCACGATGACATCGGCGTCGGCGACTTCCTCGAGCGTGGATTTGAACGCCTCGACCAGCTGCGTAGGCAGACGACGGACGAATCCGACAGTGTCCACGTAAGCGTATTGGCGGCCGTCCTTCGCGCTCGCGCGTCGCACCGCGGTGTCAAGCGTGGCGAACAGCGCGTTCTCCACCAGCTCACGCGAGCCGGTCAGCCGGTTGGTCAATGATGATTTGCCCGCGTTGGTATACCCGACCACGGCGACCGTGGGCAGACCGAAGCGACGTCTAGACCCGCGCTTGACATCGCGCGCGGGGGCCATGTGGGCGATCTGTTTACGTAATTTGGCGATCCGGTTGCGGATGACACGGCGGTCCATTTCGATTTTCGTCTCGCCGGGTCCACGCGAGCCGATACCCGCGTCGGCGCCCGCCGCACGACCACCCGCCTGACGGGACAGCGACCCGCCCCAACCGCGCAATCGCGGCAGCATGTATTGCAATTGGGCGAGCTCGACTTGCGCCTTACCTTCGCGGCTGGTCGCATGCTGGGCGAAAATGTCCAAAATCACGGCCGTGCGATCGACGACCTTGACTTTTGTCGCATCCTCCAAGGCTCGCCGCTGGCTCGGGGGCAAGTCGTCGTCGACGATGATGGTATCGGCTTCGTCACGCGCGACAACACCCGCGATTTCCTTGGCCTTGCCGGAACCCACATAAGTCGCGGAATCCGGGCGCAGACGGTGTTGCAAGAGGCCGTCGCACACCTGGGCGCCGGCGGTTTCGGCGAGTGCTGCGAGCTCGCGCAACGATTCCTCGGCCTGTGCCTGGGTGGTTTTCGCGCTCGACCACACGCCGACGAGCACCACGCGTTCGAGACGTACCTTGCGGTATTCGACTTCGGTGACATCCTGCAATTCGCCGAGACCGGCAACTCGTTTGAGTTCGTTGCGCGCCTCGCGTTCGCGCCACTCCTGGTCTTCATGGGCGTAGGGGTGGGCCGCGGCATCGTCAAGCAGGACCTCGGAATGTTCGGACAGCACGTCCTCGTCTTGAGCCGGGGCGGATTGGCCCGATTGCTCGGATTGGTTCAGGGTGCCGTCCGAAGCATGCTCCGCCGCACCTTGGTGCCCTGCCTGTTGCGGTGTCATACCCGTCGCACTCCCCTGCCGTTCCTGACTGGTCTGGGTTTCCCGGTTGTCTTCAGCGTCGTCCGTACGTGCGAAAGCTGTCGTGGTGATGGCGGTTCCTTCTTCTCGCACCGCCGAATCGGCGGCACGACCGACGGTATCTTCCTAGTATCAACTATTGTCTTTATTATCAACATGTTGGACGACAACACCAAGCCGGTTCCGCCGTCAGCGACAGGCGAGCACGCCGGCGCGACCAACGGACGTTTGCAGGAAGAACACAAGGATATGGCAGTATCGAAAGCACATCATGGCGCCGAAGAGCGTGACGCTAAACAGAAGAACGGCACACGCTCCGCGCAGAAACAGCGCACAGGCGACGAGCAGTATTTCACGGCGAACCCCCAATCGGCCGACGTCAGGCGCGAACGCAAGGTGACCTTGCGCGGCTACGATGCCACGGTCCAGACATCCAACGGCGTGTTCTCAGGCAATCGTGTCGATCTGGGTACGTCCGTGCTGCTGCGCCATGCGCCCATGCCGCCGCAGCAAGGCACCGGGCTCGATCTGGGGTGCGGCTGGGGGCCAATCGCACTCGCTTTGGGCTTCGAATCCCCCGACCTTGACATCTGGGCGATCGACATCAACGAACGCGCAGTCGATCTGACCGCGGAAAACGCGAAATCCAACGGTTTGGAGCATGTGCACGCCGTCACGTCCGATGCTGTGCCCGCCGACCTGACCTTCGACGTGATCTGGTCCAACCCGCCGATCCGCATCGGCAAAGACGCGTTGCACGAGCTGCTCATGGCGTGGCTGCCGCGGCTCAACCCAGGCGGCGCCGCGTATCTGGTGGTGCAGAAGAACCTCGGCTCCGATTCACTCATCCCCTGGCTCGCCCAAGCGCTCGGCGACGGCTATTCGGTCAGCAAATACGCCAGTTCCAAAGGGTATCGCGTCATCGAGGTGCTGCGTCAGGCATGAAGTTCACGTATCCAAAGGAACTGCCGATTTCCGCGGCGCATGACGAAATCATCGACGCGGTGAAACGCTCGCAGGTCGTCATCGTCTCCGGCCAAACCGGATCGGGCAAAACCACGCAGATCCCGAAAATGCTGCTGGAAATGGGCCGTGGCACGCATGGCCACCAGATTGTGCACACGCAGCCGCGCCGGCTTGCCGCGCGAACGGTCGCCGAACGCATCGCCTTGGAAATGGGAACGAAACTCGGCGATGAAATCGGCTACCAGGTGCGGTTCACCGACGAAAGCTCCCCTAATACCAGACTGCGCGTGGTCACCGACGGCATCTTGCTCGCGCAGATTCAGCGCGACCCGCAGCTGAGCCGCTACGACACCATCGTGATTGACGAGGCGCACGAACGCAGCCTCAACATCGACTTCCTGCTCGGCTATCTGACCGCGCTTCTGCCCAAACGCCGTGATTTGAAGCTCGTGATCACTTCGGCGACCATCGATTCGGAGAAGTTCCGCGACCATTTCGAGCACGCGTTGCACACCAAGGTGCCGGTCATCGAAGTTTCCGGGCGCACCTATCCTGTGCAGATCGTCTACGAGCCCTTGGGATCACTGCCGGCTCTCATGAATCACGTGCCCGGCTTCCCCAATCCGCGCAATCCCGCAATCGGCGGGGACGACGGGCGCGGCGACAACAATGGCAACAGTGACGACGACCAGACCGATGTGCCGACCGCCGTGGCGCGCGCCTGCGCCGAACTGGTCATCCGTTCCAGCCATGAGCACGGGCCTCGGGACATCCTCGTCTTCGCGTCCGGCGAGCGCGATATCCATGATTTCGAAAACGCCCTGCATCATCATTTCGGTCCGCGCACCGCGGATATGCGCCGCCCCGACGCGATCGAGATCATGCCGCTGTTCGCCAGGTTGTCCGCCAAGGAACAGCACAAGGTGTTCGAACCGCACACCCACCAACGCATTGTCATCGCTACGAATGTGGCGGAAACATCGCTGACCGTGCCGGGAATCCGCTATGTCGTTGACCCAGGTACCGCGCGTATCTCACGGTATTCGAAAACGGCGAAAGTGCAGCGTCTGCCGATTGAACCGATTTCGCAGGCGAGCGCCGACCAGCGTTCCGGCCGATGCGGGCGTGTAGCCGACGGCATCGCGATTCGCCTGTATTCGAACGAGGATTACCAGACGCGGCCACGCTTCACGGAGCCTGAAATCCTGCGCACGTCGCTGGGCGCGGTGGTGCTGCACATGCTGTCGGTCGGCGTGGCGCACACGGTCGATGACATCACGCATTTCGGCTTCATCGACCCACCGGATGTGCGTTCCGTGTCCGACGGGTTCAACGAGCTGACCGAGCTCAAGGCCGTCAGCCATAAACACGGCGAAGTCAAACTGACCCGCATCGGCCGACAATTGTCTCATATCCCAATCGACATCAGGCTCGGGCGCATGGTCATCGAAGCGGCCACCCGCACCACGCCGAACACGCTTGCCGCTGTGCTGGTCGTCGTCGCGTTCCTCAGCTTGCAAGACCCAAGGGAGCGCCCCGAAGATAAACGCGAGGAAGCTGACCGGATCCACAATCGGTATGCTGACCCGACCAGTGATTTCCTCACCGCGCTCAATATTTGGGACCGCGTGTTCCAAGTGGACGGCGAGCCAGGCAACAATGCGTTGCGTCGCATCTGCAAAGCCGAGTATTTCAGCTTCCTGCGCATGCGGCAGTGGAAAGACCTGGTCGCGCAACTGTCCCAGATGTGCCGCGAACTGAAATTCCGCGTGGGCGAGCCACAGCCGATCTCCCGGCCGGGGCTTGACATCCGCAATCTGCCGATGAATCAGCAGGCCGCGCACTCCATGTGCTGCACGTGGGACGCGCAAGGCATTCACCAATCAATGCTCGCCGGGTTGCTGTCCATGATGGGCATGCAGGTGGTGCGCGAGCCGAAAGCCTCGGATTTCACCGGTCTCAAGGGGGCGGCCAAAGCTCGAGCGATGAAACGCGCGCAGAAAACCGCGAAAAACGACTATCAGGGCGCTCGCGGCACACGTTTCGCGCTGTTCCCCGCGTCCGCGGTCGCAAAAACCACTCCCCCGTGGGTGATGAGCACGGAACTGGTGGAAACCTCCCGCTTGTGGGCGCGGTATTCCGCCGCAATCGACCCGGCATGGGCGGAACCTCTGGCCGGCTCACTCATCCGCGTCACCTACGCCGAGCCGCATTGGTCCGGCTCGCGCGGGTCGGCGGTAGCACAATCGAAAGTCCTGCTATATGGGCTGCCGATTGTGCAGGATCGTCCGGTGCAATGGGGGCGCATCAACCCGCCCGAAGCACGTGATTTCCTGCTGAGGCAAGGCTTGGTCGAAGGGGATATCCAACAGCGCTTCCCATATGACGGCTTCATCGAACGCAACCGGGACATCCTTGAGGATGCAGCACAGGATGCCGACCGCACCCGGCAGGTCGCCGACACGGTCAGCGATGAGGATCTGTTCGACTTCTACAATGCCGTCGTCCCAGCGGATATCACGAGTGTCGCTGATCTGGCGAAATGGTGGAAGGGCGAGCGCGACAAGCAGCCGCACCTGCTGGATTTCGACCCGGAGAACGTCGAGCGGCTTCAGCAATCCGGCAGCGTGAGTATGGACGACTACCCGGAATACTGGCATACGCTCGGCACTGATGGCACGCCGATCGACCTGCGGCTGAGCTACAAGTACGAGCCGGGCGCCCCGGACGACGGTGTGACCGTGCACATCCCCATCAAGGAACTGTCACGGTTGACGCCTGAGCAGTTCACATGGAACGTGCCCGGTCTGCTTGACGAACTGCTGCTCGGCATGATCAAATCCCTGCCGAAGGCGCTGCGCGTCCAATTCGTGCCCGCCCCCGACACCGCGCGGGCAATCCGCGAGGCGATTGACGAACGATACCCGGATTTGCCCGGATCCGGGGAGATGGGGCATCCGAACCTGCCTGATGACGATACGCAAGAAAGCGCGCGGGAAGGTTCGCCAGTCGGCTCGCAGGCGGCCGGTGCCGGCACGTGGCCGGATATCATCCACGCGTTCACCGCGGCCGCGATTTCGACAGTCGGCGCGCAGATTCACCCGGAGGTCTATACCGACGAGCAAATCAGCAAACTCGCCCCCTACCTGAGGATGACCTTCAGCATCGAACAGCCACTACCGCAAGCCAAATCCCAACATCGGCACGGCAATGGGCATAGGCATGGCGGACTGCAGGCCGTCAAAGTACTCGGTACCGGCAAATCCCTGGTCGGGCTGCAACGGCAATTCGCGCAGCTCGCCGCCGCATCCGCGCGCAAAGTCGTGCAGCGACAGGCGAAAGCCGCCGAAGCACAAGGAAAAATCGTCCAACAGGCGAATCTGCTGCACAAGGCGGGGGCAACCACCAAACCGCGCGCCGACATTCTGTGGGCAGGCGCACTGGACTCCCTACGCCTGCCGTCGGAACGTATTTCCTCACGGTGGCTGGGCGCCGAAGCGCTCATGCTGGCGAGCGCGCCATACCGTTCCACCGCCGATCTGGTCGAGGATTTGCAGCTCGCCGCTGTCAAGCGCCTGCTGCCGCGTGTGGACAAGCTGCCGGACGATGAGGCGCTCGCCCAAGCGGTCAGCGGGGTGTCGGAAGTGTTCGAGGATACCGTGTATGCGGTCGCACATGATGTGATTGCGATTCTCAAGCGGTACGCCGAAGTGGACAAGGCGGTGTCCGGCAAGGCCGACCTGCCGATGCTCTCGGTGCTGCAATCGGTGCGTGAGCATATCGCCACGCTCGTGTTCCCCGGGTTCATCGGGGCAGCTCCCCCGGATGCGTTGCCGAACATCGAACGGTATCTGCACGCTGATCTGATGCGGTTGGCCAAGGCGAGGACTGATAAGAACCGGGACGTGCGCTGGGCGTGGCAAGCCGATGAAGCGCGCGGACTCGTGGACAAGGCGATGGAACGCGCAAAAGCCGAGCCGGCCGGACCACGTCACGAGCAACTGCTGGGCAAGGCGACCCAAGCCCGGTGGATGCTCGAGGAGTTCTACGTGTCCCTGTGGGCGCAGGAGCTGGGCACGGCGAAACCGGTGAGCATCCAGCGAATCCGCAAGGTGCTCGCGTAGGCAGGTTGCGGGTGCTTAGTTGTGGCACTTACCAGTACGCTGCAGGAGTGTTCTGCAAGTTGTCGCGCGCTGTGTGCCCGGACATACGCAACACGCGCCATCGCCAATCGTTGTCTTCGTATGCGGCGGCATCCGGCATATCCCGTATGCCGCCGCATACATAGGTTGTATATGCGGGTCAACGATTGGCATCGTTCAGCCGTCAATCTCTCCGATTCGACATGTTACGTATGGCACGACATACGCGGTTTGTCAGCGCGACGCGTCCCACGCCGGACATCACTTCATCCGGCAACGTACGTATGCCACGACATACACGACGCGCAACATCATCCCCCAAGCGACTACCATCCACCGCCAACCTGCACATTCCGCATGCGATGACATACGCACGACGACAACCCGCCGCCTCCCACACCTGGGCATCGCGGCATCCGTCAACATACGCATGCCACGACACACACGGTTTGTCGGTTCGCCAACTCACGGGTCCAGGCATCGCTGCGTCCGGCAAGTTCTGTATTTCGTCACATGCATCATCTGAACAATCGCCGACGTTGAGCAGAATGTGCTGTCCGTACCGATGGATTGCGCATGTCTCGGTATACGTATACCGCACAATCAAGCGGCAGCTGCGGGGCATCGCGGATGGGCAGCACGATGACCCGAATCGGTTACGCGCTGTTAACTGCTGATCAGTTCATCATCCCCGCAACAATCACAACTCGAGAAGCTGAATCGCCGATTCTAGCCGCCCCAGCCGGCGTTGTGTGAGCCAATCCTCACACAACACCTGACAGACCCAATCAGCCAGCCAATTCCAACCGTCCAAACCGCCACCGTGCGAGTCAATCCTCACACAGAACCGGCCAGACACCCACAGACCACCGACGCAACCCACTCCAACCGTCACTCTGCGAGCACATCCTCACATGATGCCGGGTAGAGAGTCACAAACCGGCTGCTCTCGACTCCCGGGAGCTGTTGTGCGAGCCAATCCTCACACAACGCCATATGACCAGCCCGGCGACCTTGCCGCCGAAGCCACCCTGCTACGAGCGCGGATTGCCAAACCAGCCGGTGTAGATGATCGAGAAGTTGCGGTTGCCGTACGCCGAGCAGGAGTCGCCCTCCCCCGCTCCGGCTGCAAGCGCCGCCGTGTTCGGCTGATAAGGCGTGTAGATGTACAGCAACGCAGTCGCCTTGTTCTCGATGTACACCTGGCTGCCCCCACAACTGGCGTTCGGATTGTATTGGATGTAGTTCATGCTGCCGGCATGGTATCCGTACGTATCCTCATGCTGCAGATAGTACTTGTAGCGTTTCGCCGCCCCATACACTTGCCGGAAGAACCCAGCGTACTGCGGGTCGCAGCTCGCGTCGTCCGGGCAGCTCAAGCCCATCGCGGCTTTGAACTGGAAGGCGGTCGTACTGGTCGCGGTAACCAGATGCTGCTCCTTCTGCAGCACGGTGAGCAGCACTTTCGGACTGACTCCGCAGGCTTTCGCCGATTTGCTGATGATCGCGGCGGCGGTTTCGCCTTGCGCCCCTCGGTACGCCTCGCATTCGCTGCCGGCGGGCTCGTTCTCGCTATCAAATGTCATGACGCGCAGACATTGGCTTCCCGTGCATGATGCGCCTTCCTTATCGAGAAACGCTTGGATTTCCGCTTGGCTCATGGCATTGCCGTTGAAGAACTGTCCATCGGAGATGATGTTGCCGGGGTTGAATCCGTACTTTTCCGCGGTTTGATTCTGCCGGTATTGGACGATGGCGATTTCCGTCCGCCATTGCACGACGCGAATCAGCCCCATGACCAGTGCCATCGCGCAGATAATCGCTACCATGGTTTCCAGCACAATCAGACACCGTTTGCCGGGATTCGCTTTCTTCCACGCCTTGCGATACCGGGTTTGCAATTGCCGTATTGTTTTCGAGAACGATGAGGCTTTCCGACCACCGCCGCGCGGGGACGAGGCACGCGACGACGACCCCGTTGACGATGACCCACGCGAGGACGAAGCGCGTGACGACGCCCCCCGCGCAGACTTGGCACGCCCCGCGGATTGTGCGCTGGAGCCGGCACGCCGTCCGGAACCACCGGTACTCCGTCCACAGTCGCGTCCTGCGGATGATTTCACCGCATGTCCCGATTTCGGCTTGCTCGAAGATGTCGAGGCTTCCGTCTTCGTCTCCGTGTTCGTCGTGCTACCCAATGTCGTCGATGCTCCCGGCTTTATCGTTTCTGCTGCTGTTGATTCCATCGCATCCGTCGTATCCGCAGGTTCTGCCATCATATCCATGTCCTCCGATGACGCGGGGCGCGATGCCTAACTTCCAGCCCTCGCCGCATGTTGCTCAAAATCGGCTCTTCCGCATGATTGCGAACGTCGCCATCCCCGGTACCAGGGTCGTTGCGCCCTTATCATGCCAGCCCGTTCAAGGTCATCGCTGTCATCACTGTCATTGTAAGGCGTGACCGACCTGATGCCTTTGATCGCTCGGCGCGTTCTGCGTGTCTTGTGGTGTCAGCGTGCCCTGTGGTGCCTGCGTGTCTTGTGGAATTCCTGTCGTCGTGCTTTGCGTGTGTGTTTCGGCCATGCGCCGCGTTCCTCCTGTACGACCCGTCCGGCCGCCCATCCCAGTGAACCACCGGGTGTGCCCGAACACCGACCCTCTGGCCCGTCAACTATTCGACGTCACCCGTCCACCGCTTTCTTACGCCTCTCTCCCACAAACCGTCTACGCAAAACCGCCCACCAGCGTAACCAGTTTGTACGGGGAATTGTACGGGACGCACGGCGCACCACAACACACATTACGAACGCCATATAGATACGCCAAAGCCCCGCTGCGATTGACGCAAGCGGGGCTGGTGGTACTGCATACGCTGCCCGAAACACCGATTAGGCAGCGCAGACAGCCGGGGTTACAGGCGCTGCAAATACTTGCCAAGCTCGTACGGCGTCACCTGACGGCGGTACTCCTCCCATTCCTGATGCTTGTTGCGCAGGAAGTATTCGAAGGCGTGCTCACCCAAGACACCGGCCACAAAATCGGACTTCTCCATAATCTTCAGCGCCTCGTCGAGCGATTCCGGCAACGGCTGGATGCCCATCGCCTTGCGCTCGGCATCGGTAAGCTCCCACACGTCGTCGCTGGTCGGCTCGCCCAAGGTCATCTGCTGTTCGATGCCGTCAAGACCGGCCGCGAGCAACACGGAGAACGCGAGATACGGGTTGACCGCCGGGTCGAGCGCGCGGAACTCCATACGCGCGGAATTGCCCTTGCCTGGCTTGTACTGTGGGATGCGCAGCAGCGCGGACCTGTTGTTGTGACCCCAGCAGATGTAGCTCGGCGCTTCCGCCCCACCCCACAGACGCTTGTACGAGTTGACGTACTGGTCGGTGACCGCGCAAATCTCCGCCGCATGGTACAGGATGCCAGCGGCGAACTGGCGCGCGATAAGCGACATGTTGAACTCTTGGCCTGCCTCGTAGAAGGCGTTGGAATCGCCTTCGAACAGGCTCAGATGCGTGTGCATACCGGAGCCCGGTTGGTCGGCGAGCGGTTTGGGCATAAAGCTCGCGTGAATGCCACGTTCGAGGGAAATCTCTTTGACCACGGTGCGGAAGGTCATGATGTTGTCCGCGGTGGTCAACGCGTCGGCATACCGCAAGTCGATCTCATTCTGGCCTGGACCGGCCTCATGATGCGAGTATTCAACAGAAATGCCCATCTGCTCGAGCATGTTGACGGTCGCGCGGCGGAAATCCATCCCCGGGCTGCGCGGCACGTGGTCGAAGTACCCGCCTTCGTCGATGGGTGTGGGGGCCTTGGACCAATCCTCCTGGTTTTCGAACAGGTAGAACTCGATTTCCGGGTGCACGTAGAAGGTGAAGCCCTTCTCTTTGGCTTTGGCGAGCGCCTGCTTGAGCACGTGCCGCGGATCGCCGAGCGACGGTTCGCCGTCCGGGGTGAGGATGTCGCAGAACATGCGTGCGGTGCCTTGCGGACCACCACGCCACGGCAGAATCTGGAAGGTGGACGGGTCAGGCTTGACGATCATGTCGTCCTCGGAAACACGCGTCATGCCTTCGATCGACGAACCGTCGAAACCAAGCCCTTCCTCGAACGCCGCTTCGAGTTCGGCGGGGGCGATGGCCACTGATTTCAGTGTTCCCAATACATCCGTGAACCAAAGTCGGATGAAGCGCACGTCTCGTTCTTCAACCGTGCGCAGGGCGAACTCTTGCTGTTTATCCATAGTTCTCATCGTCCCATCGAAATATTACGGACATGCTACACGGTTGCGATATTCCCGTGACTATGCCGCGTTTTGCGTTGCGTTTCGTGTGTTGACCAGCTGATTTCGCAGATCATCATTGACCTTGGCGGATTCCTGTTGCTAGGTGCGCTGCCGTGTCGGCCGGCGGTCGAGGCTGATTATTCGGCTGCCCCGACCGCCGACTACCCTCAACGCGCCACTTCGAGCGCTTCCTCGAGGGTGAACGCACGCGCGTATAGCGATTTGCCGAGAATCGCCGCATCCACGCCGAGCGGTGCGAGCTCCTTGATGGCGCGCAGGTCGTCAAGGCTGCTGATGCCGCCGGATGCGGTGACATGCGCGTCGGTGCGCTCGGCGACCTCACGAAGCAGGGTCAGGTTTGGCCCGCTCATCATGCCGTCGCGTGCCACGTCGGTGACGACGTAACGCGAGCAGCCGACGGAGTCGAGGAACTTCATGGTTTCGAACAGGTCACCGCCCTCTTTGACCCAGCCGCGTGCGGCAAGCGTATGCCCTCGCACGTCGAGGCCGACGGCAACCCGATCGCCGTACTTCTTGATGACCGAAGCGGTCCAATCGGGGTTCTCGAGCGCTGCGGTGCCGATGTTCACGCGCGCGGCACCGGCGTCAAGCGCTGCTTTCAAGCTGTCGTCGTCACGTACACCGCCGCTCATCTCGATATTGACTTTCTCGCCCAGCTCCTTGACGATCGCGCTGAGCTGGTCACGGTTGTTCCCGGTGCCGAATGCGGCATCAAGGTCAACGAGGTGAATCCACTGCGCTCCGGATTCCACCCAGGTACGGGCGGCTTCGAGCGGACTGCCGTAATCGGTTTCCGAGCCGGATTCACCTTGGCGCAGACGGACCGCCTTGCCGTCGCGCACGTCTACTGCCGGGAGAAGAGTGAGTGCCATATTGCCCTCGATTCTGCGGGTGTCCCGCTGTCAGTGCCGGAATACCGGCTGTTTCGGATGATGTTTCGTATGCTTTGCTGAATGCTGCATCCGGGTGTGTTCCTCTGGCAGTCGCCAATGCGGCGGCCTGTGTCGCGGCAATGGCCTGCGATAGCTTGCGATGGTCTGTCACAGTGTGAATCGCCACTGCTTAGACTGCCACTGCCGGACTGCCACTGCTCGAATCTCTTAGAAGGTCGAAACCCAGTTGCGCAACAGTTGTGCGCCTGCTTCGGCGGATTTCTCCGGGTGGAACTGGGTGGCGAACAGCGGTCCGCGCTCATAGGCCGCCACGAACCGGCTGCGTCCATACGTGCACCACGTCACCTTCTGCTCTTCGCCGCCGAAATCGATGTCTTCGGTGCCGTTTTCCACCGGCTGAGCGTCCATCGCCGCGTAGGAATGCACGAAGTAGAACCGCTCCCCAGTCAGTCCGCGCAACAGCACGGAGCCTTGCGGTGCCTCGACGGTGTCCCATCCCATGTGGGGGACCACATCGGCGTCCAACAGGTCCACATCCCCGTGAATCAACCCCAAGCCGTCCGCCGGCTTGCCCAGCTCGTTGCCATGGTCGAACATGATCTGTTCGCCGACGCACACGCCGAGCACCGGACGTCCAGCGCGCAAACGATCGTAGACGACGCGGTCACCGCCGACCTTGCGCAGACTATCCACGCAGGCACCGAACGCCCCGACGCCGGGCACGACAAGACCGTCGGCCTCAATAGCCTGACGATGGTCCGACGTGAGGGTCACATCAAGGCCGAGATTGGCGAGCGCGCGCACCATGGAGCGCACATTGCCGAAACCGTAGTCAAAGACCACTACCGATGTCATCGTTGTCCTTCCTTTCGTCGGGGGCCTGCATGTGTGCGGGCTCCCGTCCGGTGTTCGTGGACGTTCTCACGGTACTCCGGGATTGTTACCGTGTTCTCGTCTCGCGGTACGCCTTGGATGCGGCGTTACGAGATGGAGGAATTTCCGCGCCCGAATCTGGTATGCTTCGCGAGCACCGCCAAAGCCCCATCATGGTCGAGATCGGCGGAATCGAAGCTTTTGCGGTCGGAGAGGATATCCTCAAGCGGGGTTATGCCGAGCATCAGATCCTCAACGAACGGAGCCGCGGAGGCGAATAGAATCGGCGGCGCGAACTGCTCCCCCGCCTGACCTTGCAGGAACAGCGTGGCTTCGAGCTTGTCCGCGCGGTTGACCGTGAGAATTGCAGGCATGCCGGACACCACGGTTGTCAAATCCTTGGCTGCTGCTTCCGGACTGTCACCGTCAAGGTTGCGCAGGACGGCGACGGCGCCTTGCGGGTCGTCGATGCAGACAGCGCTGATATCGCTGAGCTGGCAGAATGCGGCAAGCAGTTCGGCCGAGGTCAGACGGGTAATGATAGCCGCCGCCTTGGCCTTGTTGCCGAGCAACCCCTGCAACTCGTCGTCGAAGCTCGCTTCGATGGATTGCTGGGTTTCCGGCTGATCCGTGGATTCTCCGGTGCTGTCGCCGGCAAACAACGTGTCGTCCTGGCCGAAGCCGGAATCCGGACCTTGAGAACCCTGGTTCGGGGAAGCCTGCGACTGGTCAAATTCTCGCTCGAAATCCGCCATCGCGGCGTCAAGATCTGCATCGTTGAAATGCAGACCGTCCTCGTTGCCAGAGTTGTCGGAGTTCCCGGAATCACCGAAATTCCCGGATTCGCCGGCACCGCCGGACAGACCGGAATCGTCGCGATCGCCGGGGGTCGTCGTATCGTCGGCCATCACAGGGCTCCCTTGGTGCTGGGGATGCCGTCTACGCGCGGATCGGGCTCGATGGCGAACCGCAGCGCGCGGGCAACCGCCTTGAATTCGGCTTCCGCGATATGATGCGGGTCGCGGCCGGCGAGCAGTTGCAGGTGCAAGCAGATGCCGGCGTGCAATGCGATGGATTCCATGACGTGGCGAACGAGCGAGCCGGTGAAATGCCCGCCGATCATGCAGTATTCGAAGCCTTCCGGCTCTCCGGAGCACACCACGTACGGGCGACCGGAGATGTCGATGACTGCCTTGGCGAGCGCCTCGTCCAGCGGAACAGTGGCATCGGCGAACCTGCGGATGCCGCGCTTGTCACCGAGCGCCTGACGCAGGGCCTCGCCGAAGACGATCGCAGTGTCTTCGACCGTGTGATGCACGTCGATGTCGGTGTCGCCGCTCGCCTTGATGTTCAGGTCGATAAGCGAATGTTTGCCGAGCGCGGTCATCATATGGTTGTAGAAGGGCACCGACGTGTCAATCTGGGTTTTGCCCGTGCCGTCAAGGTTCAGCGACAGATCGATGGTCGACTCGCTGGTCTTGCGCACGATGTGGGCTGTACGTGCCATGTTTCCTCCTCAGTTCCGGCCTGCGGCGACAGACCGGATGTGCGGCTTTCCGTCATGCTCGTTGGCTTGTTGACTTGTTGACTCGCGGGCTCGCTGGCTCGCGTGCTTGATTACGAAAACCGCACCGATGGGCTTGTTGTCTTCGCGATGTTCGCGCTATTGGGCTTCCACGATGCGCAGCACTTCGGCGAGCGCTTCACGGAAGCGGGCCATCTCGTCATCGGTGCCCATGCACACGCGCAACCAGCCGTCCGGGCCAACCACGCGGATGAGGATACCGCGGTCAAGCAGCTCCTGGAAGATCCGCTCGCGGTTGTCGAAATGCCCGCCGAACAGCAGGAAGTTCGATTCGGAATCTGCGACTTCAAGCGGGACACCCTTATAGGTCTGGCGTTTGAGCCATGCCGCGGTCTGGTCGCGTACTTCACGCAAGTGGGCTACACGGCTGAGCTGCTCGTCGGTGTGTTCGAACGCGGCGAGGGCCACGGCCTGAGTCACGGCGGACAGGTGGTAGGGCATACGCACGATGCGCACGCTGTCGATAATGCCCTTCGAAGCGGCAAGGTAACCGACGCGCGCGCCCGCATAGGCGAAAGCCTTGCTCATAGTGCGGCTGACCGCGAGGTTCTCATGCTTGTTGATGAGCGTGACCGCGCTCGGTGTGCCCGAGTTGCGGAACTCCACGTAAGCCTCGTCAATCACGAGAATCGGGTGGACTCCAGGCGCCGCGCCGGCGACATCCGCCTGTTCGCAGGCCGCAAGTAGGCGTTCGGTGTCTTCGAGCGGCAGCGGCGTGCCGGTCGGGTTGTTCGGGCTGGTGAGCAACACCATGGACGGCTTGATGTCGTTGATCGCCTCGATGGTGCGGTCCACGTCCAGCGTGAAGTCGGCGTTGCGGTGGACGACCTTCCACCCGGTGAACGTGTCGCGCGCGTACTCGGGGTACATCGAATACGTGGGGTCGCAGCTCAGCGCGGTGCGGCCGGGGCCACCGAAGGCCTGGAACAGCTGGAGCATGATTTCGTTCGAGCCGTTCGCGCCCCACAGCTGGCTGATATCGAGACGCGCGCCGGATTCCTTGGCGAGGTAGTCGCTGAAGGCCTGACGCAGCTTGATATGCTCGCGATCCGGGTAGCGGTTGAGCGTGGGGGCGATTTCGCGGACACGTTCGACGATGGTGTCGATGACGTCCGGATTCGGCGGGTACGGATTCTCATTGACGTTGAGGCACACCGGCACGTCGAGTTGCGGGGCGCCGTACGGCTCCTCGCCGATCAGGTCGTTGCGCAGCGGGAGGCTGGAGGGGATGGTGTTCTCGCTCATCGCAGTCCTGCCTGCTCTTCCTGCTGCTTGATGGTCGCCTTGTCGTACGGGTCGGCGATGAAGCGGCTCAGCACGCTCTCACCGTGTGCAGGCAGGTCCTCAGAAACGGCGAATGTGTTGATGCGGGCGGCGAGCGCCTTCAGGCCTTCCTCGTCGTATTCGATGACTTCGACCGGCTTCATGAAGGTGTGCACGCCAAGGCCCGAGGCGAAGCGCGCAGTGCCGGAAGTCGGCAGCACGTGGTTCGAGCCGGACATGTAGTCGCCCAGCGGGACCGGAGAATACGGGCCGCGGAAAATCGCGCCCGCATTCTTGATGCGCGGTACGACCGCATTCGGGTCGGCAGTCTGGATTTCCAGGTGTTCTGCGGCATACGCATTGGCGGCGTCGATGGACTGGTCGAGATTGTCGGTCAGGATGATGCCGGACTGGCGGCCGGTCAGGGAGGTGGCGACTCGCTCGGCGTGCTCGGTACGCGGAACGCGCTGGTCCAGGCTGGCCTGCACCTGCTTGGCGAAGTCCTCGGAATCGGTGATCAGGACGGAACCGGCGAGCTCGTCATGCTCGGCCTGACCGATCAAATCGGCGGCGACCCAGCTGGGGTTCGCGTCTTTGTCTGCGATGATGGCGATTTCCGTAGGTCCAGCCACTGCGTCGATACCGACGATGCCGGAGACCATGCTCTTGGCGGTGGCGACGAAGATGTTGCCCGGGCCGGTGATCTTGTCGACCGGTTCACACAGAATCTCGCCGTCCTGCGGCTCGGAGCCCTTGGCACCGTAGGCGAACATGGCGATTGCCTGAGCACCGCCGACCGCGTAGACCTCGTCGACACCGAGGATGGCGCAGGTGGCGAGAATCGTCTTGTCAGGCAGACCGTCGGCGGTCGCCTTGCTCGGCGGGGTGGCGATGGCAAGTGATTCGACACCGGCCGTCTGGGCGGGCACCACGTTCATGATGACCGAGCTCGGGTACACGGCCTTGCCGCCGGGCACGTACAGGCCGACACGCTGGATGGGGATCCAACGCTCCGCAACACGGGCGCCGGGTGCCAGATCAGTGTGGAAGTCTTGCGGCACTTGGGATGCGGACACCGCACGGCTGCGACGAACAGACTCTTCGATGGCGGCACGCACTTCGGGATCAAGCTCGTCAAGCGCCTGCTTCATAGCCTCGGCCGGCACACGCAGATGCTCGGGACGCACGTGGTCGAACTTCTCCTCGAAATCACGAAGGGCCGCAGCGCCGCGGTCACGGACATCATCGAGGATCGGGCGCACCAGATCGGTGGCTTCCTTCGTGCCCATCTCGGCACGTGGCATCGCCGCCAGCATCTCGGCACGGGTGAGGCGCTTTCCGCGCAGGTCAATGATTCGCATGGTATTGTCGCTCATACCCTCACATGGTAGCAACGGGCGAAAACCTTGCACAGAAAAATCCCGGGGTGCTGTCACATGCTGAGATGACGGCCTGTGCGACAGGGCGTGACGGGACGCGTCTACGGCCAACCCTCCCCCGCCGCCAACCCCATCCCGCAGCCGTGCAACACCTAAGTCGCACCGCGCGCCAATACGCCAGCAACCACCCGGCCATCAAACCGGTCGCCGCCCCTCAGGCGGCTGGCAGACAGCTCGGTCCGAAGAGAATCTTGATCTCCGCGAACAGCGATGTGTCGCGCTTGACCCGGAACCGGTCACCAAAGGTCAGCACTTGCGCGTCGCCCTTCTCCCCCATAATCGCCAGCTTCACCGGGCAATACCCCGGGTGGTTCATGAGCACATGTCCCAGCTGCATCACATGGTCCCGATCAAGCGCGACCGGCGGCAGCGTTATCACCACAGGCCGCGAATCGTCGGCTTCCAGCGACGGCACCTGCATTTCAGTGGCGCGCAGGCTCACAGTCTCGTCGCGCACCTCTACCTGTCCGCGTACCTGCACAACCTCGTCGATCGCCAGTTGCGCGGCGGCGGCTTCATACACCTTGCCGAAGAACATGCACTGGATGGAGCTTTCCATGTCCTCCACCGTCACGATGGCCCACGGATTGCCCTTCTTGGACACGCGCCGGTCCACATTCGTGACCAGCCCGGCAATGGTGACCTGCTGGCTGTCGCCCATGGTCTTCGCCCGGTCAATCAGATGCGCAATCGACATCTCCCTAAGGTTCGCCAGAATCGCGGTCATGCCGCTCAACGGATGGTCGGACACGTATAGGCCGAGCATCTCGCGTTCAAAATTGAGTTTGGTCTTCTTGTCCCACTCCTCGATGTCCGGCACCACGACCGAAGCGTCGCCCATCATGTCCGCGCCGCCGTCATCGTCATCGGCGAACAGGTCGAATTGCCCTTCCGCCTGCTTGCGTTTGAGCCCGATCACCGAGTCGATGGCCGTTTCATGGATCTCATACAATGCCCGGCGATTCGGGTCGATTGAATCGAACGCGCCCGCCTTGATCAGCGATTCCACCAGGCGCCGGTTCAACGCGGTGACTGGCACGCGGCGGATGAAGTCCATGAAATTCACGTACTTGCCGCGAGCGGTTTCACGTTCGGCGATGATATCCTCAACCGCCTTGTCGCCCACGTTGCGGATGGCGCCCAGGCCGAAACGCACGACATCGCCGACTGCCGAATACTCGAGCCGCGACTCGTTGACATCCGGCGGCAACACCTTGATGCCCATGCGCCGGGCCTCGCCGAGGTACAGCGCGGTCTTGTCCTTATTCGTGCGTTCGTTCTGCAGCAGCGCCGCCATGAATTCGACCGGATAATGCGTCTTGAGATACGCCGTCCAGTACGAAATCAAGCCGTATGCCGCGGAATGCGCCTTGTTGAACGCGTACCCGGAGAACGGGACCAGGATATCCCACACCGCCTGCGCGGCTTCCATCGAATACCCGTGTTCTTTCATGCCCTGGAAGAACGGGACTTTCTCTTTGGCCAACACTTCGGGCTTCTTCTTGCCCATCGCTCGACGCAGCACGTCTGCCTTGCCCAGCGAATAGCCTGCGAGGATTCGTGCGGCCGACTGCACCTGCTCCTGGTACACGATCAGGCCGTAAGTCTCGCCGAGCACTTCTTTGAGCGGCTCGGCCACCTCCGGATGGATCGGTGTAATCTTCTGCAAGCCGTTCTTACGTTTCGCATAGTTGTTATGCGAATCCATATCCATCGGGCCCGGCCGGTACAACGCAATCAATGCGGAAATATCGTTGAAGTTATCGGGCTTCAGAGTCTTGAGCAGCGATCGCATGCCGTCGGAATCAAGCTGGAACACGCCCAGGGTGTCGCCCCGCGCGAGCAGCTCGTAGGTTGGCTTGTCGTCAAGCGGAATCTTCGTGTAGTCAATCGGCTCTTTGCCGTTGTTGCGGATGTTCGTCAGCGTATCGCGAATAACCGTCAAGTTGGACAGCCCGAGGAAATCCATCTTCACCAGGCCGAGTGTTTCGCACGTATGGTATTCGAAGGTCGTGGTGATGGTGCCGTCGGTGCGTTCCAACAACGGCGAGGTATTGGTGATTGCCTCGGAACCCATGATTGTCGCGCAGGCGTGCACACCGGTCTGGCGGATCAATCCTTCAATGCCCTTGGCTTCCTCGGTGATGCGCTTGGCGTCCGGATCGGCGTCATACAGTTCGCGGAATTCGCGAGCCTCGGCATATCGCTTCGACGTGGGGTCGAAGATGTCGTGCAGGCTCGCGTCCTTGCCGTTCTTGCTCGGCGGCAGGGCTTTGGTTATGCGCTCGCCCACGGAGAACTCATAGCCCATGATGCGTGCGGAATCCTTGAGCGCCTGCTTGGTTTTGATGGTGCCGTAGATCACGCATTGGGCGACTTTGTCGTGCCCGTACTTGTTGGCCACGTAGTCGAGGACTTTCATACGCCCGTCCGGGTCGAAGTCCACGTCGATATCCGGCAGGGAGACGCGTTCAGGGTTGAGGAAGCGTTCGAAAATCAGGCCGTGCTTGAGCGGGTCGAGTTCGGTGATGCCCATCGCGTAGGCGACCATGGAGCCTGCTGCGGAGCCACGTCCGGGGCCGACCATCACGCCGTGCGATTTCGCCCAGTTGATGTAGTCTGCAACGACGAGGAAGTAGCCGCAGAACTGCATCTGGCAGATGACGCCACATTCGTAATCGGCCTGTTTGAGCACTTCGATTGGCGGATTGCCGTTGTACCGGCGTTTGAGGCCCTCGTCGACATGCTTGAGGAACAGTGAGGTCTCGTCCCAGCCTTCGGGGCAGTCGAAGCGCGGCATGAACGCGCCGTCCTCGTGGTCGTCGAAAATCACGTTGCACCGGTCGGCGATGGCGAGCGTGTTGTCGCAAGCTTCAGGCAGTTCTTTGAACAGGTCGCGCATCTCCTGCGCGGATTTGATGTAGTAGCCGGAACCGTCGAATTTGAACCGGTCGGGGTCGTCGAGCCGGGAACCCGAGTTGATGCACAGCATCGCGTCCTGCGCATCGCGGTCCTCCTCATGCACGTAGTGGGAGTCGTTGGTGGCGAGCAGCGGGGCGTTCAGCTTCTTGGCGATGGTCAGCAGGTCTTTGGTGACGCGCCGCTCGATTTCCAGCCCGTGGTCCATGAGTTCGATGTAGAAGTTGTCTTTGCCGAAGATGTCCTGCATTTCGCCGGCGGCACGCAAGGCCTCGTCGAATTGGCCGAGTCGCAGGCGCGTCTGGATGATGCCTGACGGGCATCCGGACGAGCAGATGACGCCCTTGTGGTAACGCTGGAGTACCTCCTTGTCCATACGCGGGTAGCGCATGACGCGACCCTCGAGATTGGCGACGGACGAGGCTTTGATGAGGTTCACGAGGCCTTCGTCGTTCTCCGCCCACAGGGTGAGGTGGGTGATCAGACCGCCGCCGGAGACGTCGTCAGGATTGCGTTCGTGATGCGGCTGCGGCACCCAGTTGGTGTCCCAAGAGACGCGGGTTTTGTCTTGGCGCGCGGTTTCCGGCGTCACATACGCTTCGATGCCGATGATCGGCTTGATGCCTTGGTCTACGGCGTTACGCCAGAGCTCGTAGGCACCGTGCATATTGCCGTGGTCGGTGATGCCGACGGCCGGCATGCCGAGTTCCTTGACGCGCTTGACCAGATCCGGGATTTTCGAGGCACCATCAAGCAGCGAGTAATGCGTATGGTTGTGCAGCTGGACGAAGTTTCCGGAATCTGTCATGCCGTCCACTCTAACCAAGCGAGTTGACCGGCGGCGTGGCGTGCTTGGCTTCCAGCGAATCCAACGCGTGTTGCAAATCCGCGGGGTACCGCGACTTGACGGTCGTCCACACATGGGTGCGCGGGTGGCGGAATTCCAATTGCATGGCGTGCAGCCACTGGCGTTCAAGCCCCAGTTCCTTCGCCATCACCGGGTTCGCTCCGTACATCGGATCGCCCACCAAAGGGTGACCTATGGACGAGAAGTGGACGCGGATCTGGTGGGTTCGACCGGTCTCGAGATTGACTTTGACCAGCGTGGCTTCCCCGAAGCGCTCCAGCACGTCCCAGTGGGTGATCGCCTCTTTGCCGGTCGGCGTGACCGTGAAGCGGAAATCGGAGACTTTCGCCCGCCCGATTGGCGCTTCGATGGTCGCCTTGTCTTCCTTGAGATTGCCTTGGACGAGCGCATGATAGGTTTTCACGACTTCATGTTCGGCGAATTGCCGGCGCATCTCTTTGTAGGCGAGATCTGATTTGCATACGAGCATGAGCCCGCTAGTGCCGACATCGAGTCTGCTGACAATGCCTTGCCGGCCTGCCGCCCCAAGCGAGGTGATATGCACGCCACGCTGCAACAGACTGCCGAGGACGGTGGGGCCGGTCCAGCCGACGGAGGCATGGGCGGCGACACCGACCGGCTTGTCCACCACGATCACGTCGTCATCTTCGTAGACGACCGCCATGTCCTCGGCGAGAGGTTCAGGCTCTTTACGCTCCTCGACTATATCGAATTCGACGATATCGCCTTCCATGAGGGTGCTTGATTTGGCCATCTCACGGTTCAAACCGCGCACTTGGTTGGTCTCGATGAGTTCGGCGGATTTGGCGCGCGATATGCCGAGCATCTTGGACACGGCGACATCAAAGCGTTTGCCGATCAGGGCGTCGGGCGCTGGTGCAAGACGGCTCATTTGGCCCCACTCCCCCGGCCGTTCACCTCGCTATCCTCTTCGGGCCGATCGGCCTTGCCGGCATCCGTGTCGCTGCCGCTGGTACTCGCGATAACACATCCAGGCCGTTCCTCGGACGGCTCCGCTGGCATCTCGGCCGGTTCGTCACTGGTTGCCGACAAATAAGCTTCCGCAGGAATCGGCTTGCGGCCGTCTAGACCGCTGCGGAATGCGACGCCGCGCAACACGAGCGCACACACACCGATTCCGGCGATGGTCAGGAAGATGTCCGCAACATTGCCGACCGACCATCCGTAATCAATGAAGTCAACGACGCGACCGTCAAGCACATGCTCGGCGTACACGATACGGTCGATAAGATTGCCTGCAGCCCCGCCGAACGCGGTGCCCAGCAGGACCGCCCACTCGTGTGAATCGGTTTGTGCTGAAGCATACGCCAGCAACACGCACGCCACGAAGGCGAGAATGGAAATGACCCATGTGTGTCCTGAAGCGAATCCGAGCGAGGCCCCGGGATTGCGCACGAGAACAAAAGACAGCAGATGAGGGATGACCTCGATGATATTGCCGCCAGACAGTGCCTGTTTCGCCCACGCCTTTGTCCCTTGGTCGAGGACGAGCACAATCACTGCCGCAACAGCAAAGACGGCCACGTACTTGCTACGCGACCGTCTTGTTATCTGAGGTGGATTCATGGATTCCAAACCTGAAAACCGTTACCTGGTCAGACCGCGATCAGTGACGACGCGGGCTGGACTGGGACTGGTCCACTTTGCTGTAGTTGTTGGAATCGGACACCTGATTCATCAGCTGGCCAAGGAAATCAGTAAGGCGAGTGCGATACTCGGTCTCGAACTGCTTGAGCCCTTGGATGTTGCCTTCGATGACCTTGACCTGGTTCTCGAGCTCGCTGCGAACCTGCTTGGCGTAGTTGTCCGCGCCGGAACGGGTCTTGTTGTCGTAGTCGGCAGCACGACGCTGGACTTCAGCCTCGTAGTTGTCGGCTTCCTCGCGCTTGTTCTTCGCGTACAGGTCGGCATCCTGACGGGTCTTGACGGAGTAACCGTCGGCATCGGCATGAACCTGCTTGTTGTACGCGTCAGCATCGGCACGGGTGGACTTGTTGTAGTCGTCTGCCTCGCTGCGGGTGCGGCTCGAGTAATCGTTGGCCTTAGTGACCAGCTCTTCGTACTTGGCTTGGCTTGCCTCGGTGATTTCCTTGGCCTTGGCCTTGCCCTTGTCAACGTACTGGTCATGCAGCTGCATAGCCAGGGTGAGCATTGCGGTGGCACGCTCCGGCTCGCTGGAAGCGTTCTGCGCAGCGCCTGCGATCTTCTGGAGGCTGCCGGTTTCGGTGCTCGGCTCGACCTTCTCGATTTGCGCACGAAGCTTGT
Organism: Bifidobacterium thermophilum; assembly: GCF_002846655.1. Taxonomy (NCBI): domain Bacteria; kingdom Bacillati; phylum Actinomycetota; class Actinomycetes; order Bifidobacteriales; family Bifidobacteriaceae; genus Bifidobacterium; species Bifidobacterium thermophilum. Next base: position 22,972 of record NZ_PCGX01000008.1, on the reverse strand, counting down.
TCTCACGCTCACGGGATTCCTCGAGCTGACGCTGGAGTTCCTTGACCTGCGTGCCGGTCTGCTGCTGGACGGCAAGCTGCTGACGTGCAGTGGCAAGTTCGCGGCTGAGGTTCTCCGTGTTGGCACGGAACTGGTCGCGTTCGCGGGTGACGGCATTCAGCTGCTCGGCGACGTCCTTGTTGCCGGCTTCCTTTGCCGCCTGCGCGGTGAGCTGATCGATCTGCGCGCTGAGACGATCGACTTGGCTCTTGAGCTGGTCATTCTGGTTCTTGAGCTGTTCGCTCTGGGCCTTGGCCTGCTCAATCTGCTGGTTGAGCCCGTTGGCCTGCTCGGTGAGCTGGTCGTTCTCATGCTTGAGCTTCTGGGCAAGAACGGTGGCTTGCTCGCTCTGACGCTTGAATTGATCATTCTGCACAGCGAGTGCGCGGTTGTTCTCTTCAGCCTTGTGCAGCTGTTCGGTCGCGGTCTTCGCGGCCTGATCCGCAGCAGAGGCATTGCCCGCCGTAGCCGCAACAGCCTTGAGATCGGTGTTTTCCTTCTTCAGGGATTCAATCTGGTTATTCAGCTCGGAAATCTTGGCGTTGAGATTCGCCACATCCTGGCCGAGAGGCTGCGTGGCCGGGCCGTTCTGCATCGCCTGCTTGCCGAGAGCTTCGACCGTCTCGGTTACCTGGTCAAGGAAGTCATCGACTTCGTCGACGTCATAGCCTTCCTTGAAGCGTACCGTTTGGAAGGTATGCTCCCTAATATCCTTTGGCGTCAAAAGAGCCATAAATCTCCACCTCGCTTTGAGTAATGCCTCGCTGTGACGGTATCTATACCGATGCTAGCACGACCCATATGAATTCCTGACCGATTTCGCGCTCTTTTTTCGTGTCGCGGTCATGATATCTGCGATTCTCCTAGCGAATCGTCACTCTGTCTTCAGCATTTACGAGGATACGCAAGCGCTCACGCGTGTTCATGAAGGTTACAAGTATTCACGTCAGATGAGCGCCCGCAGCAAACCGAGCGCGAAATACAGGACGATGAAGCTCAGGTCGATGGCGATCGGCCCCAACGGTAGTGGCGGGATATAGCGCCGCAGCCACCGTAGCGGCGGCTCGGTCAGATCGTAGACCAAATCGATAATATCACCGGCGATACGCCCCGGACGCCATTGTGGGGCGAGCATGAACACCCAGTCGAGAATCATACGAATGAACAGCACGGTGATGTATGCGTCGAGCAGCAGGTTAATCACGAAGATAGCCAAATATACAAGCACAGGCCCAGCATAGCAGGAGGGCTTCGATGATTACGCGCTCATCGAAGCCCTCATATGGTGACAGGTATTGGGTTCTGTGCTACTAGTCAACGCCAGCAGGACCAGTGCCGGTAAGACCGGTGTCGGCAGGTGCCAAGCCATACTGACATCAGACTGCGTCAGACCGCGTCAATCGGCGAAGAGGTCGTGTCCGGCAGCCTTGGATTCAGGTTCCTCGACCTTGATGTTGATCTGCGCGGGGCTCAACAGAAAGACCCGCGGGGTCACGCGCTCGATGGATCCACGCACGCCGAACACCACGCCCGCCGAGAAATCGACGATACGATAGGCGATCGCTTCAGGAACCCCGGTGAGATTCAGCACAACTGGCACGCCGTCGCGAATCGCACGGCCCACGAGCTGGGCATCGTCATAGGTCTTCGGGTGAATCGTAGTGATCCGGCTGACACGTGCCGGGAACTGGCTGGCTCCACGGCTCGACGACGATGCCGACGAGCTTGCGGGCTGTGACGTTGACATCGGCGCCACCGTATGGTCGGAATCAAAGGTTGATTCCTTGTCGTCTTCCTCCTGGTCGAGCAGGTCGTCATCGTCGTCGACGACATCGGACATGCCCAGATAGGACATCGCGTTCTTCATGAACCCAGCCATCTCAGCTCCTTTTACTTACTCGTGCCTTGCGCCGTTCACCGCAGGAAATCCGGAATGTCCAAATCGCCTGGATCGTTCGACGGGACAACGCGGTGTTCGGTGGTCGCATCTCCGTCATCGCCGTACTGGCCGTAGTTGCCGTACCCGTAGTTGCCAGCAGCGGGATTCTGCTGCGGGGCGACGTAGGGAGCAGCGGCCGGGCGTTCAGGCGCCGGCGACGCTGGGTTCTGGGCACCGGCGTCGATGAGGTTCCCGCTGGCCGGCTGCGCTTGCTGCGGCTGGGCTGCGGGGGTTGCTGCCGGCTGCGCGTTTGCGGCAAGCGGCTGGGCTGCTGCCGAGGCACCAGCGTCCGCGGCTTCCTTGCCCGCTTTGTCAAATCCTGCCGCAATGACGGTGACACGCACCTCATCGCCATAGGCGTCGTCGAGGGAAAGACCCCAGATAATCTGGGCTTCGGGGTGGATGGCCTTCTTGACCAGTTCGACGGCGTTGGATGCTTCGAGCAGCTTGAGGTCGGTCGGGCCGGCGATGTTGACCAGCGCGCCTTGAGCGCCCTCGATGCTTTCTTCAAGCAGCGGCGAGCTGATGGCGATTTCCGCGGCCTGGGTGGCCCGGTCCTCGCCCCGCGCGGAGCCGATGCCAAACAGCGCGGTTCCGGCACCGCGAAGGATGGTGGTGACATCGGAGAAGTCCACATGAATGTACGGGTTGTTGGTCATCAGATCGGTGATGCCCTGCACGCCGGCGAGCAACGCGGTATCTGCGGTTCGGAACGCGTCGACAATGCCGATGGACTTGTCAGACAGCTCGAGCAGACGGTCGTTCGGAATGACGATAATCGCGTCGACTTCCTTGCGCAGGTTCTCGATGCCCAGTTCGGCAGAGGCTTCACGACGCGGCCCTTCGAAGCTGAACGGCTTGGTGACTACGGCGATGGTCAGTGCGCCCTGCTGTTTTGCGGCGCGCGCGACAATCGGGCTGGCGCCGGTACCGGTGCCGCCGCCCTCGCCACAGGTCACGAAGACCATATCAGAGCCTTTCAAGGCCTCCTCGATATCAGATTGATGGTCCTGTGCGGCCTTTGCACCCTTCTCCGGGTCCGCACCAGCGCCAAGCCCACGGCTGGTGGCATCGTTGAGCGCGATCTTGATGTCGGCGTCCGAGCGCATCAGATCTTTCGCATCAGTGTTGATGGCCACGAATTCAACGTTTTGCAGACCTTCGACGATCATGCGGTTGACAGCATTGCCACCGGCTCCGCCGACCCCCACGACCTTGATGTTGGTCTTGTCGTTGAAATTGTCTGTCTGGGCAATCTCGCTCACCATTGTCTCCTGTCACTTACGGTTATGCTCAACTGTAGCGCAAAACCAGTAACACATACGTTATTTCTTGGTATGTACCGCGATTTTTTCACGTGTCGCGGAGCAGCCAAGGGTTCTGTCAATAGCTTACGTCCATCGGATCGTCGCCGAACAGCGTTTCTCGTTGTTCGTGTGTAGTGGTCCTGGACTCAAGCCATCCATACGGCAGGTGTACCTTTTTCGCGTATCGCACACGCCCGCGCGGTTTGTCGATGATTCGCTGCGGGTACGGGGCTTGTGGATCGAGCGTATCCATGACACGCTTGACATCCGCAATATTTTCACATTCCATGAAGGCTTTACGCGTCGTGCCTCCGACCGGGAATCCTTTGAGATACCAAGCGATATGCTTCCGCAGATCATGCACCGCCATGCGTTCGTCACCGTCGTAGAACTCGGTGAGCAACCCGGCGTGACGAAGAATCACCGCGCATACTTGGCCCAGATTCGGGTTCGTTCTCTCATCGCTGCCTTCGAAGGCGTGTTTGATATCGGCGAACAGCCACGGCCTGCCCTGGCATCCCCGCCCGATCGCTACACCGGCGCAACCCGTTTCACGCACCATCGCCAATGCGTCATCCGCGCCCCAGATGTCCCCGTTGCCAAACACGGGAATGTCCAGACGCTCCACCAATTCGCCGATACGGCTCCAGTCGGAATGGCCGCCATAATATTCGGCGGTGGTACGGGCGTGGAGGGTCACGGCGGCACAACCCTCCTCCTGGGCGATATGCCCAGCTTCGAGGAAGGTCTCGTGCTCGTGGTCGATACCCACGCGGATTTTCGCGGTCACGGGAATGCCCGCCGGCCCGCACACGGACACCACGCGGTGGATGACCTCAGTGAACAGGTCGGTTTTCCATGGAAGCGCAGAACCGCCACCGCGCCGGGTGACCTTGGGCACCGGACATCCGAAGTTGAGGTCGACATGGTCGGCCATATTGTTGTCGACGACGATGCGCGCCGCCTGTTCGACGATGGATGGATCGACCCCATACAATTGCAGGGAGCGGATTTTCTCGCTCGGTGCGAAACGGCACAGGCGCAAAGCCTTGGGATTGCGGGCCACGAGTGCGCGGGCGGTAATCATTTCGGCGACATACAAGCCGTCTGGCCCGTATTCTTCGCAGATCACGCGGAACGGCCAATTGGTCACGCCTGCCATCGGGGACAGCATGACCGGCGTCGGCACATGGATGTGCCCCAGATCCACGGGATGAATCTGCACCGGACCGGCGGTCGCCGTGGAACGGGGATCTTCGCCGAGTCTGGAATCGCCACGCTCGTCGATAATGTCCTCGTCGTGCTTACTCATACCCTTGGATTCCTTTCCCGTAAGCGCTTACTTCCCATCCCGGCGCACCCGCCAACCGATTGTGCGGGTGTACTCCTCCACCGCACACACTCACAAACTGGTTACGCTGAGAGGCTTCCCAGCGTAACCAGTTTGTAGAAAGATGACGCGCGCGTTAGCGATATCAGTACAGGCCGCCAGCTTCGGCGATCTTCACCGGTTGGGTCTCGTCGATGCCGCTTTCCTTAGAAACGTCCACGCCGCCGTCAGCAGCCTTCACGCCAGTCACACTGGCCGGGCCTTCTGGATAGCGCACGCGCTTCTCGCTGACGCGGTCGGCCACATAATCGGCGACCTTGTCAAGGCTGACACGCTCCTGCTGCATGGTGTCGCGCTCACGAATCGTGACCGCGTTGTCGTCAAGCGTGTCAAAATCGACGGTGACGCACAGCGGGGTGCCGATTTCGTCCTCACGACGGTAACGACGGCCGATGGCGCCCGCCTCGTCGTAGTCAATCATCCACTCGTGCTGACGCAGGTCGGCGGCGAGGTTGTGAGCAATGGTCTGCAACTGCGGCTTCTTGCTCAGCGGCAGCACCGCGGCCTTGACCGGGGCCAGACGCGGGTCAAGACGTAGCACCGTGCGCTTGTCCACGCCACCCTTGGTGTTCGGAGCCTCGTCCACGTCGTACGCGTCCACGAGGAAGGCCATCAGGGAACGGGTCAGGCCGGCGGCCGGTTCAATCACGTACGGCACGTACTTCTCACCGGTGGCCTGGTTGAAGTAGCTCAGGTCCTCGCCGGAATGCTTCGCATGGGCGGACAGATCGAAGTCCGTACGGTTCGCGATGCCTTCCAGCTCGCCCCAATCGGAACCCTGGAAGCCGAACTTGTATTCAATATCGACCGTGCGCTTCGAATAGTGCGCGAGCTTCTCCTTCGGATGCTCGTAATGGCGCAGGTTCGCCGGGTTGATGCCCAAATCAAGGTACCAGCGGGTGCGGGTATCAATCCAGTACTGATGCCAATCCTCATCAGTGCCGGGCTCGACGAAGAACTCCATCTCCATCTGCTCGAACTCACGGGTGCGGAAGATGAAGTTGCCGGGCGTAATCTCGTTGCGGAACGACTTGCCCATATTCGCAATGCCGAACGGAGGCTTGGAACGGCTCGCCATCATGACGTTCTTGAAGTCCACGAAAATACCCTGCGCGGTTTCCGGGCGCAGATAGTGCAGCGAATTCTCGTCCTCGACTGGGCCGAGATGAGTGCGCAGCATCATGTTGAAATCACGCGGTTCAGTCCACTTGCCGCGCACGCCGCAATCCGGGCAGACGATATCGGCAAGGCCGTTCTCCGGCATCTTGTCGCCATGCTTTTCTGCATAGGATTCCTGCAGCTTGTCGGCACGCTGGCGCTTATGGCAATTGAGGCACTCGATAAGCGGATCATTGAACACGGACACGTGGCCGGAAGCGACCCACACCTCCGGCGGCAGGATGATCGAGGTATCCACGCCGACGACATCGCCACGGGTGACGACCATGGAGCGCCACCATTCGCGCTTGATATTATCTTTCAGCGCGACGCCAAGGGGGCCGTAATCCCATGCGGAACGGGTGCCGCCGTAAATCTCGCCCGCGGGGAACACGAACCCGCGACGCTTGGCGAGGGAGACGACTTCATCGAGTTTAGAACTAGCCACAATGCACCTTCTGGTTTGACGGTTTTGGGACGTATGACGGAACCCAAGCTTACCGATACGTTCTGACACGAAGCCGGTGCCGGGTGCCGTGTGAGGATTGGCTCACATACCGCCCATCGGGCAGGGAACGTCCCGCCCTACTCAGGAAACAGAATGCCGGCACGCGCATGCCCCGACATACGCAACTCACCAGAGAGGAAACAGACCGCACAATCCGGAGGCCGTAATGCCGGGTTGCGCATGTCTTGGCATACGGCACACGACAGACACCAGACGTTCCAATCTACCCGGGAGTAGTAATGCCGGTTTGCGTATGCACCGACACGCGTCATACACAAGCCGGAAGACACCCTGCCCTACCCGAAATCGTAATGCCGGCACACGCATGCCCTGGCATACGCAGCTCGCCTGAGAGGAAACAGACCGCACAATCCGGAGGCCGTAATGCCGGGTTGCGCATGCCTTGACATACGGCACACGACAGACACCAGACGTTCCGATCCACCCGGAGACCGTAATGCCGGTTTGTATATGTCCGGGCATGCGCAAACCACGGAATACTGCCGGGCGCGGCTACGTTCCGGCGAGATTTGATTAACAGCGTTTGTCACGGCATACGAGATTTGTGAGGAGACCGGAACAATGGCTCAGGCACCACACGCCTACCCTCACCAGCACGCTGACGACCATGAGGTCTGACAAGGCCGCCAGCGTGTGAGAATCCGCTCACACACTCACCCCTCACCGGCACATCGACGACCAGAATCATCGACGGGACCGTCATCGTGTGAGGATTTGCTCACACGGTGACGGTCTGGAGGGTGGGTTTTGCCGGTTCGGCGCGACTCTGCCGTGGTTGTGTGAGGATTGGCTCACACAGTGCCGGCTGGGTTGATGGGATTGGCTGATTTGGAAGTGCTCGGTGGTCATTGTGTGAGGATTGGCTCGCACGGTGGCGGTTCGGGTGGTTGGGATTGCGGTGTCGGCATCACCTATGGGTGACTGTGTGAGGATTGACTCACACACCGACCTCTAACCGACTAGAAAACGACCATCACAGCTTACGACACCGCCACCATGTGAGGATTGGCTCACACACTCGCCCCGTGCCAACATGGAAACGCCTAATCGAGTCGTCAGAACCGGCACTGTGTGAGGATTGGCTCGCACACTGGCAACCGGAACTGCAAGAAACAACCATCAGGACGGATAGGACCGCCACCGTGTGATGATCCGCTCACAAGTGCGGCATCGCGTGCAGTCAGCGCGTTGCCGCAAGCCATTGGGGGCGGGATTTCAGTCACCACCAGAAATACAGCGAGGCGGGCGGGAACCCACTCAATAGGTTCCCGCCCGCATTGTTCACTGAGCAGATCAACCGTTCAAATCAACCAGACAGCCATGTTATCCAGCGGTCTTGGTTGATCACCTGCATCTGTGGCACTACACTCACAGCACCACACCCGCAACGTCGCACCCAGACCCGGCGCGTCGTGGATGCTCACGCTCGAAGTGTCACACTCGCAGCATCACACCCAAACCCGGCGCGTCGCAGATGCTCACGTGCACAGCACCACATCCGCAATGCGCAGCTCGTGGTGCCACGTCCGCAGCTCGCAGTCCGGTGCGTGCCGCGAGCAACATCACACCCGCAGCACGCACTAGCACGGCAACACCACACCAGCGTGTAGCGCGCTACGCCCGCTCCGTCACTTGGAGATAGACGAAGCCGCGTTCTGGATGGCGTCGGAGGATGCGCTGCTGTTTGAACCCGAGTCGAGGATGGCGAGAACCGAGCTGTTGATGGTCACGGTGCTTTGCGCGTCATCATCGGCGACGGAGTAGCTCACGCTTGTCGGCACCGCGATACGGCTGATTCGCTGAACCTGATCGACGAAGTTGCGCAGCGCATCGTAGCCGCCCTGTGCGGTGATGGTCACCGGTACGCCGACAATCGTCTTGGCACTGATCTGCGAGGCCGTATCTCCCGGAAGCGTCACTGATGCAGGGGTACCGAAGCTCACGCTCTGGATGGTGGTGGCTGATGCCGACGCAGCACCATCCAATGATGCGATGAACTCAGACTGGTTATAGCTGGTCGGGATTTCTCGCTGCAGCTGCGCCAGACGGTTCTTATATATCTGCGGCGTAGCGCTTGCCGTGTTGAGCAGGTCGATATCCTTCTGCAGGGCATCGTTCTGCTTGTCAATTTGCGCGGTTTCAGCTTGTGCCTGATGGACTTTATCCGTAGCCGGCATGATCACGGACGACCAAGTGACACCGAGCATGATTACGATGAGGACGATCAGGCCGATCCATATCGCCTTGTGCTTGTTGAAATTCATCGTTATCTCCTTGGTGGTGCCTTAGTTGCTTGAGCTGGACGAGCCAGAGCTTGTGCTCGAACTGTCCGCTGTTCCGGTGCCTTCTGCGGCTGCGGAGAGTTGGTCTCGCAGCGTGGTGACCATGGCACGCAGGGTCTTGGACGTACCGCCGGAGTTGTCGCTTCGCTCGGTGGTGTTGCCGTCGAGCTTCAGCGCCAGCGTTCCGGTGTACGTGTATCCGCTGTCCTGGCCGCCTGAGACGGAGCTCAGGTCTCCGGCGACGAAGCCGTTTACTCCGGAGAAGTTGTTGATGAACTGCTGTGCGGAGATGAAGTTCGGCGAGGAGACGGTGAAGCTGACTTGAATCACACCGTTGCCACCCCACACGTTGGAGTCCGAAGCGGCGCTTGTGGAGCCACCACCGAGCTGGTATTCGCTCAGCTGGAGGCTCGTGTACTTCGCGCCTTCCGGCAGCGACGCGTTGAGCTGATCGCTGACGGTCAGCCAGTTGACTTCACCGTACAGTGCCGCCACTCGCGCGACGTTGATGTCGTAGGAGGTGACAAGGACATCCTGAATGTCCTTGAATTGGGCTTTTCGTGCGGTCAGTGATGTTTGCTGAAGTCTTGCGTCATCAGTTTCGCCACGCGCGGCAACGACGAACATGTTGGCGACGAGTCCGGCGATGATGCACAGCAGGAGCACACCAACGGTGACGAAACCCATGATTTTGGCGATTGCACGGTCTTTGTTGATTGCGGCGACGGACTTCGGCAGGAGGTCAACGCTTAGGCTCCACTGGTCAGGTGGGGTGAGTTTGCCGGTCTTCTTGGACTTGCCGAGGCTGGAGAGGTCTGCGTTGAGGATGCTTCCCTTTGCCTTGTTTTCGTCTTTGTGATCGGTGTTCTTGCCTTGGCGGCGAGACGCTGACTTGTCGCCTTTGCCGCTGTGGCTGCCTTTGTTGAATGCGCTCATCGTGGCCTCTTTCCTAGTGCGAGCCCGAGGACCGCCGCATATTCGGGTCCGTGGACGTTAATGTTCTGCCGCTTGGCGTCCTCTCCAACAATGAAGTGAACAAACGGGTCGCCGATGGTGACGGTTTTGTTCGTGGAGCTGGCGAGCACGGGCGGGAAGCCCGCAAGCATGGATCCTGCGCCGACGAGGACGATATCGTCCGCGACTTGCGCGGGGTGGTCGGTGTTGTACACGTTGAGTGTGTTTCGGATACCGACAATCAGCTGCGCCGTGGTGTCGCGGATGATTTCCTCGGCTTTTTCAAGTCGCTCATCACCGACGACGTTCTGCAGGCCGATGCGGTTCTTGATTTCGAGCGCGCCTTCGAACGGGATGTCCAGCGCTTTGGCGACCGCTTGGGTGATGTCGTCTGCGCCTGACGGTACGGCTCGCAGTGCGACCGGGTGGCCTTGCGAGAGCACGATCACGTCGGTGCTGTTGGAACCGACGTTGACGACGGCGATGGCTTTCTCTCGTGACTGATCGCGGAAGACTCGCGCCAGTGAGAACGCGCTGACGTCTACGGATCGTACTGCAAAACCGGCGTTCTGAATGGCTGTCGTGGTCTTCTCTACGCCGGTTCGCAGGGTTGCTACAACCATGCCGTGGAGTACTGCGCCTTGCGCCTGTTCTTCACGGGTGAGCGGCACGAAGTCGATGATGGAGTCGTCCACGGGCAACGCGATGTAGTTCTTCACCTGGAAAGGAAGCGTGTCGCGTAGTTCGGCGAGCGGCATTTCCGGGAAGGTCATTTCCCTGTAGACGACGCGTCGGCTGGTGTACACGAGCGCGAGGTCTTTGGGGAATTTGGCGGTTTTGATCAGTCCCCTGAGCAGGCCGGTGACGGTCTGGGGGTCGACGACTTCACCGTCGACGACCGCGCCGGTTGGCAGCCCGATTGTGCGGTATTGCAGTATCTGCGGCCGTTCCGTGTAGGGATTGGCAATGACGGCCGCGCGAATCGCGTCGTTCGACAGCGACAGTGTCGTGATTGGCTTCATAGCTTCCTCCTTTTCCTTTCTCTTTTCTGTGGACTAGTTAAGCCCGCAAATCGTTAGGTACCAGTTGGCGATGGGTGCTCCGAAGTAGATGCCGAGCCATGCTCCGATGAGCATGTATGGCCCGAATGGAACTCCGCCTTTCATCTTGATGCGTTTGAGCGCCACTTGGATGAGGGCACAGACCCCTCCGACTATGAACGCAGCGAACGCTCCGACGATGAGCTGCCGTAAGCCGAGCCATCCGAGGATGAGCCCGATGATGACGGCGAGTTTGGCATCGCCAAGTCCCATGCCGTTCGGCCAGATGAAGCCGAGCAGCACATAGAATGTTGCAAGAGCTACCCCGCAGATGACGGCACGCAGGAGCGGCGTCCATGAGCCGGTCCCCCACGACGCGAGTGCAAGCAGGGCAAGGATCAGCAGCATGGACGGGTAGGTCATGATATCGAGGATCAGTTGTTCGTCGATATCTATGAAGGCGATGACGATGCTCAGCCATGCGAAGTATATGGTGACCGGCAGCAGCCATACTGGGTACAGGTGCAATGCCGGACCAATCACTGCAAGCATGGTCATAAGCCCGCCGAGGAGTTCGACGAGCGGGTACCGTCCGGAGATCGGCTGATGACAGTCGCGGCATTTGCCTCGCAACACCAGGTACGAGATGACGGGAATGTTGTCATGCCAGCGTATTGGGGACTTGCAGTTTGGGCAGAAACTCCGTTTCGGGTTGACCAAACTGATGCCGTTCGGCACACGCCAGATGACCACGTTGAGGAACGAACCGATAAAGCACCCGATGACGAACGCGACGGCGGCAAGCACCACGGTTGTGATACCGTCGCCGTACGCGCTCGTATCCAGATGCGGGACACCATAGCCGACCAGAACATCACTAGCGGCAAGGATGGAGGAAGTCAACACAGCCTATCACCACTTCCAGTTCGCAGCGTCCACGTACTTGCTTGATGCGTAGCTGATGGAGGATTTAATCAATTTCTTGTATGTGGCTGCACCACTACCGCCTGTACCGCCACCACCGTCTGGCCTCACACCATTCCACTGTTGTGGATACGAGACTTCACCAAGCACATTGGTAGTGTGATTGGTACATTTCTGCAATACGACTTTCGGCGAATACAACTGAGCATTATAGAAATAAAAATTCGCATTGCTGGCATAATCAGCACCAGTCAAGCCGTTCGTCATCTCTGTCAGGCACAGCGAATTTGTCGTATCATTGTCCTTGCCATCGTAGCTTGATGCGAGAACGAATTTGTAATTGTACACTGAATTCGGCCCCACATACTCAAACCGATAGAACGAACTGTTGTTACTGGCACTCGCAGTCGGACAATCTCCATTCTTTTTTTGCAGCAAGCTACCAGCTGTATTACCAGCAGCGTAGAAGCAACGATAACTGATAGTAGCTGTTGCTGCACCGTAATTTCGATCTCCCGACTGTCCCCATGTCATGCGAAGCGTGGTAAGTTTCTTCCCGTTGATTCCATTAGTTCCTCTATCGTAGATGATGTTATCGATTTTCGATTGCACACCGTTACTCGTGACTGGGCAGGGATACTGCCAAGAAGCACCTGTGCTCATATCTTGCCCATACATCAACGTAGAATAGCAGTACGAATAGCTTGGGGCAGCATTGACAAAGCACTGTTTCGTAACAGCCGTATCACCACCGTTATTGCCGGCAAACATGCATGCACCTGAATCAGAGACAATCTGGTTTGTGTTCCAACCGGCTTCGCCACCTGCACCCAGACTTTCAGCATATGTTTTGATATTGGCAGCACTGGTATGCCCATTATCTGCGAACTGATCAGTCCATTGTGTGGAAATCAGGAAACACGAATCCCCGCCTGTTGCATCAGACCCGTATTGCTTACTGCTCACATTCGCATCACATTGTCCCCATTTTGCACTTGCGCTACTATTTGCATTCGCAATACGCTGGGCATACATGGTTTGGAACATGGTATGGTCATATTCACCGCCGTTGCTATGCATGTCACCCCTCGAGTAATAGAGGGTGTTTTCATCAGCTGTGCCCTTTTTGCCAAAATTCACATACCCGGCGTTCACAAACCCAAGGAAGAATCCCCATTTTTGATATTTATTCAACAAACTATTAGGATCATTAAGTTCTGCCTCAGTATCATAGCCTTGCCCACCTGGTTGCCAAGTGGCTCCCGTGCCAGGATCCACCTTGCCATCGGATACTGCGGGCGAATAGGAATTACCGCAAGTTGTAAGCCGAATTGCTCCATCTTGGGCCTTGCCTCCATGCAACGTCCGATGCGAAACATCAAGACCAGTCATGCAGAGATTCGTACCCTTAAGACCAATACTATCGTCCTTACCATATATCCACTGGTTCAAATGGCTATATTTACCATGTTTCTTGCAATAGTCTGAATACTGAAGTGTTTTATCCCCGGTTTGCACCGCCTTTCGGAAGAGCCGTACCGCCGAGTTGACTACAGCGCTTTTAGTTGGATCGATATTACCCTCAGAATCAGTCGTGGCTACGAAACAAAGCGAGTTACGAGGATCAGGGACCAATTTTTCATATCCCTTCCACCAATTTGTGTTTCCATGGCTCTCGTCAATACTGTCAATGGCTGTAAGAGTATCCAAATCTCCATTGGAATCGGTCGTTGTACTCTCAACCAAAATCCAAGGTGCGCTGCCGTCCTCCATAGGCATATTGCGCATAGGCGAGCCGTCGCCACCGCCGCCACCGCCGCCAGCCTCCTGAGACTGCCCGAACTGGTACTTCGCGGCGGCGGTCCGCACCGGGTCAGTCTCGGTACCGGAAGTACGGCCATCCGGGTAACGGTTGACATAGCCGTACGACACCACCACGGCATACTTTACGCTCGAAAGCTTGGTCGCATCAATAACCATCTTGCCGCCGGCATCAGGATCATCGGCATAATAGCCAATCTGGATACGGTACGACAGCTTCTGGTTATGAGTGGCAGATGACGTTGACACCGCAGTGGTGCCAGACGAGGTGTCATCAACAGGGACGTAGTTCAGTGCCACTACATTCACCGTTCCAGTGGTTGAACCACTGGTCGTGGCTGTCTCCATGGCATAGGTTTCATCAAGACTCGGCTTGCTCGGATCGGCAGCCGTAGCAGGCATCAGTTTGCTGTAGTTGCCGGTCTCATAGTAGCTTTCAGCCGTGCGCAGGAAGCTCAGACCTGCTTGCAAACCTGCTTCGGCGGCGACCTTGCCCTGGGCGTTGCGCGCATTGTTGCGATACGGCAACGCTTGTGACAGCAAAATGCCGAGCAGCAATGTCGACGTGAGCAATACGACGAGTATGAACATGAGCGCCATGACCATAGCGACGCCCGATTCCCTGTTCTTGTAGCGTGCACGCAGCCGCGTACCCACCGCGCGATCAAGACGACGCCACAACACTGACTCTTTCATGACAACCTCTTCGCTGTTTCCTATGCCGTGATTTCCACCTAAGGAGCGCTTTCGCGACCGTGATCACATCTTGTCAATCGCGTTGAACATGTCGAACATTGGCATGTACAGTGCGATGACCATGAAGCCTACGATGATACCGAGAACAAGAATCATGATTGGTTCGAGCAGCGAAGTCAGCTGCTTGGCGATTGACTGAGCTTCCTCGTCGTACGCGCGACCCGCATTGTCAAGCATCTGGTCGACAGCACCGGAATCCTCACCAATGGCAACCATTTGCACCATCATGTTCGGGAACACCGGTTCCATCGCCATCGAATCAGCCAGACGGCGACCTTTCTGAATCTCCGTGCTCACAGTACGGGTTGCGTTCTCAATCGTGTAATTGCCTGATGTCGAACCGACAATGTCCAGTGCATCCGTAATCGGAACGCCTGCATGCAGCATGGACGAGAAGTTGCGGCAGAACCGCGCCAACGCCACGTTCGTGTTCAACTTGCCGAACACCGGTGCCTTCAGCTGGAACGGCTCCCACCAACGGCGGATGAACACTTCCTTGCGGTTGCGACGCCACCAGACCGCGAACACGACGATTGCGATGACCAGAACCGGAATCGCGATAGGCGCCGCCTGGCCCATAGCCACCAGCACCTTAGTGACGGCAGGCAGTTCAGCTCCCATGGAATCGTACATGTTCTTGAAGGTCGGCACAATGGTCAGGAGCATGACGCCCACAAGCAGCAAGGCGATGCACAACACCACAATCGGGTATGCCATAGCAGACTTGATCTGCTGCTGCAGACGCACATCCGCTTCGAAGCTCGAGGCGATGGTGTTCAATGCGCCATCAAGGAAGCCGCCCGTTTCACCAGCACGAACCATGTAAATCATGATAGCCGGGAACACGTCACTCTGTTCCTGCATGGAATCAGAGAACGACTTTCCGCCTTCGATATCCGTCAGGCAATGGCGGAGCGAATCACGAAGCTTCTGGTTCGGTGTCTGGTCGACCACGATGCCCAATGCACGAGTCAACGACACACCAGCGGTGACCATCGTCGCCAGCTGACGCGACATGACCGCGAAATCTTTCTTGGACGGGTACTTGGTAAAGCCAAGGCCGATTTCCATGTTCAGACCCTTGGCCTCCGCAGTGTTCACCACTTCTGTGGGGATGATGCCGAGCTTCGTGATGCGGGCTATCGCTTGATCTTGCGTCGCCGCCTCGACCGTGCCCTGTTGCCTGCGCGTGCCATCCGTCGTTACGCCCTTGTACCGCCAGACTGCGGTCTTACTTGCTTGACCCTGTGGCATGTTTACCCTGTCTGTTGTGTTTCTCGTGTTCACGCCCTGATGGGCGTCTCCTCCGTACTCTCTCTACCCGCCGGATTGCACCCGGATTATGCATGAAAGTAGCCGAAGCACCACAGAGGAGCACGATGCTTGGTTACGGTTGTTTCCGTGGCGCCCGTAGACACCACGGACAAGCAGTGCACCCCCTCATGCGCGGAATGCACTGCCGGGTTGAGTGATTCATTCAACCGGTAATGCGCCGATTCTTACAACGGTTCAGCGCGTTCTGAACACTCTTCATAATCTCTCCTTCGAACTCAGGTCCTTCGGTTTTCCGCGCCCCCGTCTTCGGGGGATCGAATACCCCCTATTGTAAACGATTGCAATGACAATGACGACAACAAGCGCCCGTTAACCGTCTGCGGAACGGGAAATCTTCACAAATCGCAATCACCACGCTATACATTCATGCCGACGACACGTGATGTCCGTCATTACTTACGTGATGGGGCGGCATGTTCGTTCCAACATGTCGCCCCATCATGCGGCGCTGCCCTCATCATTCCACGTTAAACGATTGAGGCATCATCACCAATTCAATGAGACATTCAGACAATCCTTGCAAACGCTGTCAGAAAATCCTGATGCGTTGAGACTCATACTCAGTATTGAATATGCATCACCGGCATGCTTCGTACGTAATCGCAGCGCCACCTGAAGGATCAGCAGCAGAAGAGTTCCTCGAGCTGAATGTCACCTGAGTGTTCGAGGTGACCAGTTTGCTACCTGAGTACTGGCCGACCACCGGCGAGAACTGCAAGGTATCCGTAGACTTGACCGTCAGCAAATCAGCTTTGCTCAGTCCGCTTGCAGTCGGCGCATTGGTAATCGAATTCAACAACGCATGTTTCGCCGAATACGTACCGTGCGCACCAGTACTGTCCACATCAGCCGTCTGATAGTACAACGTGCCCGTATCTTGCAAATTGCCGCTCGACCAAGTCGCCGGCTTGTAATACAGCATGATGCACTGGCCGACACTGGCACTGGCCACGCCGGAGTCATTGCCCGAAGACGGCGCCGAATAAATCAGCACCGTGTTCTTATCGGTGGTTCCGCTCGAGCCACCGGTTGTCGCGTACCCAATCGAATTGGAATACGAGATAAACCGTTCCATTCGCTGAGTGGCCATCATGACATTGGACGCAGATTGTGCACGCACCGCAGTCGAACTGGTGGACCTCAGATACTGCATCACACTGGCAGTGAATACCGAGGAGAACAGCAGGAAGATGCCAAGCGCCACCATCAGTTCAGTCAAAGAAACGCCGCGCTGGCCTTCTGCACTCCTCCGTTTGTGCCACCAAGAGGAAATCGCTCCGGCAAATCCCCCGGACACCGCACCTTGACTCTGACGATTGCGGCGTGCGTATGATACCTGACCCGACTGTTCAATGCCGTTCATACCGTTATCCATCTGGTTCACCGCCTCACTTGGTCTTCAAGGTGTCGTCGTTGCTGCCGTCGAAAATGGTAGCCGTGCTGTACCAGCAGGTCTTGCCTTGATGCTGGCTGTCAGGCCAAGTGACCAACACCACCACACGAACCATCGGCGAGTATGTCTGGCTTGCAGCCGTGCCGGTGTTGAACGGGCCGGTCGGAAACTTCGTGGGATCGGTGATCGAAGCGGCTTCAACGGCGGTATTGCCTTTGCCAACATACTTGAACGATCCAACTGCGCCAGCTGTCGTTACCAAGCCTTGCTTTGACGCAGACAAGCAGGAAGCCTGCGTAGACAGGCGGTAGCACTTGCCGACAACCGTATACACCGTATACTTGGTGCCTTTGCCCTGCTGATCGGTCGTCTCGACCTTGGCTTGAATGGCAGTAGCGCTAGGAGTATCAGACCATCCCAAATCAATCGTGTCGGCAGCGTTTTCAATGACATTCAAATCGGAAGCCGTTTTGAGCGCCTCTTGAGCCTGAGATTTTGCCATGCCCGAAGTCAGCGTGGAGAAAATCGTATTGCCATCCTTTCCCTTCACGCTTTCCTGCACTTGCTCCATGCCGGATTCAGCCAGCCCGACTGCGATGGAACGCTGCTGATGCGCATACGAGGAATGGACGGCGGTAATGGCGAATTGTGCCGCCGCAAGTCCGACGAGCGTCAGCATGCCGATTGCCACAATGACTTCGACCATGGTGAAGCCCCGCTGCATACGTTTACGCAGCGACTGCCTCCCACCCTTCATATGACCCACGGTGTCTCTCCTCTCTTACGCCAGATATGAGCCTTGGCTGACGTGGCCGTTTGCTTTTTGAATATGACCTTTGGCGGCGCTCACAACAGGCACTCCACCAGATGTCGCCCGCAATCTCAACGACTGCGGGCGGCGACAGGTTCACGGCTTATGCGGATGCCAGTCCAGCGATCCGGTAGTGCTCTGGTAGGTGTATTCGAACCCACCCAGGTTCTCGTTACCACCGTTGATGGTGTATGAGGTACCGCCGTTGGATGAGGAATACGTAATGTCTACTTTGATGGTGTTGCCTTTGGACACCGTGATGGCATTGCCTCCGATGGTGCCACCAGCTTGGGTGAACGTGCATTCCGATTCATCGCACTTTTGCGAGGAATCGTTGCTTTTCATTGTGATTTTTTCACTGTCTTTGGTCTTGGTCATAGCGGTAGCGATGGTCACCTGAGCGTTATGCACATCGCTCTGCACCGATGAACGCCACGCCGACTTACGCTGATTCAGATAAATAGGAACCGCCACACCAGCAAGAATGCCGATAATGATGACAACAACCAAGAGCTCAACCAAGCTGAACCCCTGCTCACTGCGGGCCTTACGCATTGCCTCTCTCATGGTTACTACCTCCGCAACACCACAGTCGCTTACTCACCGAGGGCGCGCGTACACCTGCCACCATGAATGCCGGGCGTAAGTCATGTTCCAACAATGGGACTTGACATATACGTGCCTGTCGGATATCGACATTTTATCACTTTGTGTGACATATATCATGTAGCCATGAAAATATGTGCAATGAGAATGGATTAAACGTTTCATAGCATGTCGCTCACGGCATGCTAGCACGATTGGACCGCATTCCACATACGGCGACAGCCTGACTTGGCGTGACAATACGGCAGATATACAACACGGTAAGCAAACGTTCTCATTTCAAGGTATAGTTAGCGTTATATGGGCGCGCACAACCGAAGCCGGAAAAACGCGCCGAGCGCCACGGACCAAGGACGGAGGGTTTACATTATGGGCGAGGATACCAACTCGAGAGGGCTATTCTTCCGCAAGAGGCCAAAGGAAGATGAGCAACAGAGCGCACCGCAGACTCCCCACATGGATCCGACCACAACGTATGACACCTCGATGGTATTCAAGCCGAATGCCCCCAAGCATGCGGCTACCAACAGCGGCTTCGATCCGACCACAGCGCCATCCATGACAGGCGACTTCATGGCGGACGAAAAGGCAGAACGCGCTTTCGCCATGGAACTCGCGCAAAGCATGAGCCTGCCGTTCGTCGACCTCAACGAATACCAAGTCGACCGCAGCGTCATTGACAAAGTGCCCGCCGAGATGTGCCGCGCCGAAAAGCTGCTGCCGATCTCCATCATCAACGGCCGCCTCGCCCTCGCCATGGCCAACCCGCGCGACCTGTCCGCAGTCGACGGCGTATCCGCGACCACCGGCATGACCGTGCTGCCCATGGTCGCCATGCCTTCGCAAATGGAAACCGCGCTCAACCGTTACCTGCGCGCCAACGACGAGCTCAACGAAATCTCCCACGAAATCGCCGCGACCGCGAAGAAAGAAATCAACCTCGAATCCGACGATGAAGAAGACTCCTCCCCCGTCGCCCGATTCGTCAACCTGCTGATCAACCAGGCCATCGACGATAACGTCTCCGATATCCACATCGAACCACAGGAAGACGGGCTCGAAGTACGGTACCGTATCGACGGCGTGCTGCACGTATTCCAACGCGCACCAAAAGCCATGATCCAAGGCGTCATCAGCCGTATCAAGGTTATGGCCGACCTCGACATCGGCGAACGCCGTCGCCCGCAAGACGGCCGTATTACCGTCCGGCACGGCGGCAAGAGCGTTGATCTTCGTGTCGCCACCCTGCCGACCGTGTGGGGTGAAACCGTTGTCATGCGTATTCTGTCAACTCCGGCAGGCAACCTCAAAGTCGAAGACCTCAACTTCTCAGAACGCAACCTCAAGGTCTTTCAGAAGGCCTACCAACGCCCATACGGTATGGTGCTTGTCACCGGACCTACTGGATCTGGTAAGTCCACCACCCTGTACGCGACGCTGGGTGACGTGGCACGGCCGGAAATCAACATCATCACCGTTGAAGACCCGGTCGAATTCCGTATGAAAGGCATCAATCAGGTACAAGTCAACGTCAAAGCCGGCCTGACCTTCGCGGCGGCGCTGCGTTCCATCCTGCGAGCCGACCCTGACGTCGTGCTCATCGGCGAGATTCGAGACCAAGAGACAGCGACCATCGCCATCGAAGCGTCGCTGACCGGCCACTTGGTGCTTTCCACCCTGCACACCAACGACGCACCGAGCGCGGTCACCCGACTCACCGAGATGGGCGTCGAGCCCTTCCTCATCAGCTCCTCGCTCGCAGCCGTGATGGCACAGCGACTGGCACGCCGACTGTGCAAACGTTGCGCACGGAAAGACAAGGCCACCGTCGCCGAGCTCAAAATGCTTGGCGTACCGTATCAGGAGGGCGACGAGCTGCCCGATGTGTGGCGCCCTGTCGGCTGCCAGGAATGCTCCAATACCGGGTACAAGGGCCGAGTCGCCATCCAGCAAGTCATGGGCGTGGACGAAAAGATGGAAAGCCTGATCGCCAAAGGCGCGACCAGCCTCGAAATCGAAAAAGCCGCGACCGAAGCCGGCATGACCAGCCTGCGTGAAGACGGATGGCAGAAAGCACTTGCCGGAGTCACCTCAGTCGAAGAGGTCCTGCGAGTCACCGTCTGATTGACGAATACCCCTAAGCTTTCGCACAACACCGTCCGGTGCGCACGGGCTACAAGCACACCAGAAGAGAAGAGACACGAGGACACAGTATGACAGACGATATACAGCAGCAGGAGGTCGGATCAGGCGGATCCACCGGTCAGACAGGCGGTGCCGTCGACTCCCCTGCCAGCACCGGCGCGGACGGATCCGCCGCTCTGGCCTTGCAAGAACAGACGCAGACGGCAATGTCAGACGAGTCGGCTAGCGAATCAGGGAATACTACGGATAGCGCCAATACGCACGGCGGATCAGCAGAGGCTGAAGCTGACGAATCGAAAGCGAACACGGAATCTGAACCCACGGATTCGGATTCCGTCGATGACGCCGCTGAAGAAATCCTGGAGGAAGGCGCATCACGCAGCAACTCCTACCTCAGCGGGCTCAAAGGTGTCACCATCCCCAACACCACGCCGTTCTACTCGGACAAAGTGCAGCGCGGGCGTCACTTCTCCGACAAGACCGCCATTCGTGCAGATGATCCCAACCTCGATGACGGTATGAAGAAGATTTTCGCCATGCTTGACGAAAACGCTTCAGCATACTACGAAAAGCAGGACGCCCAGAAGCCCAAACTGTTCCCCGAATCATCCTACGAAGCGAAGCCGGAGGAAACCCTGCCCTCCGACAGTTCACTGGCAGAACTGGCGCAGCAATCAGCTCGAATCAATAGCCGGGACGACGTGCAAATCGAAGCATCGCTCGGCCTGAAACCAGGTGATCTGGAAAAC
Source organism: Bifidobacterium thermophilum (assembly GCF_002846655.1). Lineage (NCBI taxonomy): Bacteria > Bacillati > Actinomycetota > Actinomycetes > Bifidobacteriales > Bifidobacteriaceae > Bifidobacterium > Bifidobacterium thermophilum. The sequence goes on along the minus strand of NZ_PCGX01000008.1, from coordinate 1,794 downwards.
TTCGACGACTTCGACGACTTCGACGACGAACGCAAGAAAACGTATGCGACACTCACCGGTACGCTTGCGCCCATCAGCGCTCCGATCCTCAGCGAAGGGCAGGACGCGATAGTCGCGGAAGCCGGCGAGAACAGCAGTGATGCAGGCGAAACCGGCAATGTCAACGCGGACGGTAATGCAAAAGCGGACAGTAATGCAAACGTTGGCAATCCTGCCGATAATGCAACTGCTACCGGTACTACCGACGCAGCTGGTGCGGCTGGTACGGCTACTGCGGCCAGTGCAGCTGAGGGTACGTCTGAACCCGTTGCCGCTGACACCGGCGTCGCAGCAGATGATGCCAGCGATGCCGACAAGGCTGCGGCTGCCGCGGGCAAGGCACCCGAGCCAGCCGCGCAAGTCGGGCAACAAGCCAATCAGCCCGCCGCCGAATCTGGGCAAACGAGCACGCGCGAGCATGCTGCACAAGCTCAGTCAACCGCACCATCAACGCAAGCCGCACAACAACAAGTCAACACACCAACCACCACCACTTCCAACGAATCGCACACCATGAACGAACAGCAATCAGCAACTCAAACCCAAACACCTACTCAAACGCCGGCAGCCGAACAGATGCAAGCCCTGCAAGCGCAATACCTCGCCCAACAGCAAGCAGCACAAGCCCGTCAGCAGCAGTACGCCGCGTACCAGCAAGCCATGCTCCAGCAGATGCAAGCACAGCAACAGGCTTCACAAGCGCAAGCGCAAAACCAGCAAGCCGCAGCGACAACCACCATCAGCTCCGCACAAATGCAGGCCTACCAGCAGCGCATGCAAGCGCAAGCGATCCAAGCGCAGCAGATGCGTCAGGCACAATCAGCACAAGCCGCGCAAACGGGAGCCCAGCAGGCTGTACAGGGTAATGTCTCTTACCAGCAGGTCAATCTGCAGGCGCCGACCTTCGTCGTGCCGCCGAGCGGTGACAGCGGAAAAGACAACGCGGTTCTCAAGAAGCGCCGTGAAAAGGCACAGCTGGTCGTGCAAACCATGTTCCGCGAGCATCCTGATGCCGACACCGAATTCATCAACGCAGTGTACCGTCTCGTAGAACTCAACGCGTCCGATCTTCATCTGGTGGTCGGTGACAACCCCATGCTGCGAGTCGATGGGCGACTCATGCCAGTGCCGGAAAGCCAAGTCTGGGATAAGGAGCGGACGTTGGCTGCGGTGCAGGTGATGACGACGGATGAGGAGTTGCAGCGGTTCGAGCAGGAGCTCGAGTTGGATGTGTCGTTCGCGATCGGGGATCTGGTCAGGTTCCGTGTGAACGTGTACCAGGATCGTAACGGCGTGTGCGCGGCGTTGCGTACGATCCCGTTGGAGATCAAGACGGTCACCCAGTTGGGCCTGGACCAGAGGATCGCGGACCTGGCGCTCCTGCCGCGCGGCCTGGTGCTGGTGTGCGGCCCGACGGGTTCGGGCAAGTCGACCACGCTGGCCGCGATCGTGGACAAGGCGAACGCGGAGCGGCACGACCATATCATCACGATCGAGGACCCGATCGAGTTCGTGCACCGGCACAAGAACTGCGTGGTCAGCCAGCGTGAGGTCGGCACGGACACGTTGAGTTTCGCGGAGGCGCTCAAGCACGCGTTGCGTGAGGACCCGGACATCATCATGGTGGGCGAGTTGCGTGATCTGGAGACGATCAGCACGGCGTTGACGGCCGTGGAGACCGGCCACTTGGTGTTCGCGACCCTGCACACGCAGGACGCGGGCTCGACGGTGGACCGTCTGATCGACGTGTACCCG